>NZ_CP011971.1:2792934-3467246 GCF_001579945.1 Steroidobacter denitrificans | reverse complement strand
GCGCCCTGACCGGCCATCGCCGTGATCTGCGCGCACAAGGCGAGCGCACCATCCAGACGCGCCTGCAATTGGCTATCGGCCAGGAAATCGATCTCCTCCTCGGGAAAGTCGATCGCCGCCTCGACATGCATGCGGGTTTCCGTGATCGCCTCTGTCAAGGAACGCACCATCATCGAGAACTCGCCCTGCAGGGAGCGGGTCGCAGCACGTGCCGCCTGAGCCGAACCGCTGTCGATGAGATCGGCGATGGCCTCGGCCTGGGTGAGATCCACCTTGTCGTTCAGGAACGCGCGCTGACTGAACTCACCGGGCTGCGCGGGACGTGCACCCAACTCGAGGGTGTGCGCCAGCAACAGATCCATGACCACCGGTCCGCCATGACCATGCAGCTCGAGCACATCCTCGCCGGTGAAGGAGGCCGGCGCGGGAAAATAAAGTGCCAGGCCCCCATCGATCATGTCGCCATCGGCATCCTGGAAGATGCGCAGTACGGCCTGGCGCGGCTGCGGCACGTCGCCCAGGATGCTGCGTGCAATATCGGTGACTCCGGCGCCGGACAGGCGCAAGATACCGATGCCGCCGCGGCCCGGCGGAGTTGCGATCGCAACGATGGTATCAGCCGAAGCAGAGACTTTGTTCATAAGGAACCATAGATTACAGCGGTTTCGCTCCTGGACCGAAACCGCGTATCCCGCTAAGTCTTCTTCGACTCGGCCTCGACCAGCTTGTTGATACGCCATTGCTGCGCGATCGACAGCAAGGTGTTGGTCAACCAATACAGCACCAGGCCTGCCGGGAACCAGGCCATGGTGACCGCCATGATGATCGGCATGAACATGAAGATCTTGGTCTGCATCGGATCCGCGCTGGGCATCGGCTGCAGCTTGAACTGCGCGAACATCGCCGTCCCCATCAGGAGCGGCAGGATAAAGAACGGATCGCGTGCGGAAAGATCCGTGATCCAGCCCAGAAACGGTGCCTGGCGCATTTCCACGCTTTCCAGCAGGACCCAGTAGAACGCCAGAAAGAACGGAATCTGAATTACGATCGGCAGGCATCCGGCCAGCGGGTTGATCTTCTCGCGCTTGTACAGCTCCATCATCTGCCGGCCCAGCTGTTCCCGATCGTCCTTGTAACGCTCCTGGATCGCCTTGATGCGCGGCGCCACATTGCGCATTTTCGCCATCGATCGGCCGCTGGCGGCAGTGAGCTTGTAGAACACCAGCTTGATCAGGAAGGTGACGATCACGATCGACCAGCCCCAGTTGCGCACCAGGCTATGGACCTTTTCCAGCAGCCAGAACAACGGCTGGGAAAGGATTGTCAGTTTGCCGTAGTCCGCCACCAGCTCCAGACGCGGACCGGTGGCCTCCAACTGGCTTTGGAGCTTCGGCCCGACGAACAGGGTTTCCTGGAAGCGGTGTGTGCCGCCGGCCGGCACGCTCACCAACGGACCGCGATAGCCCAATATATAGTCGTTGTCGCTATCGAGTGAAAGCTGATAGTCGTAATTCATCCCGGCAGGAGGGACTGCGGCGGCGACGAAATGATGTTGCAGGGCAGCCATCCAGCCTCCCGCAAAGCTGTTCTTGTAGGCGCGATCCTCCTCATCCTCCACCTTGAGCTTGCGATAGCCCTTACCGTCATAGATGGCCGGGCCGCGGTAAGCATAAGTCTCGACGCGAAAGTAGGAGCGTTCGACATGCTGGTAGTGGCGTACCAGCTGCACATACGAGGCCGCCCTCCAGGGCTCCTGCGCGGTATTGACCACGTCATAGCTGAGATCGATGCGATAGCTGCCGGGATGAAACGTATAGGTCTTGGTTACGGTCAGACCCTGGCCATCGCTCCAGGTCAGCGGCACGACAAGCTTGGATTCACCGGCAAACAAACGATATTCGTTGGAGGCGCTCTGGTATATCGCCTGGTGCGTCGGTTCGAGGCGTTGATCGGCAACTCGCAGGCCGGAACGGGCGATGTACAGCGGATCGGTAGGATTGAACAGGCGGACCGGCACATCGGGCTGATTTTTCACCAGCGGGTATTTCAGCAAGTCGGCGCGAATCAGATCACCGCCGCGCGTGCTGATGTCGATCGACAAAACGTCCGTGGTCACGGTGATGATGGGTGCCTCCGGCGCGCGTACCGCCGTAGCGGCATTGCTCGAGGACGCCTCGACATCCGACGCTGCGTCGGCCGGGGTGGCCGGCAAGTCAGGTAGCATATCCTGGGACGCCGGCGTGGTTGCGGCGCCGGGTTCCGCGCTCTGCATGGCTGCTGCCGGCAGCGGCGGTGGAGCATAGTCGCGCTGCCAAGCCTGGTAGTTCAGCCATAGCACCAGGGCCAGGGCGGCCCAGACGAATATTCGTTGGTTATCCATGTGAATGAGGCTCGTGCGAAGCGGGCTCGGATAAAAGTGGCCTGGTCGGAACAGGCTCGAGCGGACCGGGAAGCGGTACAGGATCATAGCCACCCGGATGCCATGGGTGACAGCGCATCAGGCGCCGAGCTGCAAGCCTTACGCCTCGCCAGGCACCATGCCGTTCGATGGCTTCCTCGGCGTAGCAGGAGCAGCTGGGATAAAAGCGGCAGTTCGGTCCGAGCAGGGGACTGACACCGTATCGGTAAATCCGGATGAATGCCTTCAGGACGATGCGCATTGCTTGATCACGGTTCGCCAATGCTTCTCCAGGCTGCGAACAATAGCCGCATTGTCCGCCGTACGCGCGCCCGATCTTGCGTTGACCACGATGTCGACCGGCGGCAGTTCGTGTTGATGCTGGCGGAACGACTCGCGGATCAATCGCTTGATCCGGTTACGCCGCACTGCATTACCGACGATACGGCCGGCAATCGACAGCCCCAGGCGCGGGAATGCCCGGCCGGTATTACAGCTTGCTATCGCAAAATAGGCATCGCCGCAGCGGCGTGCCTCGCGATAGACACGATCGAATTCAGATTTGTGCCGGAGACGTTGCGCCGATTGAAACGGCAGCGCCTTTGGAGAACGCAGGCGGATGAAGTCCGAACAGGAGCGCTCGAGACCGACCTTATCTTTAAACCGCGAGGCGCTTGCGGCCCTTGGCGCGACGGCGGGCCAGAATCTTGCGGCCGGATTTGGTGGCCATGCGCGCACGAAAACCATGGGTGCGCTGACGATGCAGATTGCTAGGCTGGTAAGTACGCTTCATGGGGCTCTCTGATTCCCTGCGGCAACACCCTCGGGGCCTTCAGCAGGAAGGAAACATGCGCTAAAACAAGCACATGGTTAACTAAAAGAAGGCCGGCAAGAGTACGCAGCCGCCTTGCGGCTGTCAAGACGAATATAGGCGAATTTAGCGCAGGCACCAGAGGTACCCGGCGACACCGGCCGCAGTGGATCATTCAGACCATTGATGCCATTGGCATCGAGGCCCGCCCTGTGGATAACCGGCGGCGGGTCGGTATAGACTCGCCGACTCGCACGCGTCGACCTTTCAGTTCTGGTTCCACCGCCGACCGGGCCCACGGCCCTCCTGACCAACCCTCGTGGTCATTCTGAATCGGATCGGAATCCGCTAGAAGCATCGTCGCTTGAGACGCTTGAGAAGAACGCCGCGGGCGGCTCTTCATGATCGGGTGAGGCTCGCGCCTGGCTCAGTCGCCAGGAACAGGGGTATAGAACGAGCCCAGGCACGCAGTGCAGACTTACAGTCCGTTATAGCGGCGTTTTCTGGGAATTCATTGAAAGGGGACGAAGACCGTGCAGGGTTCGTTATGGCGCCGCTGTCTGGATCGGCTGGAAGCGGAACTGCCAGAGCAGCATTTCAATACCTGGATACGGCCCCTGCAAGCCGAAGAGGATGCGCATACCCTGCGGCTGTTGGCCCCGAACCGCTTTGTGGTCGATTGGGTGCGAGATAATGTCGCCGCCCGGATCTCCGAGCTGGTGGAAGCCGATGGCGCGACACCCTTGCCACGGGTCATCCTGGAGGTCGGTTCTCGCACCCTGCCGGCACGTACAGCGAGCGGTTCGATTACGAGCCCTCCACCCGCCCCCCGCAGTCCGGTCGTCACCTTGGGACAAACGACGGGTTCCTCTTCAGGACGTCTCCAGGGGCGCGATCTGCCTATTCCCGCCGTGCTTGGCAGCCGCTTGAATCCCGATTTCACCTTCGACAATTTTGTCGAAGGCAAGAGCAATCAGCTGGGCCGGGCGGCGGCGATTCAAGTCGCGGAAAATCCCGGACGCGCCTATAACCCCTTGTTCATTTACGGCGGTGTCGGCCTGGGCAAGACTCACCTGATGCATGCCGTAGGCAACGTAATCCGCGCCAGGGATGAACGGGCGCGCGTCGCCTACGTACATTCGGAACGGTTCGTGGGCGACATGGTGAAGGCTCTGCAGCACAACACCATCAATGATTTCAAGACTGCCTACCGATCGCTGGATGCGCTGCTGATCGACGATATCCAGTTTTTCGCCGGGAAGGACCGCTCCCAGGAAGAATTCTTTCACACCTTCAATGCCTTGTTCGAGGGCCAGCAGCAGATCATCCTGACCTGCGATCGCTACCCCAAGGAAGTCGACGGCCTGGAAGAGCGTTTGAAGTCACGTTTCGGCTGGGGGCTGACGGTAGCGATTGAGCCGCCGGAACTGGAAACCTGCGTGGCGATCCTGATGAGCAAGGCGGCCGCCACGCTCGTCGACCTGCCTGACGAGGTAGCGTTCTTCATCGCCAAGCGGATCCGTTCGAATGTGCGCGAGCTCGAAGGCGCCTTGCGGCGTGTAGTCGCAAACTCGCAGTTCACCGGTCGGCCGATCACCATGGAGTTCGCCAAGGACGCTCTGCGCGACCTGCTGGCTTTGCAGGATCGCCTGGTGACCATCGAGAATATCCAGAAGACCGTGGCCGAGTATTACAAGATCCGCGTGGCTGAACTGTTGTCCAAACGACGCAGCCGCTCGATCGCCCGCCCGAGACAAGTTGCGATGGCCTTGTCGAAGGAGCTGACCAGCCACAGCCTGCCGGAGATCGGTGATGCCTTCGGCGGCCGCGATCACACTACGGTAATGCATGCCTGCAAGGTGATCAAGGAACAGCGGGAGTCCAATACTCGGATTCGTGAGGACTATTCGAACCTGTTGAGAACCCTGACGGGATGAGGTGGATAAGTTGTGGAATATCGATGACGTCTCTTGAAGGCGCAATCCATCCACAGCTCACCCACATGTTGAAGACAGGTCCACGGCGCCTTGACCAGAGAGTTTATAAATGCACATACCATTGATAAACAAGGTAAAATATACCTTATCCACAAGGTCATGCGCGCTTCAATAATCAACATCATAAATTCTTAGATATCCAATTCTTTATTAAGAACAGCTGCGGACAGGTGAATAACAATGAAGTTCAGTGCTGAGCGGGAAGCCATACTCACGCCGCTGCAGGCCGTGATCGGCGTCGTGGAGCGCCGCCAGACCATGCCGATACTGGCAAATATATTGTTGGCAAGCCGCGAGGGGCAGTTATGGATGACAGCCACGGATCTGGAAGTGGAATTGGTCGCAAAGGCACATGTGGCTCTGCAACAAGCCGGAGAAGTCACCCTGCCCGGACGTAAATTCCTGGACATCATTCGTGCGCTGCCCGACAAGGCGCAGATCACGATTACCATCGAAGGAGAGCGCGCCACAGTGCGTTCCGGCAAGAGTCGCTTCACGCTGACCACCCTGCCCGCCAGCGATTTCCCCACGATCGAGGATATTCACGCCCAACAGACTTTGGTGGTTTCACAGGCGGCGTTGAAACGGCTGCTGGACAAGACGCATTTTTCCATGGCGCAGCAGGACGTGCGCTATTACCTCAATGGAATGTTATTGGAAAATGAAGGGAAAATGCTGCGAACGGTCGCGACTGACGGTCATCGTCTGGCATATTGTGAAACAACGCTGGACGCTGACAGCACTGGACTTCATCAAGTCATCATACCGCGCAAAGGCGTGTTGGAGCTGATGCGTCTGATCGGTGGCGACGGCAGTGTCGAACTCGGGATCGGAACCAATCATATTCGTGCGCAAATTGGCGATATTCGCTTCACTTCGAAGCTGATCGACGGCAGGTTTCCAGAATACAGCCGCGTGATCCCACCTACCCTGACCAAGCGTATCAGCACGGATCGCGACGGCTTGCGCGCTGCATTGCAGCGAACTGCCATTTTGTCCAACGAGAAGTATCGAGGCATACGTCTGGCCGTTAAGCCCGGGATCCTTATCCTGCAGTCCCATAATCCCGAGCAGGAGGAAGCCGAAGAAGAAGTGGAAGTCGATTACGAGGGGGAGGAATTGGAAATCGGTTTCAATGTGACCTACCTGCTCGATGCCCTGGCCGTCATCGAAACTGGCGAAGTGGAGATCGGCTTGACCGACGCGAATAACAGTTGCCTGCTAAGTACACCTTCGGCACCCAATACCAAGTATGTGGTCATGCCAATGCGCCTTTAGGGTCTGAAGCAGCGGATGTGCTCACACGAATCGATATCGAGAATTTTCGTTGCATTGAAACGGCGTGCCTCGAATTCGATGCGCGGGCCACGGGCATCATCGGCGCGAACGCCTCCGGCAAGACCAGCCTGCTGGAAGCCATTTATTTTCTAGGCCACGGGCGCTCCTTTCGTTCCCAGGCTCGCGACAAGCTGCTTCGCAGCGGCGCAGATCATTTTCGTATCGTGGCCCGACTATATCCGGAGCGTCGGTCCAATGATATCGGTCCACTGCCCAGATGCGACGAGGCCGGAATAACATCCCAGGATCCGAGTTGGATGACTGAAGGTGCCGGTCCACAAGATTCGATCAAGGATTCGACCCGGGATGCAGCAAGCGCCGTCCGGGATGCCGGTTGGGATCAGGTAGCCGGTGTCGCTGGGCCGACTTCCAGAGCTGGATTGGTTGAAGACGGACTCGGGCGGATCCCGGTGAAAAGTACGACCGATTTCGGTTGCAGCATGGGGGCTGGGAGCAATGGGCCAGCCGGCGGCTCAGGCTCAGGATATAAGGCCGGATGGCCTACTTTCGAATCGGATGCAAACCGCGCTCCAGATATACCGGGCCAGCGTGAAATCGTCGCCGGCATCGAGTATGCCGGTGGGGCTACTCGCGCCCATGTTGCAGGCAGGGGGGTAGGCGGAATTTCAGAGATAGCCGCCATGCTTCCCATCCAGGTGATCGATCCCGGCATTCATCGGTTGATCGAGGAAGGCTCCGTCCGTCGCCGCCGCCTCATGGATTGGGGAGTGTTTCACGTGGAACACGAGTTCCTGGGGCTATGGCGCCGTTACCATCGGGCATTGGTACAGCGAAATGCCGCCTTGAAAACCACTGCATCCTTGGAAGTCATCAGTGCCTGGGAACAGGAGCTGGAGAAGGCGGGTTCGGCGGTGAATACATTACGGGTAGCCTATATCGAGCGGCTTGCTCCTTACTTCGAACAAATTACCGCTCGCTTGATCGGTGGCGATGTGCGCTTCGTCTATCGCCAGGGTTGGGCGGCAGACCAGGATCTTGGTGTGGCTCTACAGGCGTCCCGCGCCCGCGATCTACGTTTGAAGTCAACTCAGGTGGGTCCGCATCGTGCCGATTTGGCCTTTCTGATCGATGGTGAGCCGGCCCGTGATCGTGTTTCCCGTGGCCAACAGAAGATGCTGGCCGCCGCCTTCATTTTATCGCAGCTGGCTCTGCGAGTTGCCGAGCAGGCACCGCGGGCTTGTCTGATGCTCGATGATCCTGCTGCTGAGTTGGATGTGGATAATTTGGGGAAACTTCTTACGGTCATCGCCGATATCCCGGCGCAGCTGATCGTCACCTCGGTACATCAGCGAGGACTTCGTGGTCTGGGAGTGGCGCGAATGTTCCACGTGGAACAAGGGCGGTTCCGCACAATGGTATAATGTCAGGACTTTATTCTCAGGCCGGCACATGACAGATTCAGACATTTACGATTCAAGTAAAATCAAAGTCTTGAAAGGGCTGGATGCCGTTCGCAAACGGCCTGGAATGTATATCGGCGATACCGACGACGGCACCGGATTGCACCACATGGTGTTCGAAGTCGTCGACAACTCCGTCGATGAAGCCCTGGCGGGCTACTGCTCACAAGTGACGGTCACGGTGCATGCCGACCAGTCGGTCACGGTAACCGACGACGGCCGTGGAATTCCTGTGGATATCCATCCGGAAGAAGGCCGCTCGGCGGCCGAAGTCGTCATGACGGTGTTGCATGCCGGCGGCAAATTCAATGACTCGTCCTACAAGGTCTCGGGGGGGTTGCATGGTGTCGGCGTATCGGTCGTCAATGCCCTGTCGGAGTATCTGCTGCTCACGATCCATCGAGGCGGCCGGCTTTACCAGCAGGAATATCGCCTGGGCGTGCCCCAGGCACCGTTGACCGAAATCAGTACGACCGACAAGCGCGGTACCATTATTCGCTTCAAACCCAGTGCCAGCACGTTCACCAATCTGGAATTCGACTTCAGCATCCTGTCCAAGCGCCTGCGGGAGCTGTCTTTCCTGAATTCAGGCGTGCGTATCGAACTGATCGATGAGCGAGACGATAAACGCGAGATTTTTCAGTACGACGGCGGCATCCGTGAGTTTGTCCGGTATCTGAATCGTAACCAGAGTGCGATCCATGACACCATCATCTGGTTTCGCTCCCAGCAGGAGGCAATCACCGTCGAACTCGCCTTGCAATGGAACGACTCCTACCAGGAGAACATGCACGCCTATACCAACAATATCCCCCAGAAGGACGGCGGCTCCCACGTGGCGGGTTTTCGCAGTGCCCTGACCCGCACCTTGAACAACTATATCGAGAGGGAATTTTCGTCCAAGGACAAGTTTTCGCCGTCCGGTGAAGATGCCCGGGAAGGCCTGACTGCAATCCTGTCGGTCAAGATGCCGGATCCGAAATTCTCGTCCCAGACCAAGGACAAGCTGGTGTCCTCGGAGATCAGGGGGATCGTCGAATCGGTGGTCGGTGCCAAGCTGGAGGAATTTCTGCTGGAGCATCCGCAACAAGCCAAGGTCATCGCCTCCAAGATCCTGGAGGCGGCTCGTGCCCGTGAGGCGGCGCGCAAGGCTCGCGAAATGACCCGGCGCAAAGGGGCATTGGATATCGCCGGCCTACCGGGCAAATTGGCCGATTGTCAGGAAAAGGATCCAGCTCTATCGGAGATGTTTCTGGTCGAGGGTGATTCCGCGGGCGGCTCCGCCAAACAGGGCCGGGATCGTAGAACCCAGGCCATCCTGCCGCTCAAGGGCAAGATTTTGAACGTGGAACGAGCCCGTTTCGACAAGATGCTGTCATCCGCCGAAGTGGGAACCCTGATCACGGCTCTGGGCACGGGTATCGGCGCGGAGGATTTCGATATTTCGAAACTGCGCTATCACCGGATCATCATCATGACGGATGCCGATGTTGACGGTTCGCACATCCGCACCCTGCTGCTGACATTTTTCTATCGTCAGATGCCGCAGCTCATCGAACGTGGTCACATCTACATTGCCCAACCGCCCTTGTTCAAGCTTCGCAAGGGTAAGACCGAACATTATGTCAAGGATGAAAATGAATTAACTTCGCTATTGTTGACCTATGCGCTCGAGGATGCGGCCCTGTATGTCGACCCGTCCCAACCGCCCCTGGCTGGCAGCGCACTGGAGACCTTGGCACGCCGCTGGACGGAAATTTCGGCGTTGATCGAACGTTCTGCGCGCCGCTACGACCAGCGTATCCTGGAACAATTGTTGTATCTGCCGGAAGTGACGTTTGCCAACCACGATCGCTTCGCCTGGCTCAGTGAATGGGGTTCCCAGCTGGAAACCCAGCTCAACGCCCAACTCGATGGCACCGGTCGCTACCGAGTGCGCGTGACGGAGGATCCTGCCGGAGGACCTCCTCGCCTGCTGGTCGCACGCACCGAACATGGCATGACGACGGAAAAGCATATCCATCGCGAATTCTTCGACTCCGCCGAGTATCGGCGCATCGCCGAACTCGGTAAAACCTTGAGTGGTCTGCTCCAGCCAGGTGCCTATGTCGCCAAGGGGGAGCAGCGCCAGGAGGTGTTCAGCTTCAAGCAGGCCATCAATTGGTTGTTGGATCAGGCTCGGCGAGGGCAGATCATCCAGCGCTACAAGGGATTGGGCGAAATGAATCCCGAGCAGCTCTGGGATACGACCATCAATCCTGAGACCCGCCGGCTCATCCAGGTGCGCATCGAGGATGCCCAGGCGGCAAACGATATCTTTGCCACCTTGATGGGTGACCAGGTCGAGCCGCGCCGTGAATTCATCGAAAAGAACGCACTTACGGTGGCTAATCTTGACGTTTGAGGGCAGGGAGGCCGGGGTGGGCAGTTTTGCTCCGACGATTCCGACGAAAGGGGGGCGGATTTCAATCGCCGTTGACAGCCAAGCTGCCGGGAGGCCGGGATCTTGTCGCTCGATTTCCCTCGTCTGAATGCCGCGGACAGAAGATTACCGGGACCGGTGCCCAGCTGCGGTAGCCCGCCTGCCATGCTTGCATCTGGGGACTCCTCTATTGAGGACCACTTGATTTCCTGGATCGGGAAGCCCCAGGGTGGAGCGTTTATAGCATTGAAAATTTATTTATTTAATATTTATTATTATCGAATAGAATCAAAGTATTACAAGTTTTTTCTTTAAGAAAATCTAAATAATAAGAGATCTTTGACCGCACTTCTGAGACCGGAATATCACCGGTAGTCTTTTTGCTTTACACCGCCTGCCCAGGCTTGGGCATATCGTCCAGGGCAGCCTCGATCCAGGCCTGCACCTCGCGATTGAGCTCCCGGGGATCGCGTCCGGAGGCATCGATGGGTGGGCCGAAGCGCACCGTGATGATGCCCGGCTTTTTCAACCAGCCGCGTCGCGGCCAAAAGTAACCGGCGTTGTGAGCGACGGGCAGGATCTGGCAGCCGGCCTGGGACGCAAGCAGGGCACCGCTTGCGCCATACCGACGCCTTTCGCCGGCGGGCACGCGAGTCCCCTCGGGAAAGATCAGGACCCACAAGCCGTCGGCCAGTCGTTGCTTACCGACGGCCACGATCTGGTTTGCCGCGGCGAGGACCGCCTTGCGGTCGATGGCGATCGGTTTTAGTCGTCCCAGCGCCCAGCCGACGATGGGGATCCACATCAGCTCGCGCTTGAGCACCCAGGATTGCGGCGGCAGCAGGCTGGCCTGAGCGATGGTTTCCCAGGTGGATGAATGCTTCCACATGGAGACGTGGCAGCCCTGTGCCGGGATATGTTCACGCCCCTCGACCTGGTAGCGCAGCCCACACACGGTCTTCAGCATCCACAGCTGCGTGCGCGACCAATGATGAGCGATGGCGAACCGCCGTTCATCGGACAGCCCGCTCGCCAGGACGACCAGGATCGAATAGATCAGGGTGCTGCCAAAAAAGAAGCTCGTGAACAGCAGGGATCTCAGCAACTGCACTTGGCCGCTCCGGTTAACCCGGCAGGCGCGACAGGTCGGCCACCTGCAGGAACAGATCCCGCAGCCGCACCAGCAGAGCCAGCCGATTTGCACGCACCTCGGGTTCATCCGCCATGATCATGACGGCATCAAAGAAGCGGTCGACGTCGTCGCGCAGCGAGGCCAGCTGCGTCAATGCCTCGGTGTACTCGCGCCGTGCGAATAAGGGATTGACCGCCCGTTCCATTGCGACCACGTGATCGAACAATCGGTGCTCGGCAGCATCCTGCAGATATGCGGTATCGACCGCGCCTGAGATATTTTCCGGGGCTTTGCGCAGCAGGTTGGCGATGCGTTTGTTCGCACTGGCGAGACTGGCTGCCTGCGGCAGTATGAGGAAGCCTTCCAGGGCACGCAGCCGTATGTCGATGTCCACCGGAGAGTGCGGATCGCTGCCGATCACGGCATCGAACAGCTCCGTCGTGACGGCACGATTCGAATGGCTTTCCAGGTAACTGCTGCGCAGGCGTTCCATGAGGTAGGCCCAGATATCCTGCGCGACCCCATCCGGGGCCGGTACGGGCTGCAGCCCAACGGCCGCCTCGATCAATTGTTGCAGATCCAGGTCCAGGTTGCGTTCCAGCAGGCAGCGCAGCACGCCGAGTGAGGCGCGGCGCAAACCGAAGGGGTCGCGGGTGCCGCTGGGCTTCTGGCCGATGCAGAAGATGCCGGCGATCGTATCGAGCTTGTCGGCGATCGACAGCACCTGGCCGGTTTTCGTGGCCGGTACATGATCGCCGGCGAAGCGCGGCCAATACTGTTCCTCCAGCGCCGTGCAGATCTCCGCTGCCTCGCCGTCGTGCTGCGCATAGTACTTGCCCATGACGCCCTGCAGCTCGGGAAATTCCCCGACCATGGCGGTAAGCAGATCGCACTTGCTCAACAAGGCCGCACGTCGTGCCAGGGCGGCGTCCGCGCCCAGCGATTCGGCGATGCGCACGGCCAGCACGGCGATGCGCTTGCTCTTGTCAAGCAAGGATCCCAGTGCGGCCTGGTAGGTCACTGCGGCGAGCGCCTCGCAGCGCTGTTCCAGTCGCACGCGCCGGTCGGCGTCCCAGAAAAAGGCGGCGTCTGCCAGACGCGGCCGGACAACTCTTTCGTTTCCGTCCCTGACCTTGTCCGGGTCGCGGCTGCGGATATTGGCAACGGCGATGAAGGCGTTCATCAGCCGGCCTTGCGCATCGCGTACAGGGAAGTAGCGCTGATGCGCCTGCAGGGTTGCGATCGGCACCTCGGGCGGCAGTTCCAGGTAACGTGCATCGAAACGCCCGGCCAGCGGCACCGGCCATTCCACCAGTGCCGTCACTTCATCCAACAAGTCCGCTTCGATCACCGCCTCGCCGCCCAGGTTTCGGGCGATCGCCATGACTTCACTACGAATATGTTCACGGCGCTGGGCGGCATCCGCCATGACCGAGCCCTTCTCCCGCAGCACGTCCAGGTATTTGGCGGGGCTGGTTACGGTGAGTTCCCGGGGTGCGTGGAAGCGATGGCCACGCGAGCGGTTGCCGATACGTAGTCCCAGGATCTCGCCTTCGACGACTTGTCCACCGAGCAGCATCACTGCCCAGTGGACCGGCCGCACGAATTCCTGCTCACCCGCACCCCAGCGCATACGCCTGGCGATCGGCAGGGCATTCAGTGCAGCGGTGACGATATCCGGCAATAATGCGCGGGTGGACTCGCCCTTGCGCGTCGTCACGAACGCCAGTACCGCGCCTTTCGGGCCGTCGGCCTGGCCCAAGGCGTCCAGCGCCACGCCGCAGGAGGCGGCGAAGCCCAGAGCAGCCTTGGTGGGCTGGCCGTGCGCATCGAACGCGCCGGTCAGCGCCGGCCCATGGCGCCTGATTTCCTGGTCGGGCTGGCGATCGGCCAGGCCGGCAATGCGCACGGCCAGCCGGCGCGGCGTGGCGAACCATTGCGCCTCGCCATGCGCGATCGATGCGTCGTCCAAGCCGGCGACGATGCCGTCGCTGAGCGAGCGAGCGAGGGTGAACAAGGACCGCGGTGGCAATTCTTCCGTGCCGAGTTCGAACAAAAAGTCGCGCTTGCTCATCGTAGCGGAAACCCTAGCGCTTCGCGGGATTGGTAATAGGTTTGCGCCACCGCTTTTGCAAGGGCGCGGACGCGCAGGATGTAACGCTGGCGTTCGGTCACTGAGATCGCCTTGCGAGCGTCCAGCAGATTGAAGGTATGCGATGTCTTGAGCATCTGTTCGTAGGCCGGCAGCGCCAGACCATGCTCCAGCAGGTTCTGGCACGTCGCTTCATGCTCGTCGAAATGGCGCAGCAGTTGGGCGGTGTCGGCCAGTTCGAAGTTGTACCTGGACTGTTCCACCTCGTTCTGGTGATACACATCCGCATAGGTGACCGGCCCGGAAGGCCCTTCCGCCCACACGATGTCATAGATGCTTTCCACGCCCTGCAGATACATCGCGAGCCGCTCCAGCCCATAGGTGATCTCCCCCATCACCGGCCGGCAATCCAGTCCGCCGACCTGCTGGAAGTAGGTGAACTGGGTGACTTCCATGCCGTTGAGCCAGATTTCCCAGCCCAGGCCCCAGGCGCCCAACGTGGGGGACTCCCAATTGTCTTCGACCAGACGGATGTCATGGGTCAGAGGATCGAGGCCCAGGGCGGCGAGCGAATCCAGATACAGCGATATGATATCCGGCGGCGAAGGCTTCAGGACGACCTGGAACTGGTAGTAATGCTGCAGCCGGAAGGGATTGTCGCCGTAGCGGCCGTCGGTCGGCCGGCGCGAAGGCTGTACATAGGCCGCCCTCCAGGGTTCCGGACCCACGGCTCGCAGCAGGGTGGCCGTATGAAAGGTGCCGGCACCCATTTCCATATCGTAGGGCTGCATCACGACACAGCCGCGCTTCGCCCAATACGATTGCAGGGCAAAAATCAGATCTTGAAAGCTGCGCGGTGAAACGGCGATTTTTGACGAAGCCATGCCATGTCCAAGGGCCGGAAGGCGCGGAAGTATAGCGTGCCGGACCTGGAGCCATGTTCATGGCTTGGCGTTATCCCGGAAACGGTGCCAGGCACGTGAGTCGGGAACGTTTTTGCGTGATCCTGGTGCATATAGCGATGGGTATGCACCATAATGGTGCGGTTCCTTATGAGTCTTTCACTTTCAATGTCTGAAATCCGCCATCTGCGCCGATCGGGCGCATTGGCATGCTTTCTGCAATTCTCAGTCCAGAGTCTTACACCATCGGCCGCAGCGACGCGCGGCTCGTGGCTAATCCTTGCGTCGTACCACAGGAGAACCCGATGACGACCCCCGCTGAAGTCCTCAGCATGCTGAAGGAAAAGGAGGTCAAGTTCGTTGACCTGCGTTTCACCGACACGCGCGGCAAGGAACAGCATGTGACCGTGCCGGCCCATACGGTCGACCAGGGTTTCTTCGATGATGGAAAAATGTTCGATGGTTCCTCGATCGGCGGCTGGAAAGGCATCAACGAGTCGGACATGGTGCTCATGCCGGATTCCACCACGGCGGTGCTCGATCCGTTCTTCGAAGAGACCTCGCTGATTATCCGCTGCGACGTGCTCGAGCCCTCGACCATGCAGGGTTATGACCGTGATCCACGCTCGATCGCTCGGCGCGCCGAGGCCTATCTGAAGTCCACCGGCATCGGCGACAAAGCCCTGTTCGGCCCCGAGAACGAGTTTTTCATTTTCGACAATGTGCGCTACGGCACCAACATGTCGGGCTCATTCTTCGACATCGAGTCCGTCGAAGCGGCCTGGAGTTCAGGCAAGATTTACCAGGACGGCAACAAGGCGCACCGTCCGGCCGTGAAAGGCGGCTACTTCCCCGTTCCGCCCGTCGATTCCTTCCAGGATCTGCGTTCGGCCATGTGCCTGGCGCTGGAAGAACTCGGCATGTCGGTCGAGGTGCACCATCACGAAGTGGCCACCGCCGGTCAGTGCGAAATCGGCGTCAACGCCAACACCCTGGTGCGTAAGGCCGACGAAGTCCAACTGCTGAAATATGCGATCCACAATGTCGCGCATGCCTATGGTAAGACCGCGACCTTCATGCCCAAGCCGCTGGTCGGCGACAATGGCAGCGGCATGCATGTACATCAGTCGATTTATCGGGACGGCAAGCCGCTGTTCGCGGGCGACAAATATGCCGGCCTGTCGGACGAAGCGCTGTACTACATCGGCGGCATCATCAAGCATGCCAAGGCGATCAATGCCTTCGCGAACGCCAGTACGAACAGCTACAAGCGTCTGGTGCCGGGCTTCGAGGCGCCGGTGATGCTGGCCTACTCGGCTCGTAATCGGTCCGCCTCCATCCGCATTCCCTGGATCGCGAATCCCAAGGCTCGCCGTATCGAGGTGCGTTTCCCGGACTCGACGGCCAATCCCTATCTGGCGTTTTCCGCCATGCTCCTGGCAGGGTTGGATGGCATTCAGAACAAGATTCACCCGGGCGATCCGGCCGACAAGGATCTTTACGACCTGCCCCCGGAGGAAGCCAAGAACATACCGGAGGTGTGCTACTCACTGGAGCAGGCCCTGCATGCCCTGGATGCCGATCGCGGCTTCCTGAAGGTGGGCGGTGTTTTCACGGACGGCGTCATCGATGCCTATATCGCCCTGAAAATGCAGGAAGTCAGTAAGGTGCGGATGTCGACTCATCCGCTGGAGTTCGAGTTGTATTACAGCGTCTAAATACACCGCTGCCCTGCGCGGAGCCTGGAGGCTCCGTGGACCCGGGCTCGGGCATGCGGCTTCTCGCTAGTGGCGGGCCCATCCAGGGCCCGCCGCCGGAGCGAGCTGTCGGCTGGACCAGGTTACGGACAGCCGAACCGACTATCGGGGTGAACAGTGACAGCGGTCACATTTATGGCGCCGTCGCTTTTGTCAGTAACGGAGGAAGCCGCTATGCTCTGTTCCCATGCGTACAGCGCTGCTTTCCGTCCTCACGTTCGCGGTATTCGCATTCGCTTCTGCGGCGATCGCGAATCAGACGGTATGGAAGTGGGTGGATGCCAACGGCGTGACTCACTATTCGGACCGGCCCGTACCGGGCGCGGTACGCATGGAGCTGAATGTCGGCCGCAGTGCATCCGGCAGCTCGCCGGCTGCCGTGTCGACGACAAGTTCGCCCTCGGCGCCGAGCGCCTCATCGACTGCGGATGCTTCGCCCGCGATCCCGTATCGCAACTTCGAAATATGGAGTCCGGCGGACGGAGAAACGATTCCGAATACCGGCGGCGCCGTAACGGTCAATGTACGGATGGATCCGAACCTGCAGCCCGGACACCAGCTGCATCTGTACCTGGACGGCAAGCTGGTCGAAGACTTTGCAGCGGATATCACCCGCTTCGACCTGACCGAAGTGCCGCGAGGTGTGCACTCCGTGATCGCCATCATCACCGATGCCAGCGGCAAGCGTCTGCAGCAAAGCGCACAAGTCGTATTCACGGTGCGACAGACCTCTATCGCGCAGCCGCCGGTAGGCCCGGCGCTGCGTCCGCCGCCGAAGCCGCGTACCGGCGCGGGCAACAAGCTGCCGGCGAGCCAGCCGAGTTATGCCAGTTTGAACGGCGAACGCCCCGCGATCGATGCGCGCACCAATGCGCCCGTGAAAAAGAGCGCCCTGAAAAGAACCGATTAAAAAAAAACCGACGACACGGGCTAAATCGTCCGCGCCGGCACCTTTGCCGGCTTCGGCCATGATGCGCGTGCCGAGCGAAAGCGCGCGTGTGCTGGATAATCTCAGCACCTGCGTCTTGATCATCGATGGTGCTCATTCACTGCAATACCTGAACGCTGCCGCTGAGGCGCTGCTGGGCATCGGGCGCAATCAGGCATCGGGCCGCGCGTTATCGGAACTGCTATGGGACTCCGGCGGCCTGGAGGAAGTCATCGATCGCGCTTTGCAGGCGGGCCAACCCTATTCTCGGCGTGAGTTGAGTCTGCATGCCAGACAGGGCGATGGATTGCTGATCGTGGATTGCACGGTTACCCCCTACGAGTACGACACCTTGCCCGGTGCCGCCCTGATCGAGATCTCGGATGCAACTCAGCATCGGCGCCTGACGCGCGAGACGGCCTTGTTGACACAGGTCGGCGGTAGCCGGATGATGATTCGTCAACTGGCACATGAAATCAAGAATCCCTTGGGCGGTCTGCGAGGCGCGGCCCAACTGCTGGCGCGCCAGCTGGATGACGAGGCGATGCGTGAATATACCTCCGTGATCATCAGCGAAGCCGATCGCCTGGCCGCGCTGGTCGATGCCTTGCTGGGCCCCGGCCGGGCGCCGCACAAGGAGCCGGTCAATATCCACGAGCTTCTGCAACATGTCGGACGTCTGCTCGCCGCCGGCGTCGTACCCGATGCGCATGGCGATGTTCCCGTGGACGCTTTACCGGATGTTTCCCGGGAGGCGGTCACCTTCATCACCGCGCAGGACGACTTCACGGAGATTCCCGGCCTGTCCTCGAAGCTGGTCATCGAACGCGACTACGATCCCAGCCTGCCGCCGTTGATGCTGGATCGCCATCACCTCATCCAGGTTCTGTTGAACCTGGGACGTAATGCATTGCAGGCAGTCTCCCAGAATCCCGATGGCCGTGGCCGGCTGGTACTGCGTACGCGCGCGCTCACCAATGTCAGCATCGGCGCGCGGCGCCATCGCGTCGTCGCCAGCATCCAATTTCAGGACAACGGTCCGGGCGTACCCGAGGAACTGCGCGACGCCTTGTTTTATCCACTGGTGACGGGCCGCACCGACGGCACCGGGCTGGGGCTTGCGATCGCCCAGGATCTGGTCAGCCGTCACGGTGGATTGATCGAGTTCGAGAGTCGGCCCGGCTTGACCACCTTCACGATTCTGCTGCCATTCCATGCTACAGACACCGCAGAAACCCCTTAATGTCTGGCTCGTCGATGACGATGCCTCCATCCGCTGGGTGCTCGAGCGCGCGCTGCGCCAGGGCGGGATGTTTCCGACTGCGTTCGATCAAGCCGATTCGGCGCTGGCCGCATTGCGGCGCGATCGTCCGGATGTACTGATCACCGATATCCGCATGCCCGGCCGCAGCGGCCTGGAATTGCTCAGCGAAATCCGCGACAGCCAACCGGAGCTGCCGGTGATCGTGATGACGGCACATTCGGATCTGGATAGTGCCGTGGCGGCCTACCAGGGAGGCGCCTTCGAATATCTGCCCAAGCCTTTCGATATCGATCAGGCGGTCGATCTGGTGCGTCGCGCTGCGCAACGGCATGATCCGGTCGAGGAGTATGCCTCCGAGGTGCGCCGTATCCCGGAGATGTTGGGGCATGCAGCGGCGATGCAGGAAGTATTTCGGGCGATCGGTCGCCTGTCGCGCTCCAGCATGACCGTACTCATCAACGGTGAGTCCGGCACCGGCAAGGAACTGGTGGCCCGCGCACTGCATCGTCACAGCCCGCGTTCCAGCAAGGCGTTCATTGCGTTGAACACCTCCGCTTTCGCTCCCGATCTGCTCGAGTCCGAACTGTTCGGCCACGAAAAAGGCTCTTTCACCGGCGCAGCTCAGCAGCGTCGCGGTCGTTTCGAACAGGCCGACGGCGGCACCCTTTTCCTGGACGAAATCGGCGACATGTCGCCGCAATTGCAGACCCGCTTGCTGCGCGTGTTGGCCGAAGGCGAGTTCTATCGCGTCGGCGGGCAGCTGCCTGTGCGGGTGGATGTGCGGGTCATTGCTGCAACCCATCAGGATTTGCAGGCGCGCGTCAAACAGAACTTGTTCCGCGAGGATCTGTTGCATCGTTTGAATGTAATCCGCATCGAAGTGCCGCCGCTGCGCGCACGTCGCGAAGATATCCCCGAACTACTGGCGCATTACCTGGACAGCGCGGCTCAGGAACTGGGCGTCGAGTCCAAAGTTCTGTCGGCGGAAGCGGTCGCAGCACTGCTGAATTTCGACTGGCCCGGCAATGTTCGCCAGCTGGTGAATGCCTGCAGGCGGCTGACCGTGACGGCGCCCGGCCGGGAAATCACCCTGGAGGACATACCGGCCGATCTTGGCGGACAGGCGACGCCCACCCTGTTGCAGGACGAATGGACGCGCCAACTGGCGCAATGGGCGGAACGGCGTTTGGCCGCGGGACAGCTGCGGCTGCTGGATGATGCCCTGCCGGAATTCGAGCGTACCCTGATTCGCGCTGCGCTGCGCCAAGCGCAAGGCGGCCGTCAGGAAGCCGCGCGCCTGCTGGGCTGGGGACGCAACACCCTCACCCGCAAGTTGAAGGAGCTGCAGATGGATGATTGACGGCGTGCGCGCTGGAGCTACCGGTCAGCTCGCTGAGCGAACTCAGTCCATGACGCGCCAGATAGTCGCGCAGCCCGGCGTTGATTTTCCGGCAGACCAGGGGATCGTAGAATAACGCTGTGCCCACGCCTATGGCGGTGGCGCCGGCCATCAGGAATTCCAGCGCATCGTTTGCCGAACAGATACCGCCCTGTCCGATGATCGGGATGGCATGCCGTCGCGCCACTTCGTAGACCTGGTGCACCTTGAGCAGCGCGATCGGTTTGATCGCCGGCCCCGACAGACCGCCCTGCACGTTGCCGATGACCGGTTTGCGGGTGTTCACGTCGATGGCCATGCCCATGACGGTGTTGATTACCGCCAGCGCGTCCGTGCCGGCGTCGATGCAATGACGTGCGTTCTCGCGGATGTCCGTCTGGTTGGGCGAAAGTTTGGTGATCAGCGGCTTGCGGGTGACCGCCCGGCACGCTGCGACCACCCGGCCGGACATCTCGGGGACGTTGCCGAATTGTACGCCGCCTTCCTTGATGTTCGGGCAGGAGATATTGATCTCGATGGCATCGATGGGGGAATCCTCGAAGCGTCGCGTCACCTCGACATAGTCCTCGATCGTGGAGCCGCAGACATTGGCAATGAAGCGGGTTTCACTGAAATCCAGGCTTGGCAGGATTTTGCTGACCACCTGGTCGACGCCGGGGTTTTGCAGGCCGATGGCGTTGAGCATGCCCATGGGGGTTTCATAGACCCGGTGCGGCGGATTGCCCAGGCGTGGCTCCAGGGTGGTCCCCTTCAGCACGATCGCGCCTGCATCCCGATTCGAGAAACCCTCCACGCGAGTATATTCCTCGCCGAAGCCGACACAGCCGGACAGCAGGACGATCGGCGAAGCGAGCTCGAGGCCGCAAAGATTGACGGACAGGTCAGCGGACATGGGCAGCCAAGTGTACTCGTGGGTGAGATCGAAGATCGGTGAGAGACATCGAACGGCGCAACCACCGCTCGGAAGTCCGGATGGGCAGCATGGGATAGTGTAGCCGCAGTCGTCCATGCTTTGGCACACTCCGCGAGTGTTCCACGTCATCTTGTATCAGCCGGAAATTCCGCCCAACACCGGCAATGTCATTCGCCTGTGTGCCAACACTGGAGCGCGGCTGCATCTGATCCGTCCCCTGGGCTTCGATATCGGGGAAAAGGCCGTTCGCCGTGCCGGCATGGATTATGCCGAACTGGCCCAGGTCACGGCTTGGGATACCCTGGACGAATGCATGACCGCACTGCGCTTGCCGCGCTGGTTCGCTTTGTCCAGCAAGGCAATGACTCGCTATGACACCGTACGTTTCGCGCCCGGTGACGCCTTCCTGTTCGGGCCGGAGACGCGGGGCCTGCCCGAGACCATACTGGCCTGCTGCCCGCCCCAGCGACGCCTGCGCCTGCCGATGCAGGCCGGAAATCGCAGCCTCAACCTGTCGAATGCGGCAGCCGTACTGATCTACGAGGCTTGGCGCCAGCAGGGCTTCGCAGGGGCTGAATAAGCCGGCAAGAGCAGTTTCGCTTCCGTGTTCGGGGTTGCCTACCCGTCACTGATAGGCAGTTCCGCCCATGGCCCTTGTTAGCCTGAATCCCGAAGGCACGGCTAACAAGGGCCATGGGCGGAACTGCTACCCCTGAAATGGTTTACGCCAGGGATTCTTGACTTGGTGGCCCCCGCCATGCCGGCTTGAACAGGCTGGCTCAGGCCGGTATCTCGGATTTCAATGCCCGAGCCATCAGTTCCTTCACCGCGTCTCGCGGCGATACCTGCTCGTAGACGACTCGGTATACCTGCTCGCAGATGGGCATCTCCACCTGCAGACGCCGGGCGACGTCTCGCACTGCATGCGCCGCACGCACGCCTTCGACGATTTGTCCGATGCCCCGTTGGGCGGCATCCACCTTCTCACCTGTGGCCAATGCCAGTCCGAAGCGCCGATTACGCGACTGGTCATCGGTACAGGTAAGCACCAGATCGCCGAGGCCCGCCAGCCCCATGAAAGTTTCCTGCCGTGCCCCGAGAGCCACGCCGAGGCGAGTCATCTCGGCCAGGCCGCGCGTGATGAGGGCGATGCGCGTATTTGCGCCGAAGTCCAGACCATCGGAAATGCCGGCGCCGATCGCCAGGACATTCTTGACAGCTCCCCCGACTTCCACGCCGACGACATCGCTGGAGGTATAGGCGCGAAAATTCTCACCGGACAAGCGTTTCGCCAGATGCCTGGCGAACTCCGGATCGGCTGCAGCCACCGTCATGGCGGTAGGCAGTCCGGCACCGACCTCGCGGGCGAAAGTCGGGCCGGATACGACGGCAGTTGCCACCTGTTCGCCCAGGATCTGGCGTGCCACTTGATGAGGCAGCAGACCGGTGTCGCACTCGAAGCCCTTGGTCGCCCAGCTGACCCGGGCACCGGCCTGAAGATGGGGGAGGATATCCAGCAGCATGGCGCGCAGGGCGTGGCTGGGTACCGCCAGCAGCACGTCACGGCCGGCACGCACGGCCTGGCCCAGCGCCGGTTCTATATTCAACGCTGCGGGAAAGGTCGCCTCGGGCAGGTAGCGTACATTCCGGCGTTCCTGTGCGAGCCTGGTCAGCTGCGCCGGATCACGGCCCCACAGCACCGTGGGGCGATCGAGCCTGGCCAGCTGAATGGCGAGCGCGGTTCCCCAGGAGCCGGCTCCCAACACGACGCATGTCGTGTCCACGGAAGCTTCCGTGGACGGCGCGATCGACATGGCGAGATCAGTTCACCGGGGTCGCAGGTGCCTGCGGCTGCTGTTGCTGCTGCTGCGCCCTTTCGGCGGCCTGATTGAACAGTGCCTCGAAATTGACGGGCGGCAGCAGAAATGGCGGAAAGCCACCCTTCGAAAGCAGGTCGGACACCACCTGGCGCGCGTACGGCAGCAGGTAGGTCGGACAAAAGATGCCGAGTAGGCGTTGTGCATCCGCGGCAGGTACGTTACGGATACCGAAAGCCCCGGCCTGCTGCAGTTCGATCAGCCAGGCGGTTTTTTCTGCGGCTTGAGCCTCTACGCGCACCGTCAGCACAACCTCCTTGAGATCGCCTCCCAGATCGGTCACCGAGGTGTTCAGATTCAGGTTGATGGTGGGATTCGCCGCATCCGGGGCGATGCGCGGGCCGCCGGGCGCCTCGTAAGAGACGTCCTTCACATAGACCGCCTGCGGCGCGAACTGCGGTGCGTTGGGATCGACGGCCTGTCCGTTTGCGGCGGGTGCTTCGTCAGCCATGGTTTAAACCCTCGTAATCGAAATTAAAGCGTTTCTAAAATCGGTCGACTTTTCGGATCCGGTGCCGGAACAACCCGCAGGATCCCCGGCGAATCAGCCGTCAGGTATTGTCTGGACGCCTCGACTTGTCTCAAGCGGGCTTCAGGTAGGGTGCCAGCAGGGGATCCAGCTTTCCGGTACGCTCCAGTTTCGCCAGATCATCATACCCCCCGATATGCTGCTCGCCGATGAAGATCTGCGGTACTGTGCGGCGGCCGCTGCGCTGTCGCATCACCTCACGTTGCTCGACGTCCTTGTCCACCCTGATTTCATGGAAGGCAGCGCCCTTGTGCTCCAATAGATCACGTGCTCGCCAGCAGTAGCTGCATGTGCCGGTGGTATACATGACGATGCCTGGGCCACTGCCCGCAGTTTCGAGTGAAGATGCATCGCGGCCGCTCATGACGGTTTTCCTGACTTGCCCGGCTTGCCGGCTTGTTGACGCTCCGCACCTTTGCTGAGCACAGGCAGATTTTCCTGGCGCCAGCCTTGCAATCCGCCGCGCAATGTCACTACCTTGCCGAAGCCCGCTGCCCGCAGGGTACGCGCTGCTCCTGCCGAAGTCAGGCCGCCGTCGCAGTAAACGACGATAGGCTTGTCCTTGTAGCGTTTGAGAGACTCGGCGCGGTCGCCCAGCGATGCGGCCGGTACATGACGCGCGTCGATGATATGCCCGGCATCGAAGTCCTTGGTTTCGCGCACGTCCAGGAACAACGCGCCGCTGTTTGCCAGCCGTACCGCATCGACCGGCCCCACGGCCCGTGAGCCATGGGTACGCTGGCGCATCTCGATCATGAGGCCAAGAACGGCGAGAATTGCCGCTGCAGCGACCAGGAACGGATGGTTGGTGGTGTACTCAAAGAAACGATTCATTGCACTTCGATCCATTCGGGCTGCCCGGAAGCGACCCACGGAACAGGAGGATGTCATTCTGGAAGATCTCGAAGCATCGTCCAGAAGGTCGTGCAGTATAGCAACAGGCATTTCTGCTGGCTTGGCCGTCGTTTCGAGGCGTCTGCTCAGGCCGGCCCGGATGCTGAACCTGACCCGCGGGCAATTGCCTGCATGGCTGTGTGAAACGCGAGTATCGGCCACGCGCCTGGTCGTTCCAGTACTGCTTTGCCTGACCGCCTTTCAAGGCGCCCAGGCGCAGGTCGGCGCCAAGGAGGCCGAGCTGAAGCAGGTCAAGAACCGCATCGAATCCATCCGTAAGGCCATCCATACAGAAGCCGAACGGCGCGATGCCCTCACCGGACAGCTCAAGAAGGCCGATCTCGATATTCAGGCAGCGCGCGAGCGCCTGGCCGCGGTGCGCAGCAACCGCATCGCCGCCGAGCGCCGACTGACCGAACTCGGCATGGAGCAGGCGGACACTCGCGGCAAGATCGCCGGCGAACGTGACGCCCTGGCGGGCGAATTGACGACAGCCTATATCAATGGCCGTCAGGAGCATCTCAAGTTATTGTTAAATCAAGGAAATCCGACACAGCTAGGACGCATGATGGCCTACTATGGTTATTTCAGCCGGGTACGCGCGGAACGTATCACCTCTATCGGCGAACATCTTGCCCACCTTGAATTGCTGGCCGAACGCATCAGTGCCGAGACCCTCCGGTTAAAAACCCTGGAGCAGGAGCAGGAGCGCGATGTACGAGCGCTGGCCGGTGCACGCAGCCAGCGTGCCCGTACGCTGGCGCAGGTGCAATCTACGCTCAAGACACGCAACGACGAGTTGACAAAACTCCAGCGCGATGCGCGCGCACTGGAAAAATTGGTCGAGGAATTGCGCCGGGCGATCGAGGAATTTCCAGAACTGGCCGAGCGGCCGTTCCAGCAGATCAGAGGCAAGCTGCCCTGGCCCGTCAAGGGCTCCGTGCTGGCGCGTTTTGGCCAACTGCGCTCCGGTGGCCCCCTGAAATGGCAGGGGCTGGTGATCGGAGCGGCGCGCGGAACCGAGGTTCGCGCGCCCTATTATGGCCGCGTAGTGTATGCCGATTGGCTGCCGGGATTGGGTTTGCTGATAGTGCTCGACCATGGCGGCGGCTATATGAGTCTGTACGGTCATAACGAACAACTGTATCGCCGCGTCGGTGACCGGGTCGAACCGGGAGACCCGATCGGTGCCGTCGGCGACGCTGCCGTCGGCCAGCCCGGCCTGTACCTGGAGATTCGCAAAGGCAAGCAGGCGCTTAATCCTCAGGACTGGCTGCGCAAATGACTGCTGAAACCCGCGCCTTCTGACGCCGGTTTCAGGCCGCCCAGGCGGTACGACCTCAGCGAGACAACTGCGGCCGGTCCAGGAGAGGCTACCCCCGGTGAACTCCGGCAAGACGGTCTCGGCAGGATCGCATCGCCATGCAGCGTCCAAAGCGGACCGCGGTCCATACCGGCGGCAGGATGCCAGGCTTTTACTGCAGCCTGTACCGCATTGGCCGATATACCCCGTGTACTATTCAGCAGACGCGTTCACGCGTGTTTTTCGGGCATCGATCTTGAATTTTTCGACACCATTATCGCATTTGCGTATGCCGCTCCCTCTTCCATCGCTTCGTTCCGTGCTTCTCCTGGCAGCTACCCTCATCGGCCTCGGCTTGCCGCTGGGACATCCGCCCCAGGCCAAGCGCGAAATCCAACCTGCGCTTTCGTATCAACCATCATCCTCCGGCGGCGGCAGACCGAGCATCCCCTGGCGTGATGCGCGGACGTTCGCCGAAGTATTGGAACATGTGCGGCGCGAATACGTGGAGGTACGTTCGGATCAGGAACTCATGGAAGCAGCGATCCGCGGCATGATGGCGGACCTGGATCCGTACTCGGCGTATCTCGATCCCGAGCAACTCGAGGAACTCCGCATCGGTACTTCGGGCGAATACTCCGGTGTCGGAATCGAAGTAATGCTGGAAAACAACCGTGTCACGGTCGTTGCGCCGATCGAGGACACGCCGGCGGCGCGCGCCGGCCTGAAGGCTGGCGATACGATTCTGGCGGTCGACGGCGTATCGGTGAAAACCGATGATCTGAACGATGCCATCGATCGCATGCGCGGGCGTATCGGTACCCAAGTGAAGATCATGGTGGCTCGCCAGCCGCTGGATGAACCGCTGGAGTTCACGCTTGCTCGCGCCAGCGTTCATGTGCGCAGCGTCTCCAGCGAGTTGCCCGAGCCGGATCTGGGGTACGTGAAAATCTCGCATTTCAGTGAAACCACCGCCCCCGATCTGGAGCAGGTGCTTGCAAAGCTCAAGAAGCGTAATGGCCGCGCGCTGCGCGGCCTGGTACTCGATCTGCGCGACAATCCCGGTGGCGTGCTCGAGGCAGCCGTGTCCGTATCCGACCTGTTCCTGGAATCGGGCCTGATCGTCAGCGCCGACGGCCGCACTGCAGATGCTCGTTTCGAAGCGTTGGCCGGCCCCGGCGACATGCTGGAGGGTGCGCCCGTGGTCGTGCTGGTCAACGGCGGCTCCGCCTCTGCATCCGAGATCGTCGCCGCTGCCCTGAAGGATCACGGCCGCGCCCGTCTTGTCGGAAGCCGAACCTACGGCAAGGGTTCGGTCCAGACGGTCATGCCGCTGTCCGATGGACGTGCGATCAAGCTGACGACCTCCCGGTATTACACACCTTCCGGCGCGTCGATCCACGAGCGCGGTATCATGCCCGATGTGCTGGTCGGCACGGGCATCGAAGGTGCCGAAAGCGTCGAAGGTACCGAAAGTGCTGAAGATGCCAAGGTTGCCGGTGTTGACGAAAGCGTTACGGCTGGCACCGATGAGATCGCGATCCGCAATGCAGCCGGCCGGTCCATCCTTGAACAGGGCGATCGTGAATTGCAGGTCGCGCTGTCCATGCTCCGGGAATCGCGAGGACGCCAGAGCCGGGCGTTTTAGCGGGCACGGGTGCAGCCCGATTCGTGAGCCTGAGTCCCGGATTTCCTGAATCCGAGATTTCGTGGGTCAGCGGTCGTCGGCTCAGGACAGATCAAAGTCCCGCCCATGGTCGACCCGCGTTAAGATACGCACCAGGCTCGCGATCCGAATTCCAGACACAACGAGGACAGGCGCATGACCGGATTCTTTCTACGTGTCGCAATCGTGGCGCTGGGTCTGTGGCTGGCCGCGAAGATCTTCGTCGGCCTGAATTTCGATGGTCCCGGTACCTTGCTGGCCGCCGCGCTGCTGCTGGGCATCGTCAATGCGGTGATCCGGCCGGTTGCCGTGATCCTGACCTTGCCGCTGACTCTGGTGACACTGGGTCTGTTCCTGATCGTCATCAACGCCGGTATGCTCGCCCTGGTGGCGTGGATGCTGAGCGGTTTTCAGATCAGCAGCTTCTGGACCGCGGTCGGCGGTTCGCTGATCGTCAGTCTGACTTCCTGGCTTGCTTCCGGACTGATCGGCAACAGTGGCAGAGTCGAGATCATCAGCTGGCGCTAGTCGTTAAAACAGCGATTCGGACATCCCTGTGGGGAATGCAGGTGTTGCAGGAGCATTCACCTGCGACCGACAGGGATGTCGGAAGTGCAGGTGTTGCAAGGAGCATTCACCTGCCCTCACACAGCGCTTCGTATGCTCCGGAACGCGCGACGCGATACAGCAGATAGCCGATCGCCGCAAAAATCGCCAGGCCCGGCACCTCGCCGAACTGTAGGCCGGCCGGTAGTGCCAGGATGTCCGATCTGCCGGCGGTGACGATCGGCACTGCGATCAGGATGCCCATGAGCGCTTCGCCGGTGATCAGGCCTGCCGAGAACAGCACACCCTTACGATGCACTTTTTCAGCAGCGTCTGGATCTCGATGTGTACCCGTAGTGCGTTCCACCCAATGCGCGAACAGACCACCCAGGAAAATCGGCACTGTGAGATCCAGCGGCAGATAGATGCCGACGGCTGCAGCCAGTACCGGCACTCGGAAACTCGAGCCGCGTTTTTTTTGCAGCTCGTCGATGGCAATGATCACGACACCGATGCCTACGCCGATCCAGATCATGTTCCAAGGGAGTTCGCCACCGAACAAGCCCTTTGCCACCGAGGCCATCAGGGTTGCTTGTGGTGCCAGCAGCGGATTGGGATGCGATGCAGTAGGTACTCCGATGCCGTAGGCCTTGGCAAGCAGATTGAGCACGGGTGCCATGACCAGTGCGCAGGAAATGGCGCCGATCGCCAGCATAAGCTGTTGTCGCCAGGGCGTCGCTCCAACGAGGTAGCCGCACTTGAGATCCTGCAGATTGTCACCGGCGATCGCCGCCGCGCAGCACACGACGGCACCGATCATGATCGCCGCAACCGGCCCCAAAGCGGCGTCGCGTCCCATCAGGAATGTCAACACCAGCGAAGCAAACAAGATCGTGCCGATCGTGATTCCCGAAACGGGATTATTCGAAGAACCCACCAGCCCGGCCATGTAGGCGGAGACGGAGCTGAACAGGAAGCCCGTGACGATCATGATGAGGGTCATCGGCAGCGAGACTGTAAAATCGGCAACGATCGCTTGGTATAGAAGGGCCAGCGGCAAGGTGAAGATCAGCAGTCCGATCAGCACGGCCTTCATCGGCAGATCCTGTTCGGTGTGTGCAATCGCCTTCATGGCACCCGCGCGGGTCGCTGCCAGACCGCTGCGTACCCCGGAAAGCAGTGATTTGCGCAGTGCTATCAGGGTCCAGATGCCGCCGATCAGCATTGCCCCGACACCGAGATAGCGGATCTGCGCGCTCCAGATCATGCCGGCCGCGCCTTCAGCGTCGCTACCGGCGATGCGTGCGGCCAGAAGCGGATCGGTGTCCAGGAAAAAGGCACTATAGACGGGAATCGCGACATTCCAGGACAGGATGCCGCCGGCGACGACCACGATGCCGATATTGAGGCCGACGATATAGCCCACGCCGAGCAGTGCCGGCGACAGATTCGTACCAAGATAGCCGATCGCCTTGCCGATGAAACCGGCATGTGCGGCGGTATCCGGCACCAATCGCAATCCGCTTGCGGCGATCAGCTTTGCCAGGGCACCTATGCTCGCTGCGCCTGCCAGCACACGGATGCCTTGCTCCGGGTGTTCGCCGGCCTTGAGCACTTCTGCTGCCGCTTTGCCTTCCGGGAAGGCAAGTTGTTGATCGACGATCAGCGAACGGCGCAGCGGTACCGAAAACAATACACCCAGTACGCCGCCGAGGCCGGCAATCGCCAGTACCCAGGAATATTTGAAGTCGTCCCAGTAACCCAGGATCACCAATGCCGGCACCGTGAAGATCACACCGGCGGCGATCGATGAACCTGCCGATGCGCCCGTCTGCACGATGTTGTTCTCCAGGATATGGCCGCCGCCCAGCACACGCAGCACGGCCATCGATACCACTGCGGCCGGTATGGCTGTTGCGATCGTCAATCCCGCGAATAGACCGAGATAGGTATTCGCAGCAGCCAGGATCATCGCCAGGATGATCGATAGAACGATCGCGCGGCGGGTGAGTTGAGGTAGGGGTGCAGCGTTTACGGAATGATTCTGCACCTGCCTCACTTTATACCGCCCATGAGTTTCTTCACCGGCCTGCTCAACAACAGCAGCAGTACGCCGGCGCCGACGATGAAATACACGAAGTTCATGAACTGCGCAGGCATGGCCGCCAGGTTGTCGGTCTCGAACATGCCGCTGAGCAACCCGGCGGAAAGATTCCCTACCGAGGTGGCCAGGAACCACACACCCATCATTTGCGAGACGAAGCGGCTGGGCGCCAGCTTGGTCACATAGCTCAAGCCCACCGGACTCAAGCATAGCTCACCGTAGGTATGCAGCAGATAGGTCAGCACCAGCAGGTAGGGCATGGCCTGTTCGCCGCGGGCGACGATGCTGGCTGCCGCCACCATGAACAGGAAGCCCAGGCCGAGCAGGACCAGTCCCAGGCCGAATTTTGCCGGTGCCGACGGATCCAGGTTGCGCTTTGCCAACGCTACCCAAAGCATCGAGAACGGCGTGGCGAAGATGAGGATGAAGACCGCATTCAAGGATTGGAACCAGGCAGTCGGGATCACGAAATCGAATGCATCGATGGTGCGATCCACATAGCGTTCCGCGAACAGGTTGAGTGATGCGCCGGTTTGCTCGAAACCCGCCCAGAACAAGGCGCAGCCGACAAACAGAAACAGGATGACCAGCATCCGCTTCCGTTCCACACCGTTCAGACCCGCGAACAGGAACATATAGGCGAAGTAGCCGATCGCGATGACTGCCAGCAATACACCGGCCGTCTGCGCCAAGGTCAGCGGATCGATCCTCACCACGCCGGTGAGTACCAGCAGATACACCAGTACCAGTCCGGCGGCCAATGCGCCCACGGTCAGCCAGCCGCGTCGCGTCGCGACGGCGGTGTGGGTGCCGTGCGCGTCGCTGATGCGCAGGCCGGCCTCGCCCAGATGATGCTGGAAAGCCCGGTACTGGATGAGCCCTGCGATCATCAGAATCGATCCGGCGGCGAATGCCGGACGCCAGCCATAGTGCTGGGCGAGCAGGCCGGTGATGATCGGGCCCAGGAAGGCGCCGAGATTGATGCCCATGTAGAAGATCGTGAAGCCCGCATCGCGCCGCCCGCCGCCTTCCGGATACAGGTCGGCGACCATGGTGCTGACATTCGGCTTCAGCAGGCCCACACCGCATACGATGACCATCAGGCCGCCATAGAAGGTCGGCGTGCTCGAGCCGATGGCCAGCAATGCGTTGCCGATCGCGATCAGGATGCCGCCATGCCAGACCGCGCGGCGCGCGCCGATCAACCGGTCGGCAATCCATCCGCCGGGCAGGCACAGGATGTAGGAAGCCGAGATATACAGCCCGTAGATCGCCGTGGCGATCTTGTCCTCCAGGCCGAAGCCGCCTCGGGCGGTATCGGCAAGGAACAGCACCAGCAGGGCTCGCATCCCGTAGTAGGTGAAGCGTTCCCACATCTCCGTGAAAAACAGCGTGGCCAATCCGCGGGGGTGTCCCAGGAATTGCGGGCCCGATGCGGCGTACCCTGATGCGGCATGCATGGCTGCTTCGCCGTCGACGTCCTGATTCGTGCCCGGGTTAGTACTATGAGTCATGCGTATCGACGCTCCATGCTGCATTCCTGTCCAGGCGGACGGCGCGAGTGGCCTGCCGTTCTTCGAATGGATGGCAGGCGTGTTACGAGGACTCGAGTCTGTCTGAAACGCCTGGCATGGGGCAAGCAGCAGATATTGCTTTTTCGGTGCACATGAACCGTATAACGCCCTGCTCCCTGGCCGTCCTAGCTGGCAGAATCAGCTGCTGCCGGCGTCCTGTCGTTCGCTGCGCTGCCGGGCTAGTTTGTCTTTCAGCAGTAGCCGCGACATGACGATGCCGACTTCATATAGCAGATACATCGGGACGGCCATAAAGCTTTGTGAAATGGCATCCGGCGGCGTCAAAAATGCAGCCACGATGAAAATACCCAGGATGACATAGCCACGATGCTTGGCCATGGCTTCCACGCGCACCAGTCCAGTGGCGGCCAGCAGGACAGTTGCGATCGGGATCTCGAATGCGATCCCGAAAGCGAAAAATAGCAACAGTACAAAATCGAGATAGTTCGTCATGTCGGTCATGACCTGCACGCCGATCGGCACGGTAGTGGTCAGGAACGCGAACATCAACGGGAACACGATGAAATAAGCGAATGCGGCGCCGGCATAGAACAGCACGATACTGGACAGCAGGAGTGGTGCCGCGAAGCGCTTCTCATGGCGGTATAGACCGGGAGCCACGAATGCCCAGGCCTGGTAGAGCACGACCGGCATCGCCAGGAATATTGCCAGGAACAAAGCCAATTTAAGCGGCGCCATGAACGGTGCGACCACGTTGGTCGCAATCATGGAAGTGCCCTGCGGCATTTTCTCCAGTAGAGGCAGTGCGATCATGGTGAACAGCTGGTTGGAAAATATCGCACAGGGTACGAACGCTACGGCGATGGCGGCCACTGCTCGTATCAACCGCTGCCGCAGCTCTATGAGGTGCGAGATCAGCGTTCCTTCCGCGAGTTGCTCCTGGTCTTCATCACTCATGGTGCCGGTTTCGTCGAGGATGCTGCAGAATGCCCGGAGAGCGTAGCGGTCGATTCGGCCCCAGATTCAACCTGGGATTCGTTCGGCTTCACCGTAGCGTCACCCCTCTCCGGATCGGCCTGCGTCTTCGGCGTGGCGGCGCCTTGTCCCGGCTGCGCGTCGGAGTCCGGTCCGATCCCTGTATCGCCTCCGGTCTTCGACAACTCATCCAAGCTGATTTCCCGTTCCAGCTGTGCGCGCAGCTGATTGGCCATGGCGCGCGCGCGACCGGTCCATGTGCCGATTTTCCTGGCCAATCCAGGCAACTTTTCGGGACCCAGTACCAGCAGGGCCAGACCGAGTATCAGCAGGATCTCGGTAAATCCGACTTCGAACATCGTCAGCCAGCCAGATCAGATGCTTCAGGCATTCGACTTGCCGCCGGTCTTTTCCGAAGACGGCGTCGAATCGAAATCTGCATCCTTGGCCGTGTCCCTCGATGGCGAGTTCAGCTGCTTGTTCTCCAGATCCTCACCCTCTTCCATGGCTTTCTTGAATCCTTTGATGGCTCCGCCCAGGTCGGAACCGATGGTCTTCAATCGCTTGGCGCCGAAGACCAGCAGTGCGATCGCCAGAATGATCAGGAGTTCTTTGAAACCGATGCCCATGCAATTCTCCTGTGATAGTGAGCAAATCATACGCCAAAAACGACGCCGTGATTTCAGCCGTGTTGGCTCGGGGCGTTGGTCGCAGAATCAGCGGCGATACGACAGATCCGGATATCCTGCGTCGGTCGCCGTCAATTTGATGAAAGGCTGGGAATTTGCGCCTTTCTGCCGGAAATCTCCTGTGCCTTCGCCCTGCAGCTCGATTCGCGGCCTCGAGCCGCGAACCCGGTACCGCGTCCCGGCCCCGCGGCGTCGACGCCGTAATCGAGGTTCGAAAGCTCAATTCACGTCCGGTGCGACCTGCAGCCAGAATGTCACCGGGCCGTCGTTGATGAGTGCGACCCGCATGTGTGCCCCGAATTCCCCTGTTTGGACCTGTGGATGCCGCGATCGTGCGTGTTCCACGAGATAGGCGAATAATTTTTCGCCGTCCCGGGGTTCGGCCGCCGGGGTGAAGCCGGGCCGGGTGCCTTTGCGGGTGTCGGCGGCCAGGGTAAACTGCGGGACCAGCAGCAACTCCCCGTGGATGTCCGTCAGGCTACGGTTCATACGGCCCTCGGCGTCGGGAAAGACCCGGTAGGTCAGCAGCCGTTCCAGTAGACGGTCCGCCTGCGCCTGGCGATCGCCTCGCTCAATACCGATCAGTACCAGCAGCCCGGTACCGATCGCGCCGGCGATTCGGCCGTCGATCTCGACGCTTGCTTCACTGACGCGTTGCAGCAAGCCGATCATAAAAGATGCCGTTCGACACTCAAGGGATGCTCTTTGCTCCGAGTATTGCTCGTACGGTCACGGTTCATCGCCTCAAACCGTCGGCGCGCAACAAGGCTTCTTGCGCCTCTGTATTCAGACCCCGGGCGCGGTAGGACTCGGCGATCAGCCGCCAGGCATCGGCCTGGGCACGCGGCGCGGTGGCAGCCATGGACACGGCCTTGCGGCCCATGTTTTCCGCTTGCACATGATTTCCCTCGGCTTGGCGCAGCTTCCCCAGTTCGATCCAGAGCAGCGGATTGTCCGGTTCGATGCGCAGAGCCCGCTCGATGGACGCCGCGGCGACAGCGTAATTGCCACTGTCGAGTTGCGCCTGTGCCTGGCTGACCAACGCGCGTGATGCGGCGCCCAGCATCGGCTCGCGCAGCACTGGTTCAGGCAGCGGCTCGGGCTCATCGATGGCGCCTGGTGAGATTGCCGGCTGGGTTTGCACCGGGGATTCCGGTGGCACGGGCAACGGGGCGACCGGTGGCTCATAAGGGGTCGGGATACTACAGGCACCCAGCGTCAGACCGATCAGCAACAAGGCCGGCAGGCGCCCTGGGAGCTGCCGGCGCATCTTGGGGAATGATGGCGGCATACGCGAACCCGATGCGATTCGCAGTGCACATCCCGGTAGTCGCACCGCCGGTATCGATGCGAGTGCCAGGCTTGGCCAATGGCCGCGAGCGCAGGAACGAGTGGTCACGAATACAACCCTCATGGCCGCCGAATGATACCCTGCCACCACCGGTGTGCCTGCTTCTGCAGCGGCGGCGCGTTAGCCGGTTCCTGGGATGGATCGGCCTCGCAACCCGCACGTGCCGGGATCCGAGTGTCGCGCGGCACGGCGATCAGGATCACATCATCGCCACACCCCGGACGGGCGGCCAGTCCGGTCGCAAACTCGATCCAGGTTTCCTCCAGTCCCTCGGGCAGCGCCGCGCTCCAGGAAGCGGTGTCGATCGAGCCCATCAGGCGCGACCAGACCGCCAGGGAGCCGGAGGCGCCGGTCAAGCCGGTCGGCGCATTATCGTCATAGCCGATCCATACCACGGCCAAATGGTTGCCGGAGAAACCCGCGAACCAGCTATCGCGATAATCCGAGGACGTGCCGGTCTTGCCTGCGACGACGACGTCGGCGGGAAGGCGGCTGCGCGCCGCTCGCCCGCTGCCGTGCTCCATCACCTGCACCAGCATGCGATTGACCTCGTACACGGCTTTCGGGTCTGCTACCGGAGTGATTTCGAGTGCAAACGATTTCAACGGCTTGCCCTGCTCATCGACCACTGCCCGCACGGCCCTCAGAGGTGTGCTGAAGCCGCCGTTGGCGAACCCGTTATAAAGCTGCGCCACTTCCAGCGGTGAAACATCGACCGCACCCAATAGCACTGCCGGCAGCTGCGGCGGCTCCTGCCCCAGGCCCAGGGCGACGAACTTACGTGTTACCTTGGGCAGCCCGACTTCCAGACCTAGATGTACCGTGGCGAGATTCAGGGACTGCGCCAATGCGCGCACCAGTGGTACCGGACCGTAGTACTGCTTCGAGATGTTCTGCGGTTGCCAGAGTTTGCCATTGGGCAACTTCACCTCGACCGGCCCGTCCTCGACGAGGGTTGCGGCGTTGTACAACCCGGTCTCGATTGCCGCGAGATAAATGACGGGTTTGACCAGCGAACCGATAGACCGGTGTGCATCCAGCGCCCGGTTGAATCCGTCGAAACCCGCCTGGCGTCCACCGACCATGGCGATCACTTCGCCATTTTGCGGTGCGGTGACGATGACGACGCCTTCCAGTTTGTGCGCAGCGGGCTGTCTGCGCGTCCTGTCGAGCCGGTCGAGTTCCTGAGCCAGTGATTTCTCAGCTTCATTCTGGATGCGCGGATCGAGTGTCGAGAAGATCTTCAGTCCGGCCTCGGTCAAGTCTTCTTCCCGGTAGTCACGGCGCAAGGTGCGCCTCACCAGATCCAGGAACGCCGGGTAATAGCCGCCGGCACGGTTGTCGGCACCAAGGATACCCAGAGGTTGTTTCGCCGCCTGTTGCGCCTCGGTGTTGTCGATCACCCCGTGCCGGGCCATGAGTTCGAGCACTAGATCGCGGCGTTCGCGCGCACGTTGCGGATGCCGGCGCGGATCGTAGTAGGACGGGCCGCGCACGATGGCTACCAGCAGAGCCACTTCATGCAACTGCAGTTCCGCCAGCGGCTTGCCGAAATAGAACTGACTGGCGAGCCCGAAGCCGTGGATGGCCCGTCGACCGTCTTGTCCCAGGTAGATTTCGTTGATGTAGGCATTCATCAAATCCTGCTTCTCGAAGTGCACCTCGAGCAGCATGGCCATGACGGCTTCCTCGATCTTGCGGCTGAAGGTGCGCCGGTTGTCCAGGAAGTAGCTTTTGACCAGTTGCTGGGTGAGCGTCGAGCCGCCCTGTGCGATATGTCCCGCACGCAGATTGACCCAGGCAGCGCGCGCGATGGCACTGAAATCGACGCCGAGATGCGAGTCGAATTGCCGGTCCTCCACGACCTTCAGGGCAGTCGGCAGCAGCGGCGACACCTCCTGTGGAGTCACGACGACCCGATCCTCGCCGTGAACCGGAAAAATACTGCCGATCAACAGCGGATCCAGGCGAAAGATCGGTATCTCCTCGCCGCTGGCATCGCGCATCCCGAAGATCGCGTTGCCGTGCGTTACGATCGTCAGGCGCTGGGATTCCTGCAAGCCGTCCCAGAATGGGAAGCGGCGGGATACCAGTTCGATGCGGTTGCCGTCGCGGCTGTAGGCGCCCGGACTGCTCGCGCGACGGGCGCGATGATAGCCCAGCCGTATCAGTTCCTGTTCCAATGCATCGGCGCTGAGAACCTGTCCGACATACAGGTCGGTCGGTTCCGCATAGACCTGTGCGGGCAGGGTCCAGCGCCGTCCTTCGAATTGAGCGGTGATCTTGCGATCCAGATACAGCGTCCAGGCCAGTAGCGCGATGATCAGCAGACCGATCAATAGCGCCACGGCGGCAAGAATCTGTTTGCGGTATTTCTTCAGTGCGAAAGCCATGCCTTGGGATACTTCAAGTCGAAATGCGTCGAGCGGCGATAATCAGCGCCGCCAGAAAGTGGATGAGATCAATACCAACAGCGGAAAAACTTCCAGACGGCCCAGCAGCATTGCCACGACACAGATCCACTTGCCGGGGCTGGTGATGGTCGTGAAGTTGGCCGCCACCTCCCCGAGGCCCGTGCCGGTGTTGTTCATGCAGGCAGCAATCGCCGAGAACGCGGTCACCTGGTCCTCGCCGCTGGCGATCAGCAGGACCATCAATAATCCGAAGGAGGCCACGTACACGGCAAAGAAGCCCCACACGGCGTCGATGACGCGTGGATCGATCGGTTTGCGCCCCAGTTTTACCGGGACTTCGGCGTTCGGATGCACCAGCTGCACGACTTCGCGCTGCCCCTGTTTCCACAGCAGCAGCCAGCGCACCACCTTCATGCCGCCGGAGGTCGAGCCGGCGCAGCCGCCGACGAAGGTCGAGAGCATCAGGATGACCGGTAGGGCACTCGGCCAGTGCGACATGTCGTCTGTAAAGAAACCGGAACTGGTTTGCATCGACACCGCGTGGAAGACAGCCAGGCGCAAGGCTTGCAGCGGCTCATCGAAGGACCGATCCAGCCATAGAACGATCGTGTACAGCGCCACTCCCAGGCCGAGCAAGGTTACATAGGCGCGAAACTCGGGATCGCGGGCATAGTTGACGATGCTGCGGTAGCGAAAGGCCAGGAAATGCAATGAAAAGTTGATACCCCCGATGAACATGAACGCCACGGCGATCATTTCGATCGCCGTACTGTCGAAATAGCCGAGATTGGCATCGTGCGTGGAATTACCGCCGGTGGCGACAGTCGAAAAACTGTGCGCCAGCGCATCGAATGGCGTCATGCCAGCCAGCCAGTAGGCCAGCGCGCAGGCTGCGGTGATGAAAACATATACGATCCACAGAACCTTTGCGGTCTCCGTGATGCGCGGTGTCAACTTCGAATCCTTGACCGGTCCGGGAGTTTCCGCCCGCAGCAGCTGCATGCCGCCGACGCCCAACATAGGCAACAGAGCCACTGCCAGTACCACCATGCCGATGCCGCCCAGCCATTCGATCTGGACGCGGTAATAGAGCAGCGAGCGAGGCATGGTATCCAGGCCGACCAGTACGGTTGCGCCGGTCGTGGTGAAGCCCGATACCGATTCGAATACGGCGTCGGTGATCGACATTTCCACTTCGGTCGACAACATCAGGGGTGCCGCGCCGGCCACGCCCAGTACAGCCCAGAATAGTGCGACGATCAGAAATCCATCACGCACGCGCAGTTCGCGCACCTTGTGACGTACCGGCCACCAGGTGAGACCTCCCAACATCATCAACGCGACGAAGGCATCGACGAACGGCGCCAGGTTACCGTCTTGGAAATATAGTGAAACGATGACCGGCGGCAGCATGGTCAGGCTGAACATCACCAGCAACAGCCCGAGAATACGCTGCACGACCGCGTAGTTCATCGATGTCTTCTTCGGGGTACGTCGAACAGACGCTCGACGGCTTCGATGTGCCTGCGGTCGGTCAGGAACAGGATGACGTGGTCGTCGTGCAGGATCGTTGTATCGTGGTGGGCGATCAGTACTTCATCGCCGCGTACTACGGCGCTGATCGATGCGCCTTCCGGCAGAGGGATATCTTCGATACGCCGGCCGATCACCCGGCTGTCGTTCTGCATGCCGTGAGCGATGACTTCGATGGCCTCGGCGGCGCCGCGCCGCAGCGAGTGCACACGTACTACGTCGGCACGGCGCACATGCGCCAGCAGCGAGCCGATCGTAATCTGCTGCGGTGACAGGGCGACGTCGATCGTACCGCTTTCCATGAGCTCCGCATAGGCAGGTCGGTTGATCAGCGCCATCACCTTGCGGCAACCGAGCCGTTTGGCCAGCAGGGAGGACAGGATATTGGCCTCCTCGGCATTCGTCACCGCAACGAATACATCTGCAGTATCGATGTTTTCCTCCAGCAGCAGTTCCTCGTCCGCCGCGTCGCCATTGAGCACGATCGTGTTGCCGAGATGTTCGGAAATCCGCCGTGCCTGGCGGGAGTTACGTTCGATCAGCTTGACCTGGTGTTCCATTTCCAGCCGCTGAGCCAGCCGGAAGCCGATATTGCCGCCACCGGCGATAACTATCCTCCTCACCGGATGTTCGCGTTTCTGCAGTTCATTCATGACTGCACGGATGTCACGGCGTGCAGCAATGAAAAAAATTTCGTCATCGTGTTCGATCGTCGTGTCAGCGGTCGGTTTGATACTGTGATCCCCGCGATAGATGGCGGCGACACGAGCATTGCGTCCTTTGATATGCATGGGCAACTGCTTGAGCTGCTGACCGACTAGCGCTCCGCCGCTGCGTGCGCGAATGCCGACCAGGCGTACGCGGCCATCGGCAAAATCCAGCACCTGCAGCGCCCCAGGGTACTTGATCAAGCGTACGACATGCTCCGTGACCAGCTGTTCCGGATTGATGGTGACGTCTACGGCGAAAGCCGGGGCTTCACCGCCGAACAAGCTGGAATGGCTGGAAAAATCGGAAGAGCGGATGCGCGCAATATGCGTGGCATTCTTGTTGTACAAGCTCCAGGCGACCTGGCAGGCGACCATATTCACCTCGTCGCTATTGGTCAACGCGACCAGAATATCGGTATTGCGCGCTCCTGCTGCTTCCAGGATCCGGGGCTGGGTACCGTTACCGGCCACAGTGCGGATATCGATGCGATCCTGCAGATCGCGCAACAGTTCGTCGTTGATGTCGACGACCGTAACTTCATTTGCCTCTTCACGGGCCAGGTGATAGGCCGCCGTACGGCCCACCTGACCGGCGCCGAGGATGAGGATTTTCATGAGTGCTGCTTCGTGGCTGTGATCAGTCGCCGATTCGGCTTTCGGTTTCTCCATTTGGAGGTAGATAGTCCCGCCCAGGGTCCTCGTCTGTAGTGAATCCCGAAGGCACAGCAGACGAGGATCCTGGGCGGGAGGACCATTTGCCGATCGCTCATACCGGTTCCAGGTTCGCATAGGTCAGCATCAACCATTTCGCCGAACCATGCTGCTCGAAGTTGACCTGCACACGCGCATGGTTGCCCTGGCCCTCGATGTCCACCACGACTCCCTCGCCGAATTTTCCGTGTCTGACTCGCTGGCCCAATTGGATACCCATGGCCGAGGTATCTTCGCGCAATGCTGCAGGGGCCTTGCCGCGCGGCATGTAGACCGGGCGGGAGATCTGGATGCGCGGACGAACTTCCTCGATGAATTCAGGCGGAATCTCCCGGATGAAGCGCGAGGGTGCGGCATAGTTGTCCTGGCCATGCAGACGGCGCTGTTCCGCATAGGTCAGATACAGTTGGCGCATGGCACGTGTCGTGCCGACGTAACACAGGCGGCGTTCTTCCTCCAGTCCTTCCGCGTCGCTGAGCGATCGCAGGTGAGGAAACAGGCCGTCTTCCAGGCCGGTCAGGAAGACCAGCGGAAATTCCAGGCCTTTTGCGGAGTGCAGGCTCATCATCTGTACGCTGTCTTCCCAGGCGTCGGCCTGCTGTTCGCCGGACTCCAGCACGGCATGCGCCAGGAAGCTGGCCAATGGGGGCATCGCGTCCTCTGTGTCCGGCTCGTAGTTGCGCGCCGCGGTGACCAGTTCGTTCAGGTTTTCCACGCGGGCCTCGCCCCGATCGCCCCTCTCCTGGCGATAGTGCGCAAGCAGGCCGCTGGCATGAATGACATGATCGACCTGCTCGAACAGCGGCAATGCCCTGATCTGCTGATCGAGCAGGTCGATCAATGCCAGGAAGGCGTGTAGGCAGGAGCCCGCCCGTGCGCCGAGTTCCGCAATACATGCGCCGGCGGCTTCCCACATCGAGCAGGTATTGGCGCGCGCATAATCGCGGACGGTATCGAGCGTCTTCAAACCGATGCCGCGGGTCGGCAGGTTTACGATACGCTCGAAGGAAGCATCGTCGGCGCGATGGAAGATCAGACGCAGATATGCCAGCGCATCCTTGATCTCGGCGCGTTCGAAGAATCTCAGTCCTCCATATACCCGATATGGAATACGGGCGGACAGCAGTGCTTCTTCGAAGGTGCGGGACTGAGCGTTCGATCGATAAAGAATGGCGCACTCGTCGCGCCGGCCGCCTTTGTCGATCCAATCGCGCAGCTGATTGATCACGAAATCGGCTTCATCGCGTTCGTTGAAGGCGGTGTACAACCTGACGGGTTCTCCCTGTTCGCCGCTGGTCCAGAGATTCTTGCCCAGCCGCCCGCTATTGTTGGCGATCAAGGCGTTCGCCGCCGATAGAATATTGCCGGTGGAGCGGTAATTCTGTTCCAAGCGAAACAACTGTACGCCTGGATAGTCACGCTGGAACTGGTGCAGATTCTCGACGCGCGCGCCGCGCCAGCGATAGATCGACTGGTCATCGTCGCCCACCGCGAACGGTAGCCCACCCGGCGAAGTTTCCGGATCCGGGCTGGTGAGCAGCTTCAACCAGGCATACTGGATCGTATTGGTGTCCTGAAACTCGTCGATCAGCACATGGCGAAAACGCCGGCGATAGTGCGCCCGCATATCCGGATTGTTGCGCAGCAGCTCGTAGACGCGCAGCAACAGTTCGGCGAAGTCGACGATGCCGCTGCGATCGCACTGTTCCTGATAGGCTGCATATAGGCGAATGAACTCGCGCCGTGTGGGGTCGCCCTCGTCCTTGAGCTGACCGGCTCGCTGGCCCTCGTCTTTGCGCGCATTGATGAACCACATCACTTCCTTGGGTGCCCAGCGCGCCTCGTCCATATTGCGTGCCTTCAACAGCTTGCGGATGGCGCGTAGTTGGTCGTCGGCGTCCATGATCTGGAAGGCCTGCGGCAGATTTGTTTCGCGCCAGTGCAGTCGCAGGAGCCGATGCGCAATACCGTGAAATGTGCCGATCCACAAGGGAGCGCTTGGAACGTGGAGCATGGATTCGATACGGCTACGCATTTCCCCGGCGGCCTTGTTCGTGAACGTCACGGCCAGGATGCTGTGCGCCGAGACCTGTTCGACCTGCACCAGCCAGGCAACCCGATGGGTCAGTACGCGTGTTTTGCCGCTGCCGGCACCTGCCAGCACGAGCGTGGGGGCCAGGGGCGCCGCGACCGCTGCGCGCTGCGCGTCGTTCAGGCCGGAAAGAAGCGGGGAGATATCCATGAGGAGTCGCATTCTAGCTTGCCTGGGTCGATTCCGCGGTATTCTGGACGGCGAGATTACGGGAGTACATGGATGCGTGTGTGGCGAGCATGGTGGTTCAGTGCGGCGGCGGTCGTGTGTATCGGCTGTTCGCCGGATCGTTCATCGCCTGACGGCTCCTTGCCGGATGGCGGTGCGGTGCCGGGCCGCACGAGCGGTATGGCAGCCCGTCCGCCGGCGGATTCGGGCCTGGCGATCAAGCGAGGCACGGTCCGCATCGCCGGCAAACGCGCGACGTTTCGTGCGTGCGGCGAGACGGCCGACCTGCTGATACTGGATCGCTCCGACGGCCTGTCGACCTGGGATCTTTTTGCCGAGGGGGGCGATGACGAGATCTCCTTGTATGTCGAAGCGTACGGCGAGCGCTTCGTCGGGTTTACCACCGATGAGGCGGCCGGCGATTCAGGTCACGCCTTGGACGAGCAGACCGCCGCGAGGTATGCCGGCACCTTTTTGCTGGAGCAGGTGCTGTACGCGGCCGCGCGCGATCAAGTGCGCGGTTGTGATGCTCCGGTGCCGGAGTATCGGCTTGCCGCCCGCGGCAATGAACCGTTCTGGGCGTTGGAAGTGAGCGAGCGCGTGCTGCGCTGGAAGCAGCCCGATCTGCCTGCGCCGATCGAGTTCGATGCGTCCGAGACTGAGAATCTCGATGGCGCCGAACGCTATCAGGCGGCAACCGACGGCCACATGCTGGAACTACTGGTCGAGATGCAGCCCTGTCAGGATTCGATGTCGGGGGAAATGTTCGCCTTCAGCGCGAAGGCGGTGCTGGACGGACACGAATTCACCGGTTGTGCGCGTCTCGTAAGATAGCATCCCGTCCGAACGGCGGTGGCCGCGTGCGGTACAGCCGGTGCATCAGCCAACCCACCGCCGCAGCCAGCAGCGGATCGGCAATCGATGCATCCTGCCGAGGCAGCCACAGCTGTAGGATTTCGACGACCGATATCACCATGACCGTACAGGCGGCCGCAAACCGGGTTGTCGTACCCCAGATCCTGAGGGTCCAGATCAGCGCACCGAACAGGAATGTCTTATCCAGCAGCGCCGCCCAGTCTGCTGTCCGTAGGCTCAGGAGCGGATCGACACGCAGCCATGCCATGAAGGGCCAGAAATCGAACCGGCTGGCTGGTGTCTCGAAATCGAACGGCGCCAATCCGTTCAGGATCAGCACGGCGAGTATCGCAAAGACGAACGCGGCGTGCCGTGGATGAGGTTTGAGCCGGTGCATCAACACTAACAGCGGCAGTAGCAGCAACAGCGCCAATAGCTCGGCGGGCACGAAGGCCTGCCCGGCCAGCAACAGGCTGCCGAGCAGTACCGCCGTAATCAGCAGCAATAGCCGATCAAGGCGCTTGGGGCGGCTGGTCGTTGCGGCGACCGCCTGATGCACGACCATCCAGCAGGTCAGATACGTAAAGACGGCCGCGGCGCCGAACTTCGGATCAAACAGCGGCTGCAAGGCTGTTTTCAGCTTCTCCAGATTCAGTTGCGGGACGAAAGGAACGAATCGCGATGTCAGCCAGAACAGTATAAGCACGACAGCACCTGGATCGGCGGCGGACTTTTCAACGTGCGCCGATTGATGCATGAGCCGGCTCAACAGGCTCCAGATCAACCCGCCCGCTGCCCCGAGCACGGTGCCGGCGGCGTTCAGGGTCAGGTCCGTCAGGCTGGAAACACGACCGGGTACATAGACTTGTACGATCTCGATACTCAAGGACAAAGTCGTGCCTGCCAGGACGGCGATCAGGATCGAAGCATGGCGGCCGAAGTGACTGTGCAGCCAAAGGAACAGGCAAAAACCCAGCGGCAGATATAGCAACACGTTGGAGATGCGATCGTCGCGCCCGGCGCGTGCCCAGTTCAACTCACGTAGGGCCTGCAATAGGCCGCCTTCGATGGCGCCAGGCTTGAAATTGAACGGGTATAGCGATCCGTAGAGGATCAGCGTGACGACGACGATAACGATGAGCAGCCGGGGAGTGACGCTACGCACGCGTGCAGGGATCACGATAGCCTCTTACGGCCGAATCTTGATCCTTCATGGCGAAGATTCTTACTCGAGCAGGTCTTTCGGCCGGTGATCATCGATCTTGGAATACTCCGCCTGTTCGTTACGATTCTTTCATAAGAATTCCGCCAGGATGCGGCTTGCCGGAGTGACCTTGTATGCACCATGCAACAGAGCCGGGGGGCGGACCCGCCATTCTACAGGCGGTACCGCGCCTCGAGACATGGCCCCATGTTCCAGCGGGAAATGCAGCCGATCAGCGCAGTAGCCGATTCAACCGCAGCGTGGCCAATAGCAGTATTGCGGCGACTCCGTTGTGCGCGGTGGCCAGCGATAGCGGTAGTGCGTGCATTACCATCCAGGGCCCGAGTATCAGCTGCGCCACCAATATCAGCAGCAATATTGCGCCGGTATTGCGCACAGCAGGTGTCGTGCCGCGGCGCCAGGCGGTGAAACCCAGCAGCCCAAGCATCAGCGCGGCAGCGATGGCGCCCAGTCGATGGACGAAATGGATCGCAACTCGTGCAGGATGATCCAGGACGCCTCCCTCGTAATCGATACCCAGGCCTCGCCACAGGATGAAGGCGTCTTGCACATCCATCTCCGGCCACCATGTATGCTGGCAGGTCGGAAAATCGGGACAGGCAAGCGCGGCGTAATTGCTGCTGGTCCAACCGCCCAGGGCGATTTGCAATACCAGCACTGCGAAGGCAGCTACGGCGAGTTTGCGCAAGCCCGTCCCGCCTCGTTCCGTCACCGCCCGTTCGGCGGGCGAACGCATGGACAGCCAGGCCAGCAGCGACAAGGTAGTCAGCCCGCCCAGCAGATGCAGGACTACGATCAAAGGCTTCAGCAGCAAGGTCACGGTCCACATGCCCAGCAGCCCCTGGAAGATCACCAAGGCCACCAGAATCAGCGGCAGCGCCACCGGTTGGTGGGGATCGGTACGATTGCGGATGGCAAGGCCGGCCAGCACCAGGATCAGCAATCCCAGGCTCGAGGCGAAATACCGGTGGACCATTTCCTTGAGGGCCTTGTGATACTCGAAAGGCCGGTGCGGAAATGCCTCGCTGATTGCCTCGATATTGCGTGCCGCACTGTCTGCAGATAGATGTCCATAGCATCCCGGCCAGTCCGGACAGCCCAGGCCGGCTGCGCTCAGGCGTACCCACGCACCCAGGATCACGACCGCGAGGGCCAGCAGTACACCCGCGAGCGCAAGGCGTCGAAACAAAGTTAGTCGCGCGTTCATTTGCGGTCAGGCTTATAGCCGGTCGGGAGGGCGATGGAAAGGCTTTATTGAGGGAAACGATACAGCCCGGTCACGCCCTTCGGGGTCGCGATGCCGGTCGGGTTCCAGGCAAGCCGGGTGGCGCGCCTGCCTGGAACCCGCGCTTAGCCGATATGGGAAAGTTTGAGCAGCTTCTCCAGGTCCTCCAGCAGGGCTTTGTGCGGCGCCTCGGGAGAGTAGCGCATCATCAGATTGCCGAGCGGATCGACGATATAGATGTAGCCCGCTTCAGGCTCGGCCGCCGGTGCGCCGGGGAATGCATGCAGCAGTGGCTGTCCGGTCGTGCCGGACTGCGCGATGATCAGACCGGGATGCGTGGATTGCAGGTAGTGCTGGTCGCAGCAATGACCGGTGGTCAGGAATATGCGTTGCACCCGAGGGAGGTCTTCATTCAGCGCCAGACGGCTCTGGCGCATCAGGACCAGCGCTTCCCGGCAGCGTTGTCCGCATTGCCCATCGCCGATATAGACCAGATTCCATTTGCCGCGCAGGGACTCGTTTGTAAGCGTAGTACCCTCGGGTGTCGACAATTCGAAGACAGGCAAGGCGCGCGCAGGCTGGAGCAGCTCCCCTTGATTGGTGCTTCGCGATGGACGCCAGTCTTCGAAACCGTAATATAGGAGGAACGCCGTGGCCAGGGGAGCGAAAAACACCGCGATCAGCAACCACAACTGCCGGCGTGACCGCCTGTGGACAGGCTCGAAGTCCATCGAGGGATTCGGTTCGGTCATCGGCTTCGATAATGCCTGTAGATCAGCACAAGATAGATGCATAACGCCGCCGCCGCCAGAGCGAACCATTGCACTGCATAGGCAATATGCCGTGCCGGTCCGATCGAGAAGCGTATTTCCCATACACGCTCGTAGCCGTCGACGGCCTGGGGATCAAGCAGAACCATGCCCGGCAGCAGAGGACGGGAAAGTACGCGCTCCAGGGTGGCCTGTTGCGGAAAGTTCAGCACACGTGGCCAGGAACCCTCGGCTGCGATGGCGCTTTGATCGAGTTGCACGCCGGCGCGCGGCAGGTGACTCAGCAAGCCGGTCAGTTCGCGCGGCGTAGTGCCTACGTCGACTGCGGGAACTACGGCGCGCGTCGGTCCGGACGCCAGCCAGCCCCGATCGATCAGCAGCCATCCGCCCTGCTCGAGGGCGAACGGGGTGAGTACCCGGTAACCGGGTTGCCCGGGATGCGCGGAACTGTTCGAGGGCATGTTGTCGAGCAGGATCTGGTGTCGGGAATCGTAGCGTCCGCGCAGACGTACGCGCTGATAGCGCGACAAGGTGCCGGCGTTCGTCGGCGTGAGATCGACGGTCGATTGCCGGTTCAAGGCATGCTGCGCCATCAAGGAGCGCTTTTCCGCGGCGCTATGCAACTGCCAGAAGCCGAGCCGCACAAATCCCGCGATGACCATCAAGGTCAGCGCCGTCGCCAACACTGTAGGCGCAAGACGAGGATTCGCGGATGATCCGTTCACGTATACTCGGCCTTCATGCCCATCCTCAACATCCTCATCCTGGCCTGTCTGATCGCCATCGTGGCCAGCCTCGCCTCCAGCCTGTTCTATCTCGTGAACGACAAGGGCCAGTCGCGCAAGATGGTGAAGGCGCTGACGGTGAGAGTGACGCTTTCCGTATTGTTGTTCATCCTGCTGCTCCTTGCCTGGTCGCAGGGACTGATCCATCCGCATGGGCTGGGAGGCTAGCTCGGGTCTTCACCGGCGATCACGATTGCGCTTGCAGATTGGATCGGCAGCCTGCCCAAGTTCCAGCCGTTCGATCCGCCCTCCTTCGGTCCGGTGCGAGCCTCTGTGGCTTGGTGTACGCCGCCTCGTCATAGCCAGTATACGAATACGAACAAGCCCAGCCACACCACATCGACGAAGTGCCAGTACCAGGCAACGCCTTCGAACGCGAAATGATGGGTCGGTGTGAAGTGACCTTTCAGACAGCGCAGCCAGATCACCGTCAACATGATGGCACCGATGGTCACGTGGAGGCCGTGGAAGCCGGTCAGCATAAAGAACGTCGAACCGTAGATGCCGCTGGTCAGCTTCAGATTGTAGTGCTGATACGCTTCGACGTATTCGGTGGCCTGCAGGAATACGAACAGGTAGCCCAGCAGGATCGTCAGCCCGAGGAAGGTGTTCAGCATCGCGCGGTTGCCGGCTTTGATCGCGTGATGGGCGATCGTAATCGTGACGCCTGAACTGAGCAGGATGGCGGTGTTGATCGCCGGTAGGCCGAACGCCGGGATGATATCGAAGTCACCGCCGACATCGCCCGGTCCGTTCGTCGGCCAGCTCGCTTCGAAGCCGTCGCCGCGCAGCACCTGGGTCATCAGTTTCACGCCCTCGCCGCCCAGCCAGGGTACGGAGAACTGCCGTGCGTAGAACAGCGCACCGAAAAACGCTGCGAAAAACATGACCTCGGAAAAGATGAACCACATCATACCCATACGGAAGGAACGGTCCACGGCATCGTTATAGAGCCGTCCCTCGCTTTCGCTGATGACTGCGCCGAACCAGCCAGCGAACATGGTGAGCAGCAGCAGTACGCCCAGCCCGAATATCCACGGCCCCGCAGCGACGTCGTTCAGCCACAAAGAGGCGCCGGCGACACCTGTGAACAAGGAGAACGATCCGAAGATCGGCCATGGACTGTGGTGCGGAACATAATACTTTTCGGGTGACACAAGAGCGGTTTGTGCGTGCGCCATTGAACTGTATTCCTGTTCGTCGGTCATTCGAGTTTGGCCAGGGCTATTCTGCGGCCGGCGGTTGCCCTATCGGTCATCTCATCGGCTACCGCATCTCTTTGGGCCGCTGTACCGGTCCGGATCGCTGCGGCGGCCGGAACGTCGTACATCGCGTAGCCCAGCGTCAGCCGGTCTATGTTGGAAGGCAGCTTCGGATCGACGATGAAACGCACCGTCAAATCACGTTTCTGCCCGCCCTTGAACAGCTGCGGCGTGAAGCAGAAGCATTCGGTCTTGTGGAAGTACTGCGTTGCCTGCAGCGGGGCGATGCTGGGGATCGCCTGCGCCGTGATCGGTTGCGAACGCAGGTTGAGTGCGTAGAACTTTGCTTCGTAAAGTCGTCCGGGCTGGATCTGGAGGCTGCCTGCCTCGGGGTGGAATTCCCATTGTCCGAACGTCGGTGTGGTCGATATGAATTCGATCGTGATTCTGCGGCTTTCATCCGGTGTCTCGAAGATCTCGGCGGCCTGGCGCAGCCTGGTGCGATCGCCGTAGCCCGTGACGTCGCACAACACGCTGTACAAGGGGATGAGTGCGAATCCGAATGCAAAACTGCCGGCGACGAACAAGCACAGCTGGCATACCAGCTTGCGGTTCGCCGTCTTGTCCGCCTTTCGCCTTGGTTTCTGGTTCATGTCCTCGTACATGTCATGGGGCGCATCTCACTGCCGGCGACGGCGTTCCCACCCTGTAGGACCGGGTGCGTACCTACCGAGTACGCACTACGCTGATGAGGATGAAACCGAAATAGAACACTGCTGCCAGCAGCGCCAGCCAAAGTGCGGCACGCCGCACCTTGCGTTTACGCTCGGTGTCCTGCGTCGAATTCATTGCCTTGAGGGACGAAGCCGTATCTTCATTGTCCGTTCGGTGCTATTTGATTTGCGGTGCGATTTCGAAACTATGGTATGGCGGCGGCGAACTCAGGGTCCATTCCAGCCCCTGCGGCGTGCCGCTGTCCCAGACCTTGTTGCTGGCCTTGATTCCACCGCGAATGCAGCGGAGCACGATGTACGCGAACAGCAATTGCGATAGACCGAAGCCGAAACCACCGATCGAAGACACCATGTTCCAATCGGCGAACTGTGTGGAGTAGTCGGGAATACGCCGCGGCATGCCGGCCAGTCCCAGGAAGTGCTGCGGAAAGAACAGCACATTCACGAAGATCGTCGACAGCCAGAAGTGCAGCTTGGCCAGCTTCATGTCGTACATATGGCCGGTCCATTTTGGCAGCCAGAAGTAGACAGCCGCCATCAGTCCGAATACCGCACCCGGCACCAGCACGTAATGGAAATGCGCCACCACGAAATAGGTGTCGTGATACTGGAAGTCCGCCGGCACGATGGCGAGCATCAGGCCGGAAAAGCCGCCGATCGTGAACATGAACAGGAAGGCGATCGCGAACAGCATCGGCGGCTCGAAGCTGAGCGAACCCCTGAACATGGTCGCGGTCCAGTTGAACACCTTCACACCGGTAGGCACGGAAATCAGCATCGTTGCCAGCATAAAGAACATCTGGCCGGCGAGCGGCATGCCGACCGTGAACATGTGGTGTGCCCAGACGATGAACGACAGGAACGCGATCGAGGCGATCGCATAGACCATCGAGTCGTAGCCGAATAAGGGTTTGCGCGAGAATGTCGGAATGATTTCCGAGATGATACCGAATGCCGGCAGAATCATGATGTAGACCTCGGGATGCCCGAAGAACCAGAAAATGTGCTGATACATCACTGGATCGCCGCCGCCGGCTGCCGCGAAAAAAGTCGTGCCGAAATAGTGGTCCGTGATCAGCATCGTCACCGCGCCGGCCAACACCGGCATGACACCGATCAGCAGATAGGCCGTGATCAGCCAGCTCCAGGCGAACATGGGCATCTTCAATAGCGACATGCCGGGCGCACGCATGTTCATGACCGTGACGATCACGTTGATTGCACCCATGATCGAAGAGACGCCCATCAGATGGATCGCGAAGATCGACATCGGAAAGGCTGCGCCGGTCTGCAGCGACAGCGGCGGATACATGGTCCAGCCGCCGGCGGGCGCGCCGCCGGGAACGAACAGCGTGCTGAGCAGCAGCGTGAACGCGAACGGCAGGATCCAGAAGCTAAGGTTGTTCATGCGCGGCAAGGCCATGTCGGGTGCGCCGATCTGCAGTGGCAGCATCCAGTTCGCTAGACCCACGAAGGCCGGCATGACCGCACCGAAGATCATGACCAGCGCATGCATGGTGGTCATGGAATTGAAGAATTGCGGATCGACCAATTGCATGCCGGGTTGGAACAGCTCGGCCCGGACGATCATGGCCATGCTGCCGCCGACGAAGAACATCAGCAGACTGAACAGCAGGTACATGGTCCCTATGTCTTTATGATTGGTCGCGAATATCCAGCGGCGTATGCCTTTCTCGGGACTGTAATGATCCTGGGCGCTTTCGTCGGCGCGAGCCGCGTGTGTCTGTCCGTTGCTCATGAGCTGCTTACTCCGGCGGCATTTCGGCGTTGGCGGTCGTCTCGATCGCTCGTGGCTGCTGCGACTGCAGCCAGCTTTCATAGTCCTGCTGCGACCTGACATCGACGACTACCGGCATGAAGCCGTGATCGCGGCCGCATAGTTCTGCGCATTGGCCGCGATAGATACCGATGGCGTCGGCACGGAACCACAGTTCGTTGACGAAACCGGGAATGGCGTCCTTTTTCATGCCGAATTCCGGCATCCACCAGGCGTGGATCACATCGGCGGCCGTGAGCAGCAGCCGTACCTTGGCGCCGACCGGCACCACCAGAGGATTGTCCACCTCCAGCAGATAGTTCTCCACGGAGGCTGGGTCGATACCCGAGTTCAGCTGGCGTGCCGCGTTGCTCGAGCGTGCCAGCGTGGAAAAGAAATCGATCCCCTGATCCAGGTACTCGTAGTGCCACTTCCACTGATAGCCGGTGACCTTCACCGATAGAGCGGAATCCCGAGTATCCTCGATCTTGACCAGTGTGGCTGCAGCCGGGATGGCCAGCGCGATCAGAATGGCACAGGGAATGAGCGTCCAAATGATCTCGGCCTTGGTGCTGTGGCTGAACTTGGCCGGTACCGAGCTCTGGGAATGGCGGAACTTTACGACCGAGTAGATGATCACCGCGAATACCGCGATACCGATGGCCACGCAGACCCACAGGGTCAGCATGTGCAACCCGTAGATATCATGACTCAACTCGGTCGCCCCCCTGGGCATGTTCAATTTCCAAGCTGCGAATGCCGCCCTGGCGGGCAGACAGGCCGCCAGTAAAGCGGCTGCAAATTTGATAATTTTCAACATCGGCGCCAGTGCTCCCAGGTAACCTTGGTGCTTTGCATTAACATCGATGCCTGGGTTGGCCGGGCATCGAGCGATGCGCCGTGGGCGGCTTTCGAATGCCGCCGCCCGCCTTCCCCGCTCAATTTAAATCGTGGGCGATTGATTCACGCTCCCCACCAGTCGCTGCAGACGAGCCGCCAGGATACGACGATCGTCCTCCGTGAGAAATCTGCCCACCTCGCAGACGCGTCCCTGCGACTCCAGGGTGAGTCGGCTGGGATGGAGCGTCGAAAGCGGCGCTTTCAGTCTAACCCTGGTCCAATGGCGAAGAAATACCGATATTTGCCTGCCACCGGCTGTATGGCGGGCGATCGTCACGGAATCTGCGGTGACGGTAATCGTTTCTCCGCGCTTTCCGGCCAGCATCGAATGGCACAGCGCCCAGCCCAGCAGTCCGATTTCCAGTGCCGCGAACCCCAGAATCGGCCAGAAGCCTTGCAATGTATATATCCCGGCGACCGTGAAGGTGGGCAGGGCAACCGTCAGAAGGCAGATGCATGCCGTGCGAGGCGTCAACGCGCAGCGTGGTCTCAATTCGATGATGCGGCTGCCGTCCACGGCGGCTGCGGCCTGCAGTCCCGCAGACGAGTCATTGGCAAGTTCAAGATCAATGTTCACTTAATCTATATCAATAGTGCTGATATAGCGGCTAACATCCTGTGATCATGAATATTTAATAAATAAAGAAGCATGTGGCCGGCGTCCAGGTCACCAGCATGAGGCTCGTTGGTGGAGGTGTCTATTCGTAGCCTCCGCGGCAGGAAGGCACGGGGCTAGTCGTGGCGGCCGCGTCTGCCGATGGCCTGTATCGGAATACGGAATTCCGGTTCCGCCTGTCGTTTCGGCCGCGGCTCCCCTGCCCATGCCTGGCCATAGACGAGTTCGACGCTGACAGGCAGTACGCCTTCGCGCAAGGCCAGCGCCTCATGCGCTCGCACGGCCTGGAAACGTGCACGGCCGGTGAGCCCTCGGAGGCGGCCCTGGGCGATGTTGCGGGCGCCGCAGGCTTGCAAGTCGCGCAACAGTGTATCCAGATCCGGGTAGGTGACGCTCAGGCGTTCCATGTCCATGACCGGATCGGCAAAACGCGCTCGCATGAGCGCATCGCCCAGGTCATGCATATCGATGAACCGATGCACGTGGATGTGATCGTCCACGGTCCGCCAGGCGCGGCGCAGTTCCATCAGTGTATCCGGCCCCAGGGTGGTGAAAATGAACAATCCCTGCGGTTTCAGCACCCGGCGCACTTCCTGGAATACGGTATCCGGATCATGACACCACTGCAGCATCAGGTTGCTGAATACCAGGTCGATAGAGCCGGTGCGTATCGGTAGACGATGTGCGTCGGCCGCGGCGCGCTGGAATCGCCGCCGCAGCCCTTGCCGGCGACGGCTGGCGCGCAGCATCGCCGGGGACAGATCGAGAGCAATGACCTGAGCGGCGCGATAGCGCTGTTTCAGCGCACGGCTCGCCTGGCCGGTCCCAGCGCCCAGATCCAGGATGCGGGCAGGCTGCATGCGTACCACGTCCAGGCGTTCGAGCAGACGTGCGTCGATCTCTCGCGCCACGACCGCCGCAGTATCGTAACCGCGGCTGGCCTTGTCGAAGGAACGGCGTACGACGCGCGGATCCAGAAAATATTCGTCGAAGCGGAGATTCAATCGAGTTCGTCGGAGCTGGGATTCAAATCAAATCAGAACAGGAATTCAACGCGGGCCAAGATTTCAGGCGGATTGCGCCGAGGCTTCGGGCCGGATCCCAAGACGTTCGAACAGGCGATGATCGTGATGTTCGTCCGGATTATCGGTCGTCAGCAGTTTTTCGCCGTAGAAGATCGAGTTGGCGCCTGCCAGGAAGCACAAGGCCTGAGTTTCGTCGCTCATCCCGTTGCGACCGGCGGACAGGCGTACATGGGAGCGGGGCATCAACAGCCGCGCGACGGCGATGACGCGCACGAAATCCAGGGCGTCGGGCTTTTCGACTCCGTACAAGGGCGTGCCGGGAACCTGCACCAACTGGTTGACGGGGACGCTTTGCGGATGCTCGGGAAGGGTCGCGAGCGTATGTAGCAGCTGGGCACGATCCAGCACTGTCTCGCCCAGACCCAGGATGCCGCCGCAGCAGACATTGATGCCGGCTTCGCGAACCGCCTGAAGCGTATCCAGCCGATCCTGATAGGTGCGCGTGGTGATGACCTTGTCGTAATGGCTTTCGGAGGTATCCAGGTTGTGGTTGTAGTAATCCAGCCCGGCCTGCTTTAATTCCCGGGCCTGCTCGGCGGTCAGCATTCCCAGGGTGGCGCAGGTTTCCATACCCAGCGCGGACACGCTTTTCACCATTTCCACGATCTGTCCCAGTTGCTTGGGTTTGGGACTGCGGTAAGCCGCGCCCATGCAGAAGCGCGTCGCGCCATTCGCCTTCGCCGCCCGGGCCTTTTCCATCACCTCTTCCAGCGCCAGCAGGGGTTCCGACTCCAGGCCCGTCTTGAAGCGGATGCTTTGGGAACAATAGGCGCAATCTTCCGGGCAGGCGCCGGTCTTGATCGAGAGCAAGGTGCTGACCTGCACTTGATTCGGATCGAAGTTCTGCCGGTGCACGCGCTGGGCATGAAAAATGAGATCGGCGAAGGGTAGATCGAACAGGGCACGCACTTCATCCAGGGTCCAGTCGTTGCGTACGAGTCCCAGTTGCGCGACCAGTTGCGTGATTTCGATCGCCGCCGGCCGGACGCTCGTGTCCGGCGGGTTCGCGGATACATCATCAGGGGCGATGGCCGGCGAGATGGCGGTCGTGCGGGGAAAGCGGACAGGGTCGGCGCAGCTCATGAGACGTGAAATCCTGCAGGTAAGCCGCCGCCAGGGCGGGTGTGTCGGTGCAGTATTCGCAGCCCCTTCATGGCTGTCAACCATGCAGAGCTCACCGGGTCGACATGAGCGGGGGTGCCAGGAGCCTTCGTTTGCGCCTTCGCGGAGCTTCAGTGAAAGAGATATTCCAGGGCGATACCGATGAACACCGACATCCCGAAGTAATTGTTGTTCAGGAAGGCCTGAAAGCAGGCCGAGGCCTGACGTGCGCGGATCAGCCATTGCTGGTATGCAGCGAAGATCGCCGCGGCCGTCAACCCCAGCCCGTACCACGACCCCAGTTGCAACTCCCTGCCCGCCAGCCACAGGGCAAACAGCGTCATCAATTGCATGATGCCGATGATGAATCGATCGGCATCCCCGAACAGGATGGCGCTGGAGCGGATGCCGAGCCGGCGATCGTCGTCGCGATCCACCATCGCATACATGGTGTCGTACACCATGGTCCAGGACAATCCTGCCAGAAACAGCAGCCAGGCCAGCCGCGGCAAGGCGTTCGTCTGGGCGGCGAAGGCCATCGGTACCCCCCAGGTGAATGCGGCGCCGAGATAAAGCTGAGGCAGTGGAAAAAACCGTTTGAAAAAAGGATAGGTAACGACCAGCACGCCGCCGGCGAGCGCCAGCAGCTGCGTCAGGGGATTCAGGGTCATCACCAGGCCCAACGCGATCAACCCCAGGCCCGCACACAACATCACGGCCTCGATGGGTTCGATTTGACCGGTGACCAGGGGACGGTCACGCGTACGGCTCACGTGTCCGTCGAAATTACGGTCGGCGAAGTCATTGATGGCGCAGCCTGCCGAGCGAGTCAGTACGGTGCCCAGCAAGAACACCACGAACACATGGGGATCGGGGTGCCCTGCGGAGGATAGCCACAGCGCCCACAATACCGGCCACAGCAACAGCCAGATGCCGATCGGGCGATTCAGGCGCATCAGGCGCGCGTAGCTGCCCGTCCGCGCGACTGCGTTCGGTAGAGCCTGGGTCGCGAATCGGCTGGCACCGAGCCGATACCCGAACCAGCGCAGGCGGTTCTTGAGGGCGATATAGGGTGTGCTCATCGTGGGCCCATCAGGCGCAGGGCCGCTCAGGTGGCGTGATGGTGAGCATCATGAGTCTCATGGCGAATCTGGCGTACCTCATACTTTGCCGAATTTTTCGCCCTGTCCGGTCCAGCGGCGCAGCAACGGCGCCAGCCCCTCCTCGCCCTGTGCCAGCATCCGCTCGGCTGCCTGCTGGACCATGGGCAGCAGGTCGGCGTCACGCATCAGATCCGCGACACGCATTTGCATCAGTCCCGTTTGGCGCGTACCCAGCAGTTCACCGGGGCCGCGTAATTCCAGATCGCGGCGCGAGATCTCGAAGCCATCGTTGGTTGCGCGCATGACGGCCAGACGCTCGCGGGCGATATCGCTCAGGGGCGCACGATACAACAGAACACAGGTGCTTTCGGCTGTTCCGCGCCCTACCCGGCCGCGCAGCTGGTGCAGCTGGGCCAGGCCCATGCGCTCGGCGTTCTCGATCACCATCAGGCTGGCGTTGGGCACATCCACGCCGACCTCGATCACGGTCGTGGCCACCAGCAGGTCGATTTCCCCGGCCTTGAAGCGACTCATGATCGCATCCTTGTCGCGGGGCGCCATCCGCCCGTGCACCAGGTCGACCCGCAGTTCCTGCAGTGCTTCGGTGAGTACAGCGGCGGTTTGTTCCGCGGCTTGCGCGTTGAGCTGTTCGGATTCCTCCACCAGCGGACAGACCCAGTAGGCCTGGCGTCCTTGGCGGCAGGCATCGCGTATGCGCATGACCACCTGGTCGCGGCGATTGTCTTGCAGCACGACCGTGCGCACCGGAGTACGTCCGGGCGGCAGTTCATCGATCACCGACACGTCGAGGTCGGCGTAGGCGGTCATCGCCAGGGTCCTGGGGATCGGCGTGGCCGTCATGATGAGCTGATGCGGATAGCGGCCGGAGGCGAGCCCCTTCTCCCGCAGCTGCAGACGCTGGTGTACGCCAAAACGATGCTGTTCATCGATGATCACCAGCCCCAGACGATGAAATTCGACATCATGTTGGAATAGCGCGTGCGTGCCGACCGCCAGCTTTGTCGCCCCGCAGGCCAGATCCGCCAGCGCCCGGGCGCGTGCGGCCGCGGTGCGGCTGCCGGTGAGCAGGACCGGGGGTAGATCCAGCGGTGCGAACCAGGTGGTGAAATTGCGCGCATGCTGCTCCGCCAGCAATTCGGTCGGCGCCATGATTACCGCCTGGAAACCCGCCTCCACTGCTCTGGCCGCTGCAAACGCGGCCACCAGCGTCTTGCCGCAGCCGACATCACCCTGCACCAACCGCAGCATGGGATGGGATCGTGCCAGGTCCGCCTCGATATCCGCCCATGCCCGCAACTGCGCACCGGTGGGTGCGAAGGGCAGCGACTGGCGTAATCGATCGATGAGCGCCGGCTGGGCCGGCATCAATGGCCAGCCGGGATCGCGCTGAATTTCCTGGCGCAGCAGCCGCAGACTTAGCTGATGCGCCAGCAGTTCCTCGAAGGCCAGCCGGCGCTGCGCCGGATGCCGCCCGCCGGCCAATCGTTCAGTATCTGCATCGATCGGCGGGCGATGCACATAGCGCAAGGCATCCGATAGTGAGGGTAGCTGCAAGCCCAGACGCTCCAGCATCCCGTCCGGTAGCCAGTCCGGAAGTGTGCGGGCGGACAGTTCCTGCAATGCCAGCAGGGTCAACTGCCGCAGCCGTCCCTGCTGGATGCCTTCGGTGAGCGGATAGATGGGGGTGAGTCCTTCGGGTGCGGCGGCTTCCCGGCCGTGCGCGTCCGGGGCCGCGATGCGCCGATATTCCGGATGAACGATCTCCGGGCCCGCCGGGCCCCGGCGCACCTCTCCCCAGCAGCGCCAGCGGGTACCGCGCTGAAAGCCTTGTTGTTGCGCCAGGGAAAAATGAAAAAAGCGCAAGGTCAGCGTGCCGGTGCCGTCGCTGAGCCGGCACAACAGCTGTCTGCGGCCGCGAAAGGCAACCTCGGCGAGCAGAATCTCTCCTTCGATGACCGCACGATCGCCGATGCGCAGCGAGCCGATAGGAAGGGTGCGTGTGCGGTCCTCGTAGCGCAGCGGCAGCAGGAACAGCAGATCCTGGACAGTATTTACGCCGAGGCGTGCAAATCTGGCGGCGAGCGCCGCGCCGACCCCGCGCAGGGCGGTGACCGGCCGAAATTCGGGCGACTCGACGCCGGTGCGCCGGGCCGCGGCCGTGTTCACTCCAGCTCCACCACGCATTCCATTTCGACCTGTGCTCCTTTGGGCAGCGAGGCTACGCCGACGGCTGCACGGGCCGGATAAGGCTCGGTGAAATACTCGGCCATGATCTGGTTCAGCAAGGTGAAATTACCCAAATCGATGAGAAACACGTTCAGTTTCGCCACCTGCGAAAAATCGCCGCCGGCCGCCTGCACGATGGCCTGCAGGTTGGCGAAGACACGGCGAATCTGCGCCTCCATGGGGCCGCTTTCCAATTCGCCCGTCACCGGATCGAGCGGGATCTGTCCCGAGACGTACACGGTATTGCCGCATTTCACGGCTTGCGAATAGGTACCGACCGCCTGGGGGGCGGCCGCGGTGCGGATGATCGTACGCGCCATGGGTGTGCTCTGAAAGGTTCCTGGAATGGCTGTCGGCAATGAAGGTCAATGATCCGTCATCATCGAGCCGAAAGTCGATACGCTTCTAAGCCCTATGCCAGTACACGCGTGACGCGCAGCACTTCGGGCATTTTGCGCAGGTGCTTGATCGTGCGTGCCAGATGCTTGCGATCGCGTACCTGAAGATCGAACACCAGCGTGGTCGCCTGGCCGTCGCGTTCATCCACGCCGACATGTTCGATATTCGTCTCCGTCATCGCAATGTTGGCGGCGATGGCCGCCAACACACCCATACGGTTGTTGACGTCGATACGCAATTCCACGTTGAACAGCCGATCCACGTCGGGCGCCCAGGTGACCGATAGCCATTTTTCCGGCTGCTTGCGATAGCTATGCAGGTTGCCGCAGGCCTCGCGATGGATGACCATGCCGCGGCCGCTGGACAAGTAGGCCATGATCGGATCATTCGGTATCGGGAAGCAGCAGCGCGCGTAGTTGACCACCATGCCTTCCGTACCGGCGATGGCCAGCGCGCCGGCCTTGGATGGCAACTGCGGTAGCTTGCCGGTATCGGTGCCGGGCGGCAGCAGCCGCCGAGCTACCAGTGCCGCCAGGCGCTCGCCCAGACCGATTTTTTCGTACAGATCCACCGGTGACTTGAGATTCAGTTCGGCGGCAGCGGCCTGCAAACGCTCCTCGGGTATCTTTTTCAACGTCAGTGACAGGTCGGCCAGCGCCTGGGTCAGCATCCGCTTGCCCAATTCAACGGCTTCGGAATGCTTCAGGCTCTTCAGGTAATGACGGATGGCTGCCCGCGCCTTGGCGGTGACCACGTAGTTCGCCCACCCCGGATTCGGCGTCGCCCCCTTGGCCGTGATGATCTCGACGGTCTGGCCGTTGCGCAGCGGCGTGCGCAGCGGCACCAGTCGCCGGTCGACCTTGGCCGCCACACAATGATTGCCGATATCGGTATGCACCGAGTAGGCGAAATCGACGGCGGTGGCGTTGCGCGGCAATCGCCGGATCTCGCCGCGCGGCGTGAATACATAGACTTTGTCAGGGAACAGGTCGAGCTTGACGCTTTCCATGAACTCTTCAGAACTGCCGCCGGGCATTTCTACCAGTTGTTGCAGCCATTCGCTGGCTCGATCGCGATATGCATGATCGGTCTCCTCGCCTGTCTTGTACTGCCAATGTGCCGCGATACCGGATTCGGCAATGTGGTGCATGTCCTCGGTGCGGATCTGCACCTCGATCGGCATGCTGTTCGGACCGAATAACGTCGTATGCAGCGACTGGTAGCCATTGATACGCGGAATGGCGATGTAATCCTTGAAGCGTCCCGGCATCGGCCGATACAGCCCGTGCACCAGGCCAAGCACGCGATAACAGGTGTCGATCGAGTCCACCACGATGCGAAAGCCGAACACATCCACGATCGCGCTCAGTGGCACGCGCTTGCGACGCATCTTCTGGTAGACGCTGTACAGGTGTTTTTCACGGCCCTCGACGCGGCCATGGATTCCAGCTTTTTGCAGCGCGGCGCGCAGATTGTGCTCGATCTTGCCGACGAACTGCTTCTGATTGCCACGGGCGCGCTTGAGCGCCTTCTCGATGACCCGATGGCGGCTCGGATATAACGCCTTGAGACCCAGATCCTCGAGTTCGGACTTGATCGAATGAATGCCCAGGCGATTGGCGATCGGCGCGTAGATCTCCAGCGTCTCGCGCGCGATGGTGCGCCGCTTGGCCGGCGGCATCGAGCCCAGGGTACGCATGTTGTGGGTGCGATCGGCCAGCTTGACCATGATGACGCGGATGTCACGCACCATCGCCAGCAGCATCTTGCGGAAGCTTTCGGCGTGCGCCTCGGCACGATTGCGAAACTGGATGTGATCGAGTTTGGAGACGCCGTCGACGAGTTCGGCCACATCGGCTCCGAAGCGCTCGGCGATCTCGTCCTTGGCTGTTTGGGTATCCTCGATGACGTCGTGCAGGATCGCCGCAATGATCGTCGGGGCGTCCAGGCGCAGATCGGCGAGAATATGGGCTACGGCGACCGGATGAGCGATATACGGCTCGCCGCTGCGCCGTTTCTGGCCTTCATGCGCTTCGGCACCGAACTCGTAGGCGTCGCGGATGCGATCGACCTGGGTCGGCGGAAGATAGGTTTCCAGCTTGTTGAGCAGCTGGGTGACGCCGATCGAACGTCTTCCGGAGGGCAGCAGATTCAGGATGGAAGACGCATAGTCCATAAGATGCGCATCGGTTACATGCTGCGCGATCAGTCCTCGATGATGCCGAGATGGGGCGCGCGCAGTTCACCCGCCATCATTTCGGGTTCCGGCATGATCTCCGGCGTTGGGCGCTCGACTTCTTCCAGGATCTCCGGGCCGATGTGGCCTGCGGCGATTTCACGCAGGGCGACCACCGTCGGCTTATCGTTCTCCCATTCCACCGTCGCTTCGGCGCCGTTGGCCAGGCGTCGGGCACGTTTGGCCGCAACCAGGACCAGTTGGAACAGGTTCGGAATATTGTTCAGGGAATCTTCGACGGTAATACGGGCCATACAGCAACCTCGGTGCAGGGTCGGCCGTAACGGCCGGCAACGGATGATCGACCGAAGTCGATCAGACCGTACAGTGTATCTCACTCGGTCCCTGGATCGCATGGCGAAATGTCTCGAATCTTGCGCCTGGATCTCTGTCGGCACCGAAACGAGGGGGGCGGCATGCTCCTGACTCGACGTCGGTATTCCGCTACCATGACATGCTCGCGGCATGGCTGCTCATCGGCGAGTCCCGTATGAATCGATACGGGCTGGAAGTGGAGATTGGATTCTACAGCGGAGACAGGCATGAAGTTTAGACCGAACCTGGGGGTACTCGGCTTGACAGTGCTGGCGGCTGCCGCGTACGGGGCGGCCGCCGAGGGCGATGCTGCGCGCGGTAAAATACTGGCCTATACCTGCCAGGGTTGCCACGGCGTGGAAACCTACAAGAACGCCTATCCGAATTATTCGGTGCCCAAACTCGGTGGTCAGAGTGCCGCATACCTGGTGAATGCGCTGATGGCATACGCCTCGGGCGACCGCCCCCACCAGACCATGCACTCGCATGCAGTCTCGATGGACGACCAGGATCGCGCCGACATTGCCGCCTTCCTGCAAGGGGAAGGAGTGCAGTCCGTCAAGGAACCGGTCGGTACGCCGCCGCCGGCCACTCAGGTCTGTGTCGCCTGTCATGGTGCGGATGGTGCGACAGCGGTCATGCCCGACTATCCCATTCTTGCCGGACAGCACCCGGATTATCTCATCCAGGCCCTGCATGACTACAAGAGCGGCCGACGCAAGAATCCCATCATGGCGGGGATCGCGACCGGCGTGGACGAAAAGGACTTCGAGACGATCGCACGGTTCTTTGCTCGGCAACCCGGCCTGTGCAACACTCAGGTCATCGCCCGGCAGGGCCGCTGCCGGTAGCGGTAGGACGCACCCCGGGTCGCGCTGTACGCCATGTATCCAGAATCTTTCCTCGCCTTTCGTATTCACGATGAAGGCGGCACGATCGCTGCGCGTTTCGAGACGATAGGTCTGGACGATATCGCCGAGGGCGAGGTCGTCATCAGGGTCAGCCATTCGACGATCAACTACAAGGATGCCTTGGCGGCTACCGGGGCGGGCAAGATCCTGCGTCGGTATCCGCTGGTGGGCGGCATCGACCTGGCCGGCGAGGTCGTCGCATCGGTTGATCCGGCCTTTACCGCCGGCCAGCAGGTGCTGGTGACGGGCTGCGGCCTCTCCGAGACACATGACGGCGGGTACGCGCAGTACGCGCGCGTCAAGGCGGAATGGGTGATTCCGATTCCCGCCGGTCTGGACGCGTTCCAATGCATGGCGATCGGTACGGCGGGATTCACGGCGGCATTGGCGATCCACCGAATGGAGCAGAACGATCAGCGTCCGCAAGCGGGGGAGATCGCCGTCACGGGCGCGACCGGCGGAGTCGGCAGCCTGGCGATCGACATGCTCGCGGCGCGTGGCTATACCGTGGTCGCTGTGACCGGCAAGGACTCCAGCGCGCCCTACCTGCGGGAAATCGGCGCCGCGCGCGTCTTGCGACGTGAACAGATCGACCTGGGGTCGCGGCCGCTGGAGCAGGCCTGCTGGGCGGGGGCCATTGACAATGTCGGCGGCGAACTGCTGGCCTGGCTGACGCGTACCACCCAGGTTTTCGGCAATATCGCCAGCGTCGGCATGGCGGCCGGCATGGAGCTGAATACCACCGTCATGCCGTTCATCCTGCGCGGCGTGAGCTTGCTGGGCGTCAATTCCGTCTTTACACCGCGGGCGTTGCGCCTGGCGGTTTGGCAGCGGCTGGCAAGTGATCTGCGTCCGCGCCATCTGGATCGGATCGTGACCCGGACGATCGACTTCGAGGAGCTTCCCGGTGCGTTCCGGGCGTATCTCGAAGGTAGCGTGACCGGTCGGACGGTCGTGCGCATCGGCGCCGGCTGAGGCCGGCGCCGGCTACGGGGATTCCCGTGGATGTTGCCGAATAGCGCGGAGTCTGCATGCCCCGGACCCTCTTGATCGACGGCGCCGAGAAACTCGGCTTGGCCTTGAGCGAGCGGCAGGCGGCGCAATTGATCGGTCTGCTCGATGAATTGGATGATTGGAACCGGCGCATGAACCTCACGGCTATTCGCGAGCGTTCGCAGCAGGTTACCAAGCATTTGCTGGATAGCCTGTCGATACAGGCTTTTTTGCGCGGCAGGCGTATCGCCGACGTCGGTACCGGTGCAGGGTTTCCCGGGCTGCCGCTTGCGCTGGTCAATCCCGGCTCGCATTTCACCCTGATCGATGCCACGGCCAAGAAGCTGACATTCGTCCAGCATGCGGCACGCTTTCTGAGTCTCGATAATGTCGAGGTCGTGCATGCTCGTGCAGAGGCTTACCGGCCGCTGGAGCGTTTCGATTGCGTACTGTCGCGCGCCGTGGGGCCGGTGCGGAATTTCGTGAAATGGTGCGGCCATTTATGTACTGGCGGGGGGCGACTGCTGGCTATGAAGGGCCGTTATCCCGGGCAGGAGATCGAGAAGCTGCCCAGCGGCTGGAAAGTGGCGGCCGTGCAGCGGCTCGAGGTGCCGGGCCTGGACGAAGAGCGGCATCTTGTGGAAATCTGCCGTTCACACGACAAAATCTGATATTCCTGTCCTGGGGCATCGCTGTGGTTTGATATCTTTAGGGGGAGAAGACGCTGGCGAGCCCTGGAAGGCTCGACGAGGATTCTTCGTGCGCCGACAGACGCCGCAGCCTGGTCCCCGGCCGGGCTGCTGACCTTGGAAGCTGGCAGACTCCCTGGATTTTCATGTATCGCATTCTCGCTATCACGAATCAGAAGGGCGGCGTCGGCAAGACGACGACGAGCGTCAATCTCGCCGCCTCCCTGGCAGCGACGAAACGTCGTGTGCTGCTCATCGATATGGATCCGCAGGGTAATGCCACGATGGGCTGCGGTGTGGACAAGCTTACCGTAGATCGTTCAACGACCGATGTACTGCTGGGTCAAGCCGACATTGCATCGGCGATGCTTGAAGTCGAGTATGGAGACTTCAAGCTGCTGCCCGCCAACCAGGATCTGGTGGTCGCGGAAGTGGCGCTGATGGGTAAGCCGGGCTGTGAGACTCGGCTGCGCGATGCCCTGCAGCCGGTGCTGCACCAGTTCGACATGATACTGATCGACTGCCCGCCGGCGCTCAATATGTTGACGGTCAATGCGCTGGTCGCAGCCGAAGGCGTACTTATTCCGATGCAGTGCGAGTACTACGCGCTGGAAGGGCTGAGCGCCCTGGTCGGTACGATCGAGCAGATCAAGGCCGGACCAAATCCGCGGCTGGAGATCGGCGGCATCCTGCGGACGATGTTCGATCCACGAAACAACCTGTCCAACGAAGTCTCCTCGCAGTTGATCGAGCACTTTCGCGAAAAGGTTTTTCGGACCATCATCCCCCGCAACGTGCGCTTGGCGGAAGCGCCGAGCTACGGCAAGCCTGCGTTGCATTACGATCGCGAATCACGCGGCGCCCTGGCGTATCTTGCATTGGCCGGGGAGATGATCCGCAGGGGCGAGGAGGGGTCGAAGGCTTCGCTGCAGGACGGCGGGGACGGCGGCTAGACGGCATCATCGCGCCGGCTACGTACCGCAAGGGGGCGGCGCGGGCCGGACCCGGAGCATCAAGCTCGATATATGAGGCTCGACGTGTCGGGCGCGAACCTTAGTCAAGAATGGCAAGTATGGCGACAAAACGACCAAGTCTCGGACGACCGCTGGGTGCATTGCTAGGACAGCCTGCGGTGGGGGTTGCGGGGACCGGCGTGCAGCGATCCGATGAGGAACTGCAGAAGCTGCCGGTCGATCTGCTTCAGCGCGGCAAGTATCAGCCTCGCATCGATATTCGCACAGAAAGTCTGCAGGAGCTGGCTGATTCAATTCGGGCGCAGGGGGTCATACAGCCGATCGTGGTGCGGCCGCTCGATGATCCTGGCTTGCAAGATCGGGCGCCAGGTCAGGGTGGATCGGTGCGACGCTATGAAATCATCGCCGGCGAGCGGCGCTGGCGTGCGGCGCAATTGGCGGGGCTGCACGAGATTCCTGCCGTCATACGCCGGGTTCCTGATCAGGCTGCGGTGGCCATGGCGCTGATCGAGAACATCCAGCGCGAGAATCTCAATCCGCTCGAGGAAGCGCGCGCGCTGGATCGTCTGATCGGTGAGTTCGAGATGACCCATGCGAGCGCAGCCGAGGCGGTCGGCCGCTCCCGGGCAGCAGTCTCGAACTTGCTGCGCCTGCTAGAGCTGTGCGACGAAGTGAAACGGCAGGTCGAGACTCGTGAACTGGAAATGGGCCACGCGCGCGCGCTGCTGGCACTGGAGAATCCTCGCCAGCAGGCGCAAATCGGTGCGCGGATCGTACAGCAAAAATTATCGGTTCGCGAAACTGAAGCGCTGGTCAAGCGCCTGCGGGCCCAGCCTTCCGGCAAGGCGGCGCGGTCGGCGGCGCGCGCCGATCCGAACATTCGCAAGCTGGAGGGGGATTTGAGCGAGAAGCTCGGCGCCAAGGTGAGTGTGCAGCATTCCGGCTCCGGCAAGGGGCGGCTCGTCATCAGCTATCACACCCTCGATGAGCTTGACGGAATACTCGCACACATCCGTTGATTCGGCATTGCATCGTCATCGAGCAGGATCAGCGATCCGCCGCCATGGCGGGCCACCCGCGGCACGGTTGGCCGCATACGCAGCGGCAGCAGCGGATTTTCATAGTGCATCGGCCCGGAAACACGGGAGACCGGGCAGATGCTCTTCTTTTGTGCGGCCTGCAGCAGCTTGGCTGGAGCGCGTATTCCTGCAAGGCGTGCCGCTGTTCGGTGCGGGACTGATATTTGCCTCACAGGTGCAAGCGCAGATTCGTGTCGATGCGTATTTCGACGAACCGCAATGGCAGGAGGCAGTGCGCTGCGACGACTGGCACCGTATCGAGCCGTTTGCGCTGGATGAGCCGCGTTACCGCAACGAACTGCGCATCCTGTCGGCCGAACGGGGCCTGGCAGCAGCCTTCGTCATCGATCAGCCGCCCGGTGAGCGGCGGATACGGCCGCGTACGCCTCGTGACGCTGAAAACCTGGTCGGTGACACGGTTGCGCTAATGATCGATTTCGATGCCACCGGTCAGGTGGGTTACGAATTCAGCGTGGGTCTGGGCGGCGGCGTGCGCGATGGCTTGATCACGAACCAGAACCACTTCGATCGCGACTGGGACGGGTCCTGGCAGTACGCGGTGCGTGAGACCGAGGACCAATGGTTCGTGGAGTTGTTCATTCCCTGGTCGGATATCAGGTTGCGGGACTCGCAAGCCGAGACTCGCAGCATTGCGATCTATGCGACGCGCTACCTGTCCGAGCGCGCGGAACGTTACGCCTGCCCCGGTATTTCCAGTGAAACAGGCGTCTTTTTGAGTGATTTCAAGCGCCTGGAGGTCAGGCGGCATACGGCCGGAGGACGCTTCGACCTGGTTCCGTATGCCAGCGTCATCACCGATCTGATTCGCGACGATATGCGGATGAAAGCCGGCGCGGACCTGTCCTGGAAGATTTCTCCGCGCATGTGGTTGACGGCCACGCTGAACCCGGATTTCGGCCAGATCGAGAGCGATGAACTGGTGGTGGACTTCTCGGCGATAGAAACCGTGTTCACCGATAAGCGGCCCTTCTTCACCCAGAATCACGGTCTGTTCGATCTGCGTACGCCGGCCAATGGGCAGCTCATCTATACCCGGCGGATCGGCGGCTCGCCCGATCATGGTCCGGGCGGTTCCACGGACATCGATGGTGCTTTCAGATTGACGGGCAGCGTCGGCCCGCTGATCTACGGCGGTTTCGTCGCCTGGGAGGATGGCTATGCTCAGGATCAGGGCCGCTTGTTCTCGGCGCTGCGCCTGGCGGCGCCGTTGGAGCATGGCCGCTTGGGGTACCTGGCGACCTGGACCGACAGGCCGGCGCTGGATCGCGACGCCTTGATCAATGCGTTGGATTTCGAGGTGACGCCGAACAACGACTGGCGCGTTGCCGGCCAGTTCATTCGCACGGACATCGGCACGGCCGGTCTGGACCTGAGCCTGCCGGGCCTGGATTCGCTGACACCGCCGCCGCGCCTGAACCCGGCGAATGCCACAGGATATGAAAGCTGGCTGCAGGTCGATTTCAATCAATCGGCCTCGATGCGTCATAGCCTGAAGCTGCTGCATATCGATGATCGCTTCGATTTGAACGATTTAGGCTACATGGAGCGCAACGCCTTGAAGCAGGTCGAATGGGATATCCGCCGACGGGTAGCCAGCACCGGCGGCAGCCGTATCAGCGGCGAGACCCAACGGCTGTACGCGCTGTACCGGGAGAACACCCGAGGAGAGCACCTGCCCTCGCGCCTGCAGGTGTCGCGCGACGTCCAGTATGCGAGCATCTGGCGTTCCTACCAGGAGCTGCGTTACCTCAGCGGCGGCATGGATGATCTATTGTCGCGGGGCAATGGTCCGGTCCGGATCGATGCGCGGCTGGATGCCTACTTCGATGTGACCTCGCCGCGAATCGGCGACTGGCAATTCACATTAGGCGGCTATGTTTTCCAGCAGGGACTGCGCGACTATTCGCTGCGGCTGCAAATGCTCACGAGCTGGTATCCGACCGAAACCTTGACCTTGCGTCTGGACCTGCTGCCGCAATACTTCGGTGACTGGCTGTTGTGGGAGCATGGCCGCGAGTTCGCCACTTACCGTGCCCGGCGTCTGGATCTGGATTTCCGGCTGGACTGGATTCCTGCGCCGCGCCACGAACTGCGCGTCAAATGGCAGTGGATCGGCATCGATGCCGATATCTTGCGCACTTATCGTTCGGACCCGGACGGCCGCCTGCGTATCCTGGATGCGGCCGAGTACAGCCCTCCCGGGTTCACGGTCGGCAGCCTCGGCCTGCAGATCCGCTATCGTTACGAGATGGGGCCGTTATCGGAGATATTCCTGGTGTACGGCCGCGGTGGATACGACATGCTCAGGGACGATCGACGCGACATACCCCGGTTGCTGTGGGATCTGGGCAGTGTCCGCGATGCCGACCAGATCATGCTCAAGCTGCGCTATCGCCTGTAGCGCGGCGGATCGACCGGTGCCCGGTTCCTTGGCGCCAAGTTCCTTGAAGCACCGCAGGGCGCTGAGTATAATGCGCGGCCTTTTCCGGCCGGACTGGTATTTTCGGCTGGATATTCGGGGATGAGCGATGCCACACGTTGCCGGCGATCCGGCCCAGCGCAGTGGCATTTTTGTTGCCCGTCGAATGGGTGAGGCGACGATCGATGCCCCGGGGCCGATGCTCCATTTGGTGCCGTGACCTGAGCCGTGGGCCTGGTCATGGACGTGTCGAGCGGATCTGCCGGGAGTGCGGCGGTGAGTGTGAGTTTGGCGGCGACGCCGACCGGGCAGGCAATACGAATCCTGCGCTGGCAAGTGCTTGGCGTCGGTCTCTCTGCGGCTATAGCCGCAATCCTGTGGGACGCTGGGATCGGCAGAGCGGTGCTGGCGGGAGGGGGTATTGGCGCCATGCCGACCGTGTATGTCGCGCTGGCGCTGCTGCGAAGCAGCCTCAGCGCAGGAGCCGCTCCGGTGAGCGTGCTACGCGTTTTTGCGGGCTGGGTGATCAAGAATGTACTGACCATCGCTCTGCTGGTCATTGCATTTCGATCCCGCGCCTTCGCACCGCCGGCGCTGTTGGGCGGGGTGGGCGTGGCGCTGGCCGCCTACTGGCTGTGTATGGTTTTGGGTCGGGTGAAGCATGCGAATTCCGTTGATAGCGGGTGAAGGCGGCGATGCCGGCGGGATGTCCGCCTACATTGCGCATCACTTGCAGCATCTGGCGAGTGCAAAACAGACCGCGCTGTTCGATTCCTCCATCGTGCACTGGGATACATTGTCCTTCTCCCTGTTGTGCGCCGCGATTTTCCTGCTCGTCATGCGTGCCGCCGCCAAGCGTGCCACCGCCGGCGTGCCCGGCAAGTTTCAACTGGCGGTGGAAATGCTGGTCGAAATGGTGAATGAACAGGCCCGCACCCTGGTCAAGGGAGATCTGACCTACGTCGCACCCCTGGCGCTCACGGTGTTCGGTTGGGTGACGTTGATGAATGCCATCGACCTGCTGCCGGTCGATTGGTTTCCGACGGCCGCCAGCGCCGTGGGCGTGCATTATCTGCGCCCGCTGCCGACGGCGGATCTCAACGCCAGCTTGGGCATGGCCATCGGCGTCTTGCTCCTGGTCTTCTACTACAGCATCAAGATCAAGGGGCTCGGCGGCTGGGCGCATGAACTGGTTTGTGCACCGTTCGGCATGGTCAATCTGTCGTTCAATCCCCTGACCTGGGTCGGCGCCGCGCTGCTGGCCATCGCGAATCTGGCGATGAATATCGTGGAATATGTATCCAAGACCTTGTCACACGGCATGCGGTTGTACGGCAACATGTATGCCGGCGAGCTGATCTTTTTCCTGATCGCGGGCCTGGGCGGCAGCCTCACGGTGGCCGGCGTGGCGCTGCATTTGATCACCGGCACGGCCTGGCTGATCTTCCATGTGCTGATCGTGCTGTTGCAGGCATTCATTTTCATGATGCTTACCCTGGTCTACATCGGCCAGGCGCACGACCATCATTGAACGAGTCTGATCGAACGATTGAGATTGAATGGATCTGGAGCGATTCCCTGGCTTGAGCACAGGGGATCATCGGTTATCGGCGGATAAGGTTTCGACTTTTCAACTCGGAGAAAACTCATGACGGACATCGGTTTTGTCGCTCTTGCCTGTGGTTTGATCATCGGCCTGGGCGCCATCGGCGCCTGTATCGGTGTCGGTATCATGGCGGGCAAGTACATCGAAGCATCGGCGCGACAGCCGGAACTGATGAATGCCCTGCAGACCAAAGTCTTCCTGTTGCTGGGCCTGATCGACGCGTCCTTCATTATCGGCGTGGGTATCGCGCTGTGGTTCGCGACCGCCAATCCGTTCATGGGCTGACCGGTCTGGTCGAATGGCACGCGGCCGATCGGACTTGGACCGGCCGTTGCGGACCGGCCTGCCGGCGGCGCGCGTAGCACGCCGACCGGAGGCTCCCCCGATTCGAGCAGGGCAACACGTCTCATGAATCTAAACGCAACACTGTTCATTCAGTCGGTGGTATTCCTGATCCTCGGCTGGGTCACGATGCGCTTCATCTGGCCGCCGCTGATTGCCGCTATCGAGGCGCGCCAGCGCAAGATCGCCGAGGGTTTGGCCTCGGCGGAGAAGGGCGAAAAAAGCCTGGCCGAGGCGAAGTCGGTCGCGGCCGATCTGGTGAAGGAAGCGCGCATCCAGGCAGGCAAGATCATCGATCAGGCGAATCGCCGTTCGAACGAGTTGGTCGAAGAAGCGCGCGGCACGGCGATCGCCGAAGGGCAACGCTTGGTATCCGAGGCGCGCCAGGAAGTGGCTCTCGAGTCCGGCCGTGCACGCGAGCAGCTGCGCAAGCAGGTGGCGGGAATCGCGGTGGCCGGGGCCGGCAAGCTGTTGGGTCGTGAAATCGATGCGAAGGCGCATAGCGACCTGTTGGAGCAGCTGGCCCTCGAAGTGGAGAAGGGCTGAGGTCCTTTAGCGAGGCCGCCTCCGGGAGCAACTCATGGCAGAGAAAGTAACCATCGCCAGACCCTACGCCAAGGCGGCGTTCGAGTTTGCACGCGAGCACGGCGCACTGGCGCGCTGGTCGGATTTTCTGGCGAATGCATCGGCGATCGTCACGGACGATCGTGTCGCGAAGCTGCTGCTGAGTCCGCGTGTCATGCCGGCCGATCTGGTCGAGGTGATTGCAGGAGTCTGCGCCGATTCGTCCGGCGAATCCCCCGACAAATCCGCCAACGAAACCCTTGATGAGCCGATGAGCAACTTCCTCGAAACGCTGGCGCACAATCGTCGGCTGGCCCTGTTGCCGCAGGTTGCGGCAATTTTCGAGACGCTGCGTGCGGATGTCGAGAATATCGCCGACGTACAGGTTACCTCCGCCATGGTGCTGGACGATGTACAGCGCACCCGCCTGCGCGATGCGCTGGCCAAGCGTCTGAAGCGCGAAGTACGCCTGCATGTCGATATCGACCCATCGCTGATCGGCGGTGCGATCGTGCGTTGCGGGGATTTCGTCATCGATGGATCGCTAAAGGCGCGGCTGCAGCGCCTGGCCACCGAGCTTACGCACTAAGGATGCGCCGGTGCGCGGCACCGGCGTCGTGATACGGCTGGCGAGGGCGCCGGCGAAGAACAATGTCTTAAGGAGCCGCGGGCGTGTCGCCCGCGGCTCGAACGAGGTACCGGGAACATGTCCATCAAGGCATCTGAAATCAGCGATTTGATCAAGGCGCGCATCGAAAAGTTCTCGAGCGCCACCGAGGAGCGCAATGTCGGTACGGTCGTGACCGTCACCGACGGTATTGTGCGCGTGCACGGCCTGGCCGACGTCAAGTACGGTGAAATGCTAGAGTTTCCCGGCGATAGCTTCGGTCTGGCACTGAACCTGGAGCAGGACTCGGTCGGTGCGGTCGTGCTGGGCGAATACAAGCATATCGTCGAGGGCGACACGGTGCGCACGACGGGACGCATCCTGGAAGTGCCGGTGGGCGAGGGCCTGCTGGGCCGCGTCGTGGATGCGCTGGGCAGGCCCATCGACGGCAAGGGTCCGATCCAGGCGGCCTATCATTCTCCGGTCGAGCGCGTGGCGCCGGGCGTCGTGTACCGTAAGTCCGTCAGTCAGCCGGTGCAGACCGGTTACAAGGCCGTCGATGCCATGGTGCCCGTCGGCCGCGGCCAGCGTGAGTTGATCATCGGCGATCGCCAGACCGGCAAGACCGCGCTGGCGGTCGATACGATCATCAATCAGAAAGACAGCGGCATCAAGTGTATCTATGTCGCGATCGGCCAAAAACAAAGCTCGATCGCGAACGTAGTGCGCAAGCTCGAGGAACACGACGCGATGAAGCACACGATCATCGTGGCTGCGTCCGCCTCCACGCCGGCCTCGATGCAATACATCGCTCCCTACGCCGGTTGCGCGATGGGCGAGTATTTCATGGACAATGGCGGCGATGCCTTGATCATTTACGACGACTTGACCAAGCAGGCCTGGGCATACCGCCAGATCTCGCTGTTGCTGCGCCGGCCGCCGGGCCGCGAAGCCTATCCCGGCGACGTGTTCTATCTGCACTCGCGTTTGCTGGAACGTTCCGCACGCGTCAACGAGGAATACGTGGAAAAGAAGACCGAAGGACGCGTCAAGGGCAAAACCGGCTCGCTCACCGGCCTGCCGATCATCGAGACCCAGGCAGGCGACGTGACGGCCTTCGTGCCGACCAACGTGATTTCGATCACCGACGGACAGATCTTTCTGGAGGGCGACCTGTTCAACGCGGGCATCCGCCCGGCCATGAACGCGGGTGTCTCCGTGTCCCGAGTCGGCGGTGCAGCGCAGACCAAGATCATTTCCAAGCTCGGCGGCGGCATTCGCCTTGCCCTGGCGCAATACCGGGAATTGGCGGCGTTCTCGCAATTTGCATCGGATCTGGATGAATCGACCCGCCGTCAATTGGAACGCGGTCAACGGGTCACCGAGCTGATGAAGCAGAAGCAGTATGCGCCGATGTCGGTGGCCGAGATGGCGCTGTCCATCTATGCGGTGAACAACGGCTACATGGACAAGGTGGAGATCAAGAAAATCAACGCCTTCGAAGCGGGTCTGCAGGCTTTTGCGAAAACGAACTACAAGGCGGCGATGGATGCCATCAACGCCGATCCGGTGCTCTCGACCGAGAACGAGGCCCAGCTCAAGAAGATTTCGGAAGAGTTCGCGACCACCGGTACCTACTGATGGCTGGCGTCAAAGAAATACGCGTCAAGATCGCGAGCTTCAAGAGTACTCAGAAGATCACCAAGGCCATGGAGATGGTCGCCGCGAGCAAGATGCGCAAGGCGCAGGATCGCATGCGCGCGACGCGTCCCTATGCACAGAAGATCCGGCGCGTGATCGGACACCTGCGGCTCGCGAATCCGGATTTCAAGCACCCGTTTCTGGTCGAACGCGAGGCGCGATCGGTCGGCTTCATCATCATCACGACCGATCGCGGTCTGTGCGGCGGCCTGAACGTCAATCTGTTCAAGGCCACGCTGGCAGCAATGCGCGAATGGCAGCAAAAGGGCGCCAGCATCAACCTGTGCCTGATCGGTTCCAAGGGCGTACAGTTTTTTCGCCGTATCGAGAGTGCACAGACACTAGCGACCGTGACGCACCTGGGTGATCGTCCGCACGTTGCCGATCTCATCGGCACCGTAAAGGTGATGCTGGATCAGTATCGTGAGGGCAGCCTGGATCGCTTGTTTCTGGTGAACAATGAATTCCTCAATACGATGAGCCAGAAACCCATCGTCCAACAGGTTCTGCCGGTGCTCACCGAAGACGAGGGCGAGTTGCAGAAGATGTGGGACTACATCTACGAGCCGTCCGCGGAGGAGATGCTGGACGGTGTGCTGATGCGCTATGTGGAATCGCAGGTTTATCAGGGCGCCGTGGAAAACGTCGCCTGCGAAATGGCCGCCCGCATGGTGGCGATGAAGAGCGCCACCGACAATGCCGGCAAGCTGATCGAGGAACTGCAGTTGATCTACAACAAGGCGCGCCAGGCAGCGATCACCAAGGAAATCAGCGAGATCGTCGGCGGTGCGGCCGCGGTCTAGCAACGGATCGGGGCTTACTGAAATCCAAAGGGTGACCTGAAGTCGATGACGCCGGACAGGGCGGCAGACCGCAGGTCACTTACGCGAAACGGTTAGAGGAACGAGTCAATGTCTACCGGCAAGATTGTGCAGATCATCGGCGCGGTCATCGATGTGGAATTTCCGCGCGACAGTATTCCGCGGGTTTACGAAGCGCTCAAGCTCGAGGACGCCGACCTGACGCTCGAGGTGCAGCAGCAGCTGGGCGATGGCATCGTGCGCACGATCGCCATGGGCGTATCCGAAGGCTTGAGCCGCGGCATGACGGTCAAGGCCACCGGCGCGCCGATTTCCGTGCCGGTCGGCAAGGGAACTCTGGGACGCATCATGGACGTGCTGGGCACGCCCCAGGACGAGAAGGGTCCGGTGCAGGCCAAGGAGCAGTGGCCGATCCATCGCCCGGCGCCGGCCTACGACGAACAGGCCGGCGGGCAGGACCTGCTGGTCACGGGCATCAAGGTCATCGATCTGCTGATCCCCTTCGCGAAGGGCGGCAAGGTAGGCTTGTTCGGCGGTGCGGGTGTCGGCAAGACCGTCAACATGCTGGAGCTGATCAACAATATCGCCAAGCAGCATTCCGGCCTGTCCGTGTTCGCGGGCGTCGGCGAGCGTACCCGTGAAGGCAACGACTTCTACCACGAGATGATCGAATCCGGTGTCATCGATACCGATGACCTGTCGAACTCTAAAGTAGCGATGGTCTACGGGCAGATGAACGAGCCGCCGGGCAACCGTCTGCGCGTTGCGCTGACCGGTCTGACCATGGCGGAGTATTTCCGCGATGAAAAGACCGAAACCGGCAAGGGCCGTGACGTGCTGCTGTTCATCGACAATATCTATCGCTATACGCTGGCCGGCACCGAGGTATCCGCGCTGCTCGGACGCATGCCCTCGGCGGTGGGTTATCAGCCGACTTTGGCCGAGGAAATGGGCGTGCTGCAGGAGCGCATCACTTCGACCAAAACCGGTTCGATCACCTCCATCCAGGCCGTCTACGTGCCCGCCGACGATCTGACCGACCCCTCCCCGGCGACCACCTTCGCGCATCTGGACGCGACCGTGGTGTTGTCGCGCCAGATCGCCTCCCTGGGTATCTATCCGGCAGTCGATCCGCTGGATTCCACCAGCCGTCAGCTCGATCCGCTGGTCATCGGCGAAGAGCACTATAGTATCGCACGCGGCGTACAGGCCGTATTGCAGCGTTACAAGGAACTGCAGGACATCATCGCGATCCTGGGTATGGACGAGCTGTCGGAAGACGACAAGCGCACCGTATCGCGGGCGCGCAAGATCCAGCGGTTTCTGTCGCAGCCTTTCAACGTCGCGAAGGTGTTCACCGGCCAGGACGGTAAGATCGTGCCGCTCAAGGAAACCATCCGCGGCTTCAAGGGCATTCTCGACGGTGAATACGACCATCTGCCGGAACAGGCCTTCTACATGGTGGGCGGCATCGACGAGGCGGTGGAAAAAGCAAAGACCTTGCAGTAAGACGCCATGGCAACTTTACACGTCGATATCGTCAGCGCCGAAGGCGAAATCTTCTCCGGGGAGGCCGCGATGGTCTTCGCACCGGCGATCATGGGTGAGATCGGCATTGCGCCGCGCCACGCACCGCTGCTGACTACGCTCAAGCCGGGCGAAGTCCGGGTCCAGACGCCGGCGGGTGAAGAGCAGTTCTTTTATGTCTCGGGCGGCGCGCTGGAAATCCAGCCGCACCTGGTGACGGTGCTGGCCGATACGGCTTTGCGTGCCCGGGATCTGGACGAGGCTGCCGCGCTGCAGGCGAAGCAGCGCGCCGAGGAAGCCCTGCGCGATCGCGGCAACAAGATGGAGCTGGCCGAGGCGCAGGCCGAACTGGCGCGGGCCATCGCCCAGATCAAGGCGATCGAGAAACTGCGCAAGCTGAAGCAATGATGCCTTGCTGACGACCGGCTCAAGGAAAGAATGCGCCCTTCGGGGCGCATTCTGCTCTGTGTCGCAGTTCGACGCCTGATTCCAGGTTACCCTGTCCAAAGTCTGTACGAAATGGCGAGGGCCGACTCGTATGCCGCTGTCAATCGTCGTTCTTGCCGCCGGGCAGGGAAAACGCATGAAGTCCGATTTGCCGAAGGTGCTGCAGCCTTTGGCCGGCCGCCCGCTTCTGGAGCATGTGCTCGACAGTGCTCGCACCCTGCAGGCGGAGACGATCCACGTGGTCCATGGCCATGGCGGCGAGCAGGTTCGTGAAGCGCTGGCCGATGCACCCGTTCAATGGGTCCTGCAGGCCGAGCAGCTCGGCACGGGGCACGCGGTTGCACAGGCGATGCCCGCCATTCCCGACGATCACCAGGTACTGATCCTGTATGGCGATGTGCCGCTGGTGCGCCGGGAAACCTTGGTGCAGCTGCTGTCGCGGTGTGACGAGCGCTCCATCGCGGTATTGACCGTGGAGCTGGCTGACCCGACCGGTTACGGCCGGGTGGTGCGCGATGCCGCCCGAAACGTGGTGCGTATCGTGGAGCAGAAGGATGCAAACACCAAGGAGCAGGCCATCAAGGAGATCAATACCGGCCTGATCGCCGCCCCCGCGGCGGCGTTGCGCCGCTGGCTGGCCGCGCTGAAGAACGACAATGCCCAGGGTGAGTATTATCTGACCGACATCATCGTCATGGCGGCCCGTGAAGGATTGCGTATCAATGCCGTCATCGCTCCCACCGAGGCGGAGGTGATGGGCGTGAACGACAAGATTCAACTGGCAAGCCTCGAAGCGGAGCTGCGAGTTCAGCGGGCCCGTGCCCTGATGATCGAGGGCGCCACTTTGGTGGATCCTGCTCGTACCGACATCCGCGGCAAGGTGGGGGTTGGGCGCGATGTTTTCATCGATGTGAACTGTGTCCTGATCGGCACTGTCGAACTCGGCGATCGGGTGCATATCGGCCCGAACTGTTACCTGAAGGACTGCCGGATCGAGGCTGATACCCGTCTTCATCCGAACTGCGTCATCGATAGCGCGACCATTGGCCCGCGCGGCTCGATCGGGCCGTTTGCACGCCTGCGTCCCCACAGCGTGCTGCACGAGGAAGTCCATATCGGCAACTTCGTGGAGGTCAAGAACAGCGATATCGGCGCCGGCAGCAAGGCCAATCATCTGACCTATTTAGGCGACGCGACCCTGGGGCGAAAAGTCAACGTAGGCGCCGGTACGGTGACCGTCAATTATGATGGCGCCAACAAATGGCGAACCGAAATCGGTGACGAAGCGTTCATCGGCTCGGGGGCCATGCTGGTTGCTCCGGTGAAGGTGGGGGCGGGCGCCAACACCGGTGCGGGTTCGACGATCACCAGGGATGCGCCGGCGGGCAAGCTGACCCTCGCGCGGGCGCGCCAGGTCACCATCGACGCCTGGAGGCGACCGGTTAGGAAGGCGGATACGGGGAAGCCGGGCTCGGAGAAATAGGCTGCGAAATAGGCTCCAGGCAGGTTCCGATGAGCGATCGGAGCCCGCGGTCCGGCGCAACGTGCAGGGAGGTCGTGTGATGGGGTACAGGTTTATCTCCATACCCTTCGATACAATGAGTTATCTGACTTCGAGGGTCCCACATGTGCGGCATCGTCGGCGCAGTCGCTGATCGGAACGTCATCCCCATCTTGATCGAAGGCCTGCGGCGGTTGGAATACCGCGGCTATGATTCGGCCGGCGTCGCCATCCTGAACGGCAGCGGTCAGCTGAGCCGTCAGCGTACCGTGGGCAAAGTCAGGGTGCTGCAGGAAGCCATCGAGGAGACACCGGTCGCCGGACACCTGGGTATCGCCCACACGCGCTGGGCGACTCACGGCGCTCCATCAGAGCGCAACGCACACCCGCATATTTCTCGAGACGGCATCGCCATCGTCCATAACGGCATCATCGAGAATCACGAGGAACTGCGCGAGGAACTGGCGGGGCTGGGCTATGAATTCACTTCGGAGACCGACACCGAGGTCATCGCTCACCGTATCCACCATCACAAGCAGAAGTTGGGAGACCTGTTTCGGGCCGTGCGCGCCACGGTCGCGGAGCTGGAAGGTGCCTATGCGCTCGCCGTCATCAGCGAGGACGAGCCGGACAGCATCATCCTTGCCCGCGCCGGCTGCCCCGTGGTGATCGGAGTCGGCACAGATGGCAACTTCGTGGCGTCCGACGTCGCGGCGCTGTTGCCGGTGACGCGCCGGTTCATTTTTCTGGAGGAGGGGGACGTCGCCGAGGTTCGCCGCCAGAGCATCCGTATTCTGGACCACGAGGGCAACACGGCGCGGCGGCCGGTGTCCGAGAGTGCATTGTCGGCCGACGCCGCGGAGAAAGGCGAGTATTCGCACTATATGCTCAAGGAGATCCATGAACAGCCGCGTGCCGTGGCGCAGACGCTGGATGAGCGAGCAGTGGGCGGAAAGTTGCTGGAGGCGGCATTCGGACCGCTGGCTACCGAGGTGTTCCGGCGTACCGAAGCGGTGCAGATCATCGCCTGTGGCACCAGTTTCCATGCCGGCGTCGTCGCGAAATATTTCGTCGAACAGATCGCGCGGCTGCCTTGCTGGGTCGAGATCGCCAGTGAATATCGCTATCGCAATCCGGTCGTGCCGCGCAATACCTTGTTCGTCACGATTTCTCAATCAGGCGAAACCGCCGATACGCTGGCGGCATTGCGCATGGCCAAGCAGGCGGGATATTTATCCAGCCTGTCGATCTGCAATGTGCCCGAAAGTTCGTTGGTGCGCGAATCCGATCTGGTGCTGTTGACGCGTGCGGGTCCGGAGATCGGCGTTGCCTCCACGAAGGCCTTTACGACCCAGCTGACGGCCCTGGGGATGCTGGTGGTCGCACTGGCGAAATTTCATGGCACCGATGCGGAGCGCGAGCGCGGCCTGGTACAGCGCCTGATCGAAATTCCGGCCTTGATCGAGAAGACGCTGCATCTCGATGGACAGATCAGGGAACTGGCGACGCGCTTTGCGGACAAGCGCCATGCCCTGTTTCTGGGCCGCGGCCAGATGCATCCCATCGCGATGGAGGGCGCGCTGAAGCTCAAGGAAATATCCTACATCCACGCCGAGGCCTATCCTGCCGGCGAACTCAAGCATGGCCCGCTGGCGCTGGTGGATGCCGAGATGCCCGTCATCGTGGTCGCACCCAACAACGACCTGCTCGAAAAGCTCAAATCCAACCTGCAGGAAGTGCGGGCCCGAGGCGGCGAACTTTATGTGTTCGCCGATCCCGATGCCGGCATCAGTTCATCCGAAGGCGTCACGGTGATCACCATGCCGAAGCATGTCAGTCATTTCCAGGCGCCGGCCGTCTACACCATCCCTTTGCAGTTGCTGGCCTATCATTGCGCCATCCTGAAAGGAACGGATGTCGATCAGCCGCGCAACCTCGCCAAGTCGGTGACGGTGGAATAGCGGTTGCGTGTCATCTTTAGGCTGTTGCGCGTCGAAAACAAAGTCCTTACCTGAAAAACAAAGTCGTTCGCAAGAGCGAGTACACCGGGATTGTTGTTTTATAGTAGGCCTCTCGTCGATCATTACGTCCTTTGCGGAAGATGAAGATGCAAAAATTCGACGTCCTGGTGATCGGCAGCGGCCCGGCGGGAGAAGGTGCGGCCATGATGGCTGCCAAGAACCGTCTGAAGGTGGCGCTGATCGAGCGCCATTTCGAAGTAGGCGGCGGCTGTACTCACTGGGGTACGATTCCGAGCAAGGCGCTGCGGCATGCCGTGAAGGTCCTGCACGACCTCAAGCGTAACCCGTTGCTGCGCGAGCAGCATCTCTCCTCCCGTTTGACATATCCGCAACTGCTGGCTTCCGCAGCCAATGTCATTGACTTGCAGGTGGCTAGCCGCCGCCGGTCCTATGACCGCAACCGCGTGCCGATATTCGGCGGCGAGGCGCGTTTGCTCGATGCACATACGCTCCAAGTGCAGCCCGGGGCAGGCAAGCCCTACCGGTTGAGCGCCAAGCACATCGTGATCGCCGCCGGCTCGCGGCCCTATCATCCACCCGACGTGGACTTCACACATCCACGTGTACGCGACAGCGACAGCATCCTGCGCTACGCCGAGCATCCGTTTTCCGTGACGATCTATGGCGCGGGCGTAATCGGTTGCGAGTATGCGTCCATCTTCATCAACCTCGGCGCCAAAGTGACGCTGGTCAATACGCATGACCGCCTGCTGTCGTTCCTGGATGACGAAATCGCCGAGGCGCTGTCGTATCATTTACGTGAACAGGGCTGTGTCATCCGGCACAACGAGGAGTTCGAGGCGGTAGAGGCACGTGAGCATGATGTCTTGCTGCACCTCACCTCCGGCCGCAGGATCAAATCGGATGTGCTGCTTTGGGCGAACGGCCGCACCGGCGCCTCACAGACGCTGCAACTTTCGGCCGTTGGTCTGGAGAGCAACTTGCGGGGGCAGATTCCGGTCAACGGTCACTATCAAACCGCCGTGCCGAATATCTACGCGGTGGGCGACATCGCCGGTCCACCGGCGCTTGCGAGCGCAGCGTATGTACAGGGCTCGCATGCGGTCCAGCACATCCTGGACCCTGCGATAGAGCCGCACTGTCTGGAGATGATTCCGAGCGGCATCTATACGATTCCCGAAATTTCCTCGGTGGGCAAGAGCGAGCGCGAGTTGCAGGAGCTGAAAGCCCCCTATGAGGTGGGTCATTGTGCGTTCAAGAATCTCGCGCGTGCTCAGATGACCGATGAGCGCGTCGGCATGCTCAAGATCATTTTTCACGCCGAGAACCTGCAGGTGCTGGGTGTGCACTGCTTCGGCGATAACGCCTCGGAGATCGTGCATATCGGACAGACCGTGATGGCCTCGTCCGAGCTCAATGACGTACGCTATTTTACTCGCACGACATTCAACTACCCGACCATGGCGGAGGCGTACCGGGTAGCGGCCTATAACGGGTTGAATCGCCTGAGTTGAGCCGGTTGCGACTCGGTTGAATTCAACTCTCGATCATGGATCGTTCGTTCTTGAGCGGCAAGAGCAACCCCGCCATCACCAGCCATACCTCGTCGGCCACTGCGGCGATCTTCTGATGCAACCAACCGGCCTCGTCGCGAAAACGTCTTGCCAGAGTATTGTCAGGCACGATGCCCATGCCGACCTCGTTGGATACCAGCAGCACCGTCGAGTTGCTGGCAGCAAGTGCATCGACCAAAGATCGTCGCGCCTTGCGAATATCGTATTCCGCGAGCATCAAATTGCTCAGCCAAAGCGTGAGACAGTCGACGAGCAAGGTTCGCCGGACGGCGTCGTTCTGAATCAGGGTCTGCGGCAAATCGAGCGGTGCTTCGATGGTGCGCCAGCGCTCGCCGCGCTCAGCCCGGTGCTGGCGGATGCGCCTCGCCATTTCTGCGTCGCCAGCCTGCCCCGTAGCGACGTAAATAAGCTCGTTAGCCGTTGATTCAGCGCGAATTTGCGCCAATCGACTTTTTCCTGAACGCGCCCCTCCCAAATACAGAATCACTCGCCCCGACCGTTGCATCTTGCATCCCCATTAGCCGCTGCACTACACTTTATACCGCGTTAGGTTCCCAGAAACTGGGATCAAAAGGGAACCCGGAAGTGAATTGAAATTCACGAACCGGGGCTGCCCCCGCAACTGTAACCGACGAGTGCTGGCCAAGAATGCCACTGGGTAATACCGGGAAGGCGGCCAGGCATAACGACTCGGAAGCCAGGAAACCTGCCTATCGCAGTCTGTCCTTCGCTGGTCGGGGTGTGCCGAGCGATCGAGGAAAACCTCGCGTGACGACAAGGTGGAGCCGTGTAAGCGGCTCTTGGATTCGTCAACGGTCCGAGGTTTTCCATGCGTACGCTTCAGCGCATCTGCCTGCTGTCTCTTTCCATCACTTCCATCTCTGTGCCCGCATGGGCGGAAGAAGTCATCGTCGTCACTGCGACGCGCTTCGCGCAATCGGCATCCGACGTCGGTCAGTCGATTTCGGTCATCGATGAGCAATCGCTGATAGCGCGCCAGAACGATGCCATCGTAGACGTGTTGCGCACGGTCCCCGGCGTTTCGTTCGTGCGAAATGGCGGCGTTGGAACGAGCACGTCGCTGTTCATTCGTGGCGCGGAGAGCGATCACACCGTCGTACTGATCGATGGCGTGAAGCTCAACGACCCGTCGGCGCCGGGCGGCGGCTTCAACTTCGGCAATATGCTACTCGGCAATGTCACCCGCGTCGAAGCGCTGCGCGGATCACAGTCCATCGTGTGGGGAAGCCAGGCCATTGGCGGCGTGGTGAACCTGACCACTGCCGAACCTACCGAAGTATTCAAGGGCGTGGCCAAGCTTGAATATGGATCGCACGGTACGAGTCAAGCCGGCGTGAATCTTTCTCAGAGGTTCGGTCGCGTTGCAGCCAGTATGGGAGTCAACGGTTACGACACCGATGGTATTTCCGCTTTCAATAAAGCGCGTGGTGGCCGGGAAAAAGACGACTATCGCAACATCAGTGCCAACGCGAAGTTCACTATCGACCTGACCGATGATGCGTGGCTCGATCTGCGTGGATGGTACTCGAAGGCCAAGACCGGTATCGACGGCTTCCCGCCTCCTACCTACGCTTTCGGGGACACACGCGAAGAGGCGCGCACGCGCGAGGCTGTGGGCTATGCCGGTGTCAATTTCGATCTGCTTGCCGGCCGCTTTCATAATCGTGTGGCGTACGCCTATACCGAGACGTCTCGAACCAATGAGGATCCGGACAGCATTCCGATCCAGACTTTCGATGCCGATGGCGAGAACGCACGTTTCGAATACCAGGGCACTTTCGAATTTACCCCAAAACTGGCGTCCGGCTTTGGCCTGGAGAGCGAGACATCCAAGTTCAATAGTTCGAGCTACGGCGGCCCGGTCACGCGCGGGAAAGCGAGAATCGATGGTGCGTACCTGCAGCTTATCGGCAAGCCCATCGATCATTTCACCATCATTGCCGGCGTGCGCCGTGATGATCATGATGAGTTTGGCGGCCGCACCAATGTAGGCGGAAGTCTTGCCTGGTCTCCCAACCAGGGCTCGACCACGCTGCGAGCGAGCTACAACGAAGCCTTCAAAGCGCCCTCGCTCTACCAGTTGCAGAGTGAGTACGGCAACGGGCTGCTGACGCCGGAGACGGCCGAAAGCTGGGATGTCGGCCTCGCACAGCGCTTCTGGCGGGACAAGGGTGAAATCGGCGTCACCTACTTCATCCGCGATACCAAAGATCTCATCAACTTCGTTTCCTGCGCCGCGCCTCTTGCCGGTATTTGTACAAATCGTCCTTTCGGTACTTATGACAACGTCGCCCAGGCGCGCGCCGATGGTTTCGAATTGACGCTGGCTCTAGAACCGGTGAATGGTTTGATGATCCAGACCAATTACAGCCGGATCGATACCGAGAATCGTTCACCCGGAGCGAATTACGGCAACAGGTTGGCCCGCCGCCCCGGCGAAACGGCAAACCTGCTGATCGACTATCGCTGGCCATTCGATCTCGAGACCGGAGTGACATATACCAAGAATGGCCGCAGCTACGACAATGCGACGAATACGCGAATCGTCGACGGTTACAAGCTCGTAGATCTGCGCCTCGCATATCGCGTCGGTGAGAAGATGCTGTTGCAAGCTCGCATCGAGAATTTGCTCGATGAGGAGTACGAGACCGTTTATCTCTACGGTACCTATGGTCGCTCGTATTACGCGGGCGTACGCTTCGATTTCTGATGCCTGTAACGTGGTCGCCACATCCCTAGATGTGTTTCGCGAGCACGGCGGCAGGATCGACGCGGCAAGCGCACTATTTCCGCTCGCCCCGCGGCCATGGATCGATCTGTCCACAGGCATCAGCCCGTGGGCGTATCCGCATGCCGATCTTGCGCATTCGGTATTTGCGCGGTTGCCCGAGGCGGACCACATCGCGGAACTTGAACATGCCGCCGCCACAGCTTTCGGCGTCGAGGACCCCAGCCAGGTCGTGGCGGTTCCGGGAACCGACCTGGCGCTGCGTCTGTTGGAGCCCATTTTCCATGAGCGGAAAGTTGCGGTCGTGAGGCCAGGGTATTCCGGGCATCTGCTGGCTTGGAAACATTCGTCCGTTACCGAAGCAACCTCGGAGTCGCTCGAACAGGCCGCTGGATCGAACGACGTCATCATACTCGCCAATCCCAACAATCCGGACGGGCGGACGATCTGCCCGGATCGGTTGCGCGCCGTTGCCAAACGCCTCGCAGCGCGTGGCGGTATGCTCGTGATCGACGAGGCGTACGCGGATATCGTTCCGGAGAACAGTCTTTGTACGGCTGCGAGCGACGGTATCCTCGTCTTCCGATCCTTCGGTAAATTCTTCGGTCTGGCGGGCTTAAGACTTGGCTTTGTCGTCACGTCGCGCCATGCGATGTCGTTCCGTCAATTGATCGGAGACTGGCCGGTCTGCGGCCCCGCCGTCGACATAGGCATCGCCGCGTACCGCGATAGTCACTGGCAGTCGGCCCAGCGACAACGCCTCCTCCATGCAGGTGCCGATCTCGATGCGCTGCTGCTCGCAACAGGTTTCGAGCTCAAGGGTGGAACCCCTCTTTATCGTCTGGTGCGCTGCGCGGATGCCGATGCATTGTTCCGCCGCCTGGCCATGCGTGGAATTCTGATCAGGCCTCTCAACGAGGACTCGCGACTGGTACGCATTGGCTTGCCTGCGGACGACGATCAATGGACACGCCTGTACGTCGCCCTCCAATGAACGCAGAAGGGCATCGAATCTTGCAGATGCTTGTCGTCGTGTTAGTACTGATAACTGTCACGCCCGTAGTAGCGGCCGGTCCACGTATTGCTTCGATCAATCCCTGCGTGGATGCGATCCTGGTTCGTGTGGCCGATGCCGATCAGATCGTCGGTATCAGCCACTACTCGCAAGATCCGCGATCGACTTCCATATCCATGGATGTCGCAATGCGCTTCCATGCGACATCCGGGACCGCGGAAGAAATCGTCGTTCTTCAGCCGGATATCCTGATGTCCGGTCCACACGCATCTCCTGCGACCCTGCTGGCGCTCGAACGCATGAACATCCGCGTCATGACATATCCGGTGCCGGATAGCGTGAAAAGAAGTATCGAGCAGGTGCAATCCATTGCCGCGGCGGCAGGACACCCAGAGCGTGGCAAGCAGCTCGTAGAGGAGATCGCCAGCGCAGTGGAGCGTGCGCGCTTCGATGAGGGCGCTCCAATCACCGCGCTCATTTGGCAGAGCGGCGGCATGGTGCCGGGTACGGGTACGTTGTCCGACCAGCTGCTTCAACTTGCGGGTTTCAAGAACATGAGTACGGACTACGGCCTCAAGCAGTGGGATGTACTGCCGATCGAGTATCTGCTCAGCAAGCCGCCGCGGCTGGTACTTTCCATCAGCCGGAGCGATGCTGCTGGAGATCGCATGCTTGGCCATCCGGCGATCGATAAATTGCCGAGGGACGCCGTCACCTTTCGCAGCTATCCCTTTCGGCTGCTGAGCTGTGCAGGCCCGACGATCATCGATGCCATCACGCGTCTCGCCGAAATCCGCCGCGAACTGGTGCTGCGATGAGAGCATCATCGCTCAAGGTCAACATCCTGTTTCTGGTGTTGATTGGCGCTGCCGCGGCGTTCTCGGTGGCATCGGGCAAGGTATGGATACCGTGGGATGCCTGGAGTTCCGGCGATCCACGCTGGCTCATCATTGCGGAGCTTCGCTTTCCGCGAACCCTGCTGGCGATGGTGCTTGGTGCGTCACTGGGTGCCGCAGGTGCCGTGATGCAGGGCTATCTGCGCAATCCACTGGCGGATCCGGGATTGTTCGGCATTTCTTCCGGCGCTGCACTCGGCGCAGTCAGCTCGCTTTACTTCGGTTATGCGTCGGCCACGTTTCTTCTTCCGGTATTCGCGCTTGCCGGTGCGGGAATCGCCATGATGTTGCTGGCATTGCTCGCGGGCCGTTCGGGCAGCCTCATCATGTTCGCGCTCGCCGGCATGATCCTCGCCAGTATCGCCGGCTCGGCCACGACGCTCGTGATCAGTCTCGCTCCGACTCCCTATGTAGCATCCGAGATCGTGAACTGGCTGATGGGTACGCTCACCGATCGCAGTTGGGACGACGTACGTATCACTGTGCCGGTGATGGGCTTGGGAATCGCCGTGCTGCTGACCACGGGTCGTTCGCTCGATGCATTGACACTTGGTGAAGCAGCTGCACGCTCCATGGGCATCAACGAGTATATGCTCCAGTGGAAGGTCGTGATCGGCGTGGGATTGTGCGTCGGCGGCTCTGTCGCGGCAGCCGGCATCGTGGGATTCGTCGGACTGATGGTGCCGCATATCGTACGCCCTATCGTGGGTGCACGGCCTTCCGCCGTGATTCTACCGTCGGCGTTAGGCGGCGCGCTGCTGCTACTGATTGCCGACAGCCTGGTGAGGATCTCCCCTACGGTGACTGAGCTTCGCCTCGGCATTGTCATGTCCATGCTCGGTGCACCTTTCTTCCTGGCGATGCTGCTGAGACTCAGGAAGACGCAGACATGACCGCCTCGACTCGGGAAATCCTAGCAGCTTCGAATGTCAGCCTCGCGCTTGGTGGCAATGCCGCGCTGCGCGGTGTGTCAACGCGCTTCGAGACCGGCAAGGTATCGGTGTTACTGGGGCCTAACGGTGCGGGAAAGAGCTCGCTGCTTGCCTGCCTCTCAGGATTGCGCTGTCCGGAATCCGGGTTCGTGACGCTGAACGGGGAGAATGTCCTGACTTTGGCTCGTCGCGATCGGGCACGTCGCATTGGGCTGTTGCCGCAAGCACCGGAGATTCATTGGGACATCGATGTCATGACGCTCGTGTCACTCGGGCGATTGCCACATCGCGGACGAGGGGGCGAGACGAACGAGGATCGCGAGGCGATCGCGCAGGCCATGCTTGCGACCGATGTCGCAAAGCTCTCGACGCGTACCGCCCGGCAGCTCTCAGGTGGAGAACGCGCGCGCGTGCTGCTCGCTCGCGTGCTTGCTGGGAAGCCACAATGGTTGCTGGCGGATGAACCCCTTGCGAATCTGGATCCTGCTCACCAGCTCGATGTGCTCGAGCAGCTATGCCGCATTGCACGTCAGGGCGTAGGCGTCGTGCTGGTACTTCACGACTTGAGCTTCGCCGCACGCATTGCCGACTTTGTCGTACTTCTGCATGAAGGCCAGGTGCTTTCCTCAGGATCGCGTCACCAGGTGCTGCATCCAGAACCCATCCGCGAGGCCTTTGGGATCGACGCGCACTTCGGGATGGTGGGAGATGCCAATCCCTACGTGGTTCCGCTGCGCCGCTATCGAAAATGAGTCTCGACCACGCACAACAGTTGTCTATCGCACTCGCTCTCGAGGCGTGCTTTGGATATCCCGACGCCTTGTATCGCCGCATCCGACATCCGGTGGTGTGGATCGGTCACGTCATCACTGCATTGGAGCAGACGTGGAACACCCGCAATGGAAAGGGCAACTATACAAAAGGCATGTTGCTGCTCGGACTCGTCATGTTGATTGCATTCGGCGCGGCATGGCTGCTCGAACAGCTCGCCGATCGGACATTCATCATTGTCGGGCTATTGGCGGCGACGACCGGTCTGGCCCAACGTAGTCTCTATATTCATGTCGTGGCAGTACTCAATCCGCTTCTTGCCAATGACCTGGAACGAGCTCGCTCCGAAGTTGCCTGCATCGTTGGGCGTGACACGGCAATACTGGATGAGACCGGCATTGCGACGGCAGCGACCGAGAGCCTGGCGGAGAGTCTCTGCGATGGCGTCATTGCGCCCGCGTTCTGGTTTCTGGTAGGTGGGCTTCCCGGGTTATTCATATACAAGGCCGTCAACACCGCCGATAGCCTCATCGGCCATTGCGACCAGCGCTATCGTGCTTTCGGATGGGCTGCTGCACGCACCGATGACGTCATGAATTTCGTTCCAGCAAGAATCGCCGGCCTGTTTCTGTGTCTGGCTCGATTTCGAGGCCTTGGCATCATGTGGCGCGATGCGGGCAAGCACGCCTCGCCGAATGCGGGCTGGACCGAAGCGGCGATGGCGGGCGTCTTGGGCATACAGCTCGGTGGTCCCGTTTCCTACGATGGAGAGCTGGCCTGGCGTGCCACTTTTGGCACTGGGCCGAAGCCCCGTGTAAATGATCTTCGCGATGCGCTGCGAGTGTATGTCACGGCGTGTCTGCTGCTCTGGTTGCTGGTGGGAGTGATCGCATGGCTGCAGTGATGTTCCAGGGTACCGGTTCTGATGTGGGCAAGTCCGTGATTGTCGCCGGTGTTTGCCGCGCACTCGTGAACCGCGGCTTGACGGTACGGCCTTTCAAACCACAGAACATGTCCAACAATGCCGCGGTGGCAGCCGATGGCGGTGAAATCGGCCGTGCCCAGGCATTACAAGCCATCGCGTGCCGCGTGCCTGCGAGTGTTCACATGAACCCCGTTCTCATCAAACCGCAATCGGATATCGGCGCACAACTCGTCATTCGCGGTGTCGTTCGCGGAACCGTCGACGCGGGCTACTTCCGCCAGCACAAGGCCGAACTCCTGGAGATCGTACTGGAATCCTTTGGCAGACTCTCGCGCGAGGCTGATATCGTAGTAGTAGAAGGCGCCGGTAGCCCAGCTGAAAGCAACTTACGCGCTCACGATATCGCCAATATGGGCTTTGCGCGCGCCGCGCGTGTTCCGGTCGTCCTCATCGGCGATATCGATCGCGGTGGTGTCATCGCCGCGCTCGTAGGTACGAGCACGCTGCTCAGCAGACAAGATCGGGCAATGATCAAGGCATTTATTATCAATAAGTTCCGTGGTGATATCAGTCTGTTTGAATCAGGTGTCGCCGAGATCACCCGGCGCACTTCGTGGCCCTCACTCGGTGTGGTTCCATGGCTCGCAGCTGCGCGTACGCTTCCGGCGGAAGATGCCGTCACATTGAACGCTCCTGCTGCAACGCCAGGGGCTTTACGAATCGTCGTACCCTTGCTACCGCATATTGCAAATTTCGATGACTTTGATGCCTTGATGCAGGATTCCGGCGCCTCGTTGCAGCTGATTCCTCCAGGCACCGCACTTCCCGGCGACGCGAAAGTGGTCATTATTCCCGGTACGAAAGCCACCATTGCGGATCTCAAGTTCTTGCGACGCCAGGGCTGGGATATCGATATCGCGGCGCATGTAAGGCGCGGCGGCCACGTCGTCGGCATCTGTGGCGGATTCCAGATGTTGGGAAGCAGCATCACCGACCCGGAAGGTATGGAAGGCCCCGTGGAATCCGTCGATGGATTGGATCTGTTGCCGATGGATACGTACCTTATGAAGACCAAGCAGGTAGGCGAGGTACGCGGAATTCACATCGATAGCGGCGCGGTGTTCGACGGATACGAGATTCATGCAGGTCAAACGCGTTTGGAGCCTGGTCTCACTCCGTGGCTGCGCTTCGATGACGGCAGCGCCGCCGGTGCCATACGCGCCGACGGACTCGTTGCCGGTTGCTATGTTCACGGACTCTACAATCGGGCGGAGTTTCGCGGCGCCTGGCTGGAGTCACTTGGAGTTTCGTCCGACAGAGTCCAGCAACACCAGCGGATAGACGCTGCTTTGGATGAGCTTGCGGCAGTGTTGGAGCGCTCAGTCGATCTGGACAGGTTGTTGGATATCGCACGGTGTTCCGCATGACGACCGAAACCGACATCTGGGCGCACCTGGACGCTCTGGCCAAACCCAAACGCAGCCTCGGAAAGCTCGAGGAGCTTGCGGCACGAATAGCGCGTATTCAGAAGACACTGGAGCCCGTGGTACGGCCGCGCCGCCTGGTACTGTTCGCGGCGGATCATGGCGTGGTTGCGAGCGGGGTGTCGGCGTGGAGCCCGGAAGTGACGGCGCTCATGGTGCGTACGATTGTTGCGGGTCGATCGGCCAGTGCTGCGCTTGCCGGAACGCATCGGTGCGACTTGCGGATCGTGGATGTGGGTGTTTCCACATCGCTCGACGACCTATGTGCCTCGAATTTTACCCAAGCTCGCGTTGCCCACGGTACTCGTGATTTGTCCAAAGAACCCGCGATGACGGCCGATGAATTCGACGCGGCGTGGAATGTGGGTGTGCGTGAAGCCCAGGCAGCCATCGAGAATGGCTACAAGGTTCTCATCGCTGGAGAGATGGGTATCGGTAATACGACGGCTGCGGCCTGTCTCACCAGCTTGCTGGCCGAAGTGTCGGCGGAGCAGGCGACCGGTCGCGGTGCCGGCGCCGATGATGTCATTCTCCGCATCAAGAAGGAGATCGTGGCCGAAGCTTCCGCAAAGGCGCGGAAAATACTGAGACAAGACACGCGGAAGGCGATTGCTTCGGTCGCTGGCTTTGAGATGGCGGCGATGGCAGGATTCTTTGCCGAAAGCGCCCGGCACGACGTGGTGGTGCTGATCGACGGCTATGTGGCCACCGCGGCGGCATTGATCGCCGCCACCCTGCAATCCGACACGGCTGCATGCATGGTCGCCTCGCATCTGTCTTCCGAACCCGGTCACGGTAGTGCACTTGCAGCCTTGGGCCTGAGACCGTTGCTCGATTGGAACATGCGGCTCGGCGAAGGAACCGGGGCTTTGATCGCACTGCCGCTGCTCGACAGTGCGGTTTCGTTGCTTCGCGATGTCGCCTCGCTCGATGGACTGGGCGTGCCGCGTGAAGACTGAGTGTCCGCATTGGGCGTTGCCGCTGCTGGCTGTTCAGTTTCTTACGCGCATACCCATACCTGCCGTGAGTTCCTTGTCGCGCGAGGCGGTTCTCGATGGGCTCAAACGCGCAGTGATCTGGTTTCCGTTCGTAGGATCGCTCATCGGGGCCATCACGGCGCTCACCATCATCCTTGTCGAGCAGTGGTGGCCGCGTCTCGTCGCAGTGCTGATTGCGCTCGTCGTGGAGGCGCGCTTGACCGGTGCGTTTCATGAAGATGCCGTTGCGGATTTCTGCGACGCCGTGGGCGGCGGAAATGATCCGGAGCATGCACGCGAGATCATGAAAGACAGCCGGATCGGCACGTATGGTTCGCTGGCGCTCCTGCTCGGCGTTGGACTGCGTGTCGCGCTCACCTGTCTGCTGCCGGCGGCAACATTACTTGTCGGCGTGGTTGGAGCAGCCACCGTCGGCAGGCTGCTGGCCGTCATGGTGATGGCATCGGTTTCACCGGTCGCCTCTTCCAACACGTTGGCGAAGGACGTTGGCGGCCGAGTGTCCGTACGGTACGCAGCCTGGGCGTTCGCACTCGCATCGCCAGGCTTGCTGCCGCTTGTCTGGGCCGCGCCATTCGCCGTGCTGACCATCGCCGCAGCCAGCATGGTGTTTATCACGTGGTTCAGACGATTGCTTATGATGCATATCGGCGGCAGCACCGGCGATTGCCTTGGATTTGCGACCTATGCAGGTCAGCTCGTGGTTCTCTTTGTCCTGGTGGCTGCGTGAATGGGCGGATACTGTTGGTTCGCCATGCCGAAGTGGCCCTGCGATGGCGCGGACGCTGTTATGGACAGACCGATGTCGGCCTCAGCCGGGATGGCGTCAGACGATCGAAATCGATTGTCGGCGCCGTTCTACGGCAATACGGCGCAGGCAGGATAGCCGCCGTATTTCACTCGGGACTATTGCGCACATCGTATCTGGCCGATCTTATTGCCGGAGCGGCGGGCGTCGTATCTCGTACCGATCCTCGCTGGCGCGAGCGAAACTTCGGGTGCTGGGAAACACGTTCATGGGATTCGATCTGGCGCGCGAGCGGAAGCGCCATGGACCGTATGCTCACCGAGCCGGATAAATTTCGGCCGGGCGGGGGAGAAACGACGGCGCAACTGTTTGCACGCAGCATTCGAGCGTGGCACGCGCTGCCGAAAGACGGCTTCGTCATTGTCGTCACGCATGGAGGACCAATTGCGTGTGTACGTGGTCATCTTGCTAACGCTGAGTTGTCACAACTTGGTAAGTTCATGGTAACGGAAGGGTCCACGGTCGAGTTGCCGCATCCACGGCCTCTGCAGCAGTAGGCGTGGGCATATCGAATCGGGGGTTCCTGAGTCGTCCGATGAAATCCACCCCATCGATCGCGATCGTCTCATGTTTCAGCCGGGCGCTCAGCAGGCGATACAACGATGATTTCGACCGATACGTGTCGGATTTCCAAAGCGATGTTGCCGTTGAGTTGGAATCTGCCCTTCAATCCTGTGCTCGCCGCCGGCAAGTATCGACTTCGTGATCAAACGGATATTGTGCTCGATACGCGGCCGAAACCGCCACGTGTCTGAGCATCCGATCGCGCTTACGACTTTCCCGAGACCTCGTATCCGGCGTGTCGAGGCTCGTAGGCCGAGAGCAACTCCACGACCTCGCGATCCTGGATCTGGGGAAAATATTTGTACCATCTGCCGACGGCGATGTAGGGCTCCGGGGCGCACAAGGCGACGACCAGGTCGGCGCTGCGCTCCAATTCATCGAGTGCCTGACGCGACGCGGTCGGGACCGCGACGATGACTTGTCCCGCTTGCATCTTCCGCGCCGCATCCACTGCCGCTTGCATCGTCGATCCGGTGGCAATGCCGTCATCGACAAGAATCACGGTCTTGCCTTCAATGGCGAGCGGCGGCCTTCCAGCTCGATAGACCTGCTCCCGACGCGCAAGCTCCGCTTTTTCGCGCTCGATGATGGGTTCAAGATCACGTTTCTCGAGCGTGCGCGCGGTGAACGCGTCCGCGTTATAGACGATAATGCCACCCGCTGCGACCGCACCTGCCGCGAACTCGGGATTGAACGGTGCGCCTAGCTTGCGCACCAGAAGTACGTCGAGCGGCGCATCCAGGGTGTCGGCAAGCTCCCGGGCGACGGGCACGCCACCACGGGGCAAGCCTAGTATGATCAGCTCACCCATCGGCGGCCGTTGGCGAAACCACGCACCGAGCTCGCGGCCTGCTTCGCTACGATCGACAAATACATGAGCCGAATCGTCGAAGGATATATTCATTTTTTCAGTATGCGGCTCCAGCTTCGTGCCGCAAATGTGGGGCGTACGTATATGATCTTCGCATTCCGATACCTATGATGAATATCGTGCCGCCGCATTGCGCAGTTCCATTCGCGATGAAAACCCGGTTCCTGCGGCATCCCGGTTCATATCCACACGCTCCTGCTGACGTCGAATTCATAGAAACGCATTTCGCCTGCGTCTTTCTGGCGGGAAGATATGCGTACAAGCTCAAGAAGCCCATCCGGTTTTATGAGATCGACTTCACGACGGTCGAACTGCGGCGTACCTATTGCGAACTCGAGTTCACGCTGAACATGAGACTCGCTGAAGCGGTCTACATCGCGGTGGTGCCGTTGTTGAGCACCGGAAAGACGCTGACCATCGATTCCGCTGCCGGCGGCACGATCGTCGACTGGCTCGTCAAGATGCATCGACTGCCGCGCGAGCGCATGCTCGATGCCCGCGCCGCGGCAGGACCGATCGGCCAGGAAGAGCTGCGCGAGCTCGTCGCAAAGCTCGTTGCATACTATGCGCGTGCTCACCGCGCCGCCTGGGACGGCCCCGAATATCTTCGGCGCCTGGAGTTGGAGACCCGGCAGCGCCGTACCGAGTTGCTCGCCTATGAGTCGTCGCTCGGTGAATGCCCGATCGAACGTATCGTGGCCGGGCAGGTTGAGTTCCTGCAAGTCTTCGCGAAAACGCTGGAGGCTCGTTGCGCGGCGGGGCGGATCGTCGACGCACATGGCGACCTGCGGCCCGAACACATACTGCTCGGTGAGAATCCTCAGATCATCGACTGTCTGGAGTTTTCAGCTGCGTTGCGCCTGCTCGATACGGCAGAGGAGATCATGTTCCTGGCGCTCGAGTGCGAACAACTCGACAGAGCCGATCTGGCACACGAGATCACTGCGCTCTACCGCGAACTCTCCGGCGACTTCGTATCACAAAATCTGCTCGATTTCTATTCGAGCCGTCGTGCCATGGTACGGGCGCTGATCTGCGTCCGGCACCTGGACGAACCTATGGATGAGGATCTACGTCGCCGGTGGATCGAGCGGGGGCACGGGTATCTCGCCAAGGCGCTCGATGCGATCACCCATGCGTTGGCAGTTTCGTAGGAACGAGGTTGTCGTGGGAACACGACAGATGCGCCATACGGCGTACGGCTTCGGCAAACAAGGGTGCCGTTTCGAGTACCGCAAGCTTCGGGGCGAGTGCGGGACAGCGCCGGCAAACATCGCCGATCGTATCCGTGGTCACAATACCGTCGATGTCGGTGCTGCCCAGGGCTTCGGCTGCGCCGAAGCCGAATATCCCGTGCGTAACGGCGGCGTACACCTCGGCTGCGCCGCGTTCCCGGCACATCCGCGCGGCCCGCGCAAGTGTCGTGCCGGTGCTCGCAAGATCGTCGACGATGATCACCGCGGCGGCGCATACATCCCCGGCGAATGCGGAACCGGTTACGTGGCCTTCGCTGCGCTGTTTCTCCATGAATGCAAGCTCCACTGCACGCCCTGCCGAGTCCGCGAAAAGCTCCGCGAAAGCTTTGGCGCGTTTGACACCGCCCGCGTCGGGTGCGAGCACGACGATACGTCGGCCTATCTCGATACGGTGATGAAAGTGCCGGACTATGAGCGGCGCGGCCTCGAGATGCTCCTTGCGGCAGCGGAACGCGTTCTCGAATGCCGCGATGTTGTGAACATCCATCGTAACGATCGCATCCAGTCCGACGGCTTCGAACAGCGCCGCCAGGTAACGTGTGGTCACCGGATCGCGCGGCTTTGTACGCCGGTCTTTGCGCGCATATGCGAGATACGGAACGACCACTGTTACGTCGGCCGCGGCCGCATCCTTGAGCGCACCGATGAAGAACAGCAACCGACACAACTTGTCGTTCGTGCTCTGCGTGGCATCGCCGTGGAGCGTCTGGCAAACGAATACCCGCTCGTTGCGGACGCTTTCGAGCGTTCGCACCTTGAACTCGCCGTCCTCGAATTCGCGCTCTTCGTGCGCTGTGAGTTCGATACCGACGGTCGCGGCGATGGCTGCGCCAAACTCGCGGCTCGTATTCAAAGCGAAGATTTTCATGTCCGAATCACTGGAGAGCGCCAATGACACAACGTTCGCCGGACTGGCACAACAGCGCTCTCATGTGCGACTTGTACCAGTTCACGATGCTGCAGGCGTATTTCGACCGCGGCATGAACGACACGGCCATATTCGAATTCTTTGTGCGCAGATTGCCTCCGCAGCGTAACTTCCTGATCGCCGCGGGTCTCGATCAGGCCATCGACTATCTCACGGGCCTGCGATTCTCGACGGCGGATCTCGACACCTTGCGATCCACGGAACTGTTCGGGGAAGCGTTCCTCGATTCGCTCCAGGGGATGCATTTCACCGGCGACGTCGACGCCGTGCCCGAAGGCACGGCGATTTTCGGCAACGAGCCGCTGCTGCGCGTCACTGCGCCTCTTGCGGAGGCGCAGTTCGTCGAGAGCCGTTTGATCAACATCCTGCATTATCAAACGCTGATCGCTTCCAAGGCTGCTCGCTGTGTGCTCGCGGCACCGGGCAAACAGCTCGTGGATTTCGGCATGCGCCGCTCGCACGGCGCCGAAGCAGCCATCTTGGCCGCGCGCGCCAGCTACCTTGCCGGATTCACCGGCACGGCGACCGTACTCGCAAAACGGCTCTTCGGCATACCGGTCTTCGGTACGATGGCGCATTCGTTCATCGAAGCCCATGATTCCGAGCTTGCGGCATTCGAAAACTTCGCGCGCTGCCATCGCGGGGCGATCGTGCTGCTCATCGATACCTACGATACTGAAACCGGGGCCGAACGCGTGGTGAGTCTCACCCGTGGCCTTGCCGCTGCCGGCATAGATATCCATTCGGTGCGCCTGGATAGCGGCGATCTGGGCCAGCTTGCGCACCGCGTGCGGCGAATTCTCGACGAGGGGGGACAGACACGGATCGGAATTTTTGCAAGTGGCGGTATCGATGAACTCGAAGTGCAAAGACTGCTTGGAGAAGGCGCTCCGATCGACGGTTTCGGTATCGGCACGAGCCTCGACGTCTCGAGCGATGCACCCGCGCTCGATTGCGCGTACAAGCTTCAGGAATACGCCGGCATTGCGCGGCGCAAGCGGTCCAGTGGCAAGTTGACCTGGCCCGGCGCCAAGCAGGTCTTTCGCCACTACGACCGCCGCGGGAAACTCACGCGCGATGTGCTTACGCTCGTGGACGACCCTCAGCCGGGAGAGGCGCTGCTCGAGCCCGTCATGCGCGCCGGCCGGCGCGTCGCGCCGTCGCCCACGCTCCATGCGATACGCATGCGCGTGGAGCACGAACTGCGTCGCCTGCCGGAGGATCTGCGCTCGCTGACGCGGCACGCTGCCTATCCCGTCGAAATTGCGCCGGCGCTCGAGACTCTCGCGCGCGAGGTCGATCGTCGCATCGACCTGCAGGCATAGCAGCGTATCCAATCGCAGGCTCCAGCAACCATTCTTAACACCGGCGGATCGTCGGACGGGCCGTCCGAGCCGCTCTCGGATGACGTTAACGCCCGCGGGCCAATCGCGCTGTCCGTACTTCTACCGGTGAGCCTCGGGCATACTTGTCGCGGAAAGACGATACGAGGAGACGCATCGTGAACGATAGAGCGCGAACAGCGTTGCTGCTGATCGATATTCAGTATGATTTCCTGCCTGGGGGCGCGCTCGCCGTGACCGGCGGCGAAGCGATCCTGGCGCCGATCCGCGAGTTGCTTGAATCGTGTTTGTTCGACTGTGTCGTGGCGACGCAGGACTGGCATCCCGCCGGGCATGTATCGTTCGCGAGCAGCCACGCCGGCCGCACGCCCTTCGAGGTGATGCTGCTTCATGGCCGCGAGCAGGTGCTCTGGCCGGACCACTGCATAGCCGGCACGCGCGGCGCCGCGCTACATGACTCGCTGCCGCTCGAGCATGTCGATGCGATCATCCGCAAGGGCACAGATCCCAAGGTCGACTCCTACAGCGGTTTCCGCAACAACTGGGACGAGAACGGCGAGCGGCCCGCGACGGGGCTCGCGGGCTATCTTCGTGAGCGTGGCATCAAGCGGGCGTACGTCTGCGGGCTCGCGCGCGACTTCTGCGTGCGCTGGAGTGCCGAGGATGCTGCCGATCTGGGTTTCGAGGTGGCCGTGATCTGGGATCTCACGCGCTCGGTGAACCCGGCCGGCGATGACGTTTTACGCGCCGCACTCGATGACAAAAATGTGCAGGTCATCGACTCCAAGCATTTGGCGAGCACACGCCAGGGAATGGTTCTTTAGCGCCATGGCGCTTGCTCTAGTAGCGGCGCACATGAAACGGATACAAGAGCTCGGTGTTGAACCTGTCGTGCGTGGCGTCACGCGAAGAATGATCCGGCGGAGCGCCTCTAGTTCGAAAGCTGCGGGATTCATACCAGGTCGAGGGTATGCAATTTCGATGTATTGCGACGCCTCATCGGCTGCATACGTCGCCGCCGCACGGGCTGGCGGACCGCGCGTTCCGCTGTCGTCAGGGCGGCATCGACCGCCGCCTGCACGGTATCGTGACGCTCCTCCGCCATGACGCTCGGCAGGCCGCTCAGCACCACCTTGATGCGGCAGCGCTTGTCGATGCCCCCGCGAGGCCCATTGATGTCCTCGACGCGCACGCTGACGCGCTCGATCGACGTGGCGAACTTGCCGAGCTTGCGTCCGAGTTTGCGCCGGATGTAGTCCCTGTCGCTGGGCTCGAGCTGCGTCCCTGCGGCACGGATGTGGACTGGAACTTCCGCTGATGCCGTACGCCCTGCGAGCTGCTTGGCCCGTCGTGGCACGCGTGCAGCCATGGGAGCACGCGTCGGAGCATCGGTCTTGGAGCGTCGCGCGGGAGGATCGCCGCCGCCGCTGTCCCGGGCGGAGCCGCGTTTGGATTTTGCGGAGCGCTTTATCTGTTTGGCGATGCTCCGTCCGCGCTTGGCGGTACCAACCTGCTTGGCTGGGGACTTTCGCCGCGTCGCTACAGGCGCCAGCCGCATGGATCGCCGTTTCGCCTGGACGGCAGGACGGGTGGATCCACGTCCGAGTTCCTCCAGTACATCCGTCGCGGTCACGATGCCGACGATACGTCCATCCTCCAGCACCGGCAGCGAGCCGATGAGCCGGCTGCGCATGAGGTTCGCCGCCTGGCGCAGCGTGGTCCTCGGGGATGCGCTGGCTGTTTCCTCTACCATCAGCTCTTCCACCTTGCGACCTCTGCGTACCGCGCTACCCTTACGGCCTCCAAGGTCCCGCTCGGAGATTACGCCCACGAGATGCCCCTCTTCCATGACAAGCAGATGGCGTATGCGCTTGCGCTCCATCAAGGTCCAGGCCTGATTTGCTGTTGCTTCCGGACCGATGGTCACGACCTCGGTATTCATGATTTCCTGTAAGCGCATGACGGCAGCACCTCTGATGAGTTGTTACTCGGTGGAATCGGTCGGCATGGCGAAACGCGACTTGCGCGTTCCAGCCGAGTTGGGGACGAAAGACTATAATACCCCAGCGTTCGGATTCGTTCCCCGGTAGAGACTCAGTCCGAATGTCCTGGGCGGTAGCCGTATGTTGCCCAGGCCGGCGCCTGTTCGCAAATCAATAGCGGTATACCCCGGTAGCGCGTAGCGTGGATATGCTGGCTTTGTGCTCGAAGCTCGCGTGTCGAACCGCGATGTAGTGCAGCGTCATGCCGACGATGAGGTGGTGATTCCTGCTATCAAGGGGATTGAGCGCCGGCATCCGCAGCCAGCGCCACCGACCATACGCTGTCAGTATGGCCCATGCATGCGCGTCGGCGAGCATGTTGCGCGATCAGCAGGAATACCGGCGCCGCTATCAATGCGGTCAGGTCGATTGCCGTGGTGCCGGGATGGTTCCAGGCGCCGCCGATGCCCCAGACGCCTGCCAGACTGCTCAGCGGAATGAGCAGGGTTGCCAGCGCACACAGCCACAGTAGTTCGCGGGCACTGCGTGCTGCACCGCGTCGCAATGCCCAGCCGACCGAGGCGAAGAATACAGCGTAGTAGATTGTGTCGTGCCAGAACGCCAGGTCCTCTACCTGCGCCGGTAACCACTTTGCCGCGGCAATCGTGGTTGAGATTCCGGCGATGCTGCCGAATGCGATACCGACGGTCAGCTCGGCCAGAACTCGCGCTGAGCGCTCCTGCACTACTGGTACCGAGCCGCGCTGTTTTTTGCGTCGCGATTCCATCCACAGCAGATTGCCGGTATAGAACAGTGCTGCGCCGGCCAGTCCCATCAACAGATACAACCAGCGCACTGCGTTGCCGCCGTAGCTGCCGAAATGCAGCGCAAAAAAGGCGTTGACCGCCTCGTTCCAGCCGTCCATATGACCGGGCAGATCGTGGGTATCGATCCTGCCGGTGTACGGGTCGACGTGGGTTCGCATGTAGGTGCGTCCGCGTGCGCCACGGCGTATATCCAATCCAATGATGCCTGTTTCGAGCAGGCCATCGCGGTTCTTCTGGAAGTCGAATCTGTATACCTCGAATCCAGATAATTGCGTGTTGGCGCGGGCCAGCAATTCGCTGGCTGATAGCGGTGTGATACCGGTCGGGGGCGGTTCATGCTCGCCCCAATCGATCTGCCCGCCGTACAGCGCTTTCGCCTGAGTCGCATAAAACGGTGTATGGAAGGCAAATACCACGCTGGTCAGAGCGATCATCAAATGGAACGGCAGGCTGAAGATGCCCAATGCATTATGCGTATCCAGCCACGTGCGCTTGAGATTCTTGCCGATGCGCAGCGCGAACACATCCTCAGCCAGCGTCGGCAGCAGCACGATCAATCCCGACAACAACGCTACGGCATAGGCCAGCGCTACCGCGCCCATGATGATGCGGGCGATGTCGTCGGGCAGCGGCAGACCGACGAACTGGTGCATACGATCGACCCGTTGTGCGACCTCGGCTTTGCGCAGCTTTTCGACCTGCAGGCTGCCGTCGGACGAGAAGCTGGCGCCATACTCGATCAGCTGACGCGGGCGCTCGCCGCGCTTGGCCCAGGTCACCCGTGCCGGCTGGTCCGGCGTGGGCGCGACGACGATGGAATAACGATTGGCCGCTTCCGGATATGCTGCGAGCACGGCCGCCAGCAGCCTTTCGGCATCTTTCAGCGGCGGTGCCTTTGCGAGTGCCGAGGGCGGCGTTGCCCAGCGCTCCAGCGGCTTTTCGAACAGGGTGATCGCGCCGGCATAGAACGCGATGAAGAGCAGCAGTCCGCAGATGATGCCGATCCAGATGTGCACGTCCTTGTAGACTTTGATGACATCGCTGCCGATCTTCATGTCAGCTTCATCCCAGCCATGATTTTACCGTCCACAGCAGGCTGAACGCTGCTACGTTCGCCAGTCCCAGCCACAGCCAGGCGCGCAGGCTGTCGCGGAACAGGTAGACGAAGCCCAGCACGCAGGCCCACAGCGGCGCGATCATCCACATGTTGAACTGGATCTTGCCGCTGCCGCCGCCGAATCCTGCGGGCGTCAGCCCGGCGATCACGCCGCTCAGCGCCACCGACAAGGTGTAGCCGAGCACCACGCCGGCGCTGGTCTTGCCGAACCAATGGCGGCTGTCCAGCTTCCGTCGAGTCGTTCCGTTCATCCGCTTTTTCCTGCGCGCGCACGCCATGCGCCCAGAAACGGCGCGACCGATCCACCGAACATTAGCAACACGCACCATGCGAATGCCGCTTCCTTTGGTGCCAGCAGTCGAGTCATCACGATCAGTGACAGCAGCGCGCAGAGGCAGCCCGGCCACCAGCGTTGGCGAGCCGGCCATGGCCCGGCCGCGCGCCATTGTTGTTGCGGGGAGGCCAGATAGAACAGCGCCGCGGCACCAGTACCGGACAGCATTGCCAGCAAGGACAGCCATGCGGTCATCGAGAACCGTCCTTCCGCCATCGCTCGATCAACAGACGACGTAATGATTCGCCCAGCCACTGCTGCTCCTGCGAGCAAGCAGCGGTGGCAAAGGGCAAGAACGCGATCACCGCCAGTTCCATCGGGCGTTGGCGGTGATCGTACGGCCGCTGCCGTACCAGCACGATGATGTGCCGGTACAGGTGGTGACGTAGCGCTTGTCGGTCAGGTTGCTGGCGTTCAGTGACAGGAGCAGGCTGGTTTGGGTAATCTGCGACAGATCCAGACGAATCGCTGCGTCCCACAGCGTATATGACGGGATGGTGTCCGGATAGCCGCTGCCGCCGGCAATGCTGCGGCTATTGCCGACAATGTAGCTCTCGCCGTTGTAGCGCAGACCGGTGGCGATGCTGAAGCCGTTCAATGCGCCTGAGTGGAAGGTGTAGTCGCCCCACAGCGAGGCCAGCCAATCCGGCACCATGGCCAGATCCTTGCCTTCATAGACGTTGTTGCTGCGTATATATTCAGATTCCATCCGCGATACTGCGCCGATCACGCTGAAGCCTTCGATGGGAGTGACGCGCGCTTCCAGTTCGATGCCGCGCACGCGGGATTCGCCGCCGCCGATATAGCACGCACTGGTACCGGTGGGGCCGCAGACCGAGCCGACATCCGTATTGGGAACGGCCACATCCTTCTGGCGCAGATCGTAGGCGGCCAGCGTTAACAGGCCATCGAAGCTGGCCGGTTGATACTTCACGCCGATTTCCCACTGCTTGCCCCTGACCGGATCGAATGTGCTGGCGTCGTAGCTGTAGCTACTGTCGTAACTGGACGGTTGAAACGATTCCGAATAGCTCAGGTAGGGTGAAAAGCCGTTGTCGAATACGTACAGCACACCCGCATTGGCGCTGAAGGCTTCGTTCTTGACCTTCGATGTCGTTCGCGGAGCGAAGAGGCTGGTGAGGGCATTGTAGTTCTGGCTCCAGATGTCGTCCTTGGTCCAGTCATAGCGGCCGCCGGCGGTGAAGCGCCAATGGTTCAATGCGATCTGATCCTGCAGGTAGGCACCGGTCTGAGTGTTTTTACCGCCGCTGTAGCCAATGGAATTGAGGGTGGTGGAGTGACCGGTATGTACCGGAGCGAAGATATCGATGCTGGCTGGATTGGCATAGGTCAGGCGGGCGTTGTCATAGTCTCCTTGCCGCCAGTCCACGCCCAGCAGCAGGGTGTGTTCGAGCGTTCCGATGGCGAATTTGCCGACCAGGCGGGTGTCGACGCTATCGCCGTCGGCATCGCCCGTACCGGCGACCTGCCGGCGCGCCTGGGTGCGGCCATCGGGGCCGAGCGCGCCGTTGGTGACAATGCCACGGTACAGCGAATCCACATGCATGCGCCGCGCGCTCTGGCTCAGCGTCCACTGGTCGTTGAATGAGTGCTCGAGCAGCCAGCCGGCGCTCCAGACGGTGCGGTCCCAGGTATCCCAGCTCGGCTCGCCGATGAATGTATCGTTCTTCATATAGCCGTTGGCCGCCGCGACCAACGTGCCGTCCATTGGCAGGAATTGATAGGTCGAGCCGCCATCGTCCTCCTGGTACAGACCCAGCAGCGTCAGGCGGGTTTTTTCAGCGATCTGCAAGGTGTAGCTGGGCGCCAGGAACCAGTGTTGCTGTTCTACGGTGTCGATCTGAGTGTCGCCGTCACTGTAACGGCCGACCAGGCGAAAGAGGTGGCGGTTGTCACCGGTGCCAGCGCCCGCATCAAAGGCGGCGCTGTACATACCGTAACCGTCTATGTCCAGTTGCAATATTTGCTGCTGGGCGGCGCTGGGCAGCTTGCTGGCCTGGTTGACGATGCCGCCGGGAGCCATCTGGCCGTACATCACTGCGGAAGGACCTTTCAGCACTTCGATCCGTTCCAGATTCCAACTATCGATTTTGCCCCGGTTCCACGCCGTACCGATCGGCGGCGCGCGCATGCCGTCGATGGTGGTGGTGCCGCTTTCGCTGCCGGCGGCGAAGCCGCGGATGCGAAAATCATCGTAGCGGTTATCATTGCCGGTGCTTTCCAATACTACGCCGGCGACGTAGCGCATGGCCTCGTTGAGATTCGTCACACCGCGCGCGTCGAGTTCTTCGCGGGCGATCACCGACACCGATTTGGCGGTTTCGGCGATCGGCGTGTCGGTCTTGGTGGCGCCGGAGGTTTCGTTGATGACTCGGTAGGCGTTGACGATCACGGTGTCGAGTATGGCGGGATCCCGGGTGGAGGTGGTCGTCTGCGCCAGCGAGAGGGTGGAGTACAGCAGTGTGGTGGTGAGCGCGGCCAGCCGGCCATACTGGATCGGGAAGAGGTTGGACATGAAGGTGCCTTGTTATTGAAGGGGGACGTGTTCTGATAATCGTCAGGTAACAGAAACGATAATTATTTCATTATTGAGATCGATTCTCAATCGCGTTTACAAATAAAATCATTCGTAAACTTGTTCAAGAGCCGATCCAAGCCGCAGGTATGGTTTGTTCCTGGCACTCGGCCCGGCCGGAGGCCTCGAGTCGCGTTGGGAGCGGATTCGGAGCCCTCGGGCCGCAGAATCGCAGGGCCGCTATAGATGCATCTGGAGCTGCTGGCTCCGGGTTCCGAGTTGCAGGCTCGTCTGCCGTTGGCAGCGGACCGGCGGCGGGCAGGCCGCGCCGCTGCAGGGTTGGGCGGTTGAACCGCCGGAATTCACAGCGACTCGATATGCCGGATCATGCGGTCGCGTACCGCTTCGTCCGGCAGCCGGCCGCGCGCGGCCCCCATGTTGTCGACGACATGGCGCACCCGGCGGCTGGCTGGCGTGACTACGGTGACCGCCGGGTGCGAGATCGCGAACTTCAGGAAGAATTGGGCCCACGAGGCAATATCGTATTCGGCCGCCCAGTCCGGCAGTGCATGCCCCTCCACTCGCTGCCATAGGCGCGTGCGCCCGAAGGGCTGATATACCAGTACTGCGATACCGCGTTCCTGCGCCAGGGGAAAAATGCGCTTCTCCATGGTGCGGTTGTCGATGGCGTAATCGATGCCGATGAAATCCAGCGGTTCGGCGCGCATGATCCGCTCGAGGTCTCCGTATTGCCCCGCAAAGGTCGTGGTCACGCCGATGTAACGTACGCGGCGGTCATCGCGGTATTCCTTGAGCAGGCCGAGCTGGATGGGTACATCGCTTAGATTGTGTACCTGGATCAGATCGAGCGGCGATCTGCCCAGTCGATCGAAGGATTGTTCGAGCTGCGCGCGGGCGGCGATCGGATCCGCCGATCCGCCGCTGGCCACGTTCAACTTGGTGGCCCAGAACAGCTGGTTGTCGATGCCGGCTTTCTGAGCTACCTTTCCGGCAAGCCGTTCGGCCTCGCCATAGCTGGGCGCCGTGTCGAACACGGTCCCTCCCTGTTGCACGAATGTTTTCAGTATCTTGCCTACAGCGGCGGCATCGCCTTCGCCGGCCATCCGTGAAAACGATGCCGAACTACCCAATCCGACCACCGGTAGCTGCTCGCTGGTGCCGGGTATCGCTCGTGTGATCAAGGCGTGCCGGCTGTCATCGGCCATGAGCAAGGCCGGATCGATGGCCAATGCCACACCGGCTGCCGAGGAGAGCCTGAGGTAATCCCGACGAGTGATCATCGTTGTCTCATGGTCGTGGAAAGCAGGTCCGGAACGGCCTGCGGCGCTGGTGAAAACGAGGATTCACGGCCTGCATCGATGCGCTGCTGTGTCCGGCCCAGCCATAATCCCAGCGCCGCCCAGGCCAGGGCCAGCGGAATCGCGAGACTTGCCAGCCCGGCCAGGCCCATGCCCAGTCGCCCGAGCGCACCTTCGAGCTGTGCGCCGGCAACGTCGCCGCCACGGTAACCGAAGGTATCGATGAAGGCCTTGGACTTGTACTTGTCCTCGCGGCTGACCACCGTGTACAGGGTCTCGCGTGCCGGCCGGGTGAGAGCCCGTTGGATCGCGCGGAATGCAGCCTCGAACACGATCAATGCCGCCAGCGTGCCGGCGATGGCCAGACCGATGAAGCCCAGCGCCACTGTCAGCGGCAGCAGTATCAAGGTGACGTGTACCCCGAGCCGCTTCATCAGACGTCCGGCGATGACGGCCTGCAGCAATAGCGTGGCGACCTGCGTGATCAGATCGATTCGCGCAAAGATGGCAGTGCGCTGATCCATATCCTCGCCGAGCGCAGCTACCATCTGCAGCCGGGTAAAGTACAGCAGTGTGGCCATGATCGCCATGATGATCACGTAGCCGGCAATGCCCAGCAGATAAGGCGAACGAAACACCGCTCGGAGGCCCTGCCAGGCACTGCCGCCGATGACGACGTATGCCGCCGATGCTCGATCATGAGGAGCGTCATGAGACACGCAGGATCGGGCATCGGGTGCATCCTTGCCGGCCTGGCTGCGAGCTACGGCCCATGCCGCGCACAGCGCCAGCATCAGGAATCCGGCCGAAACCAGCAGCAATGCGGAGGTGCCCAGCGACTGTGCCAGTACCGCTGCCAGCCATGGGCCGAAGATTGCACCCAAGGTTCCGCCTACCGCGATCAGCGCAAAGAAGCGCTTGCTCTGCTCCAGCGAAAAACGATCCGCCATCAGCGCCCAGAACAGCATCGTGGCGAACAGATTGAAGACGCTGAACCAGACATAGAACACCTGTCCGCTGGTTGTCCCGATTGCATCCGGCGCGAACACCAGCAGCAGATGAAAACCGACCAGGGTGGCGGCGAAAAACAGATATGTCACCGCAATGAACCGCAGCCGCCGGAAGCGGCTCACCAGCCAGCCGAATAGCGGGTTGGCCAGCAATGTGACCAGTGCGGTGCCTATGAACAGCCAGCGCACGGTCTCGATACCTCGCTGCATGCCGAGGGCATCGCGGGCCGGGCGCAGAACCATCAATGCCGTGAGAATGCAAAAAAAGAAAAAAACGGCCAGCAGTACCGGTACGGCTTCCTCACGACGAATATTGAACAGGGCGGCCAGGCGATGTCGCAGCGGGGCATTCCTCATGGTCACCTCACACGCACGAGGAACCCGTGCGGATGCAACCGCGCTTGACTTGCTTCGCTACCGGGCCGCCCGTCACTCCGCCGCCAGGGTGATGCTGACCGGGCAATGATCGCTGCCCATGACGCCGGGGTGGATCTCGGCTGCGCTGACGGCGTCGCGCAATGATGGAGAAACCAGTACGTAATCGATCCTCCAGCCGACATTCCGGGCGCGTGCATTGGCGAAGTGACTCCACCAGCTGTAATGCCCCTTGCCTTGCGTGAATAGCCGAAAGGTGTCGATGAAGCCCGCGTCGAGGAGATTCTGAAAGCCGGCACGCTCCTCATCGGTGAAGCCTTTCTTGCCGCGATTCGCCTTGGGATTGGCAAGATCGAGTTCAGTATGAGCAACATTGAGGTCGCCGCAGAAAATGACGGGTTTTCTGGTTTCGAGCTGCTTGCAGTAGGCAAGAAATGCCGGATCCCAGTGTTCGAAGCGCAGCTTCACCCGGCTGAGATCGTCTTTTGCATTGGGCGTATACACGGTGACCACAAAGAATCGTTCGAATTCGGCGGTGATGACCCGGCCTTCGTCGGCGCTGTCGCGTTGCAGTTCGTCGGCGAATTTGAACCGATTCGCGAACTCTTCGGGAAAGCCGTTGATCACCGCAAGCGGCTTGCACCTGGAGAAAATGGCTGTCCCCGAATAACCTTTCTTGACGGCGGAGTTCCAGTATTCATGATAATCAGGCAGATCGATCTCGACCTGACCACGTTCCGCCTTGGTTTCCTGCAGGCAAAGAATGTCCGGCTGATGAGCTTCAAGAAAAGGTTGAAACAGTCCTTTCTTGAGGACGGCACGGATGCCGTTGACGTTCCAGGAGTAAATCTTCATCCCGGCATATTAGCCCATCGCCGTGACTTGGTGAGCCGCGTCGATCCACACGTTTCATGGCAAGTGCGAGACCATGGTTGCCTATGGCACAATCACGCCAGGATCGGTATTGATCACTTAGGCAAGACCATGCAGATTTCCCGGGACGCCGTCGCCTCGATTCACTACACGCTCACCGATGACGATGGCAAGACGCTCGACAGTTCGGCCGGCGGCGAACCGTTGGCCTATTTGCACGGCGCCGGCAGTCTGGTGCCGGGCCTGGAGCGTGAGCTCGACGGTAAGTCCGCGGGCGACAAGTTCAGCGTGAAAATCGCGCCCGGCGATGGCTATGGTCAATACGACAAGAATCTCGTACAGCGCATTCCGCGACGCGCATTGAAAGGAGTCGGCAAGCTGTTCGTGGGTCAGCAACTGCAGGCTCGGTCGGAGCAGGGTTTCCGTGTGGTGGTTGTCACACAAATCGTCGGCGATATGATCACGATCGATGGAAATCACCCGCTGGCGGGCCAGAACCTGAATTTCGAGATCGAAGTGGCCGGAGTGCGTGCCGCTACCGAAGAGGAATTGGCGCATGGTCACGTGCACGGCCCGGGCGGGCATCATCACTGATCGTGGTTTATCCTCATTGCGGCCGGGAAGCCGCTGCGGCAACCCTTGGCTAGAGCAGGTCTGGACAATTGCGGGTATTGCAGTTTCAATGCAATCCAGCCCGACCTGAATCCGGGCTCAGGGGGAGGTGGCGATGCTACGAGTAAAACATTTACTTGATCTGAAGGGCCGCTCCGTATGGTCCATCGCGCCGGAGGAGCCGGTGCTCAGGGCCATCCAGCTGATGGCAGCGAAGGGAGTCGGTGCCTTGCCGGTTCTAAAGGGGCTGGAATTGGTAGGTATCGTGTCCGAGCGTGACTATGCACGCAAAGTCATCCTGCAAGGCCATTCCAGCTCGGACACGCAGGTACGTGAGATCATGTATTCGCCGGTCATCACCGTTACCGAGAACGAAACGGTGCATCACTGCATGGAGCTGGTCACCGAGCGGCGTATTCGGCACTTGCCGGTCGTGGAACGGGACAGGGTGATTGGTATCGTCTCGATCGGTGATCTGGTGAAGGCCGTGATAGAAGAACAGCAACAAACCATCGACCAGTTGGAACGGTATATCGTCGGCTAAATCTCGCGATCCTGGCTGCGGTCCCGCAGTGGTCCCGGCTGTACCAGATCAGGATTCCGTGGGCTCGGATCCTTAGCGGGATCCGAGCCCACGCTCCGCTGCCTTAGCCGCCTGCGCTCGCCGCCGGTATCGAGTCGTCCAGCAGTCCACGCCGCATGGCACGATTGACGGCGCTCAGAACCGCCAACAAAGAGGCGGTAATAATGTTCACGTGCACGCCGACACCGAACAAGGTGGCGCGTCCAGGTGTGGTGATCTCCACGAAGGCGGCGGCGCGTGCATCGCTACCCGAGCCCACCGAATGCTCCTCGTAGGAGAGGACGTCGAACTGCAGTCCCAGGGCATCGACGAGCGCATCGATCGGTCCGTTGCCTTCTCCATGCAGTACGGTGCCCTGTCCGCGGCACTTCAATTTCAGGGTAAGCCGTTCCAGGTTCTGATCCTTGCGCGAGTGCGCCAATTGATGTGAGCCATAGACATAATCGCCTTGAGTGCCAAGATACTCGTCCGCAAACAAGGCCCAGATCTGTTCGGCACTGAGTTCCTTGCCGCTGGCATCGGCGACCGCCTGCACGACCTGGCTGAATTCGATCTGTAGCCGCCGCGGCATCGTCAAGTCGTAGTCGCGCTCCAGCAGGTAGGCGATGCCGCCCTTGCCGGATTGACTGTTGACCCGGATGACCGACTCGTAGGTACGGCCGACATCGCGCGGATCGATCGGCAGGTACGGAACTTCCCACAAGCTTTCTTCCTGACGCGCCGCCAGTCCTTTTTTGATGGCGTCCTGATGCGAGCCGGAGAAGGCGGTGAATACCAGGTCGCCGACATACGGATGACGCGGATGAATAGGCAACTGGTTGCAATACTCGACGCAGCGTGCCGCTTCGTTGATGTTCGAGAAATCCAGGTCGGGTTTGACGCCCTGGGTATACAGGTTGAGCGCCAAGGTCACGATATCGACATTGCCGGTACGCTCGCCGTTGCCGAACAAGGTGCCTTCGACACGGTCGGCGCCCGCCATCACCGCCAGTTCGGCGGCGGCCACGGCCGTGCCGCGGTCGTTGTGCGGATGAACGGATAAAATAACCGAATCGCGCCTGGCAATATGCCGGCTGAACCATTCGATCTGGTCGGCATAGACATTGGGTGTTGCCATTTCCACCGTCGCAGGCAGATTCAGGATGACTTTGCGCTGCGGCGTGGGCTGCCATACGGCATTGACTGCGTCACAAACCTCGACAGCAAAATCCAGCTCGGTGCCGGTGAAACTCTCCGGGCTGTACTGGAGAACCCATTCCGTGTCGGACTGGCGCTCGGCGTGCTCACGCACCCATTGAGCACCTTTGACAGCGATATCGATGATGCCGGGGCGATCCAGTCCAAACACCACGCGCCGCTGCAGGGTGGAGGTGGAGTTGTACAAATGCATGATGGCCCTGCGAGCGCCACGCAGCGCTTCAAAGCTGCGTGCAATCAGCTCGGATCTAGCCTGTGTCAGCACCTGGATGGTCACATCCGGTGGGATCAGGTTCTGCTCGATGAGCTCACGCACAAAATCGAAGTCGGTCTGGGAGGCGGCAGGGAAGCCGACCTCGATCTCCTTGAACCCGGTCTTCACCAGCAGGTCGAACAAGCGACGCTTGCGCGCCGTGTCCATGGGCTCGATCAGTGCCTGGTTGCCGTCGCGCAGATCGACGCTGCACCATAGCGGGGCGGCCGTGATCGTCTTGTCCGGCCAGGTCCGGTCACTCAGGGCGATGGGCGCAAATGCGCGGTATTTTTCTGCAGGGTCCTTCAACATCGTAAAGATTCCTGTGCGGATGCGGCGGCTGTCAGACGACGGACGAACGATAAACGATCGCTGCGCCGGTTGCAGCCAGGGCGAACAAAACTCAGGGTGTTTGGGTGCGCCGGTCCTTGGCGTTTGGCGAGGATGGTTGCGTCTCAGCGACGCAGGTGCAGGCGCATACGCAGCAGCTCGCTGCCGCGAAGGGGCAGGGTCGGCAATTGCTGGATCGTACGCATGGACCGAATCTACCAGCAATGACGGTCATAAGGCAAGAGGCCCAGTCCTCAATAGCGCATCGTGTCAACCTGCAGCGCCATTGTGCGTTAATGTCCGCAACACGAATGTCTACAACGCGCATGACGCCGCGGGTACGCACCCCTCGCCTATGGATCACCAGCAATGAATCGCCGACTCACCCTCGGCGTCAACCGGCGGCGGCGCCTGCGCCGACTCCTCTTGGGCCTGTCAGCCTTTGGATTGACTGCCTGCGCGGTTGGGCCGGATTACCGCACGCCGCAGACAGCCGCCCCAGAGCATTGGCACGCGCGGCCGGCGACCGATTCCCAAAATCCGCCTGCCGCCGCCGATTCTGCAATCATCCATCCGGAAGACGCGGAACCGCACGCACCGGAGCAGAGTAGCGCGGATTCAACTGGCCTGGCGCAATGGTGGACCGGGCTCGGCGATCCGCTGTTGAATGAACTCATCGACCAGGCACTGGCTCAGAACCGGACGATACGGCAGGCGCTGGCCAGCGTGGCGGAGGCGCGCGCCCGCCGAGCGGTGACGGTCGGCGGCTTTTGGCCGTCCCTGGGCGCTTCGGCGGGGGCGAGCCGTAGTAAATCCGAAGCACGCACCAGCGGCGGTTCCGGCAGCGATCCAGCCCAGGACATCGTTGCCTCGAGCGACAGCGAAGTCTACAACCTGGGAGTGGATGCCAGCTGGGAATTGGATCTGTTCGGCGCGAAGCGCCGCGCTCTGGAAGCATCGACGGCGCAATTGGGCGCCAGTGAGGCGGGGCTGCGCGATGCCTTGGTGACCCTATTGGGCGATGTGGCATTGAACTATACGGCAGTGCGCACCGCACAATCCCGGCTGGAATACGCCCAGCGCAATCTGGAGTCACAGCACGAACTATTGGAGATGACCCGCTGGCGTGCTCAGGCGGGGCTGGCCTCGGCCCTGGATTTGCAGCAGGCCGTCTCCAGCTATGAACAGCAGCGTGCACAAATTCCCTCGCTGGAATCCAATCTGACGCAGGGCATGAACCGGTTGGCCGTACTGACGGGCGAGGCGCCGGGCGCCGTATCCGATCGGCTGGTGCCGCGCCGCGCCATTCCGGTCGCGCCCTTGGAGATCGCCGCGGGCGTGCCTGCCGACATCCTGCGCCGTCGTCCCGATATTCGCCGTGCCGAGCGGCAACTGGCGGCGCAGACGGCACAGGTCGGGGTGGCGACTGCGGCGTTGTACCCGAGCTTGTCGCTGAGCGGCTCGATCATGCTGCAGTCGACGACGGCGAGCGATGTACTGGATGGATGGCGCACCGAGCGCGCGGCGCTGTCTCTGAGCATGCCCTTGTTTCGCGGCGGTGCGTTGCGCCAGGCCGTCAAGGCGCAGGGCGCATTGGTGGATGCGGCGCTGGCCAATTACGAGGCAACGGTGCTGGCGGCCTACGAAGAAGTCGAGAATGCGCTGGATGCGTGGACGAATGAGCAGCACCGCCGCGGATTCCTGCTGGATGCCGTGGCCGGCGCACGTAGTGCCTCCGAACTGGCGAGGCTGGAGTACCAGGCAGGCCTGGTGGATTTCCAGACCGTGATCACCTTGGAGCGCCAGCGGATTTCATTGGAGGACTCGCTCGCCGTCAGCGACGGCGAGGTCACCTCGAACCTGATTCGCCTCTACAAGGCGTTGGGCGGTGGTTGGTCGGTGTTTCCACAGGCGGCCAGCCTGCACTGAATGAGGCGCCTAGCCTGTAAGGCCGAGGCGGACAAGCCCGTAGCGGATCGCGACAGGCCGATACGTGGATCCGGCGATGCAGGCCGGACGAGCTGATTTTGAATCAAAGGTGTAAATCGATGGATACCCAATCAACCACCAGCGCCGATGTGGTGCGTACCTTGAGCGGGACGCGTCCATGGCGTGCGGCGGGCTGGCGACGCTGGGTCTGGTGGGCGGCGGCGGCACTGGTGCTGATCCTGGTGGCGTATCTCATCCTGGGACGTGGTGGCGCGGATGCACCTCGGTACGTGACCCAGGAGGTCACGCGGGGCGATCTGACGGTGACGGTAACGGCCACAGGTAATCTGGAACCTCGTAACCAAGTCGATATCGGCAGCGAACTGTCGGGCATGGTGCGAGTGGTGAACGTAGATGTGAACGATCAGGTCAGCGCAGGTCAACTGCTGGCCGTGCTGGATACCAGCCGGCTCGAAGCGCAGGCGCTGCAGGCGGAAAGCACGCTTAAATCAGCACAGGCACGCGTGCTGCAGAGTCAGGCGGCACTCAAGAAGGCTCGCGCCGATCTGGCGCGAATGCAGCACGTGCGCGAACTATCCGGCGGCAAGCTGCCTTCACAACAGGACATGGACGTCGCAGAAGCAGCCGTGAGTCAGGCTGAGGGTGAACTGGCGGCAGCGCAGGCGACCGTGGAGCAGGCGCGCGCGAATCTGGACGTGGTACGCACCGACCTTGGCAAGAGTGAGATCCGCTCACCGATCGACGGCGTGGTGCTGGTACGCTCGATCGAGCCGGGGCAGACGGTGGCGGCGTCGCTGCAGGCACCGGTCTTATTCACGTTGGCCGAAGACTTGAAAAAGATGGAGCTGCATGTGGCGGTCGATGAGGCCGACGTAGGCGCGGTGGAGAAGGGGCAGAAGGCCAGCTTCACCGTCGATGCATTTCCGAATCGGACATTCGCCGCCGGCATCACCCAGGTGCACTATGCCTCGAGCAATACCAAGAGCAGCTCCTCCGGTAGCACGGGGGGTGCCAGCGCCACGTCGACGGGTGTGGTGACCTACGAAACCGTGCTGGAAGTCGACAACCCGGAACAGCTGCTGCGGCCGGGCATGACCGCGACCGCGGAGATCGTCACGACTCAAGTGCAGGATGCGCTGCTGGTGCCGAATGCCGCCCTGCGCTTCACGCCGCCCAGCCAGGCCCCGGCCGCCCCGGCGGCGAGTCAGCGTGGCGGCGCGCTGTCTGCCCTGATGCCGCGGATGCCGCGGCGCCCCGGATCGGGCGGTCAGCGCGGCGTGCAACGCGGCAGCGGTGTGGTCTGGATCCTCGAGAAGGGTGCGCCGGTGCGGGTGGCAGTCCGCTCCGGCGCAAGCGACGGCCGCATGACCCAGATCCTACCCACGGCGGTGCGCGATCCGGAAGCTGCCGCCGCACCGGACACCGAGGCGACCGCGATGACTCCACAACGCCGTCTGGAACCTGGCATGCAGGTCATCGTCGATATCGATACGGCGGCGTCATGACCCACGTGCCCGCGGCGGCGCCATTGATCGAGTTGTCCCAGGTCACCAAGACCTACGGTGAGGGGGAAGGCATGGTGCATGCCTTGCGCGGTGTCGACCTGCGTATCGATACCGGCGAGTTCGTGGCGGTGATGGGACCCAGCGGCTCGGGAAAATCCACCTGCATGAATATCCTGGGGTGTCTGGATTCACCGACGATCGGCACATATCGCTTCATGGGAGTGACCGTCGGCAGGTTGAACGCCGATGAACGAGCCTTGCTGAGACGCAACTATCTTGGCTTCGTGTTCCAGGGATTCAATCTGCTGAATCGTACCACCGCGTTGGAAAATGTAGAGCTGCCGCTGATTTATCGCGGTCTCGGCACTCAGGAGCGTCATGCGCGCGCACGACAGGCATTACAGGATGTCGGTCTGTCGGGTCGGGAATCGCATGCTCCCAGTCAGCTATCGGGCGGCCAGCAGCAGCGTGTGGCGATCGCGCGAGCGATCGTTTCCGACCCACAGGTATTGTTTGCGGATGAACCCACCGGCAATCTCGATACGGGGACCAGTAACGACATCATGAAGCTGCTCACCATGCTCAACGAGGAACGCGGCATCACGATCGTGATGGTGACGCATGAATCGGACATCGCCGCCTGGACGCGCCGTATCGTCCGGTTTCGCGATGGGCGGATCGAAAGCGATCAAGCCCACGTGCCGGTGCGGAGAGCCGGCTGATGTTCTGGAATGCCGTGAGTCTGGCGCTACGCGAGATCCGCCGCAATGTCTTGCGTTCCTCGCTCACCATCCTGGGCATCGTCATCGGTGTGGCGGCGGTCATTACCATGGTGACCATCGGTGAAGGGGCGACCGCTCAGGTGCGCTCGGACATCCAGAAGCTGGGTACCAATCTATTGCAGGTATTTCGGGGGCAGGGGTTTGGCGGTGGCGGCGCGCGCTCGACCGCCGCGCCCTTTACTTTGGAGGATGCATGGGCGATCCGTGATGAGGTATCGGGGGTGCGTGCCGTGGCGCCGACGGCCAGCACCATGAGCCAGGCCATCTATGGCAACGCCAACTGGTCGACCCAGATCACGGGCTCGACGGATCAGTTCCTGGTCGTGCGTGACTGGGCTTTGGCGCTGGGACGTAATTTTTCGGACCATGACTTGCGTGTAGGCGCCGCCGTGTGCCTGCTGGGGCAGACGGTGCGCAAGGAACTGTTTGGTGAACAGGATCCCGTAGGAGCGAATATTCGCTTGCAGAAGGTGTCCTGCGAAGTCATCGGCGTATTGAGTGCGAAAGGGCAGTCAGGGTTCGGCCAGGACCAGGACGACAGCGTGATCGTGCCGCTGCGCATGCTGCAGCGTCGCCTGGCCGGCAATGCCGACGTCACCGGTATCATGGTCTCGGCACGCGACGGTGTCTCTACCGAGAAGGTGCAGTCCGATATCGAACGTCTGCTGCGCGAGCGGCGCAAGATCCGTCAGGGCGCAGAGAATGATTTCAATGTTCGCGACCTGAAGGAAATCGCCAGTGCCTTCACCAGTTCGACGCGGGTCATGACCGCGCTGCTGGGTGCGGTAGCCGCGGTCAGTCTGGTCGTCGGCGGAGTCGGCATCATGAACATCATGCTGGTGTCCGTCACCGAGCGCACGCGCGAGATCGGCACGCGACTGGCAGTCGGAGCGATGGCGAAGGATGTGTTGCTGCAGTTCCTGGTCGAAGCGGTGACCCTGGCAGCCATGGGCGGCGTCATCGGTATTGTTCTCGGCCTGAGCGCCGGTGCGCTGGCCACCTCGATGTTCGGTGTACCCTTTGTATTCAATCCCGGCATCGTCATGCTGTCGTTTGCATTCGCCGCCGTGGTTGGCATCGTGTTCGGCTATTTCCCGGCGCGGCGCGCCGCGCAGATGGATCCGATCGAGGCTCTGCGCCACGAGTAACTGAGCAGGTTAGAATTTCCCTGTTCCTTCCATTAGCTGGAGATCGCTCATGAAGACCCGCGCCGCCGTTGCTACTGCCGCCGGCAAGCCTCTGGAAGTGATGACTGTCGACCTGCAGGGGCCGAAGGCGGGAGAGGTATTGGTCGAGATCAAGGCGACCGGCATCTGTCATACGGATGAATTCACGCGCTCGGGCGCCGATCCGGAAGGCTTGTTTCCCGTGATTTTCGGCCACGAGGGGGCGGGTATCGTGGTGGAGGCCGGAGCAGGCGTGACATCGCTGAAAAAGGGCGATCACGTGATCCCGCTGTACACGCCTGAATGTCGCCAGTGCAAGTCCTGCCTGTCCCGAAAGACTAATTTATGCACGGCCATTCGCAACACGCAGGGGCAGGGAGTGATGCCCGACGGTACCAGCCGGTTTTCGATCGGAAAGGAAAAGATTCATCATTACATGGGCTGCTCCACCTTCTCGAACTTCACGGTCGTACCCGAGATCGCGCTGGCGAAGATTCGTGAGGATGCGCCCTTCGACAAGGTCTGCTACATCGGTTGCGGCGTGACGACGGGCATCGGTGCGGTCATCAATACCGCGAAGGTGGAGCCGGGCGCGAATGTCGTCGTGTTCGGTCTAGGCGGCATCGGCCTGAACGTGATCCAGGGCGCCCGCCTGGCAGGCGCGAATCGTATCATCGGCGTTGATCTCAATCCGCGGCGCAGGGCGCTCGCGGAAAAATTCGGCATGACTGATTTCGTCAATCCTGCCGAAGTAGAAGGTGAACTGGTACCGTATCTGGTCGCGCTGACCGACGGCGGCGCCGATTACAGCTTCGAATGCGTGGGCAATGTGGACTTGATGCGTCAGGCGCTGGAATGCTGTCATCGCGGCTGGGGCGTCTCGGTGATCATCGGTGTTGCCGCTGCGGGACAGGAGATCCGTACGCGTCCGTTCCAACTGGTCACGGGCCGTGTATGGATGGGTACGGCGTTCGGTGGCGCACGCGGCCGCACCGATGTGCCCAAGATCGTGGACTGGTATATGGACGGCAGGATCAATATCGACGACCTGATCACCCATACGATGCCGTTGGACGACATCAACGAGGCTTTCGACCTGATGCATGCGGGTGAATCGATACGCAGTGTAGTGGTGTACTAGCCGGGATGATTGATGAGCATTTGACATAGATGGCTGCGCGGTCCCGGTTGGGAGGCATTTCCAGGAACGCCGTGAAGATTCATTGCATTAAAAGTTCTAAGGACGAGGAGCCATGGCCGCTCTTTCCTTGATTTCCGAGCATCGCTGCTTCGAGGGCGAGCAACGCTTCTACGCGCATGAGTCACGCGAATGTGCCACAGAGATGCGCTTCTCGGTGTATCTGCCGCCGCAGGCACGCATGCGCCCGGTGCCGGTGCTGTACTACCTGGCCGGTCTGACCTGCACGGAAGAGACGTTCATGACCAAGGCGGGTGCGCAGCGACTCGCTGCCGAGTTGGGGTTGATGCTGGTGGCCCCGGATACCAGTCCCCGCAAGAACCGGATCCCGGGCGACGATGCTGCTTGGGATTTCGGCTTGGGTGCCGGCTTTTATGTCGATGCCACCCAGGATCCCTGGTCGCGCCACTATCGGATGTATAGTTATGTGACGCGCGAATTGCCCGAGATCGCAAAATCTCTGGGTGGCCTGGCGGACCGTCAAGGCATCTTCGGACATTCCATGGGCGGACATGGGGCGCTGGTGTGCGCCTTGCGCAATCCCGCGCAATATCGCTCGGTGTCGGCCTTTGCGCCGATCGCCGCGCCGAGCCGCTGTCCTTGGGGTGAAAAGGCGTTCACCGGCTACCTCGGCCCGGACCGGACGCATTGGATGGCGCATGACGCAAGCGCGCTCGCGGCGGCTCGGCGCTACGAAAATCCGATCCTGATCGACCAGGGCACCGAGGACGGTTTCCTGGCGGAACAACTCAAGCCACAGGAATTCGAGACAGCCTGTCGCCGGTCCGGCACGCCGCTTGAGTTGCGTTTCCAGAAAGGCTACGACCACGGCTATTACTTCATCTCGACATTCATGGCGGATCATCTGCGCCACCATGCCAGGTATCTCGGCGCTTAGTGTCCGCCATATTCCAGTCATTTTCGCGTCTGCCGTCGTGGCTGCTGCTGGTGGGCGCGATGAGCGTGGTCGGCCCCGTGTCGATCGACATGTATTTGCCTGGATTCCCTCAGATCGAACGGGACTTCGCTCAGCGCGGGGTCGAAGTCACGATGGCTGCCTACATGATCGGTATCGCCATCGGGCAACTGTTCTATGGCCCACTCAGTGACCGCTTCGGGCGTAAATCACCGCTGTATGTAGGCTTTGCGCTATATACCATCGGTTCGCTGGGATGCGTGTTCGCCACCAGCCTGACGATCCTGACGGGAACCCGGGTTCTCCAGGCACTCGGCGGCTGCGCAGGCATGGTGATCGGGCGCGCGATCGTACGCGACCGCTGCGAGCCTCACGAGGCGGCACGGGCGTTTTCCACCTTGATGATGATCGTGGCCCTCGGTCCGGTGATTGCGCCCGCTCTGGGCGGTATTTTTGTCACTACGCTGGGTTGGCGCTCGACCTTCGTGTTCCAGGCGGTGTTCGGCATGGCGCTGATGTTCGCGATGCATCGTGTACTGACGGATGCGAGACCGGCATCCGCGGATGCAGTCCGGCCCAGGAAGCTGAGTATCGCGTACAGTCTGCGCCGCTACTTGTATCTGCTGCGTGACGGCACGTTCCTTGGTTACTCCCTCCTCGGCGGCTTTGCGATGAGCGGCTTGTTCGCCTACATTGCCGGCGCACCCACCGTCCTGCCACAGCACTATGGCCTGTCTGCGCAGCAGTTCGGCTGGTTGATCGGTCTGAACGGTCTGACGTTCATGCTGGCCAGCCGTCTGAACATCCGCGCATTGCGCAAGTATGGTCCGGCAGAGGCGGTGGCACGCCATGTGTGGCTGCCGCTGGGGCTGAGTCTGGCTCTGTTGCTGTCTGCCACCCTGATGGAGCCGCCTTTGGTCTTGCTGCTGGCTCTGCAGTTGTCTTATTTCGTCGGCGTGGGTCGCGTGACTCCGCATGCCGCCGCACTGGCCATGGCGCCGCATGGGCAGGATGCGGGTGCGGCGTCGGGCCTGATGGGGGCGCTGCACTCCCTGGTCGCCATGATCGTGAGCATGGTGGTCGCGGCGGTGAATGACGGTACTGTATTGACCCTGGCAGTGATCATGGCCGCCGCTGCAGTATGCAGTGTGCTTAGTTATGTCTGGATCCGGCATCGAGGTCGATCAGCGGGATGAAGGCGGTCGGTACCGGCGCTCATGTCAGACGCCTGAACGCCTTATTCATCCAGCAGCACTTGTCCGGGAAACAAGGCTTCGTTGAAACCGAAATTGCGTAAATCGCGAATCCGTGTGGGATACAGGATGCCGTTGAGATGATCGGTCTCGTGCTGAACGACGCGTGCATGAAAGCCGGATACGGTGCGCTCGATCGGTACGCCCAGGGGATCGAAGCCGCGGTAGTGGATATGTGCAAACCGCGGTACCAGGCCGCGCATGCCCGGCACGGATAGGCAGCCCTCCCAGCCGTCCTCCATGTCGGCTCCGATAGGCTCCAGGTGCGGGTTGATCAGGACGGTATAGGGGATCTCTTCGGCTTGCGGATAGCGTGGATTCGCGCCGACGCCGAAGATGACGACCCGTAGCGATACGCCGATCTGCGGTGCGGCCAGACCGGCGCCGCTCAATGCATGCATGGTGTCCCGCATGTCGGCAAGCAGGCAATGCAGTTCATCGGTATCGAACCGCTCCACGGGACGAGCCACCTGCAGCAGCAGGGGATCTCCCATCTTGAGTACCGTACGAACAGTCATCGGAAAATCGTCATCGCAAGGGATCGAAAACAAATACCTTGGTGGCCGAAGGTTCCTCGAAAAGCCGTGGCTTTATCGGCAGGAACACCTTGGATGATCATCATGGCGCGCCGATCAGCAATGATCTACCCCTGATCTTTCGCAAGGCCATCGCCGGTCGCACCTGGCAATCTCTCCAGTGGAAGACGACAATTCGCCGCTATGATCGGCGCTAGCAGAGAATCTCACACGATTCCACGCAGGTACGCAAGATGACGGCATCCTTGCATGTCCTGGTACTGGCTGCACCTGCAGCCGCTTCTTCGCCGCGTGCCGAGCCGTATGTGCCGGCAGGGCGGTCCGCTTTGCACCGTGTCGTGTCGACTGCCGTCGCACTGGCGGGAAACGCCGTCACCGTCGTTCTGGGCGCGAACGCCCGGCAGGCTGCGCCCGCCCTGGCCGGTCTGTCCGTATCCATGGTGCTGAACCGGCAATGGGACGAAGGCCCGGGTTCATCGCTGCGGATCGGCGTCGCAGCGCTGCCGGCAGCCTGCGATGCCGTATTGATTCTGTCGAGCGATCAGCCGCGAGTGACGGTCGATGATCTGCGTCAGTTGCTGGATGCGTGGAAGCATGATGATGCCACGATTGCGGCTGCCTTCCATGACCGGCAGGCAGATATTCCCGTGATCTTTCCACGATTGTTTTTCGGTGAACTGGCGCGACTGCGCGGCGATCAGGACGCTCGCGCGATCATCCGGCGCAACAGCTATCGGCTGGCGCGTGTGCCGATGCCCAACGCCGCGATGAATGTGACGAAGGATCTGGCGGTGCCGGAGGAGCGATTTCAGCATTCCTCGACCGACGAGTGATCGTGCAGGCGTTCGTCATTCCGCTGCCGCTTGCCATTCTTGCCGCATCCTTGTGGACTGCAGAGGCGGCGCGGGCACGGTCCACGGCGTCGGCGAGGAAGGCGCTGAAGCAACTCCGGGCGGGACTTGGTTCCTGCAGTCGGCTACGCTGTCCCCGGGGACAAACTTCAGGTGCAAAAGACGGGCAATCCCTGTAAAGTAACCCCATACAAACCGCTGTCCGGTCGGTTCGTTCACTGTGCGGTCTTCAAGGGCATCTCGCCTTCTGCCTCGAACCCATCTTGCACCTCACTGGACCAGGAAAGTATTCAAGGATCCCTCCGGGAAACCTGCTGTTCCTGTGAACTGACTGAGGAATTTATGCCCTTCATTGCTCTCGGGTTGATGCCCGAACTTGCTCGTGCGCTCACCGAACGTGGTTATGTCGAGCCGACGCCGGTACAGGCCGGCGTCGTCCCTGCGATCCTGGCGGGCCGTGACATTCTGGCAGGCGCTCAGACGGGCACCGGCAAGACTGCCGGATTCACCCTGCCGATGCTGCAGCGTCTGCAGGCCGGCGCGCCTCAGCGAGCGCCTCGGGCGCTGATCCTGGTGCCGACTCGTGAACTGGCAACCCAGGTCCACGAAAGCGTCCTGGCATACGGAAAATATCTGCGCCTGCGTTCCCTGGTCGTATTCGGCGGCGTGGGCATTCATCCCCAGATCGAAGGATTGCGCCGCGGAACGGACATCCTAGTTGCTACGCCGGGACGCCTGCTCGATCATGCGCAGCAGCGTACCGTGGATCTATCCCACGTCGAGATCCTGGTGCTCGATGAGGCCGATCGGATGCTGGACATGGGATTCATTGCCGACATTCGCCGCGTGATCAAGCTGTTGCCGCCACAACGCCAGAATCTCATGTTTTCGGCAACGTATTCCGATGACATTCGCCGACTTGCCCAATCCTTGCTGCACCATCTGGCCGAGGTCGAGGTGGCGCGCCGGAATGCGGCTGTGGACAGCGTTGAACAGCGGGTCTACAGGGTGGAGAAGGACAGCAAGCGGGCTTTGCTGTCGCACCTCATACGTGATGAAGACTGGTCGCAGGTTCTGGTGTTCACGCGCACCAAGCATGGCGCGAATCGCCTGACGAAGCAGTTGCAGCAGGACGGCATAGCAGCTGCAGCGATCCACGGAAACAAGAGCCAGTCCGCGCGCACGCAGGCGCTGGCAGGATTCAAGAATTACAGCATACGGGCGCTGGTGGCGACCGAAGTGGCATCGCGGGGTCTGGACATCAAGGAACTACCCTATGTGGTGAATTACGAACTGCCCAATGTGCCGGAAGACTATGTGCATCGTATCGGCCGTACGGGTCGTGCCGGCGCCAGCGGCATCGCCGTGTCGCTGGTATCCGGCGATGAATCGGGGCTGCTCAAGGATATCGAGAAGCTGTTGCGCAAGCAGATTCCGCAAGTCAGGCTACCCGAGTTTCCGCCCGCACCGCCCCCTCGAGATCATGAGGAGCCGCGCGGCGGCATGCGCACGATGAACGGATCGAGGCAGGAGAACACCGCCGGTCGGCCTGTCGGTGACAGGGTCGTGAACAGCCCATCACGAGGTGGTCAGCAGGGGCACGCGCGGAGCGGCGCGAATCACCGGCTGGCTCGAGGTCGATCCCGGGGCTTGAGCCGCAGCCGCGGATAGATTTCTTGGCTCGTTCCTAATCGGAACTGTCCTAACCGTTACCGTCCTGACTGGGCCTGTCGGGACAAACGTAGGGAACGTCCGCTGCGACATAGGATCGTGCCCGATCCATTCCGACGATCTGCAAGCGCAATGCATCCCGGCCTTGCATCGTGACCTCGGCCTGAATCGGGATCGAGTCCTCGATCCAGCGGATGCTCTCGCCCATGCTTCCCCATTCGGATAGCCGGAAGGGTTCGAAACACGATGCCATCAGCATGGTTCGATTCGGCAAGAACACGATGATCGAGCCGCGGGCGCTGCCTGGCGTGGTGGAGATCCAGAAGCGGCCGACGAAAGCGCCGTCGGCGGGCAGTACCGGCTCATCTGCGGCTGGCTGCGGTGTCGAAGTCGTGGCGGTCGTCGGGGGCTGCGGTCCGCCGCATGCGGTCAGAGCCAGTAGGCTCAAAGCAAACGGAACGAATGCGCGGAATATCCTGGGCATATTTTTCATGATCGTGCCTCGATGATTCGTTGACAATTCCCGGTTGTCTTCACTAGGGTGCCGGCGGGTTGACCGGTGTGGTCACTTCTTCGCGTAGCTCACGAAGCATATCCTTGATCACTGCCGCGTTGCTGCTGCCCATGCGCAATAACAGCTTCTGTCCCTCCGAGCGTTCCTCCAGGGCGGGGTCGGCGAACTGATAGTACACGCTGGGACGCGTAAGATGGATCGGTCCATCGATCTCGGGTGTCGCCAGCAGATGATCGATGACTTCCACCAGGCGATCGTTGAAGTAGGCATCCGGGTAGCCTAGATCGCCGTAGGCTTCCTGAAACAGCGGGTAATATCGCCTGTACAGCGCGGTCAGTTGCGCCGCATCGGCCTTGCGCAGCAGATCGACAACCGGCGTGTAGCGCACATAATTTTCCGCACTGAGCGTAAGTTCCCGGCCTTGCAGATCGTTCGAGGTGACGAGTTCTCCCGGCACTGGTTTCAGGGGACGCAGCTGCAAGGCGACTTTTTTGCGCGGCAGATTGTCGACGGTGACGACGAAGCGGCGGATCAGATTTTGCGGAATCAGGAAGGCATCGATGGAACTGCCGAACAATCCGTCCAAAGATGCTTGTACGTCGTGATCGCTGTTTGCCAGTGACGGCATGGACTGCGTCTGTCCGGATTCCTCGCTGATGGGATGCTGGATCAACGGCTCGTCGTTCCTTGCCAGTGGCGTCTCCTGCACTACGGGTTCCGGGATTGCCCGTTCCTTGCGCCCGTAGTAAAGCGCGACGAGGAGGCCTATGACGACCACGATCGGGAGGGTCCAATAGATCCATCGTTTGGCGTCTTCGTTCATGCATACTCTCCACGTCGATGATTGACGAGTTCCTGCCCTGCGGCGGATGGTGAGAATCCGGGCGGTGTTTGCGGCGGCACCTCGGAGCAACGTTCAGGGCTTGCGAAATTTGATCAGGAAGTTGTCGGCCTCACCGATGGCCAGGTACTTGTCCCGGTCCTGATCGCCCAACGCCAGGGTCGGAGGCAGCGTCCAGACGCCTCGCGGCCAGTCCTTGGTATCCTTGGGATTCGCCAGTACCTCGGAGCGGCCCGCCAGTTCGAACCCCGCCTTCTTCGCCAGTTCGATCACATAATCTTCGCGTACATAGCCGTTCGAGGCTTGCGGATCCTGCGGCTGGTCGGTGCGCGCGCGATGTTCTTCCACGCCCAGGATGCCACCGGGCTTGAGGGCCTTGAAGAATGCGGCAAAGGCTTCTTCGGCGAAACCTGCACTCATCCAGTTGTGTATATTACGGAAGGTCAAGACCGCATCGGCGCTGCCGGCCGGAACGATTTCCGCGACACCGCGGCCGAATTCGCCGATCTTGACCTTGCTGTAGATCGCCGGTGCGCCGGCCAGTTTCTTGCGCCACTCGGCGGCGGCGCGGGCGGCGCGCTCGCTGGCGCCGGATGGGGAAATCGCCGTGTGGTAGATGCCCCGTTCACGCAGATAGGGCGCCAACATCTCCGTCCAGTAGCCGCCCCCGGGCCAGATTTCCACCACCGTCATACCGGGCTCGAGGTCCAGGAATTCCAGAACTTCCTGCGGATGCCGATACCGATCGCGCGCAACGAAATCAGCGGAGCGATGCGGAGCTGCGACGGCCTCGGCGATCGCCTGGCCCTGGTGATCCTGCGCGGCTGCCCTGCCGGGAATCCCGCCGGTGGCCACGGCGAAGCTCAGTGCGGCGGTGAGCAGGGAAAGCAGGCGCATGTCACACTCCTTGATCCGGGGGGCATGTAGTGGAACTCTATTCGAGAACTCGCTTACGGAGTCGGGAATGTACCAGAGTGGCGTTGGGTGCGGGATGCGTGATGCCGGCAAGTGCGATACCGGCGAGCGAAGGCCGCTGCCGCTGGTTCGGGCCGGTATTTGAAGGACCTCGGGTGGCATCAGGAGTTCATTTCATCCACGGGATGACAGGCGATGGGAGCGTATTTGTCAGCACCGGACCTGGGCGGCTTCCCCTCCATCCGCGACTGGGGCCGCGGCAAGCGACATACCGGGTGTCTTTTTTCCGTGTCCTCGTCGCCGTCTTGCTCGCAGCACTCCTGTTGCCTATCGATCGGGCCAAAGGTTTGACGCTGATGGCGATCCCGAGCCTGAGCCAGCATCTGCTGGCGACCGCCATGATTCGTGGAGACGATATCCCCATGCTGCATGTCACGATGTCTGCGGCGGCGAGTCTGCTGGCAGGCGCGGTATTGATATGGCTGGCGATGAGTTTGTATCGACGCGAGTCGATCCTGGTTGAATCTGGATTGAGAGCGAGAAGCGACTTCAGCCTGTCACCACAGCGCGCAGGTGCGGATGTTGCGAGCAGATTCAGTCTGTTCGTAGATCGATATATGAAGGAAAACTGCCATGCTGAGTGATGCCCGATGGAACACACTCGATGGCAGGCCGCCGCTGGTGATCGCCCATCGCGGCGCCTCCGGCTATCGGCCCGAACATACCCTGGCCTCCTATGCGCTGGCAATCGAGATGGGCGCCGACTATATCGAGCCCGATCTGGTGTCGACCCGGGATGGTCACCTGATCGCGCGGCATGAACCTTTGCTGGACGAGACCACGGATGTGGCCGCGCACCCCGAGTTCGCTGCTCGCCGTACGACCCGCATGCTGGACGGCATCTCCATCACAGGATACTTTGCCTGCGATTTCACTTTGCCGGAGATCAAACAGCTGCGCGCCGTGCAGCCGAACGCAGCGCGCTCGAAGGCGTATGACCGGTTATATGAAATCCCGACTTTCGAGGAGATCCTGGATCTGCTGGAGGAGCCGTCCGGGCGAGCCGGAAGAACGATCGGCGTTTATCCTGAGACTAAGCATCCGAGCTTCCATTTGCAACTTGGCCTCGCGCTCGAGGATCGTCTGCTGCAGGCGCTGCAGGCGCGCGGTCTCGATCGTGCCGACGCGCCGGTGTTCATCCAGTCCTTCGAGAGTGCAAACCTGCAATATCTGCGCTTCAGGAGCCGAGTGCCGCTGGTGCAATTGCTCGGCCCCGAGGGACTGGAGATGGCGTCCGGCGGAGCTGGTGCACGAGTGACGATCCCGCAGTTTGCCGATCCGCGCGGCGGCCTGCCGCCGCGGCATCTGCGGGACATCGCGCGGTACGCAAACGCCATCGGTCCATGGAAGCGGATGATACTGCGTGATACGGAACAGTCTTCGCTGTTGCCGACGACCCTGGTCGAGCAGGCCCATGAAGCGGGCTTATACGTTCATGCCTACACGTTTCGGGACGAGCCGGCGACGTTGGCGGCAGTCTATGAAGCGGACCCCGTGCGCGAGTACATACAATTCTTCGCGCTGGGACTGGATGGAGTGTTCGCGGATTTCCCGGACACGGCGCTGCGCGCCCGGGCCATGATGTAAGTGTCACGGCTCGCATCGGTCTGATTTTGCTAAGCAGAGCAGGCTCACGATGGCGACTGTCCCGGCCGTTGCCCAGACAAGTGTGGTATGACATGCCGGGCCCATAGTGATAATCGACTACGGCAGCACGGGATCGCCATTAGCGCAGGCGGGAATCGAACTTGAATGAACGGCACTACCTGGAACGCCATCGCGCTGAATGCCAGGTGCAGAGGGTTCAGCGCGATGTTGCAAGCCTCCGGCATGACCACCGACGGCACGACCAGGCCTAGATGCGCACCGTCGCGCAGGAATTGGTCGCCGAATTCGGCTGCAGCCGTCGAGCTGGGCAGCACACCCCAGTCTTTGGGTAGCTCATGGGCCGAAGGGCGGCGATAATGATGGTCTATATTGCATCATTTGATAGTCTATTGCCCGGCTGCAGACCTCGCACAACAATGGCCCGAACTGCCGTCGTATGCTCCCGGCCCGTCGACCTGGGCTTTCACGACCTAGCGCATCGCGGGAGTAATTTTTAAGATTTATTCAAGGGTATTACCCGATCGGGCGGAATGACGATGGCTTCATGACTGCGGTATCCTGGCTTGGGTGCTGCCACGCCGGAGAGGTGGTTTACGCTCGCCATAACTGAAAACGAAGCAGCGGCAATCCAAGCTGAACTGGAGCTGGACTATCCATGCCGGGGGGGCTGCTGCGGCCTCGGTCCCATCCCGATCAATCGCATCGTGATAGGCCGTAGGAGGCCGGCTGGAATATTTGAGTTGGAGTTACGATGAAGACACGCGTTACCGAGTTGCTAGGCATCCGTTATCCGATCATCCAGGGTGGCATGATGTGGGTGGGCCGCGCGGAGCTGGCGTCGGCGGTCTCCAATGCCGGCGGCCTGGGAATCCTCACTGCGCTGACGCAGCCGACGCCGGACGCACTCATCAAGGAGATCGCGCGTTGCCGCACCATGACGGATCGCCCCTTCGGCGTGAATCTGACGATCCTGCCTTCTGCCAAACCGCCTCCTTACGAGGCCTATCTGGATGCGGCGCTCGATAATGGTGTGAGAATCCTGGAAACGGCTGGAAACAATCCGAAGGAGTTCATCGCCAAGGCGAAGTCCAAAGGCGTGAAGATCGTCCACAAGTGCACCACGGTGCGCCATGCGCTTTCGGCGCAGCGCAATGGCGTCGACGCGATCTCGATCGACGGCTTCGAATGTGCCGGCCATCCGGGTGAGGACGATGTCGGAGGACTGGTGCTGTTCGCCGTCGCTGCAAAGAAGATCAGCATTCCATTGATCGCCTCAGGCGGCATCGGCGACGGGCGAACGATGGCCGCCGCCTTTGCGCTCGGTGCTGAAGGCGTCAACATGGGCACTCGTTTTTGCGTGACACGGGAGGCACCGATCCACGAGGATATCAAGCGAGCCCTGGTCGACGCGTCGGAGCACGAGACGAATCTGATCTTTCGTACACTGCACAACACCGGGCGGGTGCTCAAGACGCCCGTTTCCGATGAAGTCATCGCCATCGAACGACGTCCCGGCGGCTGCGAATTCAAGGATATTCAGCACCTGGTGTCGGGACAGAAAGGCTGCATGGCGCTGGAAACCGGAGATCTGGACGCAGGCCTGATCTGGGCGGGCCAGGTCGTCGGTTTGATCGACGACGTGCCGAGCTGTCATGAACTGATCGAGCGCATGGTGGCCGAATGCCGCGAGCGTTTGGCGGCAGCTTCGATGCTGACGACTTGAGCGAGTCGGAACGGCTCGTTCCGTTTGCCTCTACCGGCAGTGCGCAAGGGTGTGTTCCGACTGCCGTTCAGCGATAGCGGTTCAGGATCTTTTTCAGTCCCTCGCTGCCTGGACTCAACCTTGCATAAGGCAGCTGGTTCATGGGTGTCGTGGAAGAGCCGCTGACCTCATGGAAATCCGGGCTGCTTTCATCGATATGGATCAAGCCCGTGACATATTCACCCTGCGCCAGCCTCGATCGCAGGTAGGCATAGGCGCGCGTCCGGTCGGTGGGATCGTAGGAGGGATCGAGCTTGCGCAACAGGATGCGGCTGCCGTCGTGCATGGCGACCGACATGGCTTCGCCGGCGGCATAGCTGGCGGTGATTTCCTGCGCCGGAGCGATGAAATCCGCATGCACGACAGCGTCGTAATTTTCACGAATGAAGCTGTAGCTCTTGGTGGAACCTTGATGATCGTTGAACGTGACGCAGGGTGACAGCACGTCGATCAGGGCGAATCCTCGGTGCCGCAGCCCCGCCATGATCAAGGGCACGAGCTGTTCCTTGTCGCCGGAAAAGCTGCGGGCGATGAAGCTGCCGCCGAGCGTCAATGCGGTCAGCACCGGATCGACCGGCGGCTGGCGATTTTCCTCCCCGCGCTTCGCCTTTGTGCCGATATCGGCCGAGGCTGAGAACTGGCCCTTGGTAAGCCCGTACACGCCGTTGTTCTCGATGATGTAGAGCATGTTCAGATTGCGGCGGATCGCATGGGCGAACTGACCGAAGCCGATGGACAAGGTGTCGCCGTCGCCGGAGACGCCGACGTAATGAAGATCCCTGTTGGCCGAGATCGCACCGGTCGCAATCGAAGGCATGCGGCCATGCACCGAGTTGAAGCCGTGTCCGCCACTGTCGAAATACGCAGTCGTCTTCGAGGAGCAGCCGATGCCTGACAATTTCACCAGCTGTTCGGGGCGTATGGACATTTCCCAGATGGCTTCGACGATCGCCGCCGTCACCGAGTCGTGGCCGCAGCCGGCACACAGGGTGGACATGCCTCCTTCGTAATCACGCCGTGTCAGGCCCAGCGCATTTCTAGGCAGGCTGGGATGCGCGACTTTCGGCTTGGCGATGAAGCTCATGTGAAACTCGGCTGGAGTTTGATGACGGGGGAGGGACGTTTGCCGCCGACGGATGGATGTTGCCGGCGCCCCAGCTCGGCGAGGATGCCGTCGACCACCACGTCCGAGGCCATCGGCAGGCCGCTGTAATAAAGGATGGAGGACAGTTTTTCCTTCTCTACGCGAGTTTCCAGGGTCAGCAGGCTCTTGAACTGCGCGTCGCGATTCTGTTCGACCACGAACACCAGCGAGTGTGCGGCCAGGAATGCCTCCACGTCCTCGCCGAAAGGAAATGCGCGCACTCGCAGGTAATCCAGTTGGATACCCTGCCGTTCGAGCAGGGTCAGGGCTTCCTGGATTGCACCGTCGCAGCTGCCCAGAGAAATGATACCCGTTGCGTGGGTTCCGTCACCGGTGAGTACAGCCTCCGGTACCAGCGTCTTGGCCGTATCGAACTTGCGTTTCAGACGATCGACGACGATCTGGTATTCGGTGGCATCCTCGGTGTAGCCGCCGTACTGGTTATGGCCGGAGCCGCGCGTGAAATACGCGCCCTTCGGATGCACACCGGGCAGAGTGCGGTATGGGATCGCATCGCCGTCGTGGTCGAAGAAACGGTAAAACTTGTCGAGTTTTTCGATCTGCTCCTTGCTCAGCACCTTGCCGCGGTCGGGTTGATATTCGTCGTCCCAGGCCAGGTTCGTGCACATCCAGTCGTTCATGCCGATGTCCAGATCGGACATGAGAAATACCGGTGTTTGCAAACGTTCGGCGAGATCGAATGCCTGGACCGATAAATAGAAGCATTCCTCGGGATTGCTGGGAAACAGCAGTACATGCCGCGTGTCGCCGTGCGAGGCATAGGCGGCCAGCATGAGGTCGCATTGCTGGGTGCGCGTCGGCATGCCCGTGGAGGGACCCACGCGCTGAACGTCCATGATGACCGCAGGTATCTCCGCATAGTAGGCCAGACCGATGAACTCGTTCATCAAGGAGATGCCGGGTCCACTGGTGGGGGTAAATGCCCGTGCGCCGTTCCATGAGGCGCCGATCACCGCACCGATCGCGGCAAGCTCGTCTTCGCACTGTACGATCACAAAATCGTTCTCGCCGGTCTGCGCATCCACCCGCCACTTCTGGCAAAAACTCTTGAAGGTATCCATGATCGAAGTCGACGGCGTGATGGGATACCAGGCACCGACGGTTGCACCGGCATACAGGCAGCCCAGTCCGGCAGCCGTGTTGCCGTCGATCAGAATATGATTCGACGTCTTGTCCATGGGCTCGAGCCGCAGCGGCAACGGGCAGGTGAAATGTTCCTTGGCGTAGTTGTAGCCGATTTCCAACGCCTGGATGTTCGAGTCCAGCAGCGCCTTCTTGTTGGCATAACTTTCACCCAGCAGCGTCCGCATGATCTGCAGATCGATGTCGAGCAGAGCGCCCAGCAGCCCCGCGTACATGATGTTCTTGAGCAGGATGCGCGAACGCACTCCCTGGAAGGTTTCATTGCACATGCGTGCCAGCGGTGCGCCCAGGATGGTGATGTCATCGCGCTTGAGCAGCATCGGGCGGGGCCAGGTCGAGTCGAAGATCAAGTAACCGCCGGCGCTGACATCCTTGACGTCCTTGGCATAGGTTTCGGCGTTCATCGCCACCATCAGGTCGACACGGCTGGAGCGCGCGGCGTGCCCTTCCCGAGTCACCCGGATCTCATACCATGTCGGCAGGCCCTGGATATTGGACGGAAAATAATTCTTGCCTATCACCGGAATGCCCATACGGAAGATGGACTTCATCACCAGCGTATTTGCGCTGGCCGAGCCGGTACCGTTTACATTCGCGAGCTTGACGACAAAATCATTTATGCGGTTTTGCGAGTCTTGTGGGTGAGGCATGATGGAGGAATCTCGTCGCTCGCGTAAGGAATCTGGATTTTCGATTTCTGCATGTCCCAGGCTGCCGTGGGGCAGCGTTCGGCACACAGACTGCAATGCACACAGACATCTTCGTCTTTCACCATGACGCGGCCGGTGTGTTGCAGCGGAGAGGAAACGAACAAGGGCTGGTCGAGGTTCAGTGCCGGCGCCTTAAGTTTGCTACGCAGCTCTTCTTCAGGAGCATTCGTGGTCATCGTCAGGCAGTCCATCGGGCAGATGTCGATGCAGGCGTCGCACTCGATGCACAGCCGCGCGTCGAAAACGGTCTGGATGTCGCAGTTCATACAGCGCTGCACTTCGATCTCGACCTGTTCGGCGGTAAAGCCTAGCTCGACCTCGATATCGACCTTCTTGAATCGCTCCTTGAGAGCCACGTGCGGCATCGTGCGCCGCTCGAGCGGATTGTAGTCATTCTTGTACGACCACTCGTGGAGGCCCATTTTTCGGCTCGACAGGGTCACCATCGGTGGCGGACGGTCGGCCACCGGTAGCCCCTGACAATATTTGTGCAGGGAAATGGCCGCCTGATGTCCGTGTTCCACGGCCCAGATGATGTTCTTGGGCCCGAAGGCGGCGTCACCGCCGAAGAACACCTGCGGTAGGCTGGATTGGAACGTCACCGGGTCGACCTTGGGAACATGCCATTTGTCGAACTCGATGCCCAATCCGTCCTCGATCCAGGGAAAGGCGTTTTCTTGCCCGATGGCCAGGATGACGTCGTCGCAGGGGATCATTTCTTCGCCGAGCACCCGCTCGGCCAGGATGCGCCCATCGGCGTCCAAGTCGTATTCCATGCGATCGAACAGCATGCCGGCGAGTCGGCCCGCCTCCACGACAAAAGCTTTCGGCGCGTGATTCACGATGATCTCGACATTCTCTTCCTCGGCATCCTCGAGTTCCCAATCGGAGGCCTTGAAAAAGCCGCGCGGCTTGCGCGCCATCACTTTGACCTCGCTTGCGCCCAGCCGCAACGAAGTACGGCAGCAGTCCATCGCCGTGTTGCCGACGCCGATGATCAGTACGCGCTGCCCGATCGACTTGACATGCTCGAATGCGACCGATTCCAGCCAGTCGATACCGATGTGGATGTGATCCTGCACTTCCTTGGGACCGCGGCGTCCGGGCAAGTCCAGATCCTTGCCCTTCGGTGCGCCGCTGCCGACAAAGACGGCGTCGAATTCCCCGCCGGCGAGCAGGCGTTCCATGCTCGTGACCGGCGAACCCAGGCGCAGGTCCACGCCCATGTCCAGGATGTAGCCGATCTCCTCGTCCAGTACGCCTTCGGGCAAGCGAAAGGCAGGAATGTTGGTACGCATCAGGCCGCCGGGCGTGCCCCATTTCTCGAAGATCGTCACCTCGTAGCCCAGCGGCATCAGGTCGTTCGCGACCGTCAGCGAGGCCGGTCCGGCACCGATACAGGCAATGCGCTTGCCATTCTTTTGTGCAGGTACACTGGGCAGATAAGGACGTACGTCGTCACGATGATCGGCAGCGACGCGCTTCAGCCGACAGATCGCAACCGGCTCGGCTTCTACCCGGCTGCGACGGCAGGCGGGCTCACAGGGACGGTCGCAGACCCGCCCAAGGATACCGGGAAATACATTGGATTCACGATTGACCAGATAGGCTTCCGTGAATTTTCCCTGGGCAATAAGCCGAATATACTCAGGGACATCGGTATGGGCAGGACAGGCCCACTGGCAATCCACGACACGATGAAAGTGCCCTGGATCGCGGATATCGGTTGGTTGCACCGCGGTACGAAGCTCCGTCTTTGAGTGGTTGCGGCGGCGCATCGATCCGCCGCGACACTGAGAAACCCAGTGCGACACTGACCTCAGCCTGCCAAGCGTATACCTAGTTGCGGAAATGGGGAAGCGGCGTCGTTTGCGCCTCGTCAATCATTCCGCAGGTGTGATCCCGTCATCCATTTCCAAGGAAATACCCGGACCGGACCCCGCTTGAGCCGGTGCCCGGAACTCCGCTGAAACGACCGGCTCGAGGATGCGGCGGCGAGTGTCAGGCGACAAATCATCCCAGTTTACCTTGTGGGCGATCTCCCGGCGCAGTTCCCGATCGCTGGTGTATCGGGTGGCGTCGCCGCTTTGTGGAGGGGGCTGCGTGCCGAGCCGGCCGCAGCGGCCTGTGCCCAGCAGGTCCGCGACCGTCGCGATGACATCGTCGTTAGTGGTCAACGCACCGTGCATTTCCTCGACGAACCAGGTTCGTGCACCCTTCCACAGGGCTCGGGACGAGGGTACGGTGCCGTCACCGTCGGGGCGAATGGCGTACTCGAAGCCTTCGGCTTGTCCGGCCGATGCCGGGACCACCGCAGCCGAAACGACGGTGGGTTGGTTCACGCCGACGATGGCCATGCAGCGCTCATCGGCCGGAGGCAGAGACGCCAGGCGCCGGCGTGCGTGCGCGAGTAGTTGGGTATCCGGCGGCAGCGCATCCCTGGGCCAGCTGCCGGGATCGAAAAAATCCGGCTGAGCGGCATTTTGCGCCGACGGCAGCATCTGATACAGCCCGGGCAGGGTGAGAAATACGCGCCGCGCCAGTTCCTCGGCGGAGTGGTACCGATCCAGAGCAGCGATCTTGCGGACTGTCGGATAGGCGGCTCGCAGAGCCTGGATCGGCGCGAAGGAACCTTCGTTGGGCGCCCCGATCTGTATGAGTTTCGCGATTTTCATATGACGATCGTAGGCGAGCGCGCAGCGTGCTACGAGACCACCCATGCTATGGCCGACGACGAAAGCCGGAGCGGCGGCGGTCTCGACGACGTGGATGAATTCGCGCGCGAGCCGGTCCAGGTCGCAGCGCCAGTCGAAGGAGTGAAAGACCGTTCGAAAACCTGCGATCTCCAGCGACAGCTTGAGCTTCAGGTAACCCGGCAGCATCACACCGAGTGCGCGTATCGAGCGCGGGCCCGGCATGGCCAGTTGCAGCAGTTCGCCCTGCGAGATGGCGGCGGGGTTCAACCACAGCAGGCTCGGCATCGCATCGCATGTCGTCCCCAGCCGTGAACCCATGATGCCGGGCAGCACGAATACCTGCGTACCGCCTGGGTCGTAGTGCGCAGCGGCCAACTTCGCCAGCCGGCACAGCTCATGATATTCGGGTTCTCCGAAGTAGGCGCATAGCAACGCGGCGTGGGCGCCGGAGCGCAGCGAGGCGACGATCTGGTCCTCGTGCAGATCTCCGGGACCCGGTGAATCGTCGCTCAGCGGCATGGCAACATCATCCGATCCACCGCTCAATGCGAGTGTCCGGCGCTTGGCGAGTGAGAATCGCCGTGCGTATGTGGGACGGCACCGGCGCCTGCTGCCGATACGACCAGTTCGACGGATATGTCGCCGGCGTGTTCGAAATGCAGGATGAAAGGAATCCGCGTATTCGCCGCCAGAGGCTGCTTCAGGCCGACGATCATGAAGTGCATGCCGCCGGGCTCGAATACAAAGCGTCGTCCGGATGCCAGTTCGACATCCTGCACCGGGCGCATTCTCGCCACGCCGTTATGCAGTCGGCTGTCATGGATCTCGACGCGCTCGGCAGCCGGCGTGCTGGCGCCGGTGAGCCGGTCACCGTGTGCAGATACTATGTCCATGTAGGCTGCGGCCACTACAGTATCGGGCGGCGTTGCCGTCGTTCGCGGATTCAGGATCCTGGTCTCATCATCGTATCCTGCATGACAGCCCGGCATCGATATCGCCGCCAGGATGCCGGCGACACCGGCCGCGATCAGAGTCCAGGCGCGGCCGCGGGTACGAAGGAAGCGCGAACGCCTGGGATTCACTGCCGACATACGGCGCTGGAGCTGCATCATGAATCCATGCTTGTGCGAATGATATCGCAGACGGCTTCGATCGCCGTCTGTCGTGTGCTGCTGCGGCGCCAGACGGCACCGACGGTGCGCGATGGGCTGGGACGGGCAAAAGGCCGGACGATCAGGCCATGGCCGGAGCCGAAAGGTCCGCGCGCGGCGAGTTCCGGCAGCAAGGTCACACCCAGGCCTGCGGCGACCATTTGGCGCAGGGTTTCCAGGCTCGTGGCCCGGTAGTCGCCGCTTTCCTTGATGTCGATGCGATTGCAGACCTCGAGCGCCTGATCTCGCAGGCAATGGCCATCCTCGAGCAGCAGCAGGTTTTCGCCGATCAGATCGTCGAGCTTGATCGAGGTTTTTTTCGCCAGCGGGCTGCCGCTCGGCAGGGCCGCGTGGAACGACTCGGTGTACAACCCGCGGATCTCCAGGCCGTCCGGCGCTACGGGCAGGGCAAGGATGCCGAGTTCGATGTCGCCACAGCGCAGCTTTTCCAGTAACGGTTGGGTCTGGTATTCGTAAAGCATCAACTGCAGCTGCGGCAGCCGCTTGCGCAGTTTACGAACCACCAGGGGTAGGAGGTAGGGTCCGATCGTCGGTATCAGTCCGACATTGATCTTGCCCGACAGAGGATCGTGCTCATTGCGCGCCAGCGATACGATTTCTTCGCTTTCCTGCAGTATTCGCCGCGCCAGCGGCAGGATCCTGGCGCCGGTGTCCGTAAGCGTGACACGGCGCGGCTGGCGCTCGACGAGCTGTACGCCGAGATGATTTTCGAGCTTCTTGATCTGCGCCGAGAGCGTCGGCTGACTGACGAAGGAGCGCTCGGCCGCCCTGCCGAAGTGGCGCGTATCGGCAAGTGCAACGAAATAACGCAGGTCGCGCAGATTCACGGCTGCAACCCTTTTCCAGGGAGGGCCCTGCTGCGTGTCTGGCGCAAGTGCATGATGGTGTCATCCTAGCAAATCTCCGCAGGCCGGATCCTGCGCATGAACCCGGTTTCGGCAGCAGGCTTCGCACGAGCCGTCCCGGCACCGGCGCGGGTTTCTCTTCAGGTTGCGTGAATCGTCGAATGGGTGACTGCGCGGCGGTACCGCCCGCTCAATCCTTTCAGCCTGTTCAATCCCTGAAATTCGTGAATTGCAGCGGCAGGTCCAGCTTGCTGCTGCGAACCAGGGCAATGGCTTCCTGCAGTTCGTCCCGGCTTTTGCCGCTGACGCGTACCTGCTTGTCCTGGAGGGCAGCCTGTACCTTCAGCTTGGAGTCCTTGATCATGCGCTGCAGCTTCTTGCCGAACTCTGTATCGATGCCCTGGCGCAGGGTGGCGATTTGTTTCACCGTCTGGCCGGTCGTCACCGGTTCATCGACCTTCATGTAGGCGATGTCCACACCGCGCTTGGCCAGCTTGAGTTTGAGGATGTCCATCATTTGCTTGAGCTGGAAATCCGCCGGCGCGCTCAGGGTGACGACGAAGTCCTTGAGCTCGTATCGGGCATTCGTGCCCTTGAAATCGAAGCGGGTGTCTACTTCGCGACTCGCCTGATCGATCGCGTTGGCGACCTCATGCGCATTGAGTTCGGAGACGATATCGAAGGAAGGCATGATGACAAACCACCGCGGACCGCACTGTGCGCATCATCGCGATCCTGGCGTGCCGATGCAATCCGCAATCCTGCCCGACAATCCTCCCCGGTTCCGGCGATATTGCACCGAGAGATGGTTCGCAGCTGTCGCCGGTGCGCCACCCGGTATTCTCCTCAGCCGTCATCCAGCGTTGCGTCCGCAGCGCGCCGTGCGTCAATCTGCTCGTGCCGCTGCAGATCCTGCCAGAACTCGCCCTGCAGGTCACCGGCCTGGTTAACTTTAAGATGATAGAGGCGTGCGGTGCCGCCGGTGAAGCTGGCGAGGCGCAGTTCATCCCCATGTACCTGGCCATCGACGGATTGGTACTCGTCCGACGTTTCGATGTTTCCGGTGACATGGTCATGACTTTGCACGAGCATGGCCAGGGCAGGCATGGCGCGGCCGTCGCCATTTGTGAACGTCATGGCCCAGTGGCCCGAGACATCGGCGTTGTCGGTCGAGGACTTCACATAGAAGCGGTGCGTCTCTCCGAGCGTCGCCCTGAACGGAATGCGCTGCCGGGCGCCGTCGGGTTGGATCACAATGAGCTGCCCGTCCAGGCGCTTGCGGCGCATGACCACACGCAAGGTTCTGTCGCCGCCGGCCGTCCTGCCGGCCGCATGCTGGTGCTGCGCACCGGTGTTGGCGAAATCGGCCGGTGGATTGCCGCTCGCCAACGATGTCGAATTCTCGAAAGGAGCCTCGGCACCGTTGGATAGTTGGGCGATGAGTTCGCGTTCCGTCAATTGCACCTCGTCGATGCGCGTGCGTTCCTCGCCATTGGATAGATAGAGCGCATACCGGTCCCGTTCTCGAGTGATCTCGAGGCCGAACGGCATTTCACCGCCGGGCAATTCGAGCACTGCGCGATAGGCACCGAGCCGTGGTTCGGTCAGGCGGGCATCGCATCCTGCGATCCAGGCCGTTGCCGCCAGCAGCCACAGCCAGGCGGCGAGCGTACGGACCGGCACGGTCACACCCACACCAGCGCCAGGTTCAGAATCTCGATGTCGGCCTTGCGTGGCTTGATATCGATGCGCTGCACTTGCGCGTGCCGCGGATCGAGCTCAGTCTTGATTTTATCGATTTCCTGCTCCAGTTCGGTGCGCAGTTCGGTCAGCCGCCGCTCCAGTATTTCACGGCTTTCCTCGGCGCGATTCACATCGTCGCTTTCCTTGCCGATACGTCCGGCGTTGCGCGCGGCGGTGCCGATGCGCCCTGCATTCGTCGTACCGAGCTTCCTGCGGCCGAGCAGCATGCCGACGAGCGAGGTGCCGACCGAGATCACCGTCTGCATTTTTTGCTGCGAAAGCTGCGAGCGTTCGCGCTCGATGCGCTGGTTCGCGCGCCGGACCTGGTCTTCCAAGGCGGTCAGCCGGGCGGCGTACTTCTTGCGCAGGCGGTCGACTTTGGTGTCGCGTTTTTCGTGCAGCAGATGCGAAAGCCGGGCCCGGAACTCCCCTTCGTCGTCTCCCGCCGCCATGCTCGCGCCGGCCTGGGGACAGCGAAACAGGGTCATGGTGGAATTCGCATGGATATGGGAGGCGAGCGTTTTGCGCCAGCGGACATAATTCTGGGGCCGCAGCAAGGCGGCAGGCGCCGACGCATGGCCGCGATCCTCGGGCGGTTCGGGACTGAGCTGGTCGCGCAGATCGGTACCGTGATCGGCCTGTGTCCAGTCGGATTGCCCGTCGGCACCGAGCGGCGCCACCCAGGAACGGATTTCCCAGGCGTCCACGCCCGCGGCCGTGTCCACGAAATGCATGCGGGCAACGCCCAGGATGCGCGGCTGGTAGGTTCCGGCAAGGGGCGGCGCAGCGTGAGCGGCGGGGACGGAAATCGCACCGGCTTCCGGCGCAGGCGCGGATGTGGATACCGCGCCATGCAAGTAATACTCCTCGATGCCGGCGGGGATGACGGGCTTCGAGGTCTCGCGCGATTTTTGGGCGGTGCCGGCAATGGTGGCAGCGGCGGTGCTCTCGAGTGCGGGTGTGTGCGCGGCGTCGCGGCGGGATCCGGCTTCGATGCGGACGGAGGCCGCCGATCGTTGTGCGGCGGTGATCCTGGCGATCTCCTGCACGGTCATGGGTCCGCGCAGGTAGGACATCGCCCAGCGCGTCCGAAACAGTACGGGAGCGACGTCGTGCACATTGTGCATCAGGAACACCCGGTTGCCGAGGCCGGCGAGCAGCCCTTCGATGCGAGGCTTGTCGAGACGACCCTCGAGCGTCCCGCCGGATCCCTCGCCTGCCGCGCCGAGCAGGCCGTCGATCAGACGCGCCTTGTCGCGCTCGGTCTGCAGACGGCCGATGAACCAGGTGCCTGCGTTCGACAGACCCTTGTAATCCAGATCGACGGGATTCTGAGTGGCCAGTACCACGCCCAGACCGAAGGCGCGGGCCTGCTTCATCAGGGTGAGCAGCGGCGGTTTCGAGGGCGGCATGGCCGTCGGCGGGAAATAGCCGAAAATCTCATCCATGTAGAGCAGCGCGCGCAGGCTGGACGTACCGGATTGGCGCCGCATCCAGGCGACGATTTCCCCGAGCAACAGGGTGACCACGAACATGCGCTCGGCATCGTTGAGGTGGGCGATGGAAATGATGGCGATGCGCGGTTTGCCCGCCGGGGTGAACAGCAACCGCTGTATGTCCAGCGCATCGCCCTGCATCCAGGCGGCGAAACCGGGCGCGGCGATCAGGTTGTTGATCGACATGGCCAGTTGCAGACGATCCTTCGCCGGATAGAATGTTTCCAGATCGAAGACGCCGACCGTGTCGAAGGGGGGCTTGTGGATCGTCTGAATGAGTGCGGGCAGATCCAGGTCCCGTCCGGCATTCCAGGCTCGGTCGAACAGGGTCGAGAGCAGAATATGTTCGCGGCTGCGCAGCGGATCCGCGTCGATGCCGGCCAGCGACAACAGACTGGATACGCTGGAGGCGATGCGCTCGCGCAATGCGCCGGCATCCGCACGCAGTTCGGCAGGCGGTGCGCAGAAGGACCGCAGAATCGACAAGGGATGACCGGCTTCGTTGCCGGGGGTGTAGATCGCGAGTTCTGCGGCGTCGTGCAGGCGTCGGATGCGCTCGCCGTCCTGATCCCATTCCGCCAGCCCGCGCCGCCAGTCATGGGCGGTCCGCTCCGCGAACGCTGCGGGCGTCATGCCCTTGCGAGCAGCTTCGCCGGGATCGATCCAGGGTGCGAAATCCTCGGCGCGCAGTTCCGGAAAGCTGAGCAGCAGGTTACCGAGATCTCCCTTCGGGTCGATCGCAATCGCCGGAATACCGTCGATTGCGGCCTCCTCCAGCAACGACAGGCACAGGCCGGTTTTGCCGCTGCCGGTCATGCCGACGCATACGGCGTGCGTGGTTAGATCACGCGAATCGTACAGCAGCAGATCGGCCTGCTCCCGGCCGGTGGCAGCATCGACCTGGCGGCCCAAATAAAACGAGCCGAGCCTTTCATAGGGCTGAGCGGGGAGAGGAGTGGGCTGAATCATCCACGGATAACCACTTTATAACCTCGATAATACCGACCTTATCACCGCTGGACGGGTAATCTGCACCTTCCTTGCAGTGCCGGATGGGGCTGCTCGAACAGTTCAGGGAATAATTCCGTGTTCAGGGCGGATTGCTCCTGCGGCAGAACATCGACGACGCCCGGAGCCTGCTGGTAACAGACCATGTCAATCACCCTCGATCAAATCACCAAGCGATATCAGGGCTCGCCGGTCGTCAACGATGTTTCACTGGAAGTCACCGAGGGTGAATTCTATGTGCTGCTGGGCCCCAGCGGCAGCGGCAAGAGCACCCTGTTGCGATCCATCGCCGGCCTGACCGGGATCGATCACGGCCGTATTGCATTGCATGGCAACGACGTCACTCGCGTATCGGCCCGCCAGCGAGGTGTCGGGCTGGTTTTCCAGAATTATGCCTTGTTCCGGCACATGACGGTCGGCGAGAACATCGAGTTCGCCTTGCGCGTACGCCATGTCAAAGCTGCCGAAAGGCGTGCCCGACGCCGGGAGCTGTTGCGGCTGGTGGCCCTGGAGGGGATGGACGATCGTCTGCCGACCCAATTGTCGGGAGGGCAGCAGCAACGCGTGGCCGTCGCCCGCGCGCTGGCGCACAAACCGCCGGTGTTGCTGCTGGACGAGCCGTTCGGCGCTCTGGATGCGAAGATCCGCGAGGAACTGCGGCGCACGATTCGCCAGGTGCAGCGCGAGCTGAATATCACCACCGTCCTGGTTACGCATGACCAGGAAGAGGCTTTTGCGCTGGCCGATCGCATCGGCGTGATGAACCTCGGCCGATTGTTGGAGAGCGGCAAGCCGGATGAACTGTACGCACGCCCCGCCACGCGTTTCGTGGCCACCTTTCTGGGTGCGGCGAACCTGCTGCTGGCGCGCCAGACTTCCCAGGGTATCCGCTTCAATGCCGCACCCGCAGGTATACGCGATGCCGACAAGCCGGAAGGCGGCCGCGAACACGAGGTCGTCGCGGTATTGCGGCCCGAGGAAGTGGAGCTTGCACCCACACGCGATAATTTACACACCAGCTGCATCGCCAGCGGCGTCATCGAAGAACAGGTGTTCACCGGCGCCTACGAGCGACTGCGTATACGCATGACCTGCAATACCACGGATCTGCAGATCGCGAATGCGACTACCCAGGATGTTCAGTCACAGGCTGCATTCCTGGACGTGACGCGCACCCAGCACGAGCAGCGGCTGTTCCCGGCGGTGCTGGGCCAGTCGGTCGCGATCGGTGTGCGTCGTATCCATTTGTTGCCGACACCGCTGTCGAGCTACACGGTATGTGCAGCGGACGAGGCAACCGCCGGGCGGTTGGCGGCACATCCGTTCCTGGTCGAACTGGCGGGCCGCATGAAGACGCGCATTGCGAAGCGCGTAATGCCCATGCTGCAGAGTTGCAGCCAGGTGCTCGCCGAGCCTATCGCAGGCGTCGCGGTGATCGGCTCGCATCCGCAGCAGGCCGCGCAGATCGAATGGCTGCTCGGCAACGGCGCTGCCGAAGTTCTGGTGATGCCGTCCCAGGCGATACCGCCGCAGCGCGTGTTGATTCACTGGGCGGACGATGCCGCCCGCCGCTCCACGCTCGCGGTCGCCGCCAGCCTGCTGCGGCACGTCGCCGCGGAAGCGGTGTATGTGGGCATTCTTCCGGAAGGAGCGGGTGAAGCGCAGCGTCCTCTGGGAGTGCGCACGCTGCTGGATGCGCGTTCCGAGGCGCAGTCCGTGCATGGCCTGGACATGCGTACGGAACTGCGCTTCGGCGAGGCCGCCGAGGAACTGCAGCATCGTCTGGGCGAACTGCCCGAGCAGATGCTGATCCTGGGCGTCTCCGCTCGAGCACAGCTGCGCGATCGCTTTGCCCCGCTGCTTGCCAAGATCGGAGCCTTGCCGGTGATGATTGTGTATCGAACGGCACATGACGCCGACGGAGCGGTCGAATGATACAGGCGGGGCAGAGCCGGCCGTCGCTGGCAACGATACGGGCGCTGGTGCTATGCGCCGCCTTGTTCCTGTCCGCATGCGGCGGCACCGACGAGACCGGCACGCGACGTATCACGCTCTTGAACGTGAGTTACGACCCGACTCGCGAGCTTTATCGCGAGGTAAACGAGAGCTTCGCCAGGCAATGGCAGGAGAGCACCGGCCAGCAGGTGTTCATTCGCCAGTCGCACGGCGGCTCGGGCAGCCAGGCACGCGCCGTCATCGATGGCCTGGAGGCGGACGTCGTGACCCTGGCGCTGGCCTACGATATCGATTCGATCCAGCGCAAAGGCAAGCGCCTGGGTGCGAACTGGCAAACCCGCTTTGCGTCCAACAGTGCACCCTATACCTCGACGATCGTATTCCTGGTACGCAAGGGCAACCCCAAGCAGATTCATGACTGGCCGGACTTGCTCAAGCCGGATGTCGCGGTCGTGACCGCCAATCCCAAGACTTCAGGCGGCGCGCGCTGGATCTATCTGGCCGCCTGGGGTGCGGAACTGTATCGTCAGCTCGGCGAAGATTGGTCGAAGCTCGACGATCCGGCAGCCGCTGCAGAGGTCGCGCGGGCCGACGCCAAGGCGCAGGCTTTCGTGGCCGCCCTGTATCGCAATGTCCCGGTGCTCGACAGCGGTGCGCGCGGTTCGACCAATACCTTCGTACAGCGCAATATCGGCGATGTGCTGCTGGCCTGGGAAAACGAAGCACTGCTCGCGCTCAGAGAATTGGAGCCCGGCCAACTGGAAATGATTGCCCCGCCGGTCAGCATTCTGGCCGAACCGCCGGTCGCGGTGGTCGACACGGTCGTGGATCGCCGCGGCACACGGCAGGTGGCCGAAGCCTATCTGCGGTTCCTGTATACGCCCGAAGGGCAGGAGATTGCGGCAAAACACTATTTCCGGCCCCGCGATCCGCAGATCCTGCAGCGCCATCGGCAACAGTTTCCTGAATTGACACTGTTTTCGATCGGCGAAATCTTCGGCGGCTGGGACAGCGCTTACGAACGGCACTTCGCCGACGGCGCCATCTTCGATCGCATCTACAGCGCCCATCGATGAGCAGCGGTGTGAACAGGAGTTCGATCCTGCCCCGTGGAGGCGCCTGCGCATGAGCCGTCCCATACGCACACCCTCGATCCTGCCGGGATTCGGGCTGACACTCGGTTTCACGACGTTCTTTCTGGGGGCGATCGTGCTGATTCCGCTGGCTGCCCTGGTCATGAAGACCGCGAGCATGGGCTGGCGCGATTTCCTCGACGTGGTCTTGGATCCGCGGGCGCTCGCTTCTTATCGGCTCAGCTTCGGGGCGTCGTTGCTGGCGGCTGCGCTCAACGGCATCTTCGGCTTCATCATCGCCTGGACCTTGGTGCGCTACGAATTTCCCGGCCGCAAACTGATCGACGCATTGATCGACATGCCCTTTGCGCTGCCCACCGCTGTCTCCGGCATTGCGCTGACGGCGGTGTTCGCCGCGAACGGCTGGATCGGTCAGCATATCGCGCCGTTCGGCATCAAGGTGGCCTATACCTGGATCGGTGTCGTCGTGGCGCTGACGCTCATTGGCCTGCCGTTCGTGGTGCGCTCGGTGCAGCCTGCCTTGCTCGAGGTGCAACGTGACCTGGAAGATGCCGCCGAGACGCTCGGCGCCGGCCGCTTCACGATCTTCAGGCGCATTATTTTTCCGACGGTCATGCCTGCATTGGCGACCGGCTTTACCATGGCCTTTGCCCGCGCGGTGGGTGAATATGGTTCGGTCATCTTTATTGCGGGCAACCTGCCGATGAAGACCGAGATCACGCCTCTGCTCATCGTCATCAAGCTGGAGCAGTTCGATTATGCCGGCGCGGCGGCACTGGGCTTCGTCATGCTGCTCATGTCTTTCATCATGCTGCTGTCCATCAATCTTCTGCAAACCTGGGGCCGCCGGCACGTCGTTGCCGCGGGACGTTAGATGACGGGCGGCCCTTCCAAGGCATTGTTGGCGGAGATCGCCAGCCGTCCGGGGCGCACCATCGCCGCTACGGCGGTCAAGGTTCTATTCATTGCGGTATCGCTGGCGTTTCTCGCCGCCTTGTTGTTCGCGCCCCTGGCAATCGTATTTGCCACTGCGCTCGATAAAGGCGTGGCGCTGTACTTCGCCAGCTTCAAGGACTCGGACACCCTGGCTGCGATCCGTCTGACCTTGACGGTGGCTGCCATCGTCGTGCCCGTCAATACCCTCTTCGGCATCGCTGCCGCCTGGTCGATCGCCAAATTCGAATTTCGCGGCAAGAGCATATTGATCACCTTGATCGATCTGCCGATCGCGGTGTCGCCGGTAATCTCCGGCCTGGTCTATGTACTGTTGTTCGGCATGCAGGGCTGGTTCGGTCTGTGGTTGCGGGAGAACGACATTAGTATCATTTTCGCGCTGCCGGGTATTGTGCTGGCCACCATGTTCGTGACATTTCCCTATGTTGCACGGGAACTGATCCCGCTGATGCAACAGATGGGCAATGACGAGGAGGAAGCGGCCATCACGCTCGGCGCCGGCGGCCTGATGACCTTCTTTCATGTCACTTTGCCCAAGATTCGCTGGGGTCTGGTCTACGGGGTGATCTTGTGCAATGCCCGCGCCATGGGCGAATTCGGCGCGGTTTCCGTTGTCTCGGGGCATATCCGCGGCCTGACGACCACGATGCCGCTGCACGTGGAAATCCTATATAACGAGTACAATTTCGTAGGCGCTTTCGCGGTAGCCTCGCTGCTGACCTTGCTGGCCGTCGTGACGCTCGTGATCAAATCGTTGGTGGAATGGCGTACCGGGTATCAGAGGCACTAGTGCTCGAACGTATCCAGGAATTCGTCGATCGTCTGCAGCTCGATACTTCGCGTGCCAGCCTGGGCGTATGGATCGCGGCGATCAATGTCACGATCGTCGTGCTGGTGGTCGGCGGCATCTCCATTTCGGCAATCGGCTCCTTGCGCGACCTGGCGAACCAGCAAGGCGAAGCGCGCGTCCAGCTCGCCGGCGCCATGGCGCGCGAAGACGTTCGACGCTATGCCGAGGATGCCCTGACCCAGGCCAAGGGCGTCGCCGACCGTCAGACCTTCCAGCGGCTGCTTGCCGATCGTCAGACGACGGCCGTCGGTCCCTATCTGCGCCGTTCCTGCAATACCGACGCGATCGTCTCCTGTGCGGTATTCGAGGCGGATGCCCTGATGGCCCAGGCCGGCGTCGAGCTGCCCTGGTCGGAGATCGTCGCGGCGGCTGCCGAGCAGGGCGAGCGCTTCATGTTCGTCGACGCCACCGGGCGGTTTGCGGTGCTGGGTGCATCGGCGCAGGTCGGCGGCGCCACCCATCGGCGCCTCTATGTCGCACGTTTGTTCGATGAACGCATGGCGGCAGCGCTGGGTGAGCGTGTCGGGATCGAGATCCGGCTCATCAATTATCGCGCCTTCGCTGAGAGCAAGAAGGCCGATGCATTCACGCGGCTGCATTCCGCCGGCCTGTCCGATGGGCGCTCCGCCGTCATGCGCATCGACGAACGCGATCTATATGCCGCCAGCTTTCCGATTTTTGCCGCCACCGGCGAGGCGATCGAACTGCTCGAGGCCCGGCTGCCTTCCGCGGAGATCGACGCATCGGTCGGCGGTCTGGTCAAACGCCTGCTGCTGACCGCGGTCATCCTGGCGGCGCTGGCGGTTCTGGCGGGCGTGATCCTGGGATGGCAGGTCACCGGGCCGGTCAGCACTCTGACCGATGCGGCCGAGAAGCTTGGGCAAGGCGATTTCTCGACGTTCATCCCTGTGGGCGGCACCAAGGAAGTGGGCAAGCTCGGTCGCACCATGGAGGACATGCGCAACAACCTGATCGAACTCACCGGCACACTGCGCCGCCGCGAAGCCGAAGCGCAGGCGGTACTGAGCGGGATCGTGGAGGGGGTCTATGCGGTCGACAAATCACGCAAGATCCGCTACCTCAATCCCCAGGCGGCGCATCTGCTGGGAGTGCATCCGGACGAAGCTATCGGCCGTTTTTGCGGTGACGTGCTCAAGCCCTGCCTGGAGAACGGCCAGCGGCCCTGCGAGACCCGCTGCCCTATCATCCGCGCACGCGCCGAAGGGAGCGCGATGGCGACCGAGCGGTTGAATGTCGTTGAAGGCGTGCCCCGCACCATCATCATTACCAGCGCGGCGCCGGTCGACGAACTGCAGGTGCAGGTGATTCGCGACGAAACCGAGTTGGAGGGCGTGCGTCGTGCGCGCGACTCGGTGCTGGCGAATATTTCGCATGAATTTCGTACGCCGTTGGCGGCGCAACTGGCTTCGATCGAACTGCTGCGGGCAGGCTTCGATACGATGTCCTTGGATCAACAGAAGGAGCTGGTGTTGTCGCTGGAGCGCGGCACACTGCGTCTGACACGGCTGATCGACAACCTGTTGGAGAGCGTGCGTATCGAATCCGGACAGCTCGGCATCCGGCATCAGAGCGTATCGATCGCGGAAATCGTCGAAGATGCCGATGAGCTGGTCGGCGCGCTGCTCAAGCAGCGCCATCAACATTTGATGCGCGATCTGCCGGAAGATCTGCCGGATATCGAGGGTGATGGCCCGCGTCTGACCCAGGTATTGGTCAACCTGCTGGGCAACGCCAGCAAATTCGCGCCCGAGAGCAGTATCATTGGAGTCGGCGCATGCCATGACGATGGCAGTGTAACGGTATGGGTGGAGGACGCGGGTCCCGGTGTTCCGGAGATCGAGAACGGTTCGATCTTCGATCGTTTCTATCGTGGCACCGATCAGGAACAGGAGCCGGAACCCGGCGGTCTGGGCCTGGGTTTATGGATCGTGAAATCCATCGTGGATCGACACGGCGGCAAGATCACGGCACGGCGCACGGCGGATGCCAAATCGCGCTTCGAAGTCAGGCTGCCTGTCGCGCAGGGATCGGTATAGAGAAGTACAGATTCGATCGATGAAGATTCTTTCCGCCGATGACGACCAGGACCTGCTGGCGCTGATCGCGTTTACGTTGTCACAGGCGGGCTATCTCGTCGTCAAGGCCAGCGATGGCATTGCCGCCGTGGAAGCGTTCGAGGCGGAGGCGCCGGATCTGGTGATCCTGGATATCAACATGCCGCGCGCCAGCGGGTTCCAGGCCTGTGAGGCCATACGCACCCAGTCGCGCGTGCCGGTGATGATGCTGACGGTGCGCGGCGAGGAAGAGGACCTGGTGCGCGCCCTCGAACAGGGAGCGGACGACTACCTGACGAAGCCCTTCAGCCCGCGCACCTTGCTGGCACGGGTCAAGGCATTGCTGCGGCGTGCCGGAATGGAGAATTCGGCACCGCTTGCCGCTGGCCGTGTACAGCTGGAAATGACAGAACATACAGTACGGATCGGCGGCCAGGTGCCGGTGCGTCTTACCAAGCTCGAGCTGCGCCTGCTGCAGATGCTCATCGCCAATGCCGGGCATACGGTCGGTTCAGACCGGCTGCTGCAGCAAGTCTGGGGCCACAAGAGTTCCGGCGACCGGCAACTGCTCAAGCAACTGGTGCATCGCCTGCGGCAAAAAATCGAGATCGACCCGGCCACCCCGCAGATCCTGCAGACCGCGCCGGGTGCAGGATACAAGCTGATCGTGGATTGACCTTGATCGTCGCGGCGACGATGCATCGCTGTTCTCAAATTCGACTTGGCGGCGGTGTTTCTCGTCGCATAGCAGTTCCGCTTCTTTGTTCGTGGCGCCTGCCCATCAATGAAATGCAGTCCCGCCCTGGGTTCTTGGCCGCCGTGAATTTGAATTTACGGCGGCCAAGAACCCAGGGCGGGACTGCCACCCGTGGAGTAGTGGGGGCAGGACTGCTACCCCTGGAGTGGTGCGGACGGGGCGGCGCATCCGCCTGTGGTAAGTTGGCCGCGGGCATGAATCGCATCTCAGAGGAAGTCATGAAAGCGCTGTTGTGTAAGGAATGGGGTCCCCCCGAGAATCTGGTCGTCGAAGAACTGCCCGATCGGCAGCCAGGCGAACGCCAGGTGCTGATTCGCGTGCATGCGGCGGGGGTGAATTTTCCGGATGTACTGATCATCCAGAAAAAATACCAGGTTCGACCCGAGCTGCCTTTCTCGCCGGGTACCGAGTGTGCCGGCGTGGTGGCTGCGGTGGGCGCCAAGGTCGAAGGTGTGCAGCCGGGTGATCGCGTCATTGCGTTCTCTTCATTCGGCGCATTCGCGGAACAGGTGGTGGTGGACGCCGATCGGCTCATTGCCGTGCCGGATGGCATGGATCTGGATGTCGCCTCGGCCTTCGCGATGGCCTATGGCACGTCCTATCATGCACTGCTCGATCGTGGCGCTTTGCAACCGGGCGAAACCGTTCTGGTCCTGGGCGCTTCGGGCGGTGTAGGCCTGGCGGCCGTGCAGATCGCCAAGGCGGCCGGTGCCCGCGTCATCGCCGCGGCTTCCACGGCTGCGAAGCTGGATATCTGCCGGCAGCATGGCGCCGATGAGTTGATCAACTATGCAACGGAGGATCTCAAGCAGCGCATCATGGATTTAAGCGGCGGCAAGGGAGTGGACGTCATCTTCGATCCGGTCGGCGGCTCTTTCACCGAAGCTGCGCTGCGCTGCTGCGCTTGGCGGGGGCGGCTCCTGATCGTCGGTTTCGCCAACGGCGAGGTCCCCAAACTGGCCGCGAATCTGCCGCTGCTCAAGGGCTGTTCGATCGTCGGCGTATTCTGGGGCGACTACAACAGGCGACAGCCGCAAGCCAATGCCGCTGACCTGGCCCAGCTGTTCGCATGGCTCCAGGCCGGTAAGTTGAGACCTCATATCGCAGCTAAATTTCCCCTGGAGCGGGGTGCGCAGGCGATCCGCGCATTGATGGATCGACAGGTCTCCGGAAAAGTCGTCATCGACCTGCGGCCGGACCGCGTCCGGCACTGAGCAATTCTGGACCGAGCCGTTCTCGAGGGAGGATGACAGGAGAGCGCTGCCGATGTAGCAGCCCCGGCCTGCACTGCCGGAGCGACGCATCCAGGCGCGAAATCTGTGCTGCGGACCCCGGTTCCACGGCGATTCGAAGGGTAGCATGGGCTTTCGTGCCATCTGGCCGCATTCGCCGTACCGCTCATGAAGAATGCCAGAACGCCTCGTAAGGAGTCTTCTTCGGCCCGCCCGGACGATGTCCGGGGCGAGGCCGGCAGCACGGCCGGTAAATCATCCGGGCGCGCGGGCGTCGACGAGCGTGGCAATGCCGTGTGGGAATGGCGGATCTCCACCGGCATCTATAGTCGCAATCCCGACACTCTGAGGCTGCGCCAACTGGAGGCGAGCGAGTTGTCCATCGCCGAGACGGCTCGTCACCAGCAGCTGCGGGAACGACCGGGCGGTCGGAGTCCTCGATCGCCTTCGGGCGGGGCTGCAGGGAAGGCTGCTCGCGGCGCCGCCCCGTCCGCGGGCGGTTTCGATCCCCATGACCAGTCCGGATCCGGCGGCGGTTTCAATCCCTACGATCGTGCGGGTAGTCTGGTCGGCAGAGGCGGAGCGGTGCCCCGGGCCGGGCGGACCGCACTCCCCGATGCATCGCCCGTCCGCCGCCCGCCGGTGGACCTGCGCAAATTCGATGCCTGGATCAAGCTGAAGAAACGATTGCTGGGGCAGAAAGATTAGGGATCAGGGCGCGTGGATCTACTGCGTGCCGCGGTGAAACCCGATGACGGGCGGGCGGCGCTCATCCAGGCATGGCGCTTGACGGCTTTCGAGGCCCAAGTGATACTGATATTCCCATGTACACGCAGTTCGAAATACCGGCCCCATGCGGGTGGTGGCGCCCCTCCTGAAGGAGAGGGCCCCTGGATGGCCGGCCCGGGCGCTTCCCGGACGACACCCGGCCGATCGAACCGATCGACACATAAGCAGGATCCAGCAACCCATCTCCGAGCACCAGTCCGGAGATGGGTGTTGTCGTCTCTCGTCCGGACTGCCCAGGAAAGTTGATGACCGGGTAAAGTCCATGACGAGGAAGCTTCATTGAAACCACCGTTCGACATCGCTGCCGATCTGGATACGCCGGTCTCGGCCTACTTGAAACTCAAACCTTTCAAGCCTCGCTTTTTATTGGAAAGCGTCGAGGGCGGGGAGCATCTGGGACGTTATTCCTTCATTGGTTTCGGGGATTGCCTGGAGATCCGTCTGGACGAACGGGGTCTCACGGTCGATGGCCGCACCCGGCCGGCGCCGCCGACCTCGGCGGGCTTGCTGGATGCGCTGCGCACCGCCCTGGCCGATGCGCCGCAGCTGCAACCCCAGATTCCAGGCGTGCCGCTGCCGGGCGGCCTGGTCGGGGTGGCCGGCTATGATCTGGTGCGGCGCTTCGAACGCTTGCCGGCGCGCCGGGCCGGGAGTGCATCGACGGATGGGGCAACGCCGGAAGCGCATTACCTGGCGCCGCGTTCGCTGCTGGTGTTCGATCATCTGACCCGCGGGGTCGCACTGCTGCATGCGGGCAGCGAGGCCGAACGCATCGCGCTGCGCCGGGAAGTAATCCAGGCGCTGCGAGGACCGTTGCCGGCACCGCGCAGCCGCATCAGCTACTCCCCGGCGCTTGGTAGTTTATCGGAGGCGCAGTTCATCGACGGCGTGCATCGAGTGAAGGAGTACATCGCCGCCGGAGATGTCTATCAGCTGGTCTTATCGGTGCGCTTCGCCGGCCGATGCGAACTCGAGCCCTTTGAAGCTTATCGCGCGCTGCGGTTGCTGAATCCGTCGCCCTATCTGTTCTATTGCGATCTAGGCGACAGTGTGGTCGTCGGTTCCTCGCCCGAGGCGCTGGTGAAACTGTCGGGCGGGCGCGCCAGTCTGCGGCCGATCGCCGGTACCCGGCCGCGCGGCCAGGATGACGAACAGGATGCGCGTCTGGAGCAGGAACTGCTGGCCGATCCCAAGGAAAACGCCGAACACGTGATGCTGGTCGATCTGGCGCGCAACGACTTGGGGCGTGTCGCCACGGCGGGTTCGATCGAGGTGAGTCCCTATCGCAGCATCGAGCGCTACAGTCACGTCATGCACATCGTCAGCGGCGTGAACGGCGAGTTGATGCAGGGCAAGGATGCCTTCGATCTGTTCGCTGCCGCTTTTCCGGCCGGCACCCTGGTGGGCGCGCCCAAAGTGCGCGCCATGCAGATCATCGATGAACTCGAACCGGTCGGGCGGGGCTTTTATGGCGGCACGGTTGGATACTTCGGCCATGGGGGGGACATGGACCAGGCCATTACCATTCGCACCATGGTGTTTCGCGGCGATACCTACAGCTTTCAGGCCGGCGCCGGCATCGTCGCGGATAGCGTCGCGGCGACGGAGTATCAGGAAGTCATGGCAAAGAGCGCGATCGTGCGGCGTGCGCTGTCGCTCGTCGAGGAGGGGTTATGAGCGCCACGAATGCCGCTGCAGCGCGGCTGCTGCTGATCGACAACTACGATTCCTTTACCTACAACCTGGTGCAAGCCTTTCTGGTTCTGGGCGCCGAGGTGCTGGTGCATCGCAATGACCGGATCACGGTCGAGGAGGCGCGCGCGTTGTGCCCGACCCATTTGTGCATTTCTCCGGGACCGGGCACGCCGCAGGCTGCGGGGGTATCGATGTCGATGATCGAGGCGTTCGCGGGCGAGGTGCCGATTCTCGGTGTGTGTCTGGGCCATCAATGCCTGGTCGAGGTGTTCGGCGGCGAGGTGGTGCGTGCTCCGCGGCTGATGCACGGCAAGACCTCGCCGGTGCATCATTCGGGACAGGGCATCCTGCGCGGCCTGCCCGATCCGTTCGAGGCCGGACGGTATCATTCCTTGATCGTACGATCCGAGTCGCTGCCAGAGGTGCTGGAAGTCTCGGCGCACACCGCGGAAGGGGAGATCATGGGTGTGCGTCACAAGACGCTGGCCATCGAAGGCGTACAGTTTCATCCCGAGAGTATCTTGACGCCCCATGGCCCGATGCTCCTGGGCGCGTTTCTGGCCATTCGCAGTGCGAGACGCGAGGTATGATCGATCTGCGCGAAATCCTGGAACGCCTGCTTTGCAAGCAGGACCTCGAGGAACGCCAGGCCTATGAATTGATGCTGGCATTGACGGATACGACGTTGCCGCCCGCCATGGCGGGCGCACTATTGTGCGCGCTGCGCGCCAAGGGAGAAACCGCCCAGGAAGTACGAGGCTTTGCGCTCGGCATGCGCCGGTTGGCCCGGCGGCCGCTCCTTCCCGAGGGGACACCGCTGGTCGACATGGTCGGCACCGGAGGGGATGGCTCCGGCAGCTTCAATCTTTCCACGGGGGCATCCTTGCTGGTGGCATCCATGGGCATCCGGGTCGCCAAGCACGGCACCAGTTCCGTATCCAGCCGTAGCGGCAGCGCGGATGCCGTGCGTGCGCTGGGCTTGAATCTGCCTCTGGATGAGCAGGCGGCAGGAGATTGCCTGGCCGCCACGGGATTCACGTTTCTGTTCGCTCCGCATTACCATCCAACCATGAAGGCGATCATGCCCGTGCGCCAGGCGCTGGGGGTGCGTACGGTGTTCAATATTCTAGGACCGCTGTCGAATCCGGCCGAACCTCCGTATCACCTTTTGGGTGCGTATCACGTGGATGTCGCGGCGTTGATGGCCGACAGTCTGGCCGGCATGCCGATACGGCGCAGCTACGTGGTGCATGGCGCTGCCGGTTGGGATGAGGCGACGCCGATCGGGCCCTTCGAGCTGTTCGACGTGTGTCCCGGAAAGGTCGTGCGCATGACCCGCAGCGCGCAAGAGTTCGGCCTGCCGCCGTGCACTGCGCAGGATCTCAAAGGCGGCGACGCGGCCTACAATGCGCGGCAGCTGCGCGCCGTACTGGAAAACCGTGATCGCGGCGCGCACCGTCATGCGATCGTGTTACAGGCCGCGCTGGTGCTTGAATTGATGGGCAAGGCGTCCAGCGCCCTGGAAGCTGCCTATATGGCCGAGCAGGCCATCGATAGCGGCGCGGCGCGTGCGCTGTTGGACAGAATTTCGGCCTTCGGAAAACGGGCATGAGCGGGTTACTGACTGAAATGGCGCAGGGAAGCTTGGATCGTCTGGAACGGGCGCGGGCGGCCGAGTCCGAACAGGCGCTGTGGGCGCGCGTCTCCGATGCGCCGCCGCCGCCGCCGCTGCGCCTCTCGCCGGAAGGTTTCGATGTGATCGCGGAATGCAAGCTGCACTCACCGTCGGCCGGCGATCTGTCGGCGCATACCGTCGATATCGAAAGCCGTATCAAGGCCTATGCCAACGGCGGCGCCTGCGCAGTGTCGGTATTGACCGAACCGACACGTTTCGGCGGCTCGCTGGCGCATCTGCAGCAGGCGGCGCGCGTACTGCTACCGGCGAAAGTGCCGGTGATGCGCAAGGATTTTCTGGTCGATCCCTACCAGGTGATGGAAGCCCGGGCTGCGGGTGCCGGCGGCGTGCTGGTCATCGTACGCATGCTGGACCGGAGCCGGATCACGGAACTGCTGGACTGCGCGGCAATGTTGAAAATGTTCGTGCTGATCGAGGCATTCGATCAGGCGGATCTTGCCGTGGCTAACGAAGTGCTGGCGGCGCGCAAGGGGCACGATGAACAGACGCTCGTCGGCATCAACTGCCGCGACCTCGAGAAACTCGGCGTGGATCTGTCGCGGCTCGAGGATCTCGCCGAGTATCTGCCTGAAGGCCATCCGCACGTGGCCGAAAGCGGCGTCGCATCGATCGACGACGTCAAGCGTGTCGTCGATATCGGCTATGCGCTGGCGCTGATCGGTACGGCGCTCATGCATTCGCAGGAACCCTGCGAGCTGCTGGATGCGATGCTGGCCGCCGGCCGTGAATGCGCTCTGGCAGCGCGCGGCCGTAGCTTGAGGATCGCCACCGGCGTGGCGGGCAAGGATGAGCAATGAGCAGGGGAGCACCGCCTCGAGGCGGCTCCCGGCATGAACGATCGCCCGGAACCGGTGTCTGATCTGCGCACTGACGGACGACTGTGGATCAAGATCTGCGGCCTGACCACCCGAAGCGATGTCCGCGCCGCCCTGGATGCGGGCGCTGATGCCATCGGCTTTGTGTTCGCACCCTCCAGTCGCCAGGTGAGTCCCGGGCAGGCGGCGAGGCTGGCAGGCGAGACATCCGGCGCGGTGATGCGCGTGGCGGTCATGCTGCATCCGAGCCAGGCCTTGCTGGATGAGGTGTGGTCGAGGTTCCGACCGGATCTGCTGCAGACCGATCTCGAGGATCTGGGCGGTCTGCAGTTGCCGGACGATCTCGGTGTGCTGCCGGTCGTTCGCTCGAACCGGGCGCCGCCCGCGCCGTTGCCGCGAAGCCTGCTGTATGAGGGCGCGCGCAGCGGTACCGGCGAGTGTACGGACTGGGCGAGCGCCGCCCGCGTGTCGCGCGCGACGCGACTGGTGCTTGCCGGGGGATTGAATCCGGATAATGTCGCCGCGGCCATTACGGCGGTTAGGCCTTTCGGCGTCGATGTCAGCAGCGGCGTCGAAATGGCGCCCGGCATCAAGGATGCCTTGAAAATCCATGCGTTCGTGCGCCGGGCGCGTGCCGCTGAGAGTGGAGTAGGTGGATGAATTCGATACTGAGCGAGGATGAATCGCGAGCCATGCTCGCGAAGCTGCTCGAAGACGCTTATCCGGACGACCGTGGGCGCTATGGGCCGTTCGGCGGCCGCTATGTGCCGGAAACGCTGGTGCCGGCGATCGATCGCCTCCAGGCGGGCGTCGATCGCTATTTACGCGATGCGGATTTTCTGGAGGAGTTTCATGCGGAACTGGCAGGCTGGGTCGGGCGCCCCACGCCGCTGACGCACGCGCGGGGTCTGTCCAGCCGCTGGGGCGCACAGGTGTGGTTGAAGCGGGAGGATCTAGCGCATACCGGTGCTCATAAGATCAACAATTCGATCGGACAGGTGCTGCTGGCGAAGAAACTCGGGGCGCGGCGCATCATTGCCGAGACCGGGGCAGGCCAGCACGGGGTCGCCACCGCGGCGGCCTGTGCAAGATTAGACATGCCATGCACGGTCTACATGGGTGCCGTGGACATGGCGCGGCAGGCGCCGAACGTCGGACGCATGAAATTGCTGGGCGCCGGCGTCGTGCCGGTGACCAGTGGAGACCGCACCTTGCGCGCGGCGGTCGACGAGGCGCTGCGCGACTGGGTATCCGACCCTGACGGCACGTACTACTGTCTGGGTTCGGCCATCGGTCCGCATCCCTACCCTTACATCGTGCGCGAATTGCAGTCCGTCATCGGTCGTGAGGCTCGCGAACAGTTTCTGGCACAAACCGGCGTTTTGCCCGATCTGATTGCAGCCTGTATCGGCGGGGGATCGAACGCCATCGGCTTGTTTCATCCTTTCCTGAAGGACAGCGAAGTGCAGATGCTGGGCCTGGAGGCGGGCGGAATCGGCGCGGGCCTGGGCCAGAACGCCGCCTCGCTGGCGCATGGCACGCCCGGCGTGTTGCAGGGCTGCTATTCGCTGCTGCTGCAGGATGAGCACGGCCAGATTCAAGAAACCCAATCGGTTTCCGCGGGTCTGGATTATCCCGGCGTCGGGCCCGAGCATGCGCTGCTGATGAGCGTGGGAAGGGTGCGCTACGAGGCCGTCGAGGACACGGATGCCCTGGAAGCGCTGGCGGAATGCTGCGCGGCCGAAGGTATCCTGCCGGCGATCGAGTCGTCCCATGCACTGGCCGGCGCGCGACGCTACGCCCAGGCTCATCCGGGGGCGCGTATCCTCATCGGGCTGTCGGGCCGAGGCGACAAGGACATGTCGACGTTGCAAAGCAGACTGCTCGGGGAGAAGGAATGATGTCGCCGCAGACCCGGATCAGTGAGGCGATTCGTAGCGCGGCGGCCGGCGGCCAACCCGCGCTCGTGGCCTATGTGACCGCAGGATTCCCGCGCCGCGAAGGCTTCCTGGAGCAATTGCATGCGATTGCCGAAGCGGTGGACGTGATCGAAATCGGTGTGCCGTTCTCGGATCCGATGGCTGATGGTCCGACCATCCAACGGTCTAATCGGGCTGCGCTGGCGCAAGGGGTCTCGCTCCAGTGGATCCTTGCCGAGCTTGCCGCCGCGGAGCGCCGGCCGGCCGTGCCGATCCTGCTCATGAGCTATCTGAATCCATTGCTTGCCTATGGTCTTGAGCGGCTGCCCGATGCCGCACTGCGCGCCGGAGTGTCCGGCTTCATTGTGCCGGATCTGCCCTACGAGGAATGTGGACCACTGCGCCAGACACTCGATACCCGAGGTCTTGCGCTGGTGCAGTTGATTACCCCTGTGACGCCGCCCGCTCGCCTGCAGATGCTTTGTGACTACAGCCGAGGTTTCGTCTATGCCGTCACGATGACGGGTACCACGGGCAAGAGCGTGGCGATCCCGCAGAATACGCTCGATTATTTGCAGCGGGCACGGCGTGTATCGCCTTTGCCTGTCTGCGCCGGTTTCGGTATTCGCGGCCGGGAACAGGTCAGCCGGCTGGCACCTTATGTCGATGGTGTCATCGTCGGTTCGGCGCTCGTCGAAGTCATCGAGCGCGGCGAGGATCCGGCCGCCTTCCTGCAAGCGTTGCGTCGCGGATGATCCCGGTTCCTTGTATTGCTGCTACTGCCGTTTTCGGCATTACCGAACCGCCGTGCCGATGATTTCTGCTCTAATGCGGGAATGCGATCTTTGTGCGTGTTCTGCGGCGCGAATTCAGGTGACGATCCGACCTATCTGGCGCTTGCCAGGCGGGTCGGCACCCTGATCGCCGGACGGGGTCTGACGCTGGTATACGGCGGCGGCCGGGTCGGCCTGATGGGCGCGCTGGCCGATGCCGCCCTGTCGGCGAATGGACGTGTGATCGGCGTGATTCCGCGCCTGCTGATGGATCGGGAAGCGGGTCACGCGGATCTGTCGGAGTTGCATATAGTGGAGACCTTGTCCCAGCGCAAGCTGCTGATGGGAGAGTTGTCCGATGCGTTTTTGACGCTGCCCGGCGGCATAGGTACCCTGGATGAATTGTTCGAGGCATGGACCTGGACGCAACTCGATCTGCACGACAAGCCTTGTGCTTTGCTGAATCATGAGGGCTATTTCGATGCCTTGATCGGCTTCCTGGATCAGGCGACCCAGGCCGGATTCCTGCGTCCACGCCACCGCGCCGCCCTGCATGTCGGTACCGATCCGGCGGCTCTCCTGGATGAACTGCTCCAGAGGGTTCACCGCTCCGCCGGGCAGTCGATACCGGCATAGCACCCCGGCCCCAGGGGGATGCGCCGGCCAAGGTCGGCTTCGGCTTGACACTTCGGGGCATATTCCGCAGCCTGCGCCGCCATGTTTTCGTAAACTTGTCCCGGACGCCAGACCCGGCGCCTTGCACCCCGGTAACGACTCCCATGCTTCGCACCCTGCTACAGGCCAAGCTGCACCGCGTTCGCGTCACCCAGGCGGATCTCGACTATGAGGGATCCTGTGGGATCGATGAAGATCTGCTGGATGCCTCGGGTCTGCGTGAACATCAGTACATCGATCTCTACAACGTCTCCAATGGAGAGCGCTTCTCGACCTATATCATCAAGGCACCGCGCGGTTCCGGGGAAATTTCCTTGAACGGCGCGGCAGCACGCCGGGCCCTGGTGGGCGATCTGCTGATCATTTGCGCCTATTCGATCTATTCGGAGGATGAGCTGGAGCATCATCAGCCGATCGTCGTGCTGGTCGACGAACATAATCGCCCGCGCCGGAACGTTGCAGCGGACGCAGGTTGACGGCATGGGCATGACATGGAGCTGATCACCTGGTTCATCGATTTCATCCTGCATCTCGACCAGCATCTCACCGGGCTGATCGCCACCTATCATCTGTGGATCTACGGGATTCTATTCGTAATCATTTTTTGTGAGACCGGCCTGGTGGTGACGCCGTTTTTGCCGGGTGATTCACTGTTGTTCGCGGTCGGCGCGCTGGCAGCTGTCGATAGGACCGGTACGCTCGATCCGGTTTTGATTTGGGTTTTGCTCGTCATCGCCGCGGTGCTTGGGAATGAAACCAATTTTCGCATCGGCCGTATCGTAGGACCGCGGGCCTTCAGCGGCAGTATCCGTTGGCTCAAGCGGGACTACTTGTTCCGTACTCAGTACTTCTACGAGAAACACGGCGGCAAGACCATCGTCCTGTCGCGTTTCATCCCCATCATTCGTACCTTCGCGCCCTTCGTCGCCGGTATCGGCTTGATGAATCGGCGGCGCTTCGCAACCTACAATATAGGCGGCGGATTCCTGTGGGTCAGCGTGTTCATCTGGGGCGGCTATCTGTTCGGCAATGTCCCCATCGTCAAGAATAATTTCGGCATCGTGACGGTCCTGATCGTGGCGGCGTCACTGCTGCCGGTGGCCTATGGATTGCTGAAGCCGGCACCGGCTCGCCAGTCATGAATGACGCCTGGCAATGACACTTGGCCGCACAATAGATTGGACGCTTTTTTCGACGCCGGATCGGCACGGGAAGATATCAGGTACTGCGCACGAAATCGGTGACGCTTTGCCGGGGGGCAGCCCCTGACACAAGGGGGCGGAGCGTCAGCGGCGCAGCGAAAAGAAACCGACGGCGCTGGCCAGCAGCATGAGATAGCCGGGCCAGACCGGTTGACCGGCCAGTGCCAGCCACACGATGCCGGCGAGTGCTCCGGTCGTAGCGGCCAAGGTGATGTCCCGACGGCGTGCGGCTAGACGAATTTCCTGACGCAACAGCTCGATGTCCCGTGTGTCCACCGGCTGGCGCAGCCGGCCGTCCGCAGCACGATGGATCATGCGCTCCGCCAGCGGCGGCAATTGTTTTAGGGCTTGCAGCAGGTCGGGTAGCTCGGCGCGTGCGCTGCGGGCCATACCGCGCAGGCTCCAACGCTCTTTCATCCATTGGCGCAGCAGCGGCTGCGCCGTTTTCCACAGGTCCAGATCGGGATACAGCTGCCGGCCGACCCCCTCGATCTGCAACAGCGTTTTTTGGATAAGCATGAGCTGGGGCTGAAGCCGGGCGTCGAAGCGCTGTGCCGCTGCGAACAGGCTCAGCAATACCTGGCCGAAGGAAATCTCCTTGAGCGGCTTGTTGGCGATGGGCTCCAGGACGGTACGGATCGCCGATTCGAGTTCATCGACGCGCACCTGCGCCGGTACCCAGCCGGAATCGATGTGGAGCTGAGCGATGCGCCGGTAGTCGCGCTCGAAGAACGCCAGGAAGTTTTCGGTCAGGTAATACTGGTCGCGCGGGTGCAGGGTGCCGACAATGCCGAAGTCGACCGCCGCATAGCGCGGTTGCTGGGGATCATCCAGCAATACGAAGATATTTCCGGGGTGCATGTCGGCATGAAAAAAATTGTGCCGAAACGCCTGGGTGAAAAATATTTCCACGCCGTTTTCGGCCAATCGCTGGATGTCGGCGCCGCGTTTGTGCAACTCATCCAGATCGTTCACGAGTACGCCGTGCACGCGCTCCAGCACCATGACGTTCTTGCGGCAGTAATCCCAGTGGACTTCCGGAACGTACAGCAGGTTCGAGTCCGAGAAATTGCGCCGCAACTGCGCTGCGTTGGCTGCCTCGCGCATCAGGTCCAATTCATCCAGGATGGTTTTCTCATACTCCTGGACCAGTTCCACCGGACGCAACCGATGCGCGTCCGGCCAATAACGGCTGGCGAGCCGGGCCAGCGCATACAGCACCTCGATGTCTCGTTCGATGAGGGTGCGGATCCCGGGCCGTACGATCTTTACGACGACATCCTGTCCGGTATGCAGTCGCGCGCAATGCACCTGGGCGATCGTCGCGGCGGCGAGCGGTGTTGCCTCGAACTGCGCGAAAACCTGGTCCAATGTGCGCCCATAGGCGGTTTCTACGATGTGACGCGCGTCCGTGCCGCTGAAGGGCGGCACGCGATCCTGCAATTTCTCCAGCTCATCGGCGATATCCGGCGGCAGCAGGTCACGGCGGGTCGACAGTGTCTGGCCGAATTTCATGAAAATCGGTCCGAGCGCCTCGAGCGCGAGTCTCAGCCGCTCCCCGCGGCCGCCGCGATGACCACGGCGAAACCAGGCCGTGGGCGAGAGCAGAAAGGCGAAACGCAGCGGTCGGAACAGATGGGCCGCAAGGATGATCTCGCTCAGCCGATGCTGCACGAGCACGCGCTGGATCTGCAACAGACGGGACAGAACACGAAGACGCATCAGCGCAGCCGCTGCCGTTCCAGCTGATCCAGTCGTGCCGCCAGCCGATCGACATCGTCGCGCAGCCTGTCGACACCGGTCATCAGTTCGTCGGCTTCCGTCCGGTTGGGAGCGTCGCGGCCTTCCTCCTGCAGGAATTCAGTGACGTTTTGCGCCAAGGTCCGGCCGCTGCGTTGCACGAAGTCCAGCGTGGAACGTGCGGCATTGCCGATTTGATGGGCCGCCACATCGCCGATGTAACGAGCAAGCTCTTCTTCCAGATCGGGACGCGCCTGCCGGAGCAATTCGCTGAAGGTTTGTGCCACTTCAGCATCGCCGTTGATCTGGATCGAGCCTGTGCGTACGGCGCCTTCCGGCGCCTGGCCCATGAGGCGCAGGAAAGACAGCGGACTGCCCGATAGGCTGGCGTCCGTCGATCCCCCGTGATCGGTCGTCAGCTGCAGGCGCTGGCCGTCGACGAGAAAATACAGGCTCAGCGGCAGGCCTTGTATGTGCAGTGCGAGGGTTTTTGTGCCCAGGCGTCGGCACAGGCTGCGTGCCTCGGACGAGGCGGCGATATGACGATTGAGCAGCGATTCCAGCAGTGCAAGGCGCATGTCACAAACGATAGCCGCGGTGCAAAGCGACGATACCGCCGCTGAGATTGTGGTAGCGGCATTGTTCGAGGCCGGCCTCGCGCATCATGCTCAACAAGGTGTCCTGGTCCGGGAAGCGGCGGATGGATTCCGCCAGATAGCGATAGCTCTCCTCGTCCTTCGCCACCACCTTGCCCAGCCAGGGCAGGACCGAAAAGGAGTAGGCATCGTAAATCGGCTTCAGACCGGGCAGTACCGGGTGAGAGAATTCCAGTACCAGCAGTTGTCCGCCGGGTCTGAGTACGCGTGTCATGGAGCGCAGTGCGGCGGCCTTGTCGGTGATATTGCGCAGGCCGAAACCGATGGTGACGCAATCGTAGCTGGAATCGGCAAAGGGCAACTGCTCCGCGTCCGCGAGTGCGTAGCGGACATTGGCGACAAGGCCGCGATCGGTCAGCGCATTGCGGCCTTCCTGCAGCATGGCCGCATTGATATCGCTCAGCACCACCAGGCCGTCGGCGCCGACCTGCCGGGCCATGCCCGCTGCCAGGTCGCCGGTGCCCCCGGCCACATCCAGCGCCCGACCGCCTGGCCGCAGTCCCGTCTGCGACAGCGCGAAGCGCTTCCACAGCCGATGCGTACCGCCCGACATCAGGTCGTTCATCAAGTTGTAGTTGCCGGCTACCGACTCGAATACCGCGCGCACGCGTGCCGCTTTCTCGGCGAACGGTACCTGCTGATAGCCGAAGTCGGTCGTGGTCTTATCGTCGGAGGCTGGAGCGTGCGGCGCGTTCATCGTCGTCCCGGAGTGAGGGCGGCATTCTAGCCGAGCCTGTTCATGAGCGCGCATCTCGAACGACGCCGGGTGCTGGATCAGCGCCTGATTGAGCGCTTCTCGCATGAATCTACGTTGGCGCCACGGCGTGGTCTTGCCGGGTGTCCTGTCGAAAGCCGGTTCGGGATCGGATTCGCTCATGGAGGCTACCGGTGTGGATTCCGCCGGTTGAAATTGGCCGGCTTGATTCGATGAACAGCCGGCCAATTCATCAGAGGCCGTACTTGATCCCTCAGCGGCCACCCTATGGCCGGGGGTGGAGCAGGCGTTTCCCGGTTTCCCGGCCCGGCGCGTTATCTGCCGCGTGGTGCCGGGGTGGGATAGGGGATGCCCAATTCAGCCAGGCGCGCCAGGTAGCGCGCCCATTTTTGCTCCCGGTCCCGTCCCAGCTCATGCAGATAGGACCAAGTATACAGGCCGCTGTCATGTCCGTCATCGAACACCAGGCGAACGGCATAGCTGCCGACCGGCTCCATCTGGGTGATGCCCACCTCATGTTTGCCGATCTGCAGGGTTTCCTGGCCGGGGCCGTGGCCGCGCACTTCCGCGGAGGGTGAATAGACCCGCAAATACTCGAAAGGAAGTTCGAAGCATGCGCCGTCGTCGAATTCGATTTCGAGCAGGCGCGAACGAGTGCGCAGTTTCAGGCGGGTCGGTCGGTGGGTGTTCTGCATTACAGGATGTAGCGTGTCAGGTCTTCGTCTTTGACCAGTTCGCCGAGGTGTTCGTCGACATAGCCGGCATCGATCGTGACCTTCAGTCCCGCGCGGTCGGCTGCCTCGAACGACAGGGTTTCCAGCAGCCGTTCCAGCACCGTGTGCAACCGGCGTGCGCCGATGTTCTCGGTGCGCTCATTGACCTGGAAGGCGACTTCCGCGATCCGCCGTACGCCGCTGTCCACGAATTCCAGCTCGACGCCCTCGGTGTCCAGCAGCGCCTGATATTGCTTGCACAAAGAGGCATCCGGCTCGGTCAGGATACGGATGAATTCATTGACCTTCAATGCGTCCAACTCGACGCGAATCGGAAATCGTCCCTGCAACTCCGGAATCAGATCCGAGGGCTTGGCGGTATGAAACGCGCCGGAGGCGATGAACAGAATGTGGTCGGTCTTGACGACGCCGTACTTGGTGCTGACCGTGCTGCCCTCCACCAGCGGCAGCAGGTCGCGCTGCACGCCTTCGCGCGATACATCCGCACCATGCGCTTCCTGGCGGCGGGCGATCTTGTCGATTTCGTCGATGAACACGATGCCGTTCTGCTCCGCGTTTCCCAGTGCAAGCAGCTTCAGTTCGTCCTCGTTGATCATTTTGGCGGCTTCTTCATCGATGAGCAGCTTGAAGGCTTCGCGGACCTTTACCTTGCGCGTGCGCGTGCGCGTATTCCCCAGATTCGAGAACATGCTTTGCAGCTGTTGGGTGAGATCCTCCATGCCCGCGGGCGCCATGATTTCCACCCCGACGGGCAACGCGCGCACCTCGATCTCGATCTCGCGCTCATCCAGCTGGCCTTCGCGCAGCATCTTGCGGAACTTCTGCCGGGTGTCGTGATCGCGCGGCGCGGCCTCGGGTTCGGTGTCGAATCCCATGGATTTAGGCCGCGGCAGGAGTTCATCGAGCAGGCGTTCCTCGGCGGCGTCCATGGCACGATGGCGCACTTTCTCCATTTCCGCTTCGCGCGTCATCTTGATCGCGACGTCTACGAGATCCTTGATGATCGAGTCGACCTCGCGGCCGACATAGCCGACCTCGGTGAACTTGGTGGCCTCGACCTTGATGAAGGGCGCTCGTGCCAGGCGCGCCAGCCGGCGGGCGATTTCCGTCTTGCCCACGCCGGTGGGACCGATCATCAGGATGTTCTTGGGCGTGATCTCGGCGCGCAGCGCGGCGGCGACCTGCATGCGCCGCCAGCGGTTGCGCAGCGCGATCGCGACGGCTCGCTTCGCGGCGCCTTGTCCGACGATGTGCTTGTCGAGTTCCTGGGCGATTTCTCTGGGTGTCATGGACATGAGCAAAAGGAGGTCGTTCGAACTCGGCTTCATCCGAGTTCTTCGATGGTCAGATTTCGATTCGTATAGATACAGATATCTGCGGCAATATGCAGTGATTTTTCCACGATCGCGCATGCGCCGAGTTCGGTGTTTTGCACCAGGGCGCGGGCGGCGGCCTGAGCGTAGGAGCCTCCGGAACCGATCGCCATGATCTCGTCTTCGGGTTCGATGACATCACCGGTACCGGAGATGATGAACGAACTTCTGGCGTCGGCGACGCACAGCAGCGCCTCCAGGCGCCTGAGGCTGCGGTCGCTGCGCCAGTCCTTGGCGAGTTCGATCGCCGCACGGGTGAGATTGCCGTATTGCTGGAGCTTGCCTTCGAACCGCTCGAATAAAGTGAAGGCATCGGCCGTGCCGCCGGCGAATCCGGCCAGCACATTACCGTCGTGCAGGCGCCGCACCTTGCGGGCATTGCCCTTCATCACCGTGTTGCCCAGCGACACCTGGCCATCGCCGCCGATGGCCACCACGCCCTGGCGGCGTACCGAAAGAATGGTGGTTCCGCGTAGTTCAGTCATCGGCATGAATCAAGGATCGAGGCGGCGGTGCAGATCGGCTGCGGATTCACGGCTTGCGCCGTGCGCGTGGATGGGTTTCATCGTAGGTTCTGGCGAGATGCTGGAAATCAAGGTGAGTATAGATCTGAGTCGTGGAAATGCTGGAATGACCCAGCAATTCCTGCACACCGCGCAGGTCATGGCTGGATTCCAGCAGATGGCTGGCGAAGGAGTGGCGAAACATATGCGGGTGAACGTGCATGCCTAGTCCCTGCCGTTTCGCCCAGACCGTGATCCGTTGCTGAATCGTACGTACATGCATACGCGAGCCCAGGCGGCTGACGAACAGCGCCTGCTCATCCTGACGGGTCAGGGCAGTGCGTTCCCGCAGCCAGTTCGACAGGGCTTGGATTGCATGACGGCCGACCGGCACGATACGGGTCTTCCTGCCCTTGCCCAGCACCCTGACAGTGTGATCGGGCAGATCCAGATCGTTCAGATCCAGACCTGCCAGTTCGGACAGGCGCAGGCCGGAGGAATAGAATAATTCCATGATGGCCTTGTCGCGCGCCTCCAACTCGGCGTCGGTGCGAAATGCCAGCAGGCGCGCCATCTGGTCCGCGTCCAATGTCTCGGGTAGGTGTTTGCCTGCCTTGGGTGCCTGGATGCCGGTGGCCGGGTTGGCCTGTAGCTGCCCTTCCCGGAGCAGGAAAGCGAAAAAACCGCGCAAGGCGCTCAATCTGCGTTGCAGCGTGCGCGCACCGAATCCGAGCCGAAACTCGGCCGCAGCGAAGGTGCGGATGTGCTGGCTGTCCACGACCCGCCATTCCTGGACATCGGCCTGATCGCACCAGGCGATGAAGCGTTGCAGATCGCGCCTGTAGCCGGCGTCGGTATGGCGCGAGAGCTGGCGTTCCAGAGCCAGGTGCGACAGGTAGCGGGGCAGCCAGGCCAAGGCCGAAGGGGACATGCGAGCGTTCTATACCGAGCAGACCGCCTCGCTCACCAGGTCGCCGATTCGCGCCAGGAATTCCGTGCTCATGGCCGGATGAAAGCGCTCTGCATCGGGGCTGCCGATCGCCAACAGTCCGGAGGAGGGCTGGGGACCCAGGGGCACCAGTGCCGCCGAACCGATCTCGATGGTGCCGGCGCCGAACAGGAAATCGCGCTGGCTGTCGCGGATCTGGCCGCAGCGCGGGCGTGCGGATGCGAACAAGGTTTCGAACATTTTCAATTCCGGCGCACCGGACGCCACCAGGCGCAAATGCCGGTCATGGATGCCGGTGAAATCCGGACGAGTATCGGCGGCAAGCAGCAGCAGCCATTCGGAGGCGCCGAAATCCTCGCGTAACGAAACTTCCAGGGCGTCCATCAACTCGGCGGCGGTGCCTGTGCGTAGCAGCCGGCAGGCGAGCCGGTGGATCCTGGTTGCCAAGACATCGTTACCGCGGGCGATATCGATCAGTTCGCGCAGCTTCGTCTCCAGCGCCTCGTTCTTTTCTCGCAGCGCGAGCACCTGGCGTTCGATCAGGGATATGGTGGTGCTGCCGCGGGCATGCGACAGCACCATTTTCGTCAACAATGCACCATGGCGCTCGAAAAAATCGGGATGGCGCTGCAGGAAATCCGCGACCTCTGCCTCGCTCGGTTCAGGGGCTTTGTGCCGGACGCTCGCTGATGCGCTCACGACGGATCCGGCCTGAGATTCGGCCGTGTCGATCCGAGATTCCATTCCCACGCCGCGAACAGGTTGTTTGCTCATAGGGCCTCAGCTCATCCTCGTCGAACTTTCATTGCGTATCTGGCAGGTTTTTGCGCCCCGGCCTGGAATTCCCGGCCGTCAGATTTCCACGGTTCCTTCGAACACGGTGACGGCCGGACCGGTGAGCCATAAGGACTGGCCCGGTCCGGCCCAGTGCACGCTCATACGACCACCCGGTGCATCCACCCGTACCAGCTCCTGGAGCAGTCCGCGTCGCCGGCCGATCGCCACCGCGCCGCAGGCGCCGGTACCGCAGGCCCGCGTTTCGCCGACGCCGCGTTCATGGACCCGCAGACGAATGTGGTCGGGCGCCACGATCTCCATGAACCCTACATTGGTTCGCCGGGGAAACCGCACGTGATTTTCCACGGCGGGCCCCAGGGTGTCCACGGGCGCCTCGGCAACGGCAGGCACCTGTATCACGGCATGAGGATTGCCCATGGACACCGCGCCGATTTGAATTTCCTTCTCGCCGATCCTCAGGGGATAGACGTCGGCCTCGCGCGTCGCTTCGAAGGGCAATGCCGCGGGATCGAAGCGGGGCACGCCCATATCGACTGAAACCAGTCCATCATCGTGCAGCTGACCGGTGATGTATCCGCCCGGGCTGCCCAGGCGCACTTCGCGACGCTTGAGCCGACGGGCCACCAGGCTGGCGACGCAGCGCGCACCGTTGCCGCATTGTTCGACCTCGGAGCCGTCGGCGTTGAAGATGCGATAGAAGATGTCGATATCCCGGGCGGAATCGGGCGAATGCCCGCCGGTGCCCCTGTCCGTCTGGATGTTCGCCCGCGAGCCGGCCGGGGAGTCAGTCCGGGTACTGGCCTGGGTGCCGGGCGGGGGCAGCAGGACCAGGGCCTGGTCGAAGCCGATGCCGGTGCGCCGATCGGCCAAGCGGTGCAGAGTGCCGGCTGTGGGTACGGAGATATCGTCAGGCACCTCGAAAACGATGAAATCGTTGCCCAGGCTCTGCATCTTGGTGAACGACAGCCGCATGTGCAGAAGCATACGTCATCCCCTCTGTATTCTGTCTACTTGGATCGTGCGAGCCGCCGCGGCACGTGCGGATCGAGCGGACTGTGCGTGCATCCGCCGGGGCTTGCACAATGGATGACTTTTTTGCGCGGGCATTCTAAGTTACCGTCGTGCAGTAAACGGCGATTTTGCGGCCAGCGGTAAAGGCAACGCCCGGCGGGCCGGCGAGCAAGGGGCTGGATCCACGCGAAGCGAGGAATTACATGCGCCATGTGATGGTAATGAATTCGAAGGGCGGCTGCGGCAAGAGTACGATCGCCACGAATATCGCGGGCTACTTCGCCGTCCAGGGCCACAGGGTCGCCCTGGCCGATTATGATCCGCAGCGCAGCAGCCTGGACTGGCTGGATCTGCGGCCGGATGATCTGCCGGCCATTGCCGCGGTGGCCGCCTGCGACGAGGGGCTGCGCAGCGTTCCCCGGGATACCGAAATTCTGGTGATCGATGCTCCGGCGCGCACCCATGGATCGGAAATGAACGAACTCGTGCGCCGCGCCGAGACGATCCTGGTGCCGGTCCTGCCTTCGCCCATCGACATGAAGGCCAGCGCACACTTCCTGGCGGAATTGCTGGAACTCGGCAAAGTGCAGCGCGAACAGGCGCGCATCGCGGTGGTTGCCAATCGTGTGCGCGAGCACACGCTGATATTCGACGAATTGGATAAATATCTGGAGAAGCTGCGGGTGCCCTACCTGGGAGCGCTGCGGCAGTCGACCAACTATCTGCGGGCATTCCAGCGCGGCATGTGCATCTTCGAGCTTCCGGAGTACCTGGCCTGGCCGGATTGGCAGCAGTGGGAACCGCTCGTCAAATGGCTGAAGAGCAAGCGCAGTCAGCCCGACTGAATCTGCGCACCGGGCGCTCGGCCAAGATCGCGTCGGATCCGGCGAGCGTTCGGCGGCGCCTGTTTCCCGAGTTCAGATCATTTCCTGTCAGATCGTTTCCTGCAGGCTGGCGCGTATTCCAGCGTCCGGGTCCGTATATTTCAGCTTTACGCCCAGATGAGTCAGCATGCGCCGGTTGTCCACCCGGCGGGATTCGGCAAGAAACGACAAACGTTGCGGCGTGAACGTCAATTGCGCCTCATCCATGGATACCCGGGGCGGGTCGGGGAGTCCGGACGCTCTGGCGACTTTCAGATAGAAGTCGCCGGAACTCAGCGGCTGACCGTCGCTGATATTGTAGATGCCGCAGGCTTCGTGGTTGGACAGTGCGGCCAGACAGGCTTCCGCCAGGTCATCGACATGGATGTGGTTGCTGATTCCGCTGTCCTGTTCCTGCACCACCGGCTCGCCGCGCCGCAGTGCCTCCAGCGGCAGACGGCCGGGCCCGTAGATGCCGCCGGCGCGCAGCACAACCCGTCTTACATGGCGTTCATGGCACCAGACGCGGATCATTTCTTCCGCGCTGATGCGCCGGCGCGCCCGCTCGCTGCGAGGTTGCACCGGGGTGCTCTCATCCACCAATCCGCCGCCGGTATCGCCGTAGACGCCGGTACTGCTTATATAGATGAAGCACTGCGGCGGCGTGCCGAGCCGCTGCAGGAAACGATCCAGGCGCAGGTCGCTTTCGCCCTGCCGCTGCGGTGGTATCAGGTAAAGAATCGCCACCGGAGCTTGCCGCCCATCGTCCCACTCAGGATCCTGATCGATCGGGTGATCGATCAGGAAATCGAAGCGGTCATCGGGTTCTTGACCGATTTCCTGGTGGAGCGTGAAACCACCCGCTCTACCGCTGTGTGCAAGATCCAGGTCCATGCCCAGCACATGTGTGCCTCGAGCGGCGAGCGCAGCCGCACTGGCCGCCGAGCGTACCAGGGCGATGACTTCGTGGTCTGCTTCGAGCTTCGACAGCAGCCGCCGGCCGACATATCCGCACCCTGCAACCAGGATCCGCGGGCGTGCTTGCGTGTCATTCATGAAAACAGTCACGCTAGCGCAATCGGGGATCGCTCCGGCCGCCAGCGGTCCATCGCCGCGCGCGAACCTTGAGGTTGGCACGGCGCCCGACGGCGAGCGCCAGTCCGTCGTTCAATGCCTGCAGCGAACGCTCCCGCTCGCCCAGTTGTTCCATGAGTCCGGCCAGCAGTTGATAGGCTTCCGGACGCGGCCGAATGCCGATGCTGGTCTCCAGGTAACTGCGTGCTTTGCCATACAACTCGGCGCGTATCGCCAGGCGGGCGCAGGACAGCAGCAACGCCGCATCTTGTGGGCGCGATGCCAGCCAGGATTCAGCCTTCTCCAGCGGTTTGAGCGGATCGCTGCCTTCCACCTCGCCGTAGGCCAGCACCGCCGCTTCATCCCACTGGCGGGCGATGCATTCGGCGAGGTAGGCTTCGGCGGCATCCGGGTCGCTGCAGGCCACGGCGGCGCGCGCATAGGCGATCGCCACATCGGCGCGTTGCGCCATCGACTTAGGAACGGCCTTCCAGACCGCTTGTAATTGAGCTTTGTCAGCGCTTGCGCCTGCTGCCTTCAGGCGGTCCAGGTGGACCTGGGCCAGAGTCTGGTCCACCATGTCCTCGGTGATGCCGCGCATGCTGCGCAGACGCGGCTCCAGCGCCTGCAACTGTTGCCATGCACCGGTCTGGTGATAGATGCGCGCCAGCAGCATCAACGTGCGTGCATTGGACTCTCCGCCGGCTTCGAGCTGCTCCAGGGTCGCCAGCGCCGCAGATACCTGCTTGTGCTTGAGTTGTAGTTCGGCCTGCATGACCAGCGCCGGTACGCGTGCCTCGGACGATGTCTCCAGTGCGCGTGTCAGCCATTCGTCGCGGCGGCCGGCCATGCCCTGCAACTCTGCCGCACGCGCGGCGGCGAGGTAGTGGGCGAGCGGCTGCTCTGCATCGCGGACATGGCGTGTCAAGGTGGTTTCAGCGGTTTCCCAATCACCGGCGGTCATTTCCAGCAACCCTTGGGCAAGACTGCGCCGGGCACGCTCACGGCGCCGCTCTGTTTGGGACTGTTGCCATATGCGCCGCGCATTCCAGATCTGAACGCCCAGCCGTACCAGGAAATAGAGGGCGATCAGGAGTAATGCAAACGTCACCGCGGACATTTCGATCAGACGTCCGCCCAGACGCAGGGCGACATAGCCGGGATCGGTCAGCAGCAGATTGGCCAGCAGAGCGCCGCCGATCAGTGCCGTCGCAAGGATCAAGGCGTTTTTCATCGCGAGCATCTTATTGCTGGCCGCGCAGATCCGGCGTCAGACGGCGCAACGTTCGTGACGACGCGGAGATGTCCGGTAGAGGCGGATCGATGTCCACCGGCTCCAGAGCTTGGATTTCCTCGAGCAGCGTACGCACTGAAAGATCGTTCGAATCAAAAAAATCCTCCAGCCACCGGCGTGCCTGTACAAGCGCATTGCGGTAGCCCGCCTCATCGTGACGAGCGATGGCCGTGCGGGCGGAAAACAGCAGCAGCTGCAGATGCTGACGCCGCAAGGTGCGTTGCTGAGCAGTCATGACGGTAGCGTCCCGATCCTCCACATGGCGCACCACGATCAGCTTCGCCAGGGACTCGCGCGCGATCGACCAGGCACGCGACAAACCGCCTCGTGCCTGTGCATGCGTGTGTGCTTGAGCATCATGCGCAAGCATGTCTCGCGGAGACAGGGTTCCCGCGTATTCCTCGGCGCTGGTCAGCCGTGCCAGCAGCCCGGTCGTATCCGGCCAGTTCACGGCGCGCAACGACTGCAGCTCGCGGGCGATCTGTTGTCGCACGGGGGCGAAAGATTGATCGCGCAGCGCGGCGAGCCGGGAATCCGCGGCTTCCAGTGCAGCGATCGCCGTATCGATGTCGCGCTCCAGTGTCAGACGGCGTTGCGCCAGCTCCAACAGAAACATTGCCTCGGCACGCGACCAGGCGCGCTCGGGTCCTTCGGAGCGTCCGCGCAGTGTTTCGATGGCGGCGGCGAGATCCTGCAATTGGCGCGGCGTATCATCCAGTGCATCGAGCCGGCGGGAGATGTCTTCGCGTGCCTGCCGTTCCTGCTCGGCCAGCGCCTCGAACTGTGTGCGCAGCGCATCGCGATCCTGCTGGGAAGCGTGCAGCGCATCGCGCAGGCCATCCAGTCGGTCATGTGTGGCGTCCAGCCTGAACAGTGTATAGGCCGTCGCGATCAGCGCCAGAACGGCCAATGCCGTTGCCATCCAGCCGTGAGAGGCAGGCTGGGTCTTGGGCGGTTCGGCGGGTGGCGCCTGGATGGGGTGAGTGTGCGGAGCCTCGTCGGTCATGGTGCGGTCATGGTAGCACTGCCGCCGGCTGCCGTGCGTCGAGCTGCCCAAGACGGTTTCAGCCGATGCGCGCACGCGTGCGCCATTGAGCCAGCGTGCCGATCATCGTCGCGTCGTCGGCGCTACCGGCGTGCAGCACGGGACCGTGCAATCCGGCATGTGCCGCCGCTTGGGCGATGCGCCGGCTTACGGTCAGCAGCGCGGTCCTGCGCAATAGTTCCTGCCCTCGCGGCGTCAGTATTTGCAGCAGGTTGTGCAAGATTTCGACGCTGGTGAGCGTCACGACGTCGATGCCGTCGTTCTGCCAGTGCGCTTCGATACGTGTCCGCTCGTGCTCGTCGATTTCAGGCAGCACGCGCCGGTAGACTTCCAGTGATTCGACCATCATGCCCTGGGCGCGGAAACGCTCGTGCAGGACGCCTCGTCCACCGATGCCTTGGACGATCAGGACGCGAGTACCGGCCGGCGCCGCCAGCTGCGGATGTGCGAGCAGATCTTCGCTGGTGAAACCGGTCTCGGGGACGATATCCACCGGCATCCGCACTTGTGCCAGCGACGCCGCGGTGGCCTTGCCGATGGCGGCGATGCGCGTTCCCGGTGCTTTTTTCACGAGATGCGCGCCGTGCACAACGGCGTTCACGCTCAAGAACACGATCAAGTCGTGATCGGCGGCCGGTGCGGCTTGCAGCGCTTCGATGCGCAGCGCCGGAAAGGGTACAGCGGTGCCGCCGTAGCGCTCGATCTGCTCGCACAACCCCAGGCATTGGGGTTCGGGACGTGTGACCAGCACGCTCAGCGCCGTCAAGGGCGGCAGGACTTTCGGGATCATGCCGGATCCGAACGCAGGCGCTCGAGCAACGGGCCCGCGCCGTCCGCCAGCAGACGCTCCGCCAGTTCCATGCCGATCGCCCGGGCGTCCTGCGGCGCTCCCGAGGCTGCGCCGCGATAGATCTCCAGCCCGTCCGGCGAACCGATCACCCCGCACAGAATCAGTCGTCCGTTTTCGACCTGCGCGAAGCCTCCGATCGGCGATTGGCAGCTGCCCCCCAGCCGTTGTGCGAAGGCTCGCTCGGCCTGGCAGCACTGCCAGGCCGCGGTATCGTTCAGCGCCGCCGTCAGCGCTTGGGTATGCGCATCATCCTCGCGGCATTCGATGCCGATGACGCCCTGACCTACGGCGGGCACGCAGCGTTCCAGGTCGAAACGATGCGTGATCCGGTTCTCGAGTCTCAGACGCTTCAGGCCGGCCGTGGCCAGAATGATGGCGTCGTACGCGCCCTCCTGCAGCCGTTGCAGCCGGGTTTCCACATTGCCGCGCAAGGTTGCGAGCTGCAGGTCCGGGCGCAGCGCCTTGAGCTGGCACTGGCGGCGCAGGCTGGACGTGCCGACTGTTGCATTGGGGGGCAAGTCCTCGAACCGCCCATGCCGCATGGATATGAAAGCGTCGCTCGGATCCTCGCGATTCAACATTGCGGCCAGCACCATGCCGGGCGGCATGTCGCCCGGTACGTCCTTCATGGAATGGACGGCGATATCGGCCCGTCCTGCTGCGATCGCCACTTCCAGTTCCTTGATGAACAGCCCCTTGCCGCCGATCGTGGCCAGCGAACGATCCAGGATCCGGTCACCCTGGGTGGTCATGGGCACCAGCGTCACTTCCAGATCCGTATGTGCGGCGCGCAGCCGTGCGGCGACATGCTCCGCCTGCCACAAGGCGAGACGGCTGCGGCGTGTTGCAATGCGAAGCGCGGGAGGGGAGCTGCTCATTCTGGTCACTCGGTTCTCGAACCCATCGGCCGACATTCGGCCCGGCGAAAAACTTCGGCAGGAACATCTGCATCCCCTGCAACCCGTCAGGGCTGTACCCATTCTACGGAGCCCGCGCCATCGTAGCGACTCTCTGGCCAAGGCGGCATGCCGGCACCTGCCCAGCCCGGCCGCGCGAAGCTCCATAGGTCTTCCGGACGGACGCGTTGCCCAGTCCTGCGGCCGGGGCTAACATCCCGGTAAATGAACCGCAAGGACATACCATGAATACCGAAGTGACGACTGACCAGCTGGTGGCCGACTTGAAGGCGGTGATGCAGGATGCGGAGGCGCTGCTCAAGGCCACCTCGGCGCAGACCGGCGAAAAGATCCAGGAGATACGCGCGCAGGCGGAGGAATCTTTGCGGCACGCCCGGGCGCGTCTGAGCGATGTCGAGCAGGAGGCTCTGCGGCGGGCGCGCGAGATTTCCGATTCCGCGGAAGACTATGTGCGCGACAATCCTTGGCAGTCGGTCGGCATCGCCGCCGGTGCCGGTCTGCTGCTCGGCCTGCTTCTGGGCCGGCGCTGAGCCGGCATGAAAGACGGTCGGCAGCGGCAAGGCCGGCCGGTCGCCAGCCTGCTGCATTCAGTTCGCCAGTTCGCCGGTACCGCGATCGAGATCGTACATACGCGCCTGCAGCTGTTGACGACCGAACTGCAGGAGGAAGTACGTCAGGTCGGCGCGATCCTGCTGTGGGCTTTCATTTGTACATTCGCGGCAATGCTGGGGCTGTTCCTGGGTGCGCTGGCGGTCATTTTTGCGTTCTGGGACACCCACCGCATGACCGCCACCTTGGGGATGCTTGCGCTGTTCGTGGTGATCGCCACGGGCGCGGCATGGAGGCTGATGAACAAGCTGCGCCGCAAGCCACCCCTGCTCGGCGATACCCTGGCCGAATTGGCCAAGGATCGTGATCAATTACGGGGGCGATCATGAGTTTGCATTCGCAGCGTGCGCCGTTCGGCCGGCTCCCCGGGGCGGAGAGTCAGCCCGCAGGGGCCGCCCGGAACGGCGGTTCCACCCATGCCGCAGGCAATCGGGTGTCGAGGTCAGCCGGTGAGTGAACGTTTCGATCAACTCATGGCGCAGCACCAGGAGCTGCTCGCCCGCAGTGATGCGCAGCGCAGACAGATGTCGGCTATGAGCAGGCAGCTCGAACGGCAGCTTGCCGGCGTCGACCGTGCCATCGACAAGATACGCGCGCTGGCACGAAGTCCGTTGCTGATCGCGGGAGGACTTGCCGTCATCGCCTTGATCGGACCACGGCGCCTGTGGCGCCTGGGCGGACGCGGCGCCATGTTCTATACGACGGCGAGCCGCTTTCTGCGGCTCGGGCGCCGCAAGGAGAACTGAGTCCCGGGGTTTGGATGAGCTTCGGGTTTTAGTTTTCGCCGCGGATTCTGCGCAGCAATGCAGCCGAGTGGCGCCGGCTCACTTCCAGCACGTCGCCGCAGTCTCGTACACGCACGGTATACTGACCTGAGTCCGTGCGTTCCACTGCCGAGATGTATTTCTCGGCGATCAGTGCATTACGATGGATGCGTACGAAGTCGGGAGAGAATTCCTCCGCGAGCGCCTTGAGCGATTCGTCGATCAGACATTCGCCGTGCTGGTGCTTCACCGTGACGTATTTCTGATCCGCGAGAAAGTAGCGGATATCGTCGACCGGGATCAGGCGCAGCTGCTCGCCATGGCGGGCGCAGATTTGTTCGCGCCGGTGTTCGATGCGTGCGGCTTGTGCCACTTTGACCAGCCGGCTGGGAGATACGCGCGAGGCGTGACGCAGCGCGTGGGCCAGCTTCTCCTTGCGTACCGGTTTGAGCAGGTAGCCGACCGCTTCGGTTTCGAAGGCGTCGACCGCGTACTGGTCATACGCCGTCGTGAAAATGACGGCCGGCGGATCTTCGAGTGTATCGATGTGGCGTGCGACCTGGATTCCGGACAGTCCCGGCATGCGCACGTCCAGGAGTACCACATCGGGTTGCAACTCGCCGCAGCGATCGAGCGCTTCCTGGCCGTCGCCGGCTTCGCCGACGATCTCGTAGTCTTCGATTTCATCCAACAGGCGGCGCAGCCGCTCGCGCGCGGGAGGTTCGTCGTCGACGATCAATACTCTCATGGGGCAAGTGTGCCGCCGATTTGCCCGCAAGGCCACACCGCCGCGGCCAGGCGCGTGGCGCAAGTCTGCACGTGGCCTGGATTTGCCGCAGGCCGCAACGCGTGAATGTCGGCAGCGCGCTGCCGATCGACCCGGCCGGGTAGATCATGGCGAGCCGGAAAGATCAGGTGCCCTCCTCGCATGGGAATACCAGCGAGGCACAGAACTCCTTATCGCTCCGGTGTGTTTCCAGGCGTGCCTGGCCAGGCCAGGCAAGTTCCAGACGCTGAGCGATATTTTCCAGCGCCATGCGGTTGCCGTCGCGTTCGGCATAGCCGGCCGATGAGGCAACCGGATTGCGTACATCGATTCGGATGCGGTTGCCTTCACGCCGTCCGACGATGGACACGGTACCGCCCCGGGGCAGCATCTCGATGCCGTGATAGACGGCATTTTCCAGCAAGGGTTGCAAAATCAGGCTCGGGATTCGCGCGCGCAGCGGCAGTTCGTCGATATCCCAATGCACTTTCAGCCGGTCGCCGAGACGCAGCTGTTCGATGCGCTGATGCGTGCGCGCGATATCCAGTTCGTCGCTCAAGGCAATCCGCAGACCGGGCTGTCCGAGGCTGGCACGAAACAGGTCGGCCAGGTCTTCCACCGCCTGTTCGGCGCGCTCGGGATTGGTGCGTGTCAGTGCCGCGATGGTGTTCATGCTGTTGAACAAGAAATGCGGCCGTATGCGCGCCTGGAGCGCATGAACTCTTGCCTGCGCTTCCTGCTCGATACTGCGTTTCCATTGTGCGCTGACGTAGAAATAGCGCAATGCCAACGAACTCACGATAAAGCCGACTGCCAGGTTGCGCAGCAGAAAGCCGGCATGGTCATTGGGAAACAGCGAGCGGTTTTCCTGCAGGCCGGCACCCAGGATCTGGCCGACCTGGAATACGCTTTCGGAAATGATCCCGATGGTCGCGACCAGCAGAATGATCGCCACGAGCGCAGCACGGGCCGCAGGCAGGGTATGCAGCCATGCGCGCGCGCGGCAGAGCATCGCCGCACAGCACAGTCCGATCCATAGCAGGAACATCGAGCTGCTGGCGAGATCCAGCCAGAAATCCTTGTGCAAGGTCTGGCGCGCGATTGCGAAAATCAATGCCACCAATTCGACGATCAGCACTACCGCCAGCACCGCCCGCGGATGACAGAAATCGGGCAGGGATAGCGTGGATGCGGTGCTGCCGGTGCGATGTTCCCGCGAGGACTTCTCAGCCACGGTGCGCCGCTCTTGTCGCCGCGCAAGAGGGGTCTTGCGCAGGACTGTCTATTGGCACATCAGATCCATCGATGCCTTAGCCGCGGCACGCGCCGCTGCCAATTCGCTGTCGTCCAAATAGCGCCGCTCGCCGTCGGGCAGCTGTTCGTACAGTTTCTGGGAATTGATATAGGTCTCGTAGCGTTCGCGAGCCTTGATGCAACGCTCGGCCTTGTCCTTGGCGCTGAGCTGCGCCGCAGCTTGCTCCTCGCCGCGGTTTGCCGCAGCCTGGTGCCGGGACTGTTCCTGTTCCTGCAGACGCTGCATTTCCGCGTCCTGTCGTGCCTGCACGGCCACCATGTCCGTCTTTTTCGACTGCACATTGAGGCGTTCCGCCGGTAAGGTGCGCGGTTTGTCGGTGTACAGGACATTGCCGAATTCATCCTGGTACTTGTATACGTCGGCGGCTGCGGCGCCCGCCAGCAGGGTGCAGGACAGGGTCAAAGCCGTCGTCCAGGCCACGATCTGGGTTATCGCGGGCGCGACAATGCTCGGTAAAGATGCTCGCGGCATGGGTTTTCTCTCGGCGGTCGCCTGCGAATCCGTTCACGGGAGTGTATCAGGAAGGTTCTGAATACGGGTTCGGCGGTGCCCTCGTCCACCCCGGGAATGAGGGCTGCATCACGCTTTCGGATGAAGCTGGACGAAACCTCCGGGTGGAATCTTCGGATGGAACATTCGGCTGGAACCTCTGGCCGAAGTTGTCGGGAATCCGGCGGGCATCCGGATAACCGGATAGAGCGGAGCGCTGCTCGGTGCCGCCACCTGGGCTGCAGGACATCCCTTGCGCATGAACTCGCGCGCCTGGCAGGCCCCGCTCGGCGTTGCAACTTGGGCTACAGGATGTAGCCGCGCTCGTTGTGCAGGCTGAGATCAAGGCCTTCCTCTTCCTGTTCCGCGCTCACGCGCAGACCCACGATCGCATCGACGATCTTCAGGATGATCCAGGTCAACACGCCCGTGTACACCAGCGTGAACAGAACGCCCTTGGTCTGGATCCACAGCTGGCCGACGATCGTGGCGCTTTCCGCGGGCTCCCACACGCCGCCCATGCTCGGGAAGGCGAATATTCCGGTGAGCACGGCGCCGACGATGCCGCCGACGCAGTGGACGCCGAAAACGTCCAGTGAATCATCGTAACCGAGCCTGCGCTTGAGCGCCGTCGCGGCATAGAAGCACAGTACACCGGCCATCACGCCGATCACCAGGGCGCCTGCCGGCCCGACCGTGCCGCAGGCGGGCGTGATGCCGACCAGTCCCGCAATCGCGCCGGAGACCACACCCAGCAACGAGGGTTTGCCGTGAGTGATCCACTCCGCGAACATCCATGACAGTGCCGCGGTGCCCGTACAGATCTGCGTGACCAGCATGGCCATGCCGGCGGCCGAGCCGGCGGCCACCGCGCTGCCCGCATTGAAGCCGAACCAGCCGACCCACAGCATTGCGCCGCCGATCATCGTCAGACCCAGGTTGTGCGGCGCCATGATGGTCGTGCCATAGCCATTGCGATTGCCCAGCACCAGCGCCGCCACCAGCCCGGCGACGCCCGCGTTGATGTGCACGACCGTGCCGCCCGCGAAGTCCAGTACGCCCCAGTCCCACATCAGCGCGCCGTCGCCGCTCCATACCATGTGTGCCATGGGCGCGTAACAGATCGTGAACCACAAGATCATGAACAGCAGTGTCGCGGAAAATTTCATGCGTTCCGCGTAGGCGCCGACGATCAACGCCGGGGTGATGATGGCGAATGTCATCTGGAATGTGGCGAACACCGACTCGGGGACCGTTCCGACGAGCGACTCCAGCGTGATGCCGGACAGCATGAACTTGTCCAGACCGCCGAAGAACGACGACGGATTCAGCACGCCGGCCTGCATGCCCGTCGTATCGAATACGAGGCTGTAGCCGTAGATGGTCCACAAGAGAGTGATGAGCCCGGCAATGGCGAAGCACTGCATGAGCACCGACAGGATGTTCTTGGATCGCACCATGCCGCCATAGAACAGCGCCAGGCCGGGAAGCGTCATGAACAACACCAGGAGCGTGGCGGTCAGCATCCACGCGGTATCCCCGGAATCCAGCACGGGAAGGGCTTCCTGCGCCCTTGCGAGCGTCGGCGCGGCGCACGCCGGTGCGACCAGGCTCGCGCTCCAGACGTGGGTGGGAGCCCACGGGCGGCTCGTTGCCAAAGGCGTCTTCACTGTCGTTCTCCTGTGGACGGGCGTCGTGTGGTTGGGAGACCACTTACACTGCAAATGGTTTTGCATCTTCCATGCCAGCATGCGTCATGCCGCTCCGGCAGGGTGGTTTGCACCGTGATACCTCGGCGATGGCGCCGTGCTTGCACTGTGGCGGCGCCAGCTTGGCGTGATGCCGCACCGGGCTGGTGCGCCGGATGTGCCGGAGCGGCCGCGCTGTAGCGGATCGCTTCATTCACGGACGCCGGTTCATTTGCGGGCCGACCATCTCGTCCGTCTTGCCCGCGGGCAGGACTTCGCGAATGCACTATGCGGGCACGCTTGATCTCGGGGCGCGGGGCGTTCTACATTGGTCGCCGACGTTTTTCTTTCAGCAGCTCAGAGTTTCGACGTGGACCCACGTTTCATCGACGATCTGGCGCGGCGGCTTTCCGCCGCTGCCCCTCCCGGTCTCATCGCCATGCGCCGTGACCTGGAGCAGAATTTCAAGGCCGTGCTTCAATCGGGGCTGTCCCGGCTGGACCTGGTGTCGCGTCAGGAGTTCGATGTGCAGGCCGGGGTGCTGCGGCGTACTCGTGAAAAACTGGATGCACTCGAGGCGCGGCTCGCCGCGCTGGAGGCATCCCCCAGGCCGCCGACCGGTTCGGGCAGTCAGGACGTTCCGGCACCTGGAGCCTGAGACGAGATCCCGGTAGCAGGATTGCAGCGCCGGGCGGATACGACGAATGAACGCAGGGAGTGCGAGATGACAATGACAACGGTCTTGAGCCGTGCGCAGCATGGCATGGATGCACCGTTGGTGCGGGTGGAGGTGGATTTGGGCCGTGGTTTGCCACGGTTCACGATCGTAGGCCTGCCCGCCGCCGTAGTCATGGAAAGCAAGGATCGCGTACGCGCCGCGCTGGAGAACTGTGGCTTCGACTTTCCCGGCGGGCGTATCATCGTCAATTTGTCGCCGGCGGAATTACCCAAGGAGGGCGGCCGGTTCGACTTGCCGATCGCCATGGGGATTCTGCTGGCCGGCAGGCAGTTGCCGCAGGGATGCCTGGACGAAGTGGAGCTTTACGGTGAACTGTCCCTGAGTGGTGAGTTGAGCCCCGTGCGGGGCACCTTGCCCGCGGCGCTGGCGGCCAGCCGCGCCGGCCATCGGCTGCTCCTGCCGGCGGCGAATGCCGCCGAGGCCGCTCTCGTATCCGGTTGCCGAATCCTGACAGCCACCCATTTGAGCCAGATCGTGGCGCATGCGCGCGGCGTGTGTCAGCTGCCTGCCGTGATCGGTGCGCCGCCGCCGCTCATGCCTGTGCCCGGACTGGATCTGCGTGATGTCCGTGGCCAGTTTCTGGCTCGCCGGGCAGTCGAGATCGCCGCCGCCGGACAGCACAGTCTTCTGCTCGTCGGTCCGCCCGGTACGGGCAAGAGCATGCTGGCGCAGCGCCTGCCGGGTGTACTGCCGATGATAGGGGAGGCGGAAGCACTGGAAGTGGCGGCAGTGCGCAGTGTGGCGGGGCTGCCGACGCCGGCCGCAAATTGGCGTGTCAGGCCGTTTCGTAGCCCGCATCATACCTCCTCGGCAGTGGCGCTGGTGGGCGGCGGTTCGCGGCCTCGGCCGGGGGAGATTTCGCTGGCGCATCACGGTGTTTTATTTTTGGATGAGCTGCCCGAATTCGATCGGCGGGTACTAGAGTCACTGCGCGAACCTTTGGAAACGGGCACTGTGATGATTTCACGCGCCGCCCGTCAGGCGGAGTTTCCGGCGGCCTTTCAACTCATCGCTGCAATGAACCCTTGTCCTTGCGGGTATCTAGGCGATCCGCAGGGACAGTGTATCTGCAGTGCGGCGCTACCGGGCGCGTTTGTCGGGACCGTTGCTGGATCGGCTGGACATGCATGTGGAAGTACCGCGGGTTCCGGCAGGGGTGCTGCGGCAGCCGGTGGACGATGTGGAATCGAGTGCCACGGTGGCGAAAAGAGTGAGTTGCGCCCGCAGTATCCAGCAGGCGCGGCAGGGGATTACGAACGCCTGTCTCGGCGAAAAACAGGTGGAGCGCTTCTGCCGTGCCACCCCGGCGGCGCTGAGGTTGCTGGAGCGTGCGTCGGTTACCCTGGGACTGTCAGCACGCGCCTATCATCGGATCCTGAGAGTGGCACGCACCATCGCCGACCTGACAGGCGCCGAATGCATCGATCAGGCGCAGATCAGCGAGGCGATGGCGCTGCGTCATCTGGATCGGATCTGAGTCGGATTCGAGGAATCCGCATCGAGCCGGCGCCGGCGGCTCAGGATCGTTGCAGTGGATTGCCGGAGCGGGCTGTCGGGTTATGTCGGCCGGATTATTTGGAGCCGGCCACCATGTAATCGACGGCGTCCATGACGACCTGATCGGACAGATCGACGCGCCCGCCCTTTGCGGGCATGAAGCCGGCATCGCCGTGGAAGCCTTCTATTGCATGCTTGTGGAGCGTGTCCATGCCCTTGGCGATACGCGGCGCCCAGACGGCGGCATCGCCGTACTTGGGAGCACCCGCTATGCCGGCGCCGTGACAGGCTACGCAGGCCATATTGTAAGTTTCCTTGCCCGCCGTGCCCTCGGCCGGGGCGGCGGCTTGCTGGACGGGTTGCTCGGGTTCGGCAGGCTGGTCAGGCGTCACCAACGCGGAATTGTCTTCACCGGCAATCGCAAGTTTGGCGACGGGGGCAATGCGTTCGGCGATGGCGGCTTCGACCGCCGGATCCGCCTGCGTCACCGCATACTGCTTTTTCCCGACGAAGCGTGCCAGCCCGATGAGCAGGAGGGCGACCACGACCAGCAGGCCCAGGACGACCGTAAACGTGTTGTAGAACTTCTTGTCGTGATCAGCAGTCACAGCGGCTCCCAAGGAGATGGCGGCTTAACGAGCGCCTGTCGAAGAGGCGCGCAGTATAGCGGCGGCCGCGTCGCCGATAAACTCGAGCCGCCGAGGCCGGCGAAAAAGGCTGCTGGAAGCGGGCGCCCGGACCCTCTAAACTCTCCTCCCGCGGCGCCCGTAGCTCAGCTGGATAGAGTACTGCCCTCCGAAGGCAGGGGTCACTGGTTCGAATCCAGTCGGGCGCGCCAACTCATTTCTTGTACAGCCCGGAGACATGGGTAACAGACTGTACCTAAGACATGGGTGACAACCTCGTGCCGAACGGGTTGTCGATGGTCTGTAGGGTTCTCTGTTCCAGGTCGATATATCCCAGATCATAGTGCATGAAGCTCACCAGCCAAATGTCCTCGTCGACCTCCTTGATGCCCAGTCTCTGACCGGCGAGCACGGTGGAGACATTAATCTTCTTTCGATGCAAGCAAATACGGCCGCAGGCGGTGACGAGGATGTCGCGGTCGTGGAAGGGGTAGGCGAGTTCTGGTAGGCCCTCATAGGCTCTTGGAGAGGGTGTATACCGTTCGGCGGGCACCTTCATGTCGATCGCCTCATGAGGGCGTTCCTCGTTGAATTCGCTGATGAAAGCATCAAACCTGGCTTGCTGCTGCAGGACGTTCATGCCTGGCGGGCGGGTGGTCTGTGCCTTGAGGGTACGGTGCATACGCTCGTGCCGGCCGTTCTGCTGCGGGTTGCCCGGTTTGATGCGCTCCAGGGCGATGTTCAGCCTCAGCCACCACACGGAGAGCTTGGAGAGGTTGTAGAGGCCGTTGGGGCTTGCGAAGGGCAGGCCATTGTCGCTTCTGATCGCTGTTGGCAGGCCGCGCTCTCTGAACAGGCGTAGGAAGGCCTCGATGACGGGGGGGTTGACGGCTTGTGATGCGGGCGGCAGGCATGAAGACGCCGCGATGCATTCGACAGAACTGAAACGACCCTGTCCTCCGAAGCCTCTTAGTCGCCCGAAGCCTTGGCGCAGGGGGATGGCATAGGGGGAAGTGGAAGAACAGCTACTGCGGATCGCATCACTCGCTCGCGGACTACGCACAGGAACTGACGGAAGAGACGACCGAAATCCCGGAATCGCTGCGCTACTACATCGACTACGAAAAGATGGGGCGCGACATGGAACTAGGTGGCGACGTGTTCACCGTCGAAACCGGATATCAGGAGGTTCACGTCTTCTGGAACCACTGATCGCTGCGCGGAGCGCTTCGCGTTACGGCATGGACGCCGGATGCGGAGCGCTTCGCACTTTCTTCATTCAATTTTTCACTTTGCCCGTCAGGCTGCCGCGACTGATCAGCGGGCGCGCGGCTCGAACTCGACCACGAGCTGATACCCGAGAACGCGGGCGTAATTCTCCAGCGTCGAGAGGCGGGGCGACACGTCCGAATTCACGCTCTCAAGCCGGGAGATATTGCTCTTCCGGGTCCCGAGTTTTTCCGCCATCTGTTCTTGCGTCAGTCCTGCCGCCCGGCGGAGCGCGATCATGCGCCGCTTCATCTCGAATGCCGTGGCGAGCGCCTCGTACTCGGCCTTCACGCCGGGCTTCCTGAGCGCCTTCTTGCGAAACTGGTCGAATGTCGGTCTAGTCATTGTCCTGTACCTCCTTCATGCGTTTGCGTGCCGTATCCATATGGCGGGCCGGGATCGTGTTTCCCTTCTTGATCACCGTTATCAAAACCACAATCTCCTGCCTCTTGAGCGTGCAGAAGACAGAGCGGGAAATGCCTTCGCGACCCTTGGCGCGAATCTCGAATAATCCGCCGCCGAGGGGCGCGGTATGCGGCCTGCCAATCGTCGGGCCGAATTCCTCGATCAGCTCCACGACACGAAGGAACGACGCCAATATTCCTTTCGGCAAAGTCAACGTCTCTTGCTCGACCTTGGAACTGAAGAAACTGATCGTCCATGCCATATTCAAAAGTTATCATAATTGATAACTCGTTGTCAAGCGCCAAAGCGGGAACTCCCGGCCGTGCGACCTGCTAGGCCGCCCGCCGCTCTTCCACCGCACGCCCCAGCGTCGTGCGGTTCACCTGCAATGCCTCCGCCACCCGTTGCAGCGGAAGGTCACGCAGAAGAAGAACGGCCCGATCCACCGTCTCCGGGCTGATCGTGCGGCGGCGGCCCATCGCCTTACCGATACCTGAAGGACGTCCTGCAGCGCCTGCCGACCCAGCGGGCTAGCCAGATCTCAGCGTTACTACCGCATCAGTGGGTGCCGATCGAGATCAACTGATTGCCACCCGGGCAAGTGCGTATTCCGGACCAAGTTGACCGCTGATTCCGATTGAACGTGGCCGGTCGTCCCGGCCGAACGTGACCGGCGATTCCGATTGAAGATGACCGATTTCCGGCATTGGCCGGAATCCTCGGTCATCTTCGAGCGGAATGAAGCCAGTTCTGCGCTGGAACTTACATTTTTCTGGCTAAGCTGCCCGATTTTTTTGATTGGGGAGCCGATGCCAGCCAAACGGGGTGCCATGCGCAAAATCAAAGAAGTTCTGCGTCTGAAGTTCGAGGCGCGACTGAGTCACGAGAAGATCCCAGATCGCGCGCACCATGCAGGATACGCTCGATGCGTACGCCCTGATCGTCGATCGTAAAGAAAATGACGTAGGCGCCGTGAGCGCAGGACCGAATTCCCTTCTTCAACTCTGGTCGTTCGACGTAGCCAAGCGGTGCCTGGGCAATTTTGTGGGCGTGCTCAAGCAGTCCGTCTTCAAACTCACTGGCGCGTTCGGAATTATCGAGAGCGATGAAGTCCGTTATCTCGATGAGATCCGTCTCCGCCCGACGCGACAGCCGGACACGCACTACTTGCTCGGTGTCGCGCGTGCTTGCCGCCGCGCACGGTTTTTGGCTATGACTTCTTCAATCGTGCCGGCGCCTTCGCTGTCGATCCCTTCCTGGATTGCTGCCTTGAGCTCCGCGTGACGAATCTGACGCAGCTTTTCCTCGTCCTCAAGCAACCTTAACCCGGCGCGCACGACCTCGCTGACGTTGTTGAAACGCCCTGAGTCAAGCTGTTCCTTGATGAACTCCTCGAAGTGATTACCGAGAGCTACACTGGTGGGCATGGCTGATATCCACTAATTGTTAATAATAGATATTTAATCATACGCCCCCATGGTTGAACTGCAAGCCCGCCTTGATTTGGGCCAAGCGGACCTTGGACTTTGGAAGCAGTGCTCAAGATGGGCATTCCAGTCAATCAGCATGTCCAGCAAAGAGTTCGAAGTTTGTCCTCTCGGGCGCGCCATTTCATGTTCAAGCGAGATCTTTCCTCGCCCGCTCCTGTACTGTGCATCCTGGTCGCGTTTGCCAACTCGGCCGGCGGCCGGCTCATGATTGGCGTGGAAGACCGCACCTGGGCCGTGACCGGCGTGAAGGCTCTACTGGATCTCGAGGAGCGGCTTACAAGTCTCGTGGCAGACTCGATCGAGCCGCGTCTCCTCCCGGAGATCGAAATCGTCTCCCCCTTGCCCCCATTGACCAGCCCTGCGCGGGTTCGATACGTATTTACGTAATAACCTAGAAATGACTTGACACGAAAACCTAGAAATATTAGAACTTAATAACCTAGATATCGCATTGTGCGAAACCCTTGATTTAGGAACCGATCATGGCGACGCCCGCCGACAAACTGGCTGCCTCACTGGCCGTCCTGAAGGAGCTTCAGGATGCGGGGCGCGTTGCGCTCCGCGCCAGTGACATGACCCGGACGCATCGCGAGCGGCTGGTCAAGGCCGGGTTCATTAAGGAAGTGATGAAGGGATGGTACATCTCATTCCGGCCCGACGAGCCAGCCGGGGAGAGTACCTCGTGGTACGCCTCCTTCTGGGCGTTCTGCGCGTCGTATTTAGAGTCGCGGTTTGCAGAAGATTGGTGCGCCAGCCCCGAGCAATCCATCAGTCTCCATACGGGCAATTGGACCGTGCCGCGCCAATTGCTCGTGCGCTCCCCGCGTGGAAATAACAAACCGACCGGACTGGTTCACGACACGTCGATATTCGATGTCCGTCTGGAACTGCCGCCCGCCGCCGACCGGGACATGAAAGACGGCGTGCGGGTCTACAAGCTTTCCGCTGCACTGCTGGGGTGCTCGCAGGCGCAGTTCACCGCCCGACCCACCGAAATGCGAGCGGCGCTCGCCATGATTCTAGATGCCTCGGACCTGTTGAGCCGCTTGCTCGACGGCGGCCACAGCACCATCGCCGGACGGCTGGCGGCGGCCTTCCGAAACATTGGCCGTGAGCGGATCGCCGATGACATTACAGGCGCGATGCAAGCTGCCGGATATACGGTCAGCGAGAGCGATCCTTTCGAAGATCGCTCACCCGTATCGTTTAGCGCGCGTGAGACTTCGCCCTACGTTAACCGTATGCGCATGAATTGGGCGCGGATGCGTGAGGATGTGCGCGGCATATTTCCAACCGCGCCGGGGCAGCCCGCAGATGCCGCCGCCTACCTGAAACAGGTCGAAGAAATCTACCTCGACGATGCCTATAACTCCCTCTCCATCGAGGGCTACAAAGTCAGCGCCGTCCTCATCGAGAAAGTTCGTACAGGCAACTGGAACCCCGGTACCGATAAGGGCGATCAGGAACACCGCAATGCGCTGGCAGCGCGCGGGTATTGGCAAGCGTTTCAGGCGGTCGAGCAGGGCATCAAGAAGGTCTTGAGCAGCGAGAACGCCGGGCGTGTCGCCGACCGGGATCACGCAACGTGGTACCGCGAATTGTTCGGGCCGAGCGTGACGGCGGGCATTCTTCGTGCCGCCGATCTGGCTGGATACCGAAACGGTCCGGTCTACATCCGGCGCTCGATGCACACGCCACCGACCGTCGAGGCTGTGCGCGAACTCATGCCAGCGCTCTTTGAGCTACTGGAGCGGGAGCCCGAGGCGTCGGTTCGAGTGGTGCTCGGCCACTTTATGTTCGTCTATATCCATCCGTACATGGACGGCAACGGCCGCATGGGCCGGTTCCTGATGAACCTCATGTTCGCCTCGGGCGGATATCCGTGGACCATCGTGCCGTTGGAGCGTCGCGCCGACTACATGAGCGCGCTGGAACGCGCCAGTGTGGATGGCGACATCAAACCCTTTGCGAAGTTTCTTGCCGAGTTGGTGGATGTTCGAGCGGGTTGAGACCCATCATCCTGGCGGTTCTTGCTGCAAAGATTAAAGTCACAGAGTCACAAGACCGAAGGTTTTCCGCACCACAAGAACCAAGTGCTGTTCATATCTGTGGAGCGCTCTTTCCTGGGGATGCTTGAGCAAGCGGTCGGTGGAGAATATCGGGTCTTTGGCAAGGTCCGCGTGGCCGATATCGTCGGCGTCAATTCTATGTCCGATCGCAGCGTTTGGCAGCGCGCCTTCATCGTATAAGCGCAAAACACCTTGACTTCATCCTTTGCTCGAAAAAGGTGATATTGCGGTGGTTGCGGCCATCGAGCTTGATGACAGAACTCACCAGCAGCGCCAACACCAAGAACACGATGTCTTTCTCGTTGGTCTCTGCCAAGCGATTTCTCTTCCGCTAGTTCAGATTCCGGCACTGTGCGCGTATCCTTCCCCTATCTCAGGTATCCTTCCTCGACCTTGAATTCGATCCACATCGGTTTCGTGCCAATTGGCGCCCGTCCGTCCGTACGCGAGCTCGAAGGGCTCCCGATCGACTCGCTGTGGACCGGCGGGCATGTTGCCGCGCCCAATGGGAGCCCGGAGGCGATGATCGGCCTGGCACGGCTCGCCGCGCTGAGCTCGCGAGTGCAGGTCGGCACGATGGTGCTGCTCCTGCCGCTCTATCCACCCGCAATCGTTGCGAAGCAGATCGCCGATCTCGATCGCGCGAGTGGTGGGCGCATCGTCCTCGGGGTGGGGGTCGGTGGCGAGTACCCGGAGGAGTTCCGTGCATGCCAGGTGCCGATCGGCGAGCGTGGCCCGCGCACCGACGAAGCCATCACGCTCATCCGCCGTTTGTGGAGCGGTGCGCCGGTCACGCATGACGGGCGCTTTTATCCGATGGACAGCGTACGCATTCATCCGGCTCCGATCCAGGCGGGTGGACCGCCGATCGTGGTCGCCGGCCGGGAGCCACCGGCCATGCGGCGTGCCGCGACACTGGGCGACGGCTGGTGCCCGTATCTGTATTCCCCCGAGCGTTATGCGCGTTCGGCAACCTCGATCCGCGAGTTCGCGGCGAACCACGGGCGTGCGCTCGATGGCTTCGGCTGGTACGTCTGGGTGTTCTGCAATGTCGGCACGGACGGCCGTCTGGCACGCGAGCAGGCGGCACGGTCGCTCGGCGGCAACTATGCGCAGGACTTTCGCGCCATGATCGAGCGTGTGGCGGCTGCCGGAACGGCCGACGAGGTTCTCGAGCGGCTGTGTGCGTTTTACGATGCAGGTGCGCGCCACTTCATCCTGTGTCCCGCGACCGGTGATGCCGAGCCGGGTTCCATGATCGACCGGCTCTTCACCGACGTCGTGCCGCGCCTGCGCGCCTATGCCTCAGTCACCCAGGCTGCACACCGAGATACCTGAGATGGCTGCCGCAGCCCGCACGGCAATCCGATGCGCCGAAGCCTGCGATTGGGATCTGTCCCGCCGTCGCCCGGTTCAACGCGCACTCTGCGCAGCCTGAGCGTACGACCCTGAGTATCCTCACGCCTCGTGCTGCCAGCAGGTAATCGATGTGCCAACGCAGCGGCTTGCTCTTTCGCTCATGCCGCGCGATGCGTGCCTCGATGTTCCGTCTTGCCGATCCCGTATACACATAGACGCCGGCTGCGAACTCGAAGGTGCCGAGCCGCCCCACGCGTACGCGCAGAGATCGCGTGACCTCGATCACGAGTTGATAGCTGACGGCAGGGCGTGCATTCATCGTCGATCAACTGCCGCCCCTGCGACCGTGGATGAGCCTGCGGGACATCGAGGCGTGTCTGTGTTCGCAGGCTGAACGGCTCTATTCAATTCAATTGCGCTGGAGGTGAGGTTCCGCGAGAGGCCGTGCCTTATATCTGCGACTCTCAACAGCCGTCGTGCTCGGCTTATTCACCTATGATAGCGAAAGCGTCATGTGCCTCGCAATCGGTCTAAGCGTTCATAATGCGCGCAGCTTCGATAGTCATCGGTCGCATCGTACGTCAAGGGTGCTGTGCCGATCGCCGACGAGTCGTAGTTCGTCTGTAACTTGCGAGGACACTCCCGATGGGACTTCTGATCGACGGTCAATGGCATGATCAATGGTATGACACGGCTGCGAGCGGCGGCCGCTTCATTCGCAGCGAAAGCCAATTCCGTCACTGGATCACGCCTGACGGTTCCCCAGGCCCCGGCGGCGAGGGCGGATTCAAGGCCGAACCCGGCCGCTATCATCTCTATGTCAGCCTCGCCTGCCCCTGGGCGCATCGTGCTCTCATCATGCGGACGCTGAAGGGACTCGAGGACATGATTTCGGTGTCGATCGTGCACTGGCTGATGCGTGAGGATGGCTGGACCTTCGCGGCAGGCCCCGGCGTCATTCCTGACAGTTTGCACAACGCCCGCTTTTTGCATCAGGTCTATACGGCTGCGCAGCCGGACTATAGCGGGCGTGTCACCGTACCCATTCTATGGGACAAGGAACGACGTACCATCGTCAACAACGAATCCTCCGAGATCATCCGGGTACTTACCGGCGCCTTCGATCGGATCGGTGCAAAGCCGGGCGATTATTATCCGGTGAATCTGCGCGCGGAAATCGACGTGATGAACGCGCGGGTTTACGACGGTTTCAACAACGGGGTTTACAAGGCAGGTTTTGCGACGAGCCAGGCAGCCTATGACGAAGCGGTTGCCGGAGTGTTCGAGACGCTCGATTGGCTGGAGGAATGCCTGACGCACCAGCGCTATCTGCTGGGTAAGCAACTGACCGAGGCCGACATCCGCTTATTCACGTCGCTCGTACGCTTCGACGAGGTCTATCACGGCCACTTCAAATGCAACCGGCGCCGGATCGTCGACTATCCCAATCTTTGGGGCTTCACGCGCGAGATTTTCCAGCTTCCCGGTATCGCGGCAACCGTGAACATGGAGCATATCAAGCGCCATTATTACGAGAGCCATCAGACCATCAATCCCACCGGCGTGGTGCCTATCGGACCCGCTCCGGATTTCGCCGCTTCTCACGGCCGTGGGGTACTTTGAAGGGCGATCGGATCCGTAGCCGGCGAAATGCCACGGTAGCACCAGTCCTGCAGTGTCCCGGCAGGACCGCGCCGATCAGTGGGTCGCAGCCGATTCCTGCGAGACTGGCAGCGGCTCCAGGCGCTCGCCCTCCGGGGGCTCGAATCGGCGGCATACCTCGCCGAGCCAATCCCGAAAACGAATCACCTTCGGGAGTTCGAAGTGATGTGCCGGCGCCACGAAATAATAGGCATGATGCTGCCGCACGCTTTGTCCGCTGGCGCGCACCAGCCGCCCTGCGGCCAGATCGCCAGCCACCAGCGACCAGCGCGCCAGCGCCAGGCCATGACCCTGTTCGGCGGCCGCGAGTACCGACGCCGAATCGTCCAGCATCGGTCCTCCCTCGAGGCGGGTCGTGTCTCCGCCCACCCGCCGCAGCCAGTCCACCCAGGGTTCGTGGGTACTGTGCAGCAGGGGATACTTGCGCAAATCTCCCAGGGTCTCGATCGGACCCAGCGTCTCCAGCAGGGTGGGACTGGCTACAGGAAACACCCAGTCATCCAGCATCCTCTCGGCGCGCAACTGCGGCCATTCGCCGCCGCCGTAACGGACCGCGGCATGGAAATCGGTCTGCATGAAGTCGATCAGCTCCCGGCTGCTGTTGAAGCGCAGATCGATTTCCGGATGCTTCCGGTAAAAATCGCCCAGGCGCGGCAGCAGCCATTGCTGCAGGAAGGAACCCAGCAGACTGATATTGAGCAGGCCGCTGCTGAGATCCTGGCGCAGTTGCCCGACCGCGCGCGTCAATTCGGCCAGACCGCGCTGGATACCCGGCAGCAGGCGGGCGCCCTGCGGCGTCAGGCGCACGCTGCGGCTGTGGCGGATGAACAAGGGGGTTTCGAGAAACCCTTCCAGCGACTTGATATGGGAGCTGACCGCGGCGGTGGTGACATTCAGGGATTGTGCCGCCGCCGTGAAGCTCAGATGGGAGGCGACCGCGTCGAATGCCCGCAAAGCGTTCAAAGGAAGTTTCGCCGGATCATTCATCATTAAGGATAATTTTACTAATTCATAGTATTAATACGTTATTCCGGTGAGTATATAAAGATAATATTAATTATATAAGACGTGGGTATCCGGACTGCCGACATGCCTGCAAAGGCCTGAGGCTCGGCGGATCGAACCACCCGCCGACAGCTCGGCTCCGAGCCAGGACATTGAAGACGCCCATGGATGTGGCCGGCGGGAGTGGATCGCCGGCAAGTGTTCATCAGAATTCTCAGGCCGGAGCGTGCAGTGCCTGCTCCAGATCGGCGATCAAGTCTTCGGCGTTTTCGAGTCCTACGGACAGGCGTAGCAGATTCTGCGGCGTCACCGAATGCGGACCTTCTATGGAGGCGCGATGCTCGATCAGCGATTCCACGCCGCCGAGGCTGGTGGCGCGGGTGAACAACCGTGTGCGTGCGGCGATGGCGATGGCCTGGTCGCGGCCACCGCGCACGCAGAAGGACAGCATGGCGCCGAATCCGCCGTGCATTTGCCGGCGCGCAAGTGCATGCCCGGGATGTGATTCCAGGCCGGGATAGAAGGTACGCTCGATCGCCGGATGCGTACTCAGGAACGAGGCGAGGCGTTCTGCATTATCGGTCTGGGTGCGCACGCGACAGGCGAGCGTCGTGAGGCTACGCCTCAATAGCCAACAGTCGAATGGCGAGGGTATGTTGCCGGCGGTTTCCTGATAATAGCGCAGAGCGCTCGCCAGTTCCCCCGTGTCGCGGCTGACGACGGCGCCGCCCACGAGGTCGCTATGCCCACCGAAATACTTCGTACTCGAATGCATCACCAGGTCGGCGCCAAGTTCAAGGGGCCGCTGCCAGATCGGTGTCGCGAAAGTGTTGTCACAACAGACGATCGCATCGCGTTCATGCGCCAATGCTGCGATCGCCTCGATGTCGCTGAGATTCAGCATCGGATTGGAGGGGGTCTCGATCCATACCAGCCGCGTGTTCGCCCTCAGCGCGGCACGGACGGCATCGAGATTCATCATATCGACAAAGGTATGCTGGATGCCGTAGGGTGCGATGATTTCACGCAGCTGGGTGGCGGTGCCGTGAAACGACTGGATAGGCGCAAGTACGTGCTGACCGGGCCGTAGCAGGCTGAACACCGCCAGCGAGGCGGCGGAACCCGATGCAAATGTCGCCGCCTCCGCGCCGCCTTCGAGCGCCGCAATGCACGCCTCCAGTTCGCGCCGGCTAGGGTTGCCGGATCGCGCGTAAGAATAGCCACGCGAGAAGGCGCCATCGGCGTCGCGCTCGAACGTGGTGCTCAGGTACATCGGCGGCGCCACCGAACCCGTCGTGGACTCCACCTCGCGCCCGACCCGCACCGCCATGGTCTCGATTTTCAACACTGGTCTCCCGCTGACTGAGGTTGGTCAGTGTAAACCTCGCAGCAGCGGTCGGCAGTGGGGTTTGCCGTTGGATGATTGTTCTGCAGGCCTGTCGTCTGCAGGTGGATCTCCGGCCTGCAACTGCCAGGCCGAACCTCATCGAAGCGTCTCACGCCGCGTCGGCAAGCGGCACGACCTCACGTTCGGCTTCGTCGCCGGTAAGAACGCAGGGTCGAGTATTCCAGCGGGTCGGACTATCGAAGGACGGCAGTGTCCGCCAAGCCCCGGTGCGGATTCATTGCGATCGCCGGCGGAATGAGCTTGTAGACCACCGGCGTGACGATGCGAGCGACGAAGGTGGAGGAGATCAATCCTCCGATGATCACCCAGGCCAAGGGCGAGTACATGCCGGAATTTTGCAGCGCCAGCGGCATCAGGCCGCCGATCGCGGTCGCACTGGTGAGCAGGATGGGCAGAAAGCGGATCTCTCCCGCCCGTTCGATCGCCTCGTCGAGCGGCACGCCGTCGGCGCGTAAACGGTTGGTGAAATCCACCAGCAGAATGGAATTCTTGGTCTCGATGCCGAGCAGCGCGATAAAGCCGATCGTGGCGGTGAACGAAATGGAATAACCCGTCAGTGCCAGCATGACGATACCGCCGGCGATACCGAACGGTACGACGGTGAGCACGATCAACGTGCTCTTGAAGCTGCCGAATTCGAGTACCAGGACCGCGATGATACCGAGCAGGGCGATGATGGTCGCCGATTGCAGGCCGTCGAAGCTTTCGGTGCGTGACTCCAATTCGCCGCCCGGTACATAGTGATAGCCGCGCGGCCATTCCATCTGGTTCAGTCGCTGCAGCACGGCACCGGTGACCTTGTCGGTGTTGTAGCCGCTGCGCACTTCCGCGCTGATCACCACGGCGCGATCGCGGTTGTAGCGATGGATCCGCGTAGGCGCGGCGCTGAATTGCAAGTCTGCCAACTGGCTCAGCGGCAAGGTTTGCCCGGTCGAAGTCGCTACACGCACTTGTTCCAGCGCCGTGAGGCTCGCTCGAGCATTCATGGGTGAGCGCAGCACGATGTCATATTGTTCGCCGTCCAGATCCTGATAACGTCCGGCAGGAAGACCGGCGACGGCAAGACGTGTGGCGCGATCGAGTTCTGCCGTGGAGACGCCGAGCAGAGCCGCTTTCTGGGCATCCACCTCCAGCTTCAGGTTGGTGCGCTGGATGCGCACCGGGTTTTCCACGTCACGCGTCCCCGGTGTCGCGGCAACCAGTTTTTCCACCTGCGCAGCCAGTGCATACAGCCTATCCAGATCGTGGCCGATGACCCGAATTGCGATCGGCGCGGTGATCGGCGGACCGTTCTGGAATTCCCGCACGTAAATACGCGCATTCGGGTAGTGGGCGAGTCTTTGGCGAAGTTCGTCCAGCAAGCGAGGTGTTTTCCGGGTGTCATAGGATGTCAGCCTGACGAATATGTCACCATAGCTGGCGTCACCTTCGTTCCCCATCTCGTTGTAATAGATCTGGGGGTTGCCATGCCCCAGATTAGTGAAAAACCAATCCACCTGCGGCATGTCCTGCAACCTTGCTTCCACGAAGCGCAGCGCCTTGTCGGTTTCGGCCAGGCTGCTGCCGTCGGGAGTCTCGACCACGACCAGGAAATGCGGTGTATCGGCCTTCGGAAACAGGCTGAAGCCGATGATGCCGGCGACGATGAGCATCACGGCAAGACAGACCGCCAGCGAGCCCCACACCGTCCAGCGCGGGCGCGCCAGCGCACGATGCAACAGCGGCTGGTAAAACCGGTGGATACCTTGGGTCAGCGCCTGCAATACGCGGTTTCCCTCGGGCGCCTGGTGTCCGCTCAGCATGCGGCTGGCCAGGAAAGGAATGATCGTCAGAGCTACGAGCAGGGATGCGGCGACGGTGGCCACGACGGTCGTCGGCAACACTCGGATGAACTTGCCGGCGTTTCCGGTGAGCAGCATCAGCGGCAGAAACGCGAACATGATCGTCGCTGTACAGCCGACGATGGCCTGGAAGATTTGTTTCGTTGCCAGCACGGCCGCCTGGACGCGTGAATGGCCGGCACGCAGGAAGCGGGCGATGTTCTCGACTACCACGATGGAATCATCCACCAGCAGGCCTAGCGCCACGACGAAACCCGCGATCGAGATCTGATTCAGCGAGTAACCTAGAAAATGTAATATCGAGATGCCGATGGCGAGCGACAGCGGAATGGAAATCATCACCACACCCGCAGCGCGCAGACCCAGCGGCAACAAGGTGATGGCAACCAGTGCGATCGCGATGGCGAAATCGGCCGACAAGCGATTGAGACGACTGGCTACGTTGCGCGATTGATCGAAACCCAGTTCCAGGCGAATATGCCTGGGCAGTTGCTCCTGGAACTGCTGTGCGGCTTCCAGGATGCGATCGCGAACGCCGAAGATATTGTAGCTGTCCTTCTGATTCGCAGTGACGAATACGGCGCGCTGTCCGTTGTAGCGGCCGACGTAGCCATGTTCCTGAGTGTTCCAGCTGACCTCGGCGATATCGCGAACTCGTACCATGCGGTGCTGCGTGACCGCCACGACCGTGTCGCGTACTTCTTCCAAGGATTTATAGCTTCCCGAGGTCTTCAGGGTAAAATTGCGGCTGCCGATGTCGATCGAGCCGCCTGGCACGTTCGCATTGGCGCCTTGCAGTGCCTGCAGTACCTGTTCCGAATTCAGCTGCAACTCGGCCATGCGCGGCAGGTCCAGCGCGATGCGCAGCTCCCGTGGCGGATAGGCCCAGGTCTCGGCCGTACGTACGCCATCGACAGATTTGAGTGTGTCCTTGAGATTGCGCGCCTGATCCTCGAGTTCACGGTAGGACGCATCTGCGGAAACCAGAGCAAATTGCACAATGTTGACCAGGCCAGGATTGATCTTGCGAATTTCCAGCTTCGCCAGCTCCGGCGGCAGCAGTACACGCAGCGCATTGATCTCTCGCACGACTTCGTCGTATTTCCTGTCCGCGTCCACGAGACTGTAAAACTCGGCGAGAATGACGGCGACGCCGTCCTTGCTGTGCGATTCCACCGACTTGAGATCGTCTAATTCGCTGAGGCGATCCTCGATCGGCTTGGCGATCCGGCGTTCCACGTCCTGGGGCTCGGCGCCCGGGTAGATGGCGGTGATCTGGAACGCGGCCAAGGGAAAATAGGGATCCTCCTGGCGCGGGATGTTCAGGAATGAGGTGATGCCCAGCGCCACCAGCATCGCGAATGCCACCAGGGTGAATTGGTAGCGTCGTATCGGAAACTCCAGAAAACTCATGGAGCGGCTCCCGGAGACTCCGGGCCGACTATGTAAACGGCGGCACCGTCCTCGAGATAGGCGGCTCCGTCGGTGATCACATGTTCACCAGCGGACAAGCCGTCGGCGAGTGCCACTTCTTCGCCCTCGATGAAGGCGATACGAACCTTGCGGCGGTGCGCCTGCGCACCGGCTGTGTTTTTTTCGCCAGGTTCCAGCACGAAAACATGCGCATCGTGGCCGCGACCTTCGATGATCGCACCGATCGGTACATAGACCCGCTCGCCGGCATGCGCGGAGGAGGGTACGATTGCGAGGCGGGCAACCATGCCGCTGCGCAGCGGTAATTCGTTCGGCGCGAGCGACACCTCGATGCGAAACAGACCGCCGGATGGATCCGCTGCAGCGGCAATCTGGGTCACCGTGCCGGTGAGCAACGCTTCCGGGAGGGCATCCAGGCGAACTTGCGCGACATCGCCGTATTTCACCTGCACGATCTCGCGGTCGGCCAGGCCGGCATTCACGATGTAGCCTTCGTCCTGCGTGCCCAGTATCAAGACGGGTTCGCCCGCCGATACCATCTCGCGTTCCTCAGCCAGCTTGTGCAGAATGGTGCCATCGCGTGGTGCGACGATTACCGCATGGGTTCGATTGAATCGTGCCGTCTTGAGTGCGGCCCTGGCTATCGCCGCCCGTGTGCGAAGATCCTGCAACTGTTCCAGGCTGATGACTTGATCGGCATGCAGGCGCTTTCCGCGGTTCAAATCCCGTTGTGCCTTGTCGTGTTCCTGGCGCGCCTGTTCCACTTGCGCATCGATCTCGGTCTGTTCCAGCACGGCTAGTTTCTGGCCGCGACGGACCTGAGCGCCTTCCACGACGGTGATTTCACGGACGATGCCGCTGATCTTGAACGCCAGGCGAACCTGGTCTCGATTCGCAATCAGTCCGTGCGAGCGTATCGTCGCAGTGGCGGGGCCGGTGGCCGCAAGAACAACACGTACTGGCGTACTTTCCGCTGCGTCGTTCAATGTCGCATCGCGCCCGCAGCCGGACAGGGACAAGACGACGCCCACTATCACCGGCATCAACGCCCCCGGCATACTCCGCCGTCGTTGCCGGCCGGCGAATGAAGTCGCCGCATGCTCGAACGGCGCCGCCACGGAATCGATGTCGTCATGCATGATCAGGTTCCAGGATCGAGCGGAATGTCGCCTGCCGAGGTCGCATATTCGAGTTCGGCGCGGCGTTCCAGCACCTCGAAGCGGGTGAGGTTCAAATTGAGTTCGGCACGGGTCAATGCACTGCGAGCGTCGATGAATTCCACCTGATTGATGACACCTTCGTCGCGTTTACGGCTGGCGATACGGAAGCCGGCACGTGCAGCCTGACTACGCGCCTCGGCGGTGGCGAGCGACTCATGTGCGCTGACCAGGCGATCATGAGCCTGCTGCACTTCCAGGCGAATCTGTTGCGCAATGCCTTCCTGGCGCAGCACCAGTTGACGTTGCTCGGCGCGCGCCTGATGCACGCGCGCCGAGTCGCCGCCGCCGTCGAACAGTTTCCAGGTGAAGATCAACGAGACGGTGCCGAAGTTGTAGCCGTCGCCGAAGCGGTATTCCTCGCCCTGCGTGCCGGCGTCCAGACCCAGCGACAAGACCGGCCATCTTTGTTTGCGCGCGACGTTTAATCGCGCTTCACTGGCCTGACGCAGTTCCTCGAGACGGGAGATTTCCGGTCTGCGTTCCAGTGCTGCAGACCACAGCAACTCCACAGCGGCGATTGTTGCCGCAGGGTTGGCGGGGGCGGCACTGGGCATGATGGGCTCGCGCAAGTCGCGGTTCAGCAGGAAATTGAACAAACTCCGTGCCCGGGTCGTGAGATTGTCCATTTCACTTCGTTGCTGCTGCACTTCGAGCAATTCCGCCTGGGCGCGCAGGACTTGGTCCTCGGTGATCCTGCCGTTTTTGTACAACGACTCGTTGACGCGCAGGTTTTCGCTCAGCAATGCCTGCGAGGCAGCCACGATACCGCTGGAGTTGCGCGCCTTGAGCCAGGCGATGTAGGCGAGGGTGATGTCGCGGCGCAGGGCGCGGGCGAGTGCCATACGATTGAAACGGCGCGCGTCCAGCAGGGCGCGCTGGGCGCGCACGGCGGCGGGCAGGGCAGGTGCATATAGGGGCTGGCGCGCGACCAGACGAGTGTCCTGTTCTTCGCTGCGCAGGAATTTTACCGTCGTATCCTCGATGCGAGGGAATGGGGCGGGCTGGTCCTGCGCCTCCAATAGGTCGTTGAGGGTGGAGTACACGGGGTTGAGCGCCGTGCCGATGGGTATCTCGAATTCACGGCCGCCCTGGGCGCGTGTGTAGCGCGCCTGCAATGACAGCTCCGGCAGGTATCGGGCGCGGGCGGCAGCGAGTGCCTGCACGGCCTTCTCGACCTCGAGTGATTCATCGCGCAAGGCGAGGTTGCTGTGCAGTCCTTGCGCGACATAGCGCTCGAGCTGCTGGTCGAAGACCGCCTGCTCGCCCGTGAACGGTGCCGCCGTTCGCGATGCATTCGTTCGCACATCCTGGGCATTCGCCGGGCGGAGGTTTGCAAGGAGGCCAAGCGCGGCGATGATACAGCCTGCATACAGGGGGGTGCGCGGTCGTATCGGTCCGATGCGCCGGTGGGGCATGTGCACTCCGGCAGGCTGTGCGGGATTCTTTTTCCGGCGGATGTCGGTATTCATCCGTCTTGATCGTCGTTTATGTTGAATTCCGTCAGGGATCGGTGAACGTTTCGTGGCCGGATTCCGCGAAGGACAGGTCAACGGGGCGAGAAGTTTGCGTATTCGTCAGCATCTTCAGGGTCAGGGCCACGGCGTGTTCGATCAGCCGTGCCGCGCTGATGCCCGCCTCGGCTAGTTGCGCGGCCTTGGTAATCGCAATTTGAATCGTTCCGTGGGTGAATCCCCATAACACATGTGAAGTCACCACCAGGTCACCGATATCCTGGCGAATCGTGCCGTCGCGCTGGCCGTCGCCAAGCACGGCAACCACGATTTCGTGTATCGGCCGGCTCGCTTCGAACATCGAGATCTGCCGTGGATCGACGCCGGTGTTCTCGGGTGTCTGGACAACGGCGGCGGCCTGGGTCTGCAGTCGCGAAGATGAAACCTGGATCGGCGTATGCGGGGCGAAGGCGTCCTGCAGGCGATGTACAGGCGGCTGGCTGCCTGGCGACGGGGCGGCTGGAGTGGGCGGACTCGAGGATGGGTGAGGAGCCTGGGCCTCCAGGCGCGCACAGGCAGCGAAATAGTGCGGGTATTCCTGAGCGAAAGCCAAGTAGGCACGCCCGATCGCCTCGATCTTTTCGAGGCCGGTGCACGCCTGGCCGATAGCGGTTTCGAACCGCCCGCGCAAAATGTCCAGAGCACGCAGGACGATGGCGAAATGCAGATCGTGCTTGTCCTTGAAGTACACGTACACCAGGGCGCGGCTGAGCCTTGCGCGGCGCGCGATACCGTCCATCGTCACCGCATCCCAACCCAGTTCCAGATACATTTCTTCGGCCGCAGTGACGATTTCATTGCGCCGGCGGTCTTTTTCCTCCTGTCGACGCCTATCGATATAAGACATTCTGAAATGCTATTTATTCATTGACGGTATGTCAATAAATATATGGATGTCTATAAATAGGCTGCTGAATGCCGTCGCCCCATGGCGGAGAATTACCGTCGAATGGCGGTATCCCATCCATCGGGGCTTGTATCGGCGCGGCGCATGAAGGCCGCGGACTTTGCGGATGCGCCGTCCAGAGCATCGATCGATACTGGGAGCCCTCGTGAAAAAGAGCGCTGGACTGAGGGATGTCAAGCAAAGGGAGCAGTATTGAATCGTTCATTATTTGATCCAGATCAGTTCGTGGAAGCAGCGGCGGATGCGATCATTGTGGCAGACGCCGTGGGCTCGATCGTTTTTTGGAATGCGGCGGCGGAGCGCATTTTCGGCTATGGCCGTGATGAGGCCGTAAGGCAAGCCCTGGATATCATCATTCCGGAACGTTTGCGCCGGCGGCATGCGGAAGGTTATGCCCAAGTGATGCGCACGGGTGTCACGAAGTATGGTGCGGATGTATTGCGTGTCCCGGCTGTGCACAAGGATGGTCATACCTTGTCCATTGCGTTCACGGTGACTTTGATGTCCGCTGCCGGACAGGACCGGCTGATCGTGGCGACGGTTCGAGATGAGACGCAGCGATGGCAGGAGGAGCATTCCCTGCGTCAGCGGCTGGCGGCACTGGAGGCGGCGAACCGCTGAGTTGCGTTTCCTGCCGGTCGTGGTACGGGTGAATGACGCATTCACGCGGCATTCAGTCAACCTGCGATTAGATGGCCGCAGGTGTCTTGTACGATTATGAAGGTGGATATTCAGTCTTGAATGCAAAGACGTCGGTCCCGGCAATGCACACGAGACCGCGTAGAATCAGAACTCATTTCCCACACCGAGGTGTTCACATGCTCAATTCACGATCTGCCCGCATTGCGATTGCCGCCAGCCTGCTGACCGCCGTCAGCTCGATGGCCATGGCCAAGACCTGCGATGTCACCATCGAAGGCGATGACCGGATGAAGTTCGACAAGGCGGAGATCGCCGTAGCTGCAGATTGCACCGAGGTCAATCTGACGCTCAAACACGCGGGTAAACTGCCGGTTGCGGCCATGGGGCATAATTGGGTGTTGACGGAAACATCCGCCTTCCAGGCGGTAGCGACCGCGGGTGCTTCCGCAGGTCCGGCCGCAAACTATGTGCCGAAGGGCGATGCACGTGTGCTGGCGCACACCAAACTCGTCGGCGGTGGGGAGAGCACGAGCATCAAGTTTTCCACGGCGGCCCTCAAGAAGGGAGGGGATTACACCTTTTTCTGCTCCTTCCCCGGGCATTGGGCGGTCATGAAAGGCAAGTTCAAATTCGAGTGATTCGATCCTGACGACGATCACGGGGCGGCTGCGAGTTGCCGCCCCGTGAGATCGTCAATGCCTCGATGTCGTTTAGATCCGGGCTGAGAGTTCCGACCCGTCGGCATCAAGATCCCTTGATGGATTCGGCCTGGATTGATCTAAAATAGCCGCCCCCCAACACCCGGTTCGGCCGGGCGGTCGGTTTGTCATGCGTTTTCCGGACGAGTTCGATGTCATCGTGGTCGGTGGCGGCCATGCCGGCACCGAGGCCGCTCTGGCCGCGGCGCGCATGGGTGCGCGTACCTTGCTGCTCACCCAGAGCGTGGAGACGCTGGGTCAGCTGAGCTGCAATCCGGCGATCGGCGGTATCGGCAAGGGTCATCTGGTTCGCGAGATCGACGCCTTAGGCGGCGCCATGGCGCGGGCCGCGGATCGGGCGGGCATCCAGTTCCGGACCTTGAACGCCAGTAAAGGCCCGGCGGTACGGGCGACGCGGGCACAGGCTGACCGGCAACTCTATCGTCAAGCCATCCGCTGGTTGCTGGAGAACCAATCGAATCTGAGCGTGTTCCAGCAGGAAGTCGCCGATCTGCTGATCGACCGTGATCGGGTGTGCGGCGTCGTGACTCAGACCGGCATCGAGTTCCACGCTCGTGCCGTCGTGTTGACCGTGGGTACGTTTCTGGGCGGAAAAATTCATGTCGGCCTGACCAACTACCAGGGGGGGCGGGCGGGTGATCCGGCATCGAGTCGCCTGGCGGCCAGACTGCGCCGGCTACCGTTTCGGGTGGGCCGGCTGAAGACTGGCACGCCGCCGCGCATCGACGGACGCACCATCGACTACGAAGGGCTGATTCACCAGCCGGGTGATGAGCCGGTTCCGGTATTCTCATACCTCGGGCGCCGTAGCGATCATCCGGCGCAGGTGGTCTGTCACATCACGGCGACGAATGAACGCACCCATGAAATCATTCGTGCCGGCTGCGATCGCTCGCCGATGTTCACCGGGGTGATCGAAGGTGTCGGGCCGCGCTACTGTCCCTCCGTCGAGGACAAGGTGCATCGCTTCGCGGACAAGACTTCGCACCAGATATTCATCGAGCCCGAGGGACTTTCGACTCATGAGGTCTATCCGAACGGCATTTCGACCAGCCTGCCTTTCGATGTGCAATTGGCGCTGGTGCGCTCCATCAAGGGGCTCGAACGCGCCCATGTCACCCGCCCGGGGTATGCGATCGAATACGACTACTTCGATCCGCGCGACCTATGCAGAACCCTGGAGACGAAATTCATCGAGGGATTGTTTTTTGCAGGTCAGATCAACGGTACGACCGGCTACGAAGAGGCGGCTGCACAGGGGCTGCTGGCCGGTTTGAATGCCGCCTTGCGTGTGCAGGAACGTGAACCCTGGTCACCACGCCGTGATGAAGCCTATATTGGCGTACTGGTGGATGATTTGATCACGCGTGGCGTCAGCGAACCGTATCGGATGTTCACTAGTCGTGCTGAATACCGGCTGTTGCTGCGCGAGGACAATGCGGACCTGCGCCTCACGCCGAAGGGACGCGAGCTGGGACTGGTCGATGATGAGCGCTGGCGCTTTTTTGAAAGCAAGCGCACGGCCATTTCGGCGGAGGTACGGCGCTTGCAGCAGACGATGGTGCATCCGCATCATTTGTCGTCCGCGGCACAGGCGCTCGAGCCGCTGGGCCCGACCTTGAGCCGCGAGATGTGCGGCTTTGATCTGTTGCGTCGGCCGGAAGTGCGTTATGCGTCCCTGACCTGCATCCCGTCCGTGGGATTGCCGGCCTGGATGATGAACGCAGCGGCGGGAGCACGAGATGATCCGGGCGCGCAGCCATGCAACCATCCGCAGCGTTTGGCCGGACGGTCGAATCCGTACCTGGAGGAACCGGATGGGCGCACCGATGCGCGACTCGTCGAGCAGGTGCAACTGCAGGTGGAAGTACAGGCGAAGTACGCCGGCTATATCGATCGCCAACGAGAAGAGATCGAGCGGCAGCGGCGGCATGAGGAAATGCAGCTGCCACCGGATACGGATTATGCGCAGGTCCGCGGTCTATCGATCGAGGTATGTCAGAAGTTGCAGCAGGCTCGGCCGTCCACCCTGGGACAGGCTGCGCGTCTGCCGGGCGTGACACCGGCTGCGGTCTCCCTGCTGCTGGTGCATTTGAAGCGTAATAACGGTCGAGGCGCCCGCACCGCCGTCTGAGCGCAAGATCGGTGCTCGAGGGGGCGGACGGGTGAGGGATCCGGCAGGTGTGCAAGACCAGGCAGGATGGACGAGTCCGGCGCAGAAACCCGTCGCTCGGATGAAGTCTGCCGGCATAGATGTGAATTCCCTCATCGATTCCCGGGCTGCCGGGCTGCTAGGGTGGGCGCACAGCGTAGGAAATCTTCCATGACTTGGTTCCTCATCTTTGCCTGTACCGTATTTTCGCTGTACTTCTGGCGCCAGTACCGTCAGCGTCAGCGCGAGTTTGACAGTCCCCTGGCCAGTCATCGTTCGGGGCATAGTCATATCGGCCAGATCATCGTTCTGCAGCAGGCATTGGAGAACGGTGCCGGCCGGGTGCGACTGGGCAACCGCGACTGGCTGGTACGCGGCCCGGACTTGCCGGCGGGCGCCAAAGTCCGGGTGACCGGTGTCGATGGCACGGTACTGTTGCTGGATCGCGTTACCACCTAGCGAATCCGGCCTTTACCCGCAATTTATTGTCCCGGCAACGGCATCAGGTCGTATTCGATCTGAACCGAGCCGTTGAACGTCATTTGCCCGCTCTGGTAGCTTTGCGAGGCATCGACAGATTCGGCCATGGCCACCGCCTTCATCCGTACCGGTAGCGGCGGCTGGACGTAGCCGGAACCGGCCGAGATCGAGCGTGGCGCACCGATGCGCGCACCCGCGGCTTTGGCCACCGCCTCGGCATTCAGGCGAGCATCCCGTACAGCCTTGGCGAGCGCCTCGCGTTCCAGATCGCGGCGCTTGCTGGAATCCAGGCGCGGATCGCCAGCCTGATTGACACCCAGATCGAAGGATCGCTCCAGCAGGTGGCCCAATCTGTCCAGATCACGCAGTTCGATTTCGATCTGACGTGAGACGTGGTAGCCGATCAAGTGGCGTTCTCGTGTGCTGTTGTCCCAGTTGTATTCGGGCTGAATGTTGATGCGAGTGGCGCGCACGTGCCGTGATTCGATCTGCAGCTCACGCGTGAGCTTGAGTACTGCATCGACGGTTTTAGTTACCTCGGCGCGTGCATCCTCCATTTTAGGCTTGCGCGATTCCACTCCGAGTTGCACGATCGCACGGTCGGGTTCGGCCTGGGTCTCTCCCTGGCCGGTGACCGTGATTGTGCGCAAGCGTTCCTCCTCGGCAGCGTGGGTCATGCCCGACAAAAGCATGGTGCAGGCCGTCATTGCCGCAAACAGTACAGCCGTGCGGCTCGTGTGGACGATTCTTCTGGAGTTCATACAGACAGGTTCCTTTGGGTACGGGCCGCAGGGCAGCGATTCATGGATGTTCGAGGCCCGCCTTCTTCGGTATCGCCGTCGAGGCGCCGCTGGATCTCGCGAGCCCGTACAAGCCGGCTGAGAATATAACGCAGCGGACGCACGACATGGCAAATAGGTATTGACAATACCAGTTTAAAAATAAAAGCTTTCGCTCCCCGATGTGACCCGAAGGAGTCAGTGATGTCTGCCCCTCAATCCTCTGCCAACCAGGAGCAGGAAATAGATATTCGCAGCCTTATCCCGGTACAGCGACATGCGAAAATATTCGAACTCGTCGATAACCTGAAGCCGGGTGATGCGTTCGTGTTCATCAATGACCACGATCCGAAGCCGCTCTATTATCAACTGGAAGCCGAACATCCAAAGCAATATTCTTGGAGCTACTTGGAATCCGGTCCGGTGGCCTGGCGGGTAAGGATCGGCAAACTACCTCAATAGGTTTCTGTTGGCGGTGGAGGGTGCGCTATTGAAAGCGCACCCTCCGTTGCCGGTGAGCATCATCATGGCGGGTACGACTCTTTCGCGATGGACGCTGTCGTATTTCGCGACCGCATTTGTATTTCTGCTGCTGGCGGAAGCGCTGATGACCTTCGGCGTCGGTTATCCTGCGCACCCCCTGCGGGCGCCGCAAACGCTATTCCTAGTCCACTGCATAACGCTCGGCTGGCTCAGTCTGCTGATGTGCGGCGCGCTGTTCCAGTTCGTACCGGTGCTGGTGGCCAAACCCATCTACAGCAACTCGTTACCGCTACTGGCGCTGGTGCTGATTCTTGCGGGGCTGCTGGCGTTGCTGGCTGGTTTCCTGCAACTCGCCGGTGTTCTGCCATTCATCAGACACTGTTTCCTTGCCGCGGCTGTACTCCTCGGTAGTGGATTTTTGCTCGTACTGTGGATACTCGGCTGCACATTGGCCAGAGCGAGGCCATTGAATCTGCCAGCATGCTTTGTCGTCGTCGGTCTGTGCAGCGTCGCGGCAACAGTTACCTTCGGTAGCATCTTTATGCTGGGATTCGGCGGTTACGCGAACATGCCGCTATTGGCGGAACTCCATGCGCGCGGCGTACCGCTGCACGTGATTGCAGGGCTGGGCGGCTGGCTCACGTTCACTGCCATGGGTGTCAGCCATCGACTGCTCGCGATGTTCATGCTCTCGCCGGAACTGGACGGCGCACCGACACGCTGGACGTTGTATCTGGGCGCTTTGTCGATGGTGATCCTGATCGGTGCCGGCATTGTGGCGACGATCACCGGCATCAGCCTGACCCCGGTGCTGGCGGTCGCCGGTCTGGCGGCTCTTTTCTCGCTGGTGCTTTATGCACATGATGTACTGCGGCTTTACCGCAAGCGCGTACGGCCCGTGATCGAACTGAACAGCCGCATGGCCGGTGTGGCGCTGGGGCATCTTGCCGTGGCGGCGTTGCTGATCCTCATTTGTGCTGCCTCAGGTGTGATCCTGCAGTACAGTGGCGCGTTGGTATTCCTGGTGTGCTTCGGCTGGCTGAGCGGGCTCGGCCTTGCCAAGCTCTACAAGATCACAGCCTTCATGACATGGCTGGAATGCTACGGACCGGTGCTGGGAAAGACGCCGACGCCGCGCGTACAGGATCTCGTCGTCGAGCCTCGTGCCGGCAAATGGTTCTGGGCTTACTTTGGCGCGGTCGATATAGCGGTACTGTGTCTATTTATCGGGACGCCGCTGATTTTCCGTGCCGCGGCGGCTGTCATGCTGATTGCATGCGTCGGTATAGCAGTGGAACTCGTGCGTATCCGTAGACTTGTTGATGTCGAGGCTGCACGGCGTCTGCCCGCCGGCACGCGCCAGCCGCGACTATTGTTTACTCTAGTCGCCAGTTGATGAGGAAAAGGCGATGTCTGAAAATTTCATTGAACTCGATGTCCGTCCGATCCTGCGATCCGGCGGTGAACCTTTTGATGCAATCTTGGGTGCAGTCAAGAAGCTGGAACCTGGACAGGGACTGCGCCTGTTCGCTACTTTCAAACCGATACCTCTGTTTCGAGTGCTCGGTTCCATGGGTTTCGATCATGAGGCCACGGAACTGAGCGGTGGCGACTGGCAGGTCGAATTCACGCCCGCGGCGCCAGCCGCCGGCGGCGTGAGTGCTGAACAGACTGTCGCGGCGCCTGCCGGATCGAAGCAGCACGATGCCTGGCCCGCCCCGGCACGCGAGATGGATAACCGCAACCTGGATCCGCCCGAGCCCATGGTGCGCATACTCGCAGCCATCGAGGAAATGCCCAAGGGAGAGGTGCTGGCGGCGCTGCTGTGCCGCGAACCGGTGTTTCTGCTTCCGGAACTCGCCAAGCGTGGCCATAGCTGGCAAGGTGCCTTTGAGCCCGACGGCAAGACTTACCGAATGTTGATTCGCATCGGTACCGTGCAGCCGGGGGCGGCGTGAGCGGCGCAGCCGGTGAGGAGACGGTACAGCGTGTCTGGGAGGCGCTGCGCGTGGTTATCGACCCGGAGCTGGGCTATAACATCGTCGATCTCGGACTCATTTATGACGTAGATGTCAATGCCGAGGGCGCCGCGCACATCATGATGACGACTACGACGCGAGGCTGTCCGGCGACCCATTATCTACAGACCGGCGCTTATGAGGCGGCGCTCTCGACCGATGACATCACCTCGGCCGAGGTAGAGATGACTTATGATCCGCCGTGGAATCCAGGAATGATGCGGCCGGAAGCCAAGGCGCATTTCGGAATTCCAGATGATTGAGGCCATTCCTGCGCTGGATGACATCCTGCTCGCGAGCCTGAAAGCGCTGGCCGCAGCGGGGGAGGTCGAGGAAGCATGCCGGCTCGCCGGCCGTGCCTGTGCATTTCATCGGGGCCGGAACGTCGAGGCCTGGAGCCGATACAATGTTCTGCTGCATCGTCTGGCCAGGCGCGCCGCCGGGGCCGGACAGCAGCAGCAACCGGATTGAGGTCGGACACCGCACGTCGCCTGCGCACGCAACCTGTTCGCTTCGAGTGCCGGGCAATGCTGGGTGCCTGGCAATATTCGGACACAAGCCGGCAGGCGATAGGAGATTCCTTAGCTCAGCAGGCGGTCCAGCAAAGGTCGTAGTTCGGGTCGTTGCCGCGAAAAGCGCCGCGTTTCGCCTGCCACGATCGCCGCAAGGTCGCTCGTAGCCTGACCGAAGTCGTCGTTGATCACCACCGCGTCGAATTCTGCCCAGTGAGACATGTCCCCGATCGAATCGCGCAGTCGGCGCGCAATCACCTCATCGCTGTCCGATTGGCGGCCTCGCAGTCGCTGCTCCAGAGCTTCCCGTGAGGGGGGTAGGATGAATATGGAATGGCATGTGGGCATTGCCCGGCGAATTTGTTGCGCGCCCTGCCAGTCGATTTCCAACAGTACATTCTCGCCCTGTTCCAGCAGGGCCTCGACCTGTGCTTTGGAGGTGCCGTAGTGATGGTCAAACACGCGAGCATGTTCGAGAAATTTACCCGTGGCGGCCATTTGCTCGAAGGTCCGCTCATCGACAAAGAAATAATCCCGCTTATCCACCTCGTTCGGTCGCTGCGGACGGGTCGTATAGGAGATCGAAAAGCGAAGATCCGGCCGGTGCTGCATCAAGGCGCGCACCAGCGAGGTCTTGCCGGCACCCGAGGGAGCGGCAATGACGAACAATTGTCCACGGAGTTTTTTGACCGATTCCTTCCCGGCGCAACGTGGCGAGACGGTCATCCCCTGACTTACTGAATCGTCAGGCATGCGCGGATGAGACATAAGATCTTGGACTTAACGGGCATAGCGACGCAGACACCGAATGGCGCCGGCGATTATAGGCTTCCCTGGAAAAAGCGACGACCCTTTCCTGCCGGATTCACGATGTCGTGCGTCTCAAGTCCTCATTCCGCGAGTTCAAAGACATACAGAGCATTCCCGCCGATCGGCTGGTAAATCTCCGGGCTTTGCTCCGCCGTGAGCATCCTCAACAGACCGATGCCGGTGGGTACCGCCACGTATTGTTTGCCGTCGACCGCATAGGCGATCGGATAGCCATGCAGCGGCGCGCCCAGGCGGGTCTGCCAAAGGACCTTGCCATTGTCCACGTCGAAGGCCTTGAAGTAACGGTCCACATCGCCGACGAAAGCCAACTTGCCGGCAGTCGTCAGCACGCCCGTCATGAACATGGCGCGCTGGGTATGTGTCCAGCGTTCCTGGAGCGATTCCACGTCCCAACTGCTCAGGCGTCCCAGCTGATTATCGCTGCCAGGCATAGGGATGGTATTGATAGTGGCTGCGTAGCTACCTTGTTGCTCGACCTCGCCAGCAATGACTACGGAACACAATTGAATCAGCGGAATGATCAATGCGCCGGTTTCGGGACTGTATGCACTCGCTTGCCAGTTGTGCCCACCCGCAGCGCCCGGACAGACGGTGACCGCGTCATCGATCTTGGCGTCGATGATGTCCTGACGATATTCCAGACGCCCCGTCTGGTGATCGATGCGTGCATAGATGTCTTGCGGCAGGGTTTCAGCTACACCGCGGAATGCGCCACTGCGTCGATCCAGCTTCCAAAGAATTCCATCCTTGCCTATCGTCACGACCTGCTTTTCCGCACCGACATCGATCAAGATACGCTCAAAGGAAGCATCCTGATCCAGCGAGTCGCCGGCATTGTGCTGAAAATGCCATTTCATGCGGCCTGTACGAGGGTCCAACGCGAGTGTCGAGCTGGTGTATAACGCTGCATCCAGCGGCGTCATACCTCGGCTGACGGCCACCCATGGCTTGGCTTGTGATGTGCCAACAAAGTAGGTGCCAAGCTCGGGGTCGAAAGTGCCGGGAATCCAGTTGTCTCCTCCGGCTCGCCGCTCTGGCGGGACATTGCCCCAGGTTGCTTCATTTGGATCGCCGGGCAAGGCAAGCGTGGAAGTTCGCCACAATTCGCGGCCGGTCTCCGGATCGTGGCCGGTAATGAAACAGCCGTCATTGTTGTAGCGCTCACAGCCATTCATGCCGCTGACGACGACGCCGTCGGCAATGACCGGACCGATCGTATGCGTGTAGCCTTTGGTGTAGTCAGCCTGGACGGCACGCCAGACAGGTACGCCGCTGCGTGCATCGATGGCCACGACTGCGGCATCATAGGTCGCCAGATAAATCTTATCCTTGTAGATTGCAATGTTGCGCATGGGGCCACCCATGGTGCGCGATGCGGGTGGATACGGATATGCATACTCCCAGATAAGCTCACCCGTTGCCGCATCAATGGCCTGAATGATATTGCCCGGATGCGTCAAAAACATGACGCCGTCATGCACGATCGGTGTGGCTTGGTTGCTGCCTTCATACATCGTGATGACCCAGGCAAGCTTGAGCCGAGATACATTACCGCGATTGATTTTTCCTAAAGGGCTATACCCTTGGCCATCTTGGGTACGTCGCCAGCTCAACCAGTCGGAATCCGGCGGCTTGCGCAGCAGGGCATCGGTGACTGGCGCGAGCTCGGGGATGACACGATTGACCCATCTTCCAGCCGTTTTAGCCAGCTCTGGAACGGTCGTCTCCAGGTCGGGTTTCAGGTCCGGGGTGGATGTGCCGGTATCTGCAAGAAGCGGTGCTTCGTCCGGTGTGATCCCGTTGCTTTGCTGAAGGTAGGCCGCAATCGCCACATACACTTCATTGCCTGTCGTCGGCGGTACCGTGGTCGACATGTTGCTGCGCAGATAGGCGGCAAGATCGACAGTGGCGCTATGCTCCCAGCGCGAAACGAAATGAGGACCTAACAAAGGCGCCCCATGCGCACTGCCGCGCAAGCTGACATTATGACACTGTGCGCAATAGCGGTCATAGGCTTGTCGACCCTCCTGGTCTTGTCCGGCAGGTGCGGCCTGGGCCAGGTTTATCGCCAATGCGGCGCCGATGAGTAAGGCCACGACATATGCCAGTAATCTTTTTCTTCCTTCCACAACATTTCTCCATGATCTATTCAAGCGGCTCATCAACGGAACTTTGACTCGCATCGTGCGCCGGAATCAACCGGCCGCATGGTGTGCGCTGCAATGGCGATGAAGCGTCCCTGTCAGCGCTTGCTTGAATGAAGGTTCTTCGATGGAGCGCATTGGTACTGCTCTCGAGAAAAAAATCCGTTCACCTTCTCGCAGGGTCGACGTTCTCGGTAGAGCCGCCGTTCATTTCGATTCGGAGCATTCAAGGGATGCCGGCTTGACTTGCAGCTTCACGTCGCAGCTGTCCGGGTCGCAGCAGCCCGAGTCACTGCGGCTGAATCGCAGTATAAATCATCGCTATGTTGGCTTGTATATAGCCATATATAGCGATGTAAAAGCTTGAAATCGATGAGTAAGCCTGCGTAAGGAAAGAATTCCCGCCGGCCGCTATTCGATGTTTTGCACCTGCTCGATGGGAGCGCGGCTATCGCTTTGATTCATTGGTGGCTTGTCCGGGGCGGGCGGAGCCAGTTCAGCTACAGCGTTGGCTACAGCCATCAACCGCCAAGTCCGAGGTAGAGTGTCATAGGTTCGTCGGCAAATGCGACGAACCCGTGGTGCTCATAGAACTGCTTGGCGTTTCCATCCTTCGCGTCCACGATCAGCGCATAAGCCGCCACATCGTTCCGTGCTTTCAGGCAGCGATCGACGGCGCAGGCGAGCAGCAACTTCCCGATGCCCTGCCCGTGCCGGTCCTTGCGGATCGCCAACCGGCCGAGGCGAAAGCATGGCATCGGGTAGCGAGGTAGTTTCTTGCGGTCACTTTCCCGCAGCTCTGCGGTATCCACTTGGGCTGCACTCAGGCAGTAGTACCCAAGAATTTCGCTCGGTGTGTCGGTATCCACCAGCACGAACGGCGTGCTCACGCTCTTGCGCCGATGTTGTTCGGCAAGGCGTTTCAGGTAGTCGTTGAGTTCGGGAACCCCGCAATCGAAGCCGTTGCGGTCATGTACAGTGACATCGAGCGCGCGCTCCTCAAGCACGACGGACTTTCCGCCGCGCCTCCTTCAGCGCCTGCGACAGGTGCGCGTTCGGCTCGAAAGGCCCGCTGACGGCTGCTGCGAAACATGCGAAGTCGCGTTCACCGAGCACGATGCGCGTTTCACGTTCGAGCAGGGCCTGCGCCTTCTCCTTGGCGGCTGCGCGCACGAAGCCGGCCATGGTCGTTCCCATGAGCGCAGCGGCTCGCGCGACGACTTTCTTTTCGCTGGAATCCAGCTTGAGATCGAAACGGGCGACTGTGGAGGTCATGGCGCAATCTCCGATAAGGTACGGTAATTTACCGTATCGGTGTCTTCGGGGCAAGTGGGTTTTTATTCAAGCGATTGCTTGTGACAGCGGTCGGCAGCAAGCAAAAACATTTGTATATCAGCGGATTGCTTATTTAAGGCTTTTCCCGGCGTTGGGCTGTCGGAGTGGGTTGGACGGTAGTGGATGATTTCGGTGAAAAACACCGAAAACTCAGGTAGTAAAACGACTTTGGCGGAGGTTCTCGGAAGCCACCGGCCGCTATTCGATATTCTGCACCTGCTCGCGCATCTGTTCGATGAACACCTTCATGTCGACGGCTGCCTTGGTGGTCTCGCTGTCCTGGGACTTAGACGACAGGGTGTTCGCCTCGCGATTGAGTTCCTGCATGAGAAAGTCGAGGCGCCGGCCGGCGGGTTGATCGGCGTTCAGCACCGAGGTGACTTCGTCGAGATGCCCGGCCAGACGGTCCAGCTCCTCGTCGACGTCGAGCTTGTGGACGTAGAGTACGAGTTCCTGCTCCAGGCGTTCGTTGTCTGTCGTGATACCGAGTTGCGAGATTTTTTCGACGACGCGCTCGCGCATGCGGCGAATGACCTCCGGGCGCCGCAGCTTGACCGCCTCTACCTGCTCGCGCATGGCGGCGCAGCGTGACAGCAGCAACTCCTGGATGCGCCGGCCTTCGCGCTGGCGGGTTTCGTTGAGTTCCTGCAGCGCTTCGCGCAGCAACTCTTGCGAGGCGGTCAGCACCGGCTGGACGTCGATGTCGGCTTCGCGGATCAGCCCCGGCCAGCGCAACAGATCGACCGGATCGACCGGCGCGGGATCTTTGAGGCGCGTGCGCAGCCGTTCGATATGATCCAGCAGCGCATCCAGCAATGCCGGATCGAGATCCAGCGAACGTTGCGCACCGGCCGCCGACTTCAGGAACAAGCCGGCATCCACCTTGCCCCGGCGCAACGCGCCGGCGATGATCCGGCGCATATCGTTGTCCAGCGCCTTGAGCTCGTCCGGCAACCGCAGGGAGATCTCCAGGTAGCGGTGATTGACCGTGCGTAGTTCACAGATCAGCGTGCCCCAGGAGCCTTTGCACTCGCGGCGTGCGAAACCGGTCATACTGCGGATCATGATCGTGAAACTCTCGTTGTGACCGGATGCCTGCCGTGTCGGGTGCGAGGGTAAAGGAGACGGGCGTGCGGGTCCAGGAAGTGGATTCCAAGTCCGTCGCCGCCGGTGGATGGTGAACTTCAGGCAAAACTGCCTTACGCCGCTGCGTCGTGCAGTGATATAAAGCGCGCGCCGTGCGCGGTATGCGCGCCGTCCCGCTCCCGGGCTGCCCTGGCGTCCTCGTGCTTGTCGAGACGCGGGTACCCCGCTGACACGAGCGACGGCGCCGGCCCACGGCGCGACCATGCATTCAGAGGAAAGTGTCCTAGACCGGAGGCCAACTTGCGCGTCGAGTATGCTGAATTGAGCCTCATCGGTGATCGTGAGGACAACCAGGATCGCGTTGCCATCGCCGCGAACGACGACGCTGCGCTCCTGATCGTCATCGATGGCATGGGTGGACATGCCGACGGCAGCCGCGCGGCGGACGCGGCATTGCAGAGCCTGCTCGATTCGTACCAGAAAACCCCGCTTCCCATGTTCGATCCGCTGGGGTTTTTGCACCTGTCCTTGAGCCGCGCGCATGATGACGTGGCGCGTCTGGGCTACGGCCAGAATATCGACGCCCGTCCGCGCGCCACCATCGCGGTATGTCTGGTGCAGGATGGTGCGGCTTACTGGGCGCATGTGGGCGACAGCCGCGTCTACCATATCCGCCGCGGCAAGCTCGAGCAGCGCACGCGGGACCACAGTCATGTGGAATTGCTGTTGCGCGAAGGCAAGATCAAGGAAGAAGAGGTCGCCAATCACCCCATGCGCAATTTTGTGGAATGCTGCCTTGGCGGGGATCCGGCGATTCCCGAAATGACGATCGGCCGCCGGCAGGTGCTGGAATCCGGCGACGTACTGCTACTGTGCAGCGACGGTATCTGGGCCAATTTGCGCGATGATGACATCGCCGGTTTTTTCAAGGACGATAGCCAGCCGCTGCGCGCTTGGCTCGAGGCGCTGGGGCGGCGTGCCGTGCAGGCATCAGCTCCTTTCAGCGATAATGCCACTGCGGCGGTGTTGCGCTGGCTGGGTTAGGATCGTCCGATACATCGGTTTTAGATCCAAATTCGCAGGCGTCCCTGCGTTCCTACGTCCGACGAGGTTCTCATGAAGGCCAGACCCGGCGGCCGCGCCCCCGATGAGCTGCGGCCTGTACGCATTACACGTCGTTTCACCCGTCATGCCGAAGGCTCGGTATTGATCGAATGCGGCGACACGCGCGTGTTGTGCACTGCGAGCGTCGAGGAGTCCGTACCGGGTTTTCTGCGCAACACGGGCCGGGGCTGGGTGACGGCCGAATACGGTATGTTGCCGCGCGCCACGCATACTCGGAACCGGCGTGAAGCTGCTACCGGCAAACAGGGCGGACGCACCTTGGAAATCCAGCGGTTGATCGGCCGGGCGCTGCGTGCCGTCGTGGATCTGAAAGCCCTGGGTGAGCGCTCGGTCACGATCGACTGCGATGTCCTGCAGGCGGACGGCGGCACCCGCACGGCGTCGATCACCGGCGCCTATGTTGCGCTGGTGGATGCCGTGGAGGTGCTGGTGCGCCGAGGCGTCCTGCGCGACAGTCCCCTGCACGGCCAGGTGGCCGCGGTGTCGGTCGGCATCTGGGCCGGCCAGCCGGTGTTGGATCTGGACTATGCCGAGGATGCCGAGGCCGAAACCGACATGAATGTGGTGATGAACAACGGCGGCGGTTTCATCGAGGTGCAGGGGACGGCGGAGGGTCACGCCTTCCGGCGTCACGAGTTGGATGAGCTGCTGAACCTGGCGGCGATCGGCATTGGCCAACTCCAGGCGCGGCAGCTCGAAGCCTTGGGTCAAGGCTGAGTTTTCGTGCGCGTCGTCCTGGCCACCGGCAATCCCGGCAAACTCCAAGAACTGCAGGCCCTGCTGGCGCCGCTGGGGTTCGAAGTTCTGCCGCAGTCGGCGTTCACGGCGGTTCCGGCGGCGGAAACCGGTCTGAGCTTCGTGGAAAACGCCATCATCAAGGCGCGGCATGCCGCCCGGGCTTCGGGACTGCCGGCGATCGCCGATGATTCCGGGCTGGAAGTCGATGCCCTGCATGGCGCGCCCGGAATTTATTCCGCTCGTTATGCCGGCGCGCAGGCGAGCGACCTGGACAATCTGCGCAAGCTGGTCGACCAGTTGCGGGATGTTCCGCTTGCGCAACGTACGGCGCGTTATCGCTGCGCGCTGGCCTATCTGCGCTGGGATCTCGACCCCGCGCCGCTGTTGTGCCAGACCCGCTGGGAAGGATTGATCGTCGAGACGCCGCGCGGCGCCGGCGGGTTCGGTTATGACCCGGTGTTCGAGCTGCCCGGCCGCGGACTCACGGTCGCGGAGCTCTCGGCAGAGGAAAAAAATCGCCTCAGTCATCGGGGACGCGCCCTGCAGACATTGGTGGCCTGCCTTGCGGATGCACCCGGCGGTGGCGACGCCGGGACGGCGGACGAGGCCTGAGGCCGCCATGCGCTGGCTGCGTGACGGCAGGACGCGCTTGGCTTGCACAAAGATCGGCTCCCATTAAGAAAGGTTTACATCATGCCCCAGTATCGCTCCAAGACCTCCACCGCCGGCCGCAACATGGCGGGCGCACGGGCGCTGTGGCGAGCCACCGGCATGAAGGACGGTGATTTCGGTAAACCCATCATCGCCGTGGTCAACTCCTTTACCCAGTTCGTACCGGGACACGTCCACCTCAAGGATCTGGGCCAGCTGGTCTGTCGGGAGATCGAAAAGGCCGGCGCCGTGGCCAAGGAATTCAACACCATCGCGGTGGACGACGGCATCGCCATGGGGCATGACGGCATGCTCTACAGCCTGCCCAGCCGCGACATCATCGCCGACTCGGTCGAGTACATGGTCAATGCCCACTGCGCCGATGCCATGGTGTGCATCTCCAACTGCGACAAGATCACCCCCGGCATGCTGATGGCGGCGATGCGCTTGAACATTCCGGCAGTGTTCGTCTCCGGTGGTCCGATGGAAGCCGGCAAGACCAAGCTGGCCGAGCGCAAACTCGATCTCATCGATGCGATGGTGATGGCGGCCGATTCCGGGGTCTCGGATGAGGAGGTCGTCGAGGTGGAACGCTCGGCCTGCCCGACCTGCGGCTCTTGCTCCGGCATGTTCACTGCCAATTCCATGAACTGCCTCACCGAGGCGCTCGGCCTCAGCCTGCCTGGCAACGGCACGATACTGGCCACTCATGCCGATCGCCGCGAACTGTTCGTGCGCGCCGGTCGACTCATCGTCGATATCACCCGCCGCTACTACGAGCAGGATGAGGCCTCGCTGCTGCCGCGCTCCATCGCCAGCTTTGCGGCCTTCGAGAACGCGATGAGCCTCGACATTGCCATGGGCGGCTCCACCAATACCATTCTGCATCTGTTGGCGATGGCCCAGGAGGGTGAGGTGTCGTTCACCATGAAGGATATCGACCGCCTGTCGCGCCGTGTGCCGCAATTGTGCAAGGTGGCGCCGAATACCCAGGAATACCACGTCGAGGATGTGCATCGTGCCGGCGGCATCATGGCGATCCTGGCCGAATTGGAACGCGCCGGCAAACTGCATACTCAAGTACGTACCGTACACAGCAAGACTATGGAGGAAGCACTGTGTCGCTGGGACATCCTGCAGACCGGTGATGAGGCGGTCAAAACCTTCTATAAGGCCGGCCCCGCCGGCATCCCCACCCAGGAGGCCTTTTCTCAGAGCACGCGCTGGCCGAGCCTGGATGTCGATCGAGAACGGGGGTGTATTCGTTCCGCAAGCCATGCTTTCAGCAGCGAAGGTGGTTTGGCGGTGCTGTATGGCAACATCGCCCGCGACGGCTGCGTGGTGAAAACGGCGGGCGTCGATGATGCGCTGCTGATATTCGAAGGTCCGGCACACGTCACCGAAAGCCAGGACCAGGCGGTCGGGCACATCCTCGAGGGCAAGGTCAAGGCCGGCGACGTGGTGATCGTGCGCTACGAAGGTCCGAAAGGTGGCCCCGGCATGCAGGAGATGCTGTATCCGACCTCCTATATCAAGTCCAAGGGGCTGGGCAAGGCCTGCGCCCTGCTGACCGATGGCCGCTTTTCCGGTGGTACTTCGGGTCTGTCCATTGGTCACTGCTCGCCGGAAGCGGCTGCGGGTGGCGCAATCGGTCTGGTGCGCAACGGCGATCGGATCCGGATCGATATTCCCAACCGCACCATCGATGTGCTGGTCAGTGATGAGGAACTGGCTCAGCGCCGCGCCGCGCAAGATGCACGCGGTTGGAAGCCGGCCGCGCCGCGCCCACGCAAGGTATCGACGGCGCTGCAGGCCTACGCCAAGATGGCCACCAGCGCCGACCGCGGTGCGGTGCGCGATATCAGCGGGTTGGGCTGAATACCACCCTGGCGGCGGTCCAGGCATCCGTGGGTGTCGCCGCTATCCACGCGCACATGCTTTGTCGATGAATGCTTCCTCGCTCACGCTGCCGCTGAGCCTGTATGTGCATTTGCCCTGGTGCGTGCGCAAATGTCCCTACTGCGATTTCAATTCGCATGCCGCACCCGCGCAGATTCCGCAGCGAGAGTATATCGATGCCTTGCTGCAGGACCTGGAAAATGATCTGCCGGATGTGCGGGGCCGTTCCCTGGGATCGATTTTTTTCGGCGGCGGTACGCCGAGCTTGTTCGCGCCCGAAGAACTAGGACGTCTGCTGGACGGTGTGCGTGCCTACATCGACTTCGATCCGGATATCGAGATCAGTCTGGAGGCGAATCCCGGCACGATCGAGCACGGCCGTTTCACAGCCTATCGGGCGGCAGGCGTGAATCGCGTGTCGCTGGGAGCGCAGAGTTTTGAACCGGCCCATCTGCAAGCACTGGGCCGTATCCACGGCAGCGGCGACATCGCGCGGTCGGTCGAGGAATTGCTGAGCGCGGAGATCGAGAACTTCAATTTGGATTTGATGTACGGCCTGCCGGGGCAGACCCTGGCGCAGTCGCTGGCCGATCTGGAGGCGGCGCTGGCACTGGCGCCTGCCCATCTTTCGCATTACCAGTTGACGCTGGAGCCGGGGACGGTTTTTTATCATCGCCCTCCGAGCTTGCCCGATGCGGATTTGATCTGGCAAATGCAGTTGGAGTGCCAGGCGCGCCTGGCTGCACGAGGGTATGACCAGTACGAGGTATCGGCCTATGCCAGAGTGGGCCGGCGCAGTCGACATAACCTGAACTACTGGGAGTTCGGTGATTATCTAGGGATCGGCGCCGGGGCGCACGGCAAGCTGACGATCTTTCAGTCTGGGAAGGTGCAGGTGATACGCACACTGCGGACCCGCATGCCGCGGGCCTATCTGAAGCAGGCGCCCGCGGAGCGTCGCTGTGAGCGACGTCTGGTGCCCGGCGAGGATTTGGCGTTCGAGTACATGCTGAATGCACTGCGGCTGATGGAAGGATTCGAGGAGAGGGATTTCGAGGTGCGTACCGGCCTGGGAGTCGCGGCGATAATACCGACACTGGCGGCTGCGCAGCAGCGAGGATTGATCGAGCCAAGCGCATCGGAGAAAGAATCCCTCCGCTGGCGCCCGACCGAGTTTGGGCGGAGGTTTCTGAACAACCTTCAGCAAATGTTTCTGCCCAAGTGAATGAATCAGTGCACAAAATTAGAATCGGCCCGATGGCCCCGGTGCGACAGGCCGTGTCAGGGTTATTCACACGCGGAACTATTTTCAATGTGACCGTATCTTGATGGCTAATTTGCATGCGAAGCTTCAGCAGAGGTATGTAACTTATTGTTTTTATAGATAGAAATACTATGGTAAAAAATTGACCAACACATCAATGCCATAGACTTGAAGCTTGCTCAGGTGACGCACGCCCAGATCATCCACATACTTATCCACAGGTTTTGTGGATAACCGTAGGTCAAATACCTGAAACCGCTACATCTCTGAGTTCATCCTGGACCGGGTCTATATGAGCGGGGCATTTCTCCCGTCGCAGACCATAGGTATCAGCTTGCGAAGGGGGGGCGTGGTGCGTACACTGCGCGCCTTTTCCCTGTGAGGGTGCCCGTCCAGGCGCTCGTGATCCAATGAAAGCCGCGATTCATCCCGAATACAAAGAGACGACCGTCACTTGCAGCTGTGGCAACACGTTTGTTACGGGCTCGACCCTGGGTCACGATCTGCAGATCGAGGTATGCTCGAACTGTCATCCGTTCTATACGGGTAAGCAAAAGATCGTGGATACGGGTGGGCGAGTCGATAAATTCCGTAAGAAATACGCTCGCTGATCGCTTCAACGCTGCAATCCGGCAACCCTGCCCATGCAGCCCGCTCATGGACGGCCGCCGCATGACGGCCATGACTCATGAGCCATCGCCCATGAGCTATTGCCCATGAGCTATTGCCCATGAGCTATTGCAGTGACGGGCCACTCGAGCTTGGGCAAGATCGGCCGAGTTCCATGAACGACGAAGGGCGCCAAGGCGCCCTTCGTCGTTCATGCGAATCCTTCGGCCCCTCATTGTCCTCGGCGATAACTCAAGCTTGTGACATCCCGAAGTAGGGAGCTATATAGAGGATTGGTGAGCGCACCCATTCAGGTAACGAGCATGTTGCCGAGTCTTCCGAATCGTCGCATCGTGTTTTTTCGGGCTGCCTGTACCCGCCGTCTTGGCGTACCGGACCGCGCGAGAGGCATGCATGCGGGGCGGGCCATAAGCATGGAGGCCTTGCTCCTGTCGGCCCTGCTCCTGTCGGCTTTTTTCCTGGGCGGCTGCGCGCTGAATCCGGTCACCGGCAGTCCTGACCTGGTGTTCCAAAGCGAAGCAGGCGAAATCAAGCGTGCCCAGGAAGTGCATCCGATGCTGCTGCAGCAGTTCGGCGGAGCCTACGACGATGCGCGGCTGCAGGCCTACGTCGACGAGGTGGGGCAGCGTGCCGCCAGGGTGAGCCACCGTCCCGATCTGAAATATACGTTTACGGTACTCGACAGCGAAGATATCAACGCATTCACGACCGGCGGCGGCTTCGTCTACATCACTCGCGGCATCATGAATTATCTGAATTCGGAGGCTGAACTCACGGCGGTGCTCGGACATGAGATCGGCCATATCACGGCACGGCACCCGGTGCGCCAGCAAAGTAAATCGACGCTTGCCGGCATCGGCTCTGCGGTGGTGGGGATTGCCACTGGCAGTGGTGATCTGGCGGGGCTGGCCAATTATGCAGGCGCGGCATTGATCAGCGGCTATGGCCGTGAACAGGAACTGGAGGCCGACCGTCTGGGGGCGGAGTACCTGGCGAAGGCGGGCTATGCCCCGGAACACATGATCGATGTAGTGCGTCTTTTAAAGAATCAGGAATTGTTCGAGATTCAGCGAGCCCGCGAGGAGAATCGCAAACCTCAGGTCTATCATGGCCTGTTCGCCTCGCATCCGGACAACGACCAGCGTTTGAACCAAGTGGTCAAGGCCGCCGACAAGCTGCACGGCACGGCCGATGTTCGAGATCCGGGACGCGAGACCTATCTGCAACAGATCGCAGGCCTGCCGATGGGAACAAGTCGCGCCCAGGGTGTGCTTAAAGCCAATCGTTTCTACCACGCCGACCTGGGGATGACGATCGCCTTTCCCAGCGGCTGGCAGGTCGGAAACCTTTCTGATCGCCTGATCGCGGTATCTCCTGCAAAGGATCACGTATTGCAGATGCAGACGCAGGCGCCTCCGCCGAACACCGGCCCACGCGAATTTCTGTCGCGCCTGCTGGCAAACTCCAGTGCGGGTCCGGCCGAGGCAATCGAGGTGAACGGACTGCAGGGATATACGGCGGTCGTGCGTACGGCTAAAACGGCCTTGGGCGTAGTGCCGGCTCGATATGCCGTCATTTATTACAATAATCTGGCATACGTGTTTGCCGGCGCGAGTCGAGGATCGAACGGTAAGCCGGCGGCGGATCCGCTCTTCATGTCGAGCATCAAGACGTTCAGGCGCCTGAGGCAGAATGAGTTTACGCTGGCTGAGCCCTACAAGATCAAGATCGTACCGGTGGAGAGTGGCACCCGCATCGCGGACCTGGCGAAGTCTTCACCACTGGTTAGCTATGCCGAGGCGCAATTGCGACTATTGAACGATCTGTATCCAAACAAGGAGCCGGTACCAGGCCAGTTGCTCAAGATCGTTCAATAGCGTGCTCGAGGTTTCTTCGGTGAAACAGGAATCACGGCACGTCCGGCCGATTTTCTGAAATACTACGATAAGCTTGGCGAATGCCGGCATAAGGTAGACGAATAACGCCTGCGGTTGGCCTGCATCGGCGGCGATCGACCGTCAAAATTACGGAAAAGCAGGCTTCCGTGCGTAAGTTTCATGCTTGATTCAGCGCCAGTGTCATGTAAGTCTGCGCGTCCTGATTTTTTGTGCCCTATATCCATCTTGATCGGGAATCGCTGTACATGGCCGAGAAAGCATTCGAATTGACCAACCTGGTGACCGGTAAGAAATCGATCGCCGAGATCAAGAGCGGAACGCTGGGTCCGGATGTGCTTAATATTGCAAGCTTGGCGCGTGATCACGACATGTTCACGTTCGATCCCGGCTTCATGGCGACTGCTTCCTGCGAAAGCAAGATCACCTATATCGACGGCGATCAAGGAATACTGCTGTATCGAGGCATTCCGATCGAGCAATTGGCCGAAAAGAGCAACTTCCTGGAAGTATCCTACCTGCTGGTCAACGGCGAACTGCCTACGGCTCAACAGCTGGGCGAGTTTTCGCATGCCGTGCAATACCACACGATGATCAATGAATCGCTGCTGCGGTTCTTCAACGGCTTCCAGTACAACGCGCACCCCATGGCGATGCTGTCCGGTGTGGTGGCTTCGATGGCGGCGTTCTATCACGATTCCATGGACATCAATAACCCGCGTCATCGCGAAATCTTCGCCCATCGCGTCATTGCCAAGATCCCGACGATCGCCGCAGCTGCCTACAAGCACTCCCTTGGCCAGCCTTTTGTCTATCCGCGCAACGATCTCGACTATTGCTCGAACCTGCTGCACATGTTTTTTGCCGTGCCCTGCGAGCAGTACAGCGTCGATCCGGTGGCTGCCCAGGCATTGGACTTGCTGTTCATCCTCCATGCCGACCACGAGCAGAACGCGAGCACTTCCACCGTGCGTATGGCCGGCAGCACCGGGACGAACCCCTATGCCGCGATCTCTTCGGGCATCTCGGCCCTGTGGGGTCCGGCGCATGGCGGTGCCAATGAAGCCGTATTGGCAATGCTGGAGCAGATCGGCACGGTGGAGAATGTGCCCAAGTACCTGGCCAAGGCGAAGGACAAGAACGACCATTTTCGCTTGATGGGTTTCGGCCACCGCGTTTACAAGAATTTTGATCCGCGCGCGACGATCATCCGCACCATGTGCCACAAGGTGCTGGCGAAGCTGGGCAAGTCCGATAATCCGCTGTTCGAGTTGGCGCTGAAGTTGGAAGAGATCGCGCTCAAGGACGAGTATTTCGTCGAACGCAAGCTATATCCGAACGTGGATTTCTACTCGGGCATCATCTACAGCGCCATCGGTATTCCGCAGTCCATGTTCACGGTGATGTTCGCGATCGCGCGCAGCGTGGGCTGGGTCGCACATTGGCAGGAAATGATCGCGGATCCCGCCATGAAGATCAGCCGTCCGCGCCAGATCTATACCGGTCCGGCGCAGCGCGACTATATGGAGATGAGCGATCGCGGCTGATTCCGCTATTCGCTTGCGGCGATGAGCGCTTCGACCTCGCCGGCCGAAGCTCGCCGCATCGGTCGGCCGTCCACGGGGCTTGCCGGCGACTGCCGGATGCCGTCGACCGGGAATACCACGGCATCGACGCCCTGATCTCCCGCGGAGAAGCGCACCACCGGATAAGTGATCTGCCGATTCGGTTCGTAGCGCAGCCGGCGTTCGGCCATGTGATAGGGCACGCCCAGATCCAGGAGATGCATGAGGACGGGTTCGGCGCCGTCGGCGAACAGGTGTAGATCGATCTCGGAATGTGCCGAGGCTGTGCCGCTGAGCACCGGACCCACCAGGCGCGGTTCGAAATTCTTCAACAGACGCATCGCTTCCAGTGCCGAGCAGCGCAGCCGCTTCAAGATCAAAGCATGAGTGGTGGCACGGAACAGGCGATGATGGGCGGCGAGCGCCGCCTCGATCTCAGTGTTCCTGGGCAGCACCGAGGCATCCGTGGCACCCAGACGTTCGGCGGCCTTGCGTTTGGCTACGCCATAGTCGTCGATGCCCTGTTCGGACATGATCCGGGCAGCTTCCTGAGCCAGGGTGGCGCGCAACTGCCCGGCACGGGTGTGAATGCGCCGGCCCGCGGGAAGCGGTTCAGAATAGTGATTCTTCCTTTTGCTCTTCATCGGCATTGCCATTCAGGTCGGGCAAGGCGCTGTCGTACGCTGCTTCAGCGGGTAGATGTCCCGTCATAAAGGTTTCGAAAATGGCATTCGGTTCGCCCGGCCGTGCGGCCAGCCCGGTGTCCGCCGAGATGCGCATCGAGACCAGCTCGGGCGGAATCTCCCGCTTTTGCTCCGGCAGGCCTTCGAGTGCGTCAGCCATGAAATAGATCCACATGGGCAAGGCCGTGCGGCCGCCTTCCTCACCCGGCCCGAGCGAACGCTCCTGGTCGAATCCGACCCAGGCGGCGCCGACCAGGGCTGAATTGAAACCACAGAACCAGGCATCGCGCCGATCGTTCGTCGTGCCGGTCTTGCCGGCAAGATCCCGCCGATTCAACTGCCGCGCCCGTACCCCCGTTCCGCGCCGAATGACATCGGCCATCATGTCAGTCATCAGAAAGGCATTCTGTGGCGAGATCGCAGCCTCGGCCAACTGTTCCGGCTGCAGGTAACTCGAGCTGTTCGTCTGACCCAGACCGACCGGTACCCCGGGCTGCGGTGCCTCCGGCGTGTTCCATGGACTGCCATCCGCCATATCGAGGTAAAGACCGGGCCGAAGTGCTTCGATTTCCGGCATAGGCATGCATTCGGCACAGACATAGCGCGGCTGCGCCTCGTAGATCACTGCGTCATCGGGACCGATGATTCGCTGCAGATGATAGGGTTCGACGCGGAAGCCGCCGTTCGCGAACACCGAATAGGCCCGCGCCATTTCCAGCGGCGACACCTGTGCAGTGCCTAATGCCAGCGTCAGGTTGTGCGGCATGCTGGCCTGCGTGAAGCCGAAGCGCTCGATGAACTTCGTGGCATACGCCGGGCCGAGCGCATTCATGATGCGGATCGATACCAAGTTGCGCGAGCGTACCAGCGCCTCGCGCAGGCGCGTGGGCCCGTGGAACTGCCGCGTGACGTTCTGCGGCCGCCAGCTGCCTTCCATGGCGGCATCTTCGATGACTAGCGGCGCATCGTTGATGAGGCTTGCCGGCGTGAAGCCATGATCCAACGCCGCTGAATAAATAAACGGCTTGAACGCCGAACCAGGCTGTCGCCGAGCCTGTACCGCCCGGTTGTAATTGCTGATGTAATAGTCGAACCCGCCGACCAGGGCGGCTACCGCGCCGTCGCGCGGATCCACGGCCACGAACGCTCCCTGCGCCTCCGGCAACTGAGCCAGCCGCCATGTATCCGAGCGTTCCTGGATCATGTAGACGATATCGCCCGGGGCGAGAACGTCGCCGGCACGTCGCAATACCGGGCCCACGCTGCCATCGGCTCGCGGCGTGCGCGCCCAGCTGATGCCGCTCCAGGCAAGAGCAAGGCGGCCGTGCACCCGTGTCCAGGCGACCGCGCTTCTTTCCTCCACGGACAGGATCAGTGCGGGTTCCAGTCCGCCCGGCCGCGAATACTCGTTCAATGCCTGCGACCATTGTTTTTCATCGGCGTCGGCCTCAAGCGCGGTGCGACCCGCCGGGCCGCGATAGCCGTGCCGCTGGTCGTATTCTACGAGCGCGCCGCGTAAGGCGCGCACTGCAGCCCCTTGCAGGCGACTGTCGATCGTCGCGATGGCTTTATAGCCCGCCGTGTAGATTTCCGGCCCCAGGCGCTCGAGCAGATCCGCACGCACCATTTCGGCGACATAGGGTGCTTCCACCTGTACTGCCGGGCCATGTAGATGCGATTTCACCGGTGCATTCACGGCGATGTCATGTTCGTCCTGGGTAATGAACCCCTTCTCGCGCATGCGCCGCAGTACATAGGCGCGGCGTTGTTTCGCCAGAGCGGGGCTTGCCACCGGATTGTCGCGCGAAGGCAGTCGGAATGTGCCGGCGATCAGAGCGATCTCCGGCAGGGTGAGCCGGTCGACGGTCTTGCCGAAATAGACTTCGGCCGCGGCGCCGATGCCGTAAGCCCGCTGACCCAGGAACATCTTGTTCAGATACAACGCCAGGATTTCTTCCTTGTCGAGTTCCTGCTCGATGCGCAAGGTGGTGAAGATCTCCAGGAGCTTGCGCCGATAGCTTTTTTCGGGACTCAGGAAAATGCCGCGCGCCAGTTGCATCGTGATGGTGCTGCCGCCCTCGGCCTTGTTACCGGATATCAAGTGGCGCAGGGTTGCGCGGGCCAGTCCCGGGTAGTCGACTCCGCCATGCTCGAAAAAGTCATCATCTTCGGCTGCCAGTACCGCGTTCACCATCTGCCTGGGAATTGCCGTATAGGTCAGCGGGATGCGGCGTTCCTCGCCGAATTGCGCGATCAGCCTGCCGTCGCGGCTGTAGACCCGCAGCGGTTCGCGCAGCCGGATATCCTTGATCGCCGAAACATCCGGCAAGGCCGGATGTAGATACTGATAGGCGCCCAGCAAAGCCAGGGCCGCAGCGCCCACTAAGGCCAGCAGGATGGCGCCCAGGACGCGAGGAGGTGAAGAAAGGTAACGTCGCATAGCAACAAAAAATCCTAAGTCCTTGCTTTATCCTTGCCTTGCCGGATGGGACCATGCCATATTGCTTTGCAAATAACGGCGCCGGAGTGCGTCGGGAATGATACGGGTAGCGGCAGATCAACGTCAGCCGTTCCGCCTGGTACCCTGGCATACCGTGCGGATCGGACTCTGGAGAGAACCCTATCCGAGGTCGGGTTGCCCCTGAATCGACAAAGACAGCGACTTGGCGCCAGGCAACTGCCGACTTTCAGGAGTTTGCTCGAGAACGTCGCGATGGTATTTCGTGAGCCCGCTCACATTCAACTTAACACGGGGCTGTATATAGTTGCTGCCCGTGTTTCGTGTCCGATCTCTGATCATCACCCAAGTGTCTGATCTGATAAGGGAATCCGCGTGCTCTTAACCGCAAAATCCCGACCCCTGCTGGGGCTGGACATAACGACCTCATCGGTCAAGCTCATTGAATTGAGCATGAGTGGCGGCCAGTACCGGGTAGAATCCTATGCGGCCGAAGCCACGCCGCCGAACTCCATCAACGAAAAGGCCATCGTGGATGCCAGCGCAGTCGGTGAAGCGATCAAGCGGGCCGTAAAGCGTTCCGGCGCGCGCGCCAAGGAGGCGGCGGTGGCTATCAGCGGCGATGCGGCGATCACCAAGGTCATCCAGATGCCGCGTACCCTGAGCGAAAACGAGCTCGAGGGTCAGGTGGAGATGCAGGCCGACCAGTACATCCCTTTCCCCATGGAAGAGGTCAGCTTCGATTTCGAGGTCATCGGACCTTCGGAAAAGGATCCCGACATGTTGGATGTACTGCTGGTCGCGACCCGCTCGGAAAATGTCGAGCAGCGCCTGGCAGCCTGTGCCGCCGCGGGTCTGGTGGCGAAGATTGTCGATGTCGAGGCATTTGCACTCGAGAATGCCTGCCGTCTGCTGACCCACCAGATGCCCGATGGGGGGCTCAGCCGGGTCATCGCGGTCGTGGATTTCGGCGCCAGCAGCACCACGTTCAGCGTCTTGCGCGACCTTAAGGTCATCTACACGCGAGATTTCGCCTTCGGCGGTCAGCAGCTGACCGAAGAGGTCATGCGTACCTATGGATTGAGCATGGAAGAGGCGGGCCGCGCCAAGAAGGAAGGAGGATTGCCGGGCAATTACGAAACGGACGTATTGGGGCCGTTCATCGATGACATGTGCCAGCAGGTCAGTCGCTCGCTGCAGTTCTTCCTCGCCTCCGGTGCCGGCCGCGAGCAGCCCGAGCAGATCCTGATCTGCGGGGGATGCGCCAACATCCCGGGCGTTGCGGAAATGATCCAGAGCCGAGTGGGTATCGAGGCGCAGCGTGGCGATCCGTTGGGGCAGATGAAAGTCAGCCAGAAAGCCAAGGCACAGGCCGTGAAGAAGGATGCAACGGCGTTGTTGACGGCCTGCGGTCTGGCGTTACGGAGTTTCGACTGACATGCCAAGAATCAACCTAGTTCCCTGGAGGGAAGCCGAGCGTAAGCGCCGGCGCCAGGAGTTCGGTGTCGGCATTGCAGGGGCATTGGTGCTGGCAGGCGTTATTGCGCTGGCGGTGAACTGGCAGATGGGCGCCGCCCTGGACAAACAGAATGAGCGCAACCAGTACTTGAAGGACGAAATTGCGCGCCTGGATAAGCAGATCACGGAGATTCTGGCGCTGGAGCAGCAGAAGGAAAGCCTGCGCGCGCGTATCCAGGTCATCGAGCAGCTCGAACGCAGCCGCCCCGAGATCGTGCATGTGTTCGACCAGTTGGTTCGCACCATTCCCGATGGCGTCTACTTGACCGGTGTGAAACAAACGAATCGCAAGCTGCAGATCAAGGGCGTGGCACAGTCCAGCACACGTGTGGCTTCCTACATGCGTAACATCGACGCATCGGCATGGCTGGCCGATCCGGCATTGACCATTCTCGAGACCAAGGGCTCTGGTGATGCGGGCTCGGAATTCACGCTCAGCGCCTCGCAGGAGAATCCGCAGCTACCGATCGACAAGGAAGCCAGCCCGGCTGCACCAGCCGCCAGGAGGACTGCGCGATGAGTACGTTCATCGAACAGATGCGCGAGCTGGATCCCAATGATCCCGGCCGCTGGCCGATCGCCTTTCGATTGGGGGCGATCAGCATCATTTTCCTGATCGCGGTCATCGCCCTGGCCTATTTCCTGGCATGGAAACCCAAGAAGCCGCAGATCGACACGGCGCACGCGGCAGAGCAGACGTTGCTGTCGACTTTGGAGCAAAAGGCGAAGAAGGCCGCAAACCTGGACGCCTACAAGGCTCAACTGACTGAAATGGAGCAGTCTTTCGGCGCTATGCTGCGCAAGCTGCCGAACAAGACCGAAGTGCCCAATCTATTGACCGACATTTCCCAGCAGGGTGCGGGCGCAGGGCTGGATCAGAAACTGTTTCAACCGGGTCAGCTCGCGATCCGGGACTTCTACGCGGAACTGCCGATCAAGATGCGCCTGACAGGCAGTTATCACGCGATCGGTGCGTTCGTCAGCGGTATTGCTGCACTGCCGCGTATCGTCACCCTGCACGACGTGGAGATTTCATCCGCCGCCCGGGGCGCAAGCTCGGACGAGTTGCAGCTGGACGTCACCGCCAAGACCTACCGTTACCTGGACGAGGACGAACTGGCTGCCGCTGCGCCTGCGGCGAAACCTGGCGCCAAGCCCAAAGGCAGGCGCTAAAGCATGGACACGTCACTCGGATCGTCATCCATGAAACCAGTCATGACCGCCCTCATGTCGCCTGAACACCAGATTCGGGTTCGAACGCCATCGTCGTGGCTGCCGCTGTTGCGGATTCCCATGCGAATTCCCCGGTGGATCTTCAGCGGACTGATGCCGCTGGGCTTGATGTCCCTGGGACTGGCATCGCTGAGCGGCTGTTCGAATGACATGCAGGCGCTGCAGCAGCAGGTGGCCGAAATCAAGAGTCGTCCCGGCGAGCGTATCGAACCCTTGCCGGAGATCAAGCCTTACGAAGCGTTCACCTACAGCGCCGCGAACCTGCGCTCGCCGTTCACACCCAGCGCGCCGGTACGCAACGATCTGGCCGCGGGTGTGCGTCCCGATGTGAAGCGTCCGCGCGAATTCCTGGAGCAGTTTCCGCTCGACACCATGCGCATGGTCGGCACGTTGCAGCTGCAGGGCCGCAACTACGCCCTGGTACAGGGCAAGGATGGACTGGTCCACCGCGTGCTGCCGGGGAATTTCATGGGACAGAACGATGGCCGGATCGTCGGCATCACGAACACCAGAATATCTATCATCGAGATCGTTCCCGATGGTCTTGGCGGGTACATCGAGCGTCCAGCCGCGCTGGCACTGACAGAATGATCCCCAGAATGATGCCCAGGGAGAAAGCCAGAATGTCGTCCTCCTTCATTGCCATGCGCGCCCCCCGGGACCAGGCGGGCAGAACCTCCGGCACGTCGGTTCGCATGCTGCCGGTGCTCGCACGGCGCCTCATGGCGTTTGCGCTGATTCTCGCGGCTCCCGGCGCACTCACACTCGTTCAGGCGGCGAGTCAGGGGGCCAACCGGCTGGAGAGTATCCAGGCGCACACGGTGTCGGGCAACAAGGTGGAGCTGACCTTGCGCCTGAGTGATCCGGCGCCGACGCCGCTGAGCTTTACCGTGGACAATCCGGCACGTATTTCGCTGGATCTGCCCGATACGTCAGTGGCCCTGGCCTCGCGGCGCATCGATGTGAAACAGGGGGTACTCGATACAGTCAACGTTGCCGAGGCGGGCGGACGCACCCGGGTGGTATTGAATGTCGATACGCTGGTGCCGTATGAAACCCGTGTCAACGGTAATGACATCATTGTGACCGTCGATGCCGGCAGCGGTTCCCGGATGGGCGCGACGTCCTCGGGGTCGGCCATGTCGATGGCCACGAGCCGGGCGGTGCCGGTATCCGGTCAGCGCAGCGTCAGCAACATCGACTTTCGCCGCGGCAGCGACGGCTCCGGCCGGATCATCGTCCAGTTGACCGACTCGAAGGTTCCTGCCGATCTGCGCCAGGAAGGCGGCCGGGTGATCGTCGATTTCGCCCGTACAACCTTGCCCGAAGCGTTGATGCAGCGTCTGGACGTGGTCGACTTCGCTACGCCGGTCAATACGGTCGATGCCCTGCGTATCGCCGACGGCGCCCGCCTCGTGATCGTCGCCAGCGGCGACTATGAACAGCTGGCGTACCAGTCCGACAATGTCTATACGATCGAGATCAAGCCGGTAGTGAAACTGCCGCCGGAATTGCAGGATGTGAAGGAATACACCGGTGAGCGCCTGACGCTGAACTTTCAGGATATCGAAACCCGTGCCGTGTTGCAGCTGCTGGCCGACACCAGCGGCCAGAACATGGTCATCACGGACACGGTGTCCGGCAACGTCACCTTGCGCCTGCAGAACGTGCCCTGGGATCAGGCCCTGGACGTGGTGATGCGCACCAAGGGCCTGGATATGCGCCGCGAGGGCAATGTGGTCTTCATCGCGCCCGCGGCTGAAATCGCGGCCCGAGAGAAGGAATTGCTGTCGGCTCGTCAGCAGGTGCAGGAGCTGGCGCCGCTGCGTACCGAGTATTTGCAGATCAACTACGCCAAGGCTGCGGATCTGGCTGCACTGATCAAGTCCGGTGCCGGCAACTCACTGTTGTCCGAGCGCGGCAGCGCCGCTATCGACGAACGTACCAACACCTTGTTGCTGCAGGATACCTCAGAGCGGCTCGCCGACATCCGCCGGCTGGTTTCCACTCTGGATATCCCCGTGCGCCAGGTGCTGATCGAGGCGCGCATCGTGATCGTCAGCGACGATTACAGCCGCGAGTTGGGCGTGCGCTTCGGTGTGACGGCCGCATTCAATCACGGTGGCAGCGACGGCGGCGGCATCGTCGGCGCGAACGGTTTCGTGACCGAGGACGACGAATACATTCTCAGCCGCGGGCCGTTGGGTCAGGGAAGGGGTACACCGGGCTTCGTGCAAGGCAATCCCAGCGATCGTTACATGGTCAACTTGCCGGTGGGCAATCCGGCGGGGCGCTTGGCGCTGACCTTGCTGGACTCCGATTACCTGGTCGATCTGGAGCTATCGGCCGCTCAGGCCGAGGGACGCGGCGAGATCATTTCATCTCCACGGCTGATCACGGCCAACCAGCGTGAGGCTACCATCGAGCAGGGCGTGGAAGTTCCCTACCAGGAATCCTCTTCCTCGGGCGCGACTACGACTTCGTTCAAGAAGGCCGTGCTGAGTCTGAAGGTGACGCCGCAGATCACCCCGGACAACCGGGTCATCCTGGATCTGACCGTGTCCAAGGATAGCGTCGGCCAGTTGGTCGCCAGCGCTACCGGCGGTTTCGTACCCAGTATCGACACCCGCGAGATCGTGACCCAGGTGCTGGTCAATGACGGCCAAACCGTCGTGCTCGGCGGCATCCTGGAGACCGAGCGCCGCGAGAGCGAGCAGAAGGTACCTTACCTGGGCGACATCCCGGTGCTGGGCCGGCTGTTCAAGAGCACTTCCAGCACCGACAACAAGGATGAATTGCTGATTTTCGTGACCCCCAGGATCCTGCGCGAAGGTTCCAATCTGTATTGATTGCTCGAAAGCGCCCCGGGATTCCTTCCCGGGGCGCCCGCCTTCATCCAGGACACCGCTGGAAATCGCTCAGGGGCAGGTGGCCCCTGCTCATGGCCTTGGTCTGCCGTGAATCCGCAGGCACGGCGGACCAAGGCCACGAGCGGGACTTCCAAGCCGTCCAGGGTTCCAACCCATTCAAAGAGCAAGACGCGCCGGCGGAGGGCTCGAAATCAGGACTTGCCACGTATTGGCTGATCCATCGGCGGACTGCAGCCTCGCTCAAGATTCTCGTCCGCCGTGCCTGCGGATTCACGGCGGACGAGAATCTTGAGCGAGGCCCCCAACCCACCTGGAAACGGGCCGATCGGTACGGAGCCGCCTTCGGGCGGCTTCTTCGTTTATAGTCATGGGAGTCCATGACCGTAGACAACGACTTTGAATCCGCACAGCGGCACCAGTATCTTTCTGATCGGCCCCATGGGCTCGGGGAAAACCGCTGTGGGCAGACAGCTGGCCAAGCTGCTGGACCTGCGCTTCCATGACAGCGACGCAGAGATCGAGCGCCGCACCGGGGTCGATATCCCTTATATTTTCGAGAAGGAAGGCGAAGACAGCTTTCGCGAGCGGGAGCGTGAAGTGATCGAGTCCTTGACCGCGCTAAAGAACGTGGTGGTCGCCACCGGCGGTGGAGCCGTGCTGGATCCTCGCAATCGTGAGTGTCTTGCCGGACGCGGCTGTGTCGTGTACCTGAAGGCCAGCGTGCGCCAGCAGTTGGAGCGCACCCGCCATGGCCGGCAACGTCCGCTGCTGAACCAGGGGGATCCGGAATCGACGTTGCAGGCGCTGATGAACTTTCGCGCACCTTTGTACGAGTCGATGGCAACCCTGATCGTCCCCACCGACGGACGGCATGTGCGCGCGGTTGCCGAAGACATCGTGAAGCGCCTCGAGGAGCGAGCGACCTCATGTTGAAACAAGTCCCGGAGCAGACCATGACCGCAAGCCGGTCTCGTACCGCTGCAGACGAGTATGCCGCCCGCCGGTCCGGCGGGCGGGCGGGCATCGAACGGATGAACATCGAACAGGTCGACATCGATCTGGGGGTCCGCAGCTATCCGATCCTGATCGGCCCGGATTTGATCGATGACGAATCGTTGCTCGCGCGGCATGTCCAGGCTCGCAACCTGCTTATCGTCAGCAATACGACGGTGGCTCCTTTGTATCTGCAGCGCCTGCAGCACAGCCTGGGTGAGCGGCGCGTCGGTAGTGTGATCCTTCCCGACGGAGAGCAGCACAAGACCCTGGAAAGTATGGCCCTGATCATCGATGCCCTGATCGAACAGCGTCTGAATCGCGATGCTGCGGTGCTGGCCCTGGGCGGCGGCGTGATCGGCGACATGGCCGGCTTTGCCGCCGCCTGTTATCAGCGCGGTATCGACTATGTACAGGTTCCGACGACCCTGCTGGCACAGGTCGATTCCTCCGTAGGCGGCAAGACCGGCGTCAATCATCCGCAGGCCAAGAACATGATCGGCGCATTTCATCAGCCTCGCTGCGTCATCGCCGACACCCGGGTTTTGCGCAGCCTGGCCGAGCGTGAATACCGGGCCGGAATCGCCGAGATCATCAAGTACGGGATGATCCACGATGCGGCGTTGCTCGACTGGCTGGAGCAATCCGCCGAGGCGCTGCTGGCCCGGGAGGACGAGGCGATCATGTACGCGGTGCGCCGCTCCTGCGAGATCAAGGCAGCGGTGGTCGCAATCGATGAACGCGAGCAGGGATTGCGTGCCATCCTGAATCTGGGACATACCTTCGGTCACGCAATCGAAACCGCCACCGGCTATGGTCGGTGGCTGCACGGGGAAGCGGTGGCGGCCGGCATGGTGATCGCAGCGGATATGTCGCGGCGATTGGGCTGGCTGCACGAGGCGGATTGCGAGCGGCTTATACGCCTGCTGCGGCGCTTCGGTCTTCCGGTGGACGCACCGCATATCGGTGCGCAGCGTGCACGGGATCTGATGGGCCTGGACAAGAAGGTGCTGGATGGCCGTATCCGCCTGGTGTTGCTGCCGCAGCTGGGGCAGGCGCAAGTGGTGAGCGATTATACGTCTGAGGCGCTGGATGCGAGCTTGCGAGCATATTTCGACCCGGCCGGCGAGCGGCGCATCTGATCATGAGCGCACAATCTTCGTGCAATTGGCAAGGCAGCCCGGCGGACGGTTCGGGCGGGTCGGTGGGTGCGCCGGGCCGCGGTCCGGCCGGTACGTCGAACGAAGGATTTGCGGACATGTCCAAAACCGGATTTGCCGGGATGCCGTCCCAGCAGACATATCAAGGGAAGGCCTTGCGGACATGTTAGGGGAAGGCCTTGCAGGCATGTCAAGAGAAGGCCTTGCGGCCTATGCCGCTCATGACGAGCACACGCGCGGTCGGGGGCATGCCGAGGATCTGCCGGCGTTCCGCAGCGAATTTCAGCGTGATCGCGATCGTATCATCCACTCCACGGCATTCCGGCGCCTGGTCTACAAGACCCAGGTCTTCGTTAATTACGAAGGCGATCTGTATCGCACGCGCCTGACGCATTCGATCGAGGTTGCGCAGATCGCGCGTACGATCGCGCGCGCCTTGCATCTGCACGAGACCTTGACGGAGGCCATCTGCCTGGCACACGATTTGGGTCATACGCCTTTCGGCCATGCCGGACAGGATGCGCTCAATGAACGCATGCGCGCGTATGGGGGCTTCGAACACAACCTGCAGTCGCTGCGCGTGGTCGATGAGCTCGAGGAACGTTATGCGGACTTCCCGGGACTGAATCTTACCTTCGAGACGCGCGAGGGCATCCTCAAGCACTGTTCACTGAACGATGCGCGTACGCTGGGCGAGATCGGCGAGCGTTTCATCAAGCGGCAACAACCCTCGCTGGAGGCGCAGATAGCCAATCTGGCCGACGAGATTGCCTATAACAACCATGATTTGGACGACGGTCTGCGTGCCGGTCTGATCACTCTGGAAGAGCTCAGAGAGGTGCCGTTGTTCAGTGCCCAGTATGAGCGCGTCCATGCGGCCTGGCCTAAGTTGAGCGGGCGTCGGCTGATTCACGAGATCGTGCGCCGCATGATCAATCATGTGGTCACAGATCTGATCGTGACGACCGGCGAGGCGATTGCGGCAGCCGCACCGGCGAATATCGATGCGGTGCGTACCTGTCCGAACGCGCTGGCACGATTCAGCCCATCCGTGACGGCGGAACATCTCCAGCTGAAAAAATATCTGCGCGACAAGGTTTACCGCCACTATCGAGTATTGCGCATGACCCGCAAGGCGCACACGGTCATCGGTGACTTGTTCGATGTGTTCTATGCGCGGCCGGAATTGTTGCCTTCCGAACATCATCAGGCAGTTTTGCAGATGGAGAGGCAGGCCGGCGAGCATGGCCGTGCCCGCGCGGTAGCGGACTATATCGCCGGTATGACGGATCGCTATGCGATCATCGAGCATGAGCGCTTGTTCGATCCGGCAAAGCGGAGTTGAGCGCGCCGGCCATGCCGGCGGGACCCGCCGATATGATTCCAGTTTTTGGAGCGATGCCGAGGTTTCATGTTGAAAAACGATTTGCTGCTGCGCGCCCTGTTGCGTCTGCCCGTAGAGCGCACGCCGGTATGGATGATGCGTCAGGCCGGCCGCTACCTGCCTGAATATCGTGCCACGCGCGCCCGCGCCGGTAATTTCCTGAAGTTGTGCATGACACCCGAGTTGGCCTGCGAGGTGACTTTGCAGCCGCTGGCGCGTTTTCCACTGGATGCGGCCATCCTGTTTTCGGACATACTGACGATTCCTCATGCGCTGGGGTTGGGGCTGCAGTTCGAGACGGGTGAAGGGCCTCGTATCGAGCGGCCAGTGCGGTCGCGCAGCGATGTCGTACGTCTGGGTGTGCCGGATCCCAACGTGGAATTGCGCTATGTGATGGATGCCGTGCGCTTGATTCGCCGCGAACTCGACGGGCAAGTGCCGCTGATCGGTTTTGCCGGCAGTCCCTGGACCGTGGGGACGTATATCGTAGAGGGGGGCGGTTCGCGGAATTTTTCGCGCATCAAGGCCATGATGTACGAAGATCCGGCAACGCTGCATGCCTTGCTGGCCTTGCTGACCGATTCGACCCGTCTGTATCTAAATGCACAAATCGAGGCGGGCGCGCAGGCGGTGATGATATTCGATACCTGGGGCGGGGTTCTCTCGCCGCAGCGCTATCTGGATTTTTCGCTGCATTACATGCGTGACATCATCGGCGGGCTGCGGCGCAAACATGAAGGGCGGCAGATACCCGTCATCCTGTTCACCAAGGGTGGAGGCGCGTGGTTGAAGGCGATGGCGCAAAGCGGCTGCGACGCCTTGGGCGTGGACTGGACGACCGATCTGGCCGATGCGCGTCGTGCCGTGGACGATCGTGTGGCATTGCAGGGCAACCTGGATCCGAACTGTCTGTATGCATCGCCCGTGCGAATACGCGAGGAAGTGGCTGCCGTGTTGGCCAGCTATGGCAGGGGGCACGGTCACGTGTTCAATCTGGGTCACGGTATCCATCCGGAGATTCCGCCCGAACATGCCGCCGCGATGGTTCAGGCCGTGCATGAACTGAGTCCCGCCTATCATCGATAGGGACATGCACTGCACCGGCCGGCGCTTGGATGCGCCGGTTGTCCGATTCCGCCGCTGACAATTCTGTGGTCTTACGTTCCGTAAGGAAAGCTATGCCGGCAATTCGTCCCGCAAGGCCTTGCGCCGTATCTTGCCTACGTTCGTCTTGGGCAATTCGTCGCGAAAATATACATGCTTGGGTACCTTGTAGTTGGTGAGTTCCTTACGGCAATGATCGATCAACTGCTGTTCGGTCAGGTTCGGATCCTGGCGTACCACGAACAGCGCGACGACCTCGCCGGAGTGCCGGTCGGGCTGAGCGACGGCTGCGACTTCCAGAACACCTGGATGTGTTGCCGCGACACTCTCGATCTCGTTGGGATAGACGTTGAAGCCCGATACCAGGATCATGTCTTTCTTGCGATCCTCGATGTATACGTAGCCTTGCTGGTCCATGCGCCCGATGTCGCCGGTGCGCAGCCAGTCACCGATCATCACCTGCGCGGTTTCCTCAGGGCGGTTCCAATAGCCGCGCATCACCTGGGGGCCGCGCACGCAGATTTCACCGACCTCTCCGATGTCCAATGCCTGTCCCGCATCATCGCGTATGCTGATTTCCGTGGAAGAAATCGGCAACCCGATGGAACCGTTATATTCGATGGTAAAGGGATTGATACAGGCCGCCGGTGAGGTTTCCGTGAGGCCCCATGCCTGGGTCAGTGTGTTGCCGGTGACCCGCTTCCAGCGTTCGGCCACTGAGCGCTGCACGGCCATGCCGCCGCCCAGGGTGATGCGCAGCGCACTGAAATCCACTGATTCGAAGCCCGGCGTATGCAGCAAGGCGTTGAACAGGGTATTGACGCCGCTGATGTATGTGAAGGGATGCGCCTTCAGTTCCTTGACGAAGGCCGGAAAGTCGCGCGCGTTCGCAATCAGGATGTTGTGTGCGCCATAGTGGGTGAACACCAGCCAGTTCGCGGTGAGTGCGAAGATGTGATACAGCGGCAGCGCAGTGATGATCGTATCCTTGCCGGCTCGGGCCTGGATGCCGATCCAGGCTGCCGACTGCAGTAAGTTGGCCACCATATTGCGGTGAGTCAACATCGCGCCCTTGGCGACGCCCGTTGTGCCGCCGGTATACTGCAGGAAGGCGATATCGTCGTGCCCTACTGCGACGGGCATGAACGTCAGGAAGCCGCCTCTGTCCAGTGCGGCGTTGAAGCGTACTGCGCCCGGCAGCTTCCAGGGTCGAATCTGTTTGCGTATATGGCGTACCACCAGATTGACGAGCGATGATTTCGGCCATCGCAGCTGGTCGCCCGCACCGCTGATGATGACTTGCTCGACCCGAGTGCGGGCGATCACCTCACTGAGCGTGTGCGCGAAATTCTCCAGGATCACGACGGCCTTGACGCCTGAATCATTGAGCTGATGCTCGAGTTCGCGCGCGGTATACAGCGGATTGGTGTTGATTACCACCAATCCGGCGCGCAGCGCCCCGAACAGGGCGATCGGATACTGCAATACGTTCGGCATCATCAACGCGATGCGTTCGCCCTTGCCGAGCTTTGCTTCCTGCTGCAGCCAGGCGGCGAAATCCCGCGATAGCTGTTCGTATCTTCGATAAGTAAGCGTCCTGCCCATACTCGTGTAGGCCGGCAGGTCCGCATAGCGCGCGCAGCTTTCCTCCAGCAGATGCACCAGCGAGGAATATTCATCGGGATTGATCTGCTCCGGCACGCCGGCCGGATAGTTCTTGAGCCAGATCTTGTCCACGCCGTGTTGTGCTTCTTGTGCTGCGTTCATGCGGGACTCATTCCTTCGTCAGGACCGTGCGCAAGGCCGGCCAGAGATTATCGAGCAGGCGTGGCTGCGCCGCCGCGTTCGGGTGGATGTCGTCATCCTGCATCAGTGCGGCATCCTGCGCCACACCATCCAGAAAGAAGTCGACCAGCGGCGTGTCGTACTGCTGCGCCAACTGCGGGTAAAGGGCATGAAACCGATCCGCGTACGCCGCGCCATAGTTCGGCGGTATGCGCATGCCCACCAGCACGACACGTGCGCCTGCGTCCTGGCTTTGCTCGATCATGGCCTGGAAGTTCTCGCGCACCTGCCGTATCGGAAGCCCTCGCAGGCCGTCATTGGCGCCTAACTCGAGTATCACCACGGCCGGGGAATGCGCGTTCAGGGCACGTGGCAGCCGGCTGCGCGCGCCGCCCGTCGTCTCGCCGCTGGTGCTGGCATTCACGATCCGGTAATCGTACCCTTGAGATGTCAGGCGACGCTGCAACAAGGCGACCCAGGTGGCGTCGAGTGCGATGCCGTACCCCGCACTCAGGCTGTCTCCCATGACCAGCAGAACCGGCTGATCGGATGCCCCCTGTTTTGGCGGTACGGCGTGAACCATGTGGCTCCATAAGAGTCCCAATACGCCCAGCAACAGCAGTCTGCCCGGCTGGCCGCGTCCCGACAGCCGGTGCAGGCCGTAAATCGCAGCGATAGGATGTCCGATCCATTTCATCGTTCCGAGGCTCGTATCCACATCATGAATCTCCCGCAAGCATGAGCGTCGCCCAGGATACGCGATCCGTTCCAGAGAGCGTTTCTCCCCGGGCCGAGTCCCAAGCGGCCGGTCCGCGCACCGTCCTGCGGGCGGTCGGCATCGGCAAGGAGGTTAGCAGCCCCGAAGGGAAACTAACGATTCTGGCCGATATCGATCTTCAGATCGATGCCGGTGAAACTGTGGCGATCGTAGGTGCGTCGGGTGCCGGCAAGTCCACCTTGCTGGCGCTGCTTGCGGGACTGGATGAGCCGTCGCGGGGACGCATCTGGCTGAACGATGTGGACTTGACGGCGCTGGATGAGGACGGCCGGGCCGCGGTCCGGGCACGGCATGTGGGCTTCGTGTTCCAGAGTTTCCATCTCGTGCCTTCGTTGACGGCGCTGGAGAACGTCATGCTGCCGCTCGAACTGGCTGACCGGCCGAATGCACGCGAGGCGGCCGCCGAGGTATTGGCCAAGGTCGGCTTGGCCCGTCGCCAGGCGCATTATCCGCGCCAGCTGTCCGGCGGCGAGCAGCAGCGTGTCGCCATTGCCCGGGCCTTTGTCACCCGTCCGGCCCTGCTGTTCGCCGACGAACCCACGGGAAACCTGGATGCCGCTACGGGAGAGCGCATCATCGAGCTGTTATTCGAACTGAATCGTGACCTGCAGACCACCTTGGTCGTGGTCACGCATGACCCGGCGATTGCACGGCGCTGTGCCCGTATCGTGCATATCGAAGCGGGACGGCTCTCGGCTACACTCGATAGTGCGTCGGCGGTGCCGGTGGCATGAGTGTAATACCACCGGACGGTATGCGTGCGGCTTGTCCCGGCAGGCGAATATTGCGGCTGGCGCTGCTAGCCCTGGTGCGCGACAGCAAGTCGGGTGAACTGCGTGTCTTGCTGCTGGCGCTGCTGGTGGCGGTGTCCGCCATGACGGCTGTGGGTTTTTTCACCAGCCGCGTGAGCCTCGCGGTGGACCGACAGGCCGGCGAGGTGCTGGCCGCCGACCTACGGCTGGAATCGCGCCAACCTCTGGAGCGGGACTACTTTCGGATGGCGGCCGATGCCGGATTACGCTTTGCCGAGATGTCGACCTTTCCGAGCGTTGCATTCAAGGGAGAAGACAATGCGCTGATCGCGGTCCGGGCGGTATCCTCGGACTATCCATTGCGTGGCCGCCTGAAGATTGCCGACCAGGCGTTCGGTCCGGCACGCGAGACGTTCCAGCTTCCCGGGGCGGGCGAGGTCTGGCTGGAGTCGCGTCTGTTCGCGCAACTGGACGCGAAGATCGGCGATCGCATCCAGGTCGGCGCGGCCGAGCTGACGGTTACGCAGGTGCTGGACTATCGCCCCGACCAGGGCTCGCAATTCGTGGATCTCGCTCCGACTTTGCTGATGCGCCTGGAGGATGTACCGGCCACCGGTCTGCTCCAGGAAGGCAGCCGGATTTCTCATGCAGCATTATTCGCGGGCGAGACCGCGGCGATTGCCGCGCTGAAGCGGCAGCTGGAGTTGCGCAAGAAGCCCGGGCAGCGCATTGCGGATCTGCGGGACGGCAGTCCACAGATCCGTTCGGCGATCGATCGTGCCGGCCGCTTTCTGAGCCTGTCCGCGCTTGCGACCCTGCTGTTGGCCGCGGTCGCCGTGGCGATTTCGGCGCGGCGCTACGTGGTACGCCACCTGGATACCGCGGCGCTCATGAAAAGCATGGGTGCGCCACAGCGTCTGGTGCTGGGTATCAGTGTGCTGGAATTGCTGATGACCGGTCTGCTGGCAGGTATGCTGGGCGCCGTTGTCGGCTATGTAGCCCAGGAAGGTATCGCCTACCTGCTCAGGGACCTGGTGCACGGCGAGTTGCCGCGCCCCACGCTTGGCGCCGGTTGGCTGGGCATACTGGTTGCGGTACTCATCCTGGTCGGATTCGCCTTGCCGCCCCTGCTGCAGTTGCGCCATGTGCCGCCGGCGCGAGTCTTGCGGCGTAACCTGGAGCCGCCGCCGCTGCGCTACATGACGGTCTACGGTACAGCCCTGGCGGCGCTGGTGGTCCTCCTGGGATGGCTGCTGCGCGACATGGAACTATTGGTATACGTGCTTGTTGCCATTGCCGGGATGTTCGCGGCGTTGACCCTGGCCGGCTGGATACTGGTGCGCCTGCTGGGGCGCTTTCGCGGCAAGGTCGGCGTGTCGTGGCGCTACGGCATGGCGAACATCGCCCGCCGCGACCGTGACAGCATCGTGCAGATCGTGGCCTTTGGTCTGGGATTGATGGTGCTGTTGCTGCTGGCGGTCGTGCGTCAGGATCTGATGCGGGAATGGCGTGCCAGCCTGCCGGCGGATGCGCCGAACTATTTCATGATCAACATCCGCCCGGATCAGGAGGAGGCGCTGCACGAATTTTTTGTCGAGCGCGACATGGCGCCGCCACGGCTGGTGCCGATGATTCGCGCGCGGCTGCTGAGCATCAATTCCATCCCGGCCACCGAGGCCGTGCACAGCGATCGCGGCCGCGAATTCATCGAACGCGAGGCCAACCTGACCTGGGCCGCGGACATGCAGACGGATAACATCTTGCTCGAAGGCCGGTGGTGGCAGCCGGACGACGGCGGCGAACCGCAGGTCTCGGTCGAGATCGATCTGGCGCGGGCGCTGGGTTTGAAGATCGGGGACACACTGACCTATGACGTTACGGGCGAAGAACTCACCGCGCGCGTGACCAGTTTCCGCGAAGTGCAATGGGATACATTCCAACCGAACTTTTTCATGGTGTTCTCGCCAGGCGCATTGGATGACAGCATCGGTACCTATATCACCAGCCTGCATGTCCGGCGCGACCAGCGCTCGATGCTGGCGGATTTATCGCGACATTTCCCCGAAGTCACCGCAATCGATCTGGAGGCTCTTTTGGATCAGGTGCGCGGCGTCATGGACAAGGCATCGTTGGCGGTTCAGTACGTTTTCGGCTTCAGCTTGCTGGCGGGCATCATGGTATTGCTGGCGGCAGTCCAGTCCACGCTTGATGAGCGTCGCTACGAAAGTGCCATGCTGCGCACCTTGGGGGCAAGTCGCCGCATCGTGCTATTCGGGGTCGCCGCCGAATTCACCACCCTGGGCCTGTTGTCGGGCATGCTCGCAGCCATCGGGGCGAGCGTGGCGGGTTATGTTCTGGCCACGCAAGTGTTCAATCTGACCTACCGTTTCAATCCTGCGATATGGGGATTGGGCCTGCTGGCGGGTGCGCTACTGGTGGGCGTGAGCGGCACCCTGGCGACGCGTTCGGTAGTGAATCACCCGCCGGCGGCGGTGCTGCGCGACGGATAGCGAGGCTCACGCAAGAGCTCTTCTGTAAAAGCCCGCCAGGGATGGCAGGCTCCGCTCATGGCTTTCTCCCGCCATGCATTTCTCCTGATGTATGGCTAAAGAAGGCCATGGGCGGGATCGGATCATCCAGTGAGCGCTCGCCTTCATCTCGTAGCGCTGCTTGTTGAGTCAGCGCAGGTCCAGGCGCAGCCAGCCCACATGCTCGAGCTGGCCGCGCCAGGTATAGCCGTCGATCTTCAACAGGTAGTTGCCGGGCGCGAAGGCCGACGAGTTCAGTGCCAGCCGAAGCTCATGATTGGAATCGCGGGCCACGCGTTTCATTTGCATGACGCGGCCTGTCTCGCTCTCGTCGATCGTGATCTGGAACTGGGTGTACTTTCCAGTCGAGACATCGACATGCAGTTCCATCCATTGCGGCGGGACCGGCCGGCCGATGTTCAGGCTGGCATGTTGGGGCTTGGCCTGTGTAGGTTGCAGGCGATAAGTTTGAACGCTGCCGGGCGCCTGCATTTTCAAGGACTGGTGCGCGCGCTGCAGATCCTCGATCTGTCCTGCCAGGGCGTCGGCCTTCATGGCCTGGCTGATTGCAGCTGCGATTGCCAGCAGCATGACCGTTACCAGCGCGACGATCATGAAGCGCCCTGCGCTGCACCGATAGAGGCGGGGTGTTGTCTGTCCTTCTTCATCCGAATCGAAGTCATCTTCTATCGCATCGCTGGCCGCATGGGTTGCGCCGGATGGAGTCGCTGGGAACATGCCGGTTTCGTCTTCCGCATGCGGATGACGCGAAAGGCGCGCCTTGAGCCGTATCGGAATCGGCATATCCTTGAGCACTTCCGGATGGTCCAGACAGTATTGTTCGAATTCTCGCGCTTCGCGCATCGTCAGCTCGCCGCTGAGATAGCGATCGATCACCTGCCCATCGCGAATACCGTTTTGATCCATCTTCATTCCTGCCGCCATCCCGAGCTGTTTTCTGCGGTTTTGCGCGCGTATGCGACACCTTCCGGCCAATACTCCGTGACGGCATGGTCCAGCGTCCGGCCAGGTCGATACGCCGTGGATATTTCTTGCCTGAACTGTGCAATGCCGCTCATAGTGCTTGCAGATCTTGGGCCGATACTGCGATGCTTTTCGCAGGATCCGGACACGGCGAAGCCGACAGACGTTCACCGAACTCATGATTCTTACGTTGGAAATCCTTGGAGAACAGGCTGAGGCGCTGGGGGCATCCAGTCGCAAGGTGTTCCGTTCGGCGGGCGGGACGATCGGGCGGCTGCCCGACAACGACTGGGTCTTTCCCGATCCTTATGTTTCCGGCCGTCATGCGCTGATCCGGTATCTCAATGGCAAATACTACATAGAAGATACCAGCACCAACGGCGTTGCCATCAATTCGCCCGAAAATCGCCTCTCACGCACCGAACCGCAGCCGCTGCGTCATGGCGATGTGCTGTACATCGATGCCTATGAAATCGGCGTGTCGATCGAGCCGGCGGCGATACTGGAAAAGGATCTGTTCACGCGCCTTTGGCACGATACCACCGGTGCCCCGGTTCCGGCCTCGGCCTCCCCGGTTGAAGAGGCCGCCGAAGTGGAATTGGATGAACTCGATTTGTCGCCGGAGGATCCTTGGATGAACCCAAAGGCGGTGGCCGCCGGCTCGGGCAGGGAAGATACGCCGGATGCGAAGCCGCCGGCCGATGACGCATGGATGGTGTCCGCATCGAATGCCGCCGGTATCGAGGTACCGGATTCTCTGCAAGATCCGGCGCAGGTATTACACGCCGTACGACTCGCCTTCGATTCCATGCTCGCACAGTTCGATCCGGACCGGCTGCAGGAGGATTTCGACCGGCAGATCAGTCAGGACTCGATGCTGGGGGCGCCTGCCAAGATGCGCTACTGGGATTTGTACAGGGACAGGTACGCCATCATCGCCAAGGATGCGGACAGGGTTTTTCGCAGCTTGTTCGCCGAGACCTTCTCGAGCGCTTACGGAGAGAATCCGCAGCGCCGCAAAACCGAAGCGAGCACTCGGGAGAAGTAGCGGTGATGGGCGTCGGCCATCGGCACAAATCGAACCAGAACGCATTTCCGGCCTTCTGCAGGTTCAGCGGGCATGATGGGCATGCCGCGGGCAGCGCCTATTTCCTCGAGGAATCCGTCTCGAGCCGCCAGCCGGGGCCCGTCCTGCCGCTGCGGGATGCTTCACGGCTCGTGCCGCCCTTGGTGCCGGCGGCCTTGCCTTGTGCCGGCTTGGCGCGATCCGGTCTGCGCTGGATCGCGTTGAATTTCATCAGTTGGCGCATGATACGAGCGGCGTCGATCTCCAGGAATTGCGCCAGTTGTAGAAACTCGATGACATCCAGGCGGCGTTCTCCCCCTTCGTATTTCGCCACGAAGCTCTGAGGTTTACCGAGCCGATCTGCCAGTTGCTGCTGGGTAAGTTGCGCCTTGTGCCGTGCAGCGAGCAGCAGTTCGAGGAAATAGGCATGAACGGGCGTGCGCAAAGACTTCAATGCCGGAACTCCGGTGTAGAGATCCGTCACTAATAATCCCACTTCGAGATTATCCCATTTCCACATTAGATCATGTGGCGCCCCGACCAGCCCCGGCTGGATCATTCATGACCATTCGAGTGTACGGCTGAGAAGTCTCGCTCGGGAGGAATTGCCAGGAACGCGGTGAATCCTTCCCTGGAGCCGAACAACGGTTGACGGGCGGACATCGAGGAGCCGGGAGCGGGGGCCGGGCTGCCTTGCCTGGACATCTGCGCCGCCCGGTCGTGCCAGGTACCGGCGTCAGGCAGGGGCCGGAGTGTCGCGCAGGGGGGTGGGATGGGGACGCCACTCGACTCCGGATGCAAAAGCGCCGATGGGACGGATTGCGCCCGCGGGAGTGGGTACGGAACGTTCGGGATGCTTCGTCCGGGAACGAAAATCTGTTGTAATCGCGTCCTTGCGCGATTCTCTTTGCATCCTTTTTTGGTCGTACTCTCAGTACTCGTATCCTAACAGGCCTGTATTCCAAGATTTACGTCGATGAGCAGCCAGTCCAGTAAAAAATCTGCAACCGCCATTTCCCCGACGCGCGGGGAAAATTATGCCGAGTGGTACCAACAGGTCGTCAAGGCAGCCGATATGGCCGAGAACTCGCCGGTGCGCGGCTGCATGGTCATCAAGCCGTGGGGTTATTCATTGTGGGAGAATATCCAGCGTGTGCTGGACGACAAGTTCAAGGAGACCGGGCATCAGAACGCCTACTTTCCTTTGTTCATTCCCCTGTCCTTTTTACAGAAAGAGGCGGCGCACGTCGAAGGATTCGCGAAGGAATGCGCGGTCGTGACTCATCATCGGCTGGAAGTCGGGTCCGACGGCAAACTGATTCCCACGGGCGAGTTGGAAGAGCCGCTGATCGTGCGCCCGACCTCCGAGACGATCATCGGGGATGCATTCGCGCGTTGGGTACAGAGCTATCGTGATCTGCCGCTGCTGATCAACCAGTGGGCCAATGTGGTGCGCTGGGAGATGCGCACGCGTATGTTCCTGCGCACCGCGGAGTTCTTGTGGCAGGAGGGCCATACCGCGCATGCGACTCGGGAAGAGGCGCTCGAGGAAACGATGCGCATGCTGGAGGTATATGCCGAGGTCGCAGAACAATGGATGGCCGTCCCGGTGATCAAGGGCGAGAAGACCGCCGGAGAGCGTTTTCCCGGTGCCGAGCAGACCTTCTGTATCGAAGCCATGATGCAGGACCGCAAGGCGCTGCAGGCGGGAACCAGTCATTTCCTGGGTCAGAACTTCGCCAAGGCCAGCGAAATCCGCTTCCTGGACAGTCAGGGCGAACAACAGTATGCCTGGACCACCAGTTGGGGCGTATCGACGCGCCTGATCGGCGGATTGATCATGACACATGCAGATGACGATGGCCTGGTGCTGCCGCCGAAGGTGGCGCCGGTGCAGGTGGTGATCCTGCCCATCTATCGAACGCAGGACGATCGCTCGCGCGTGCTGGAGTATTGCCATGCCGTGGCCCGTGCGCTGCGTTCGCAGCGCTATGCCGAGCGTCCGCTGAGCGTGCAAGTCGACGAGCGCGACGAGCGCGGCGGTGACAAGGTATGGCACTGGATCAAGAAGGGTGTGCCGCTGCGTGTGGAAATAGGTCCCCGCGACATCGAGAAGGATGCGTTGTTAGTCGCTCGCCGCGATCGTGCGCACAAGGACAAGCAGGCTATTCCGCGCGGCGAGTTTGTGGCTACCGTCACGACGATCCTGGAGTCTATTCAGGAGGCGCTGTTCGAACGCGCTCGATCGTTTCGGGAACAGCATACCCGGCGCATCGATACGCGGCAGGAATTCTATGACTGGTTCACACCTGAGCGAGTCCAGGACAATGAACCGACACCGATCCACGGCGGCTTCGCTCTCGCGCATTTCAGCGGAGATGTGCAATTGGAAGCGCAGATCAAGGCTGATCTGGGCGTGACGGTACGCTGCATTCCGCAAGACGGCAGTGAATCCGGAATCTGTCCGTTCACGGGTGCGCCGAGCCAGCAGCGGGTGGTATGGGCCAAGTCCTATTGAGAACTGAAGCCCGAGTGTGGCGCCATCGCCGGCCTGCGGCGAGCCTGGATTCACTGCTGAATCCAGGATCTGCTCAATGGTCCCGTGATCAGTCCACCGGTGGCAGGCGTTGCTGCAGCCAGTTCGAGATATCCTGCACTTCTTCCATGCAGACCTGATGCGCCATGGGATAGCTGCGCCAGTCTACTGGGTAGCCGAGCGTTTGCAGCATCTCGCAAGAGGCCTTGGCATAATCGAGTCCGATCATCGGATCCTGTGTACCATGGCACATGAGTATCGGCAAATCGCGATTCTCGGGTGATCGTTCCTGCTCGAGCTGTTTGTGGAGCGGCAGATAGGTCGACAGCGCAAGAATACCGGCAAGGCGCTGTGGATACCGCAACGCGGTGTGCAGGGCTATGGCGCCGCCCTGGGAAAATCCGGCGAGCACGATTCGGCCGGGGGTAACGCCCTGAGCCATTTCGTGATCGATATATCGGCGTATGAGTGCTTCGGTTTCGCGGATGCCCGCTTCATCTTCGATACGTTCCGAGCCGAGACCCTTGACGTCATACCAGGCGCGCATGACATATCCATTGTTCAGCGTGATCGGGCGCGGCGCCGCATGAGGAAATACAAAGCGGATATTGCTGTTCGGCGGCAGGCGAAGTTCATCGACCAGGGGCACAAAGTCGAAGCCGTCGGCGCCCAGTCCGTGCAGCCAAATGACGGCGGCCGTGGCGGGCGAGGCCGGACTGAGTTCGACAAATTCAGGTGTATCTTTGCGGGTGTAGATGTTTGCGTGAGTCATGGTTGGATTGCGTGGCGACCGTAGCGGAACAAAGCGGCAAAAATACAAGAATATCAGGCGAGAGAGGCAAGCTGCAGTGTAAAGACATATAGGGTCAGCCCCTCGACAGTCTTGACGGGCTGGCCGAAAATACCCGTTCGATCCAGCCGCGTCGGCCTGCAACTCGCACTGAATGCGCGATTCCGGGAGCCATGCACATCGAGCGTAACGAAATTCGCTGTTTTCATGCCGTAACCGAAGCCGGCGGCTTCAGCCGCGCCGCGGAGCGCCTGGAATTGTCGCAATCCGCCGTGAGCCAGGCGATCGCCAATCTTGAGCATCGTCTGGGGGCGGTGTTGCTGCGCCGAAGCAATCCGCCCCAATTGACGGAAGCCGGAATACGTCTGCTGCGCTATGCCGAGACGCTGCTCAACGAAGAGCGCGAAACGCTGGCGGATATCGCCCAGATCAAATCCGGCGCCTTGTCGACCTTGTCCCTGGCATTGTCCGCGCCGGTAAACGCGCGCTTCGGCATCGATCTGCTCCGGGTGTTTTCCGAACGTAATCCGCTGACACGCCTCAAGGTCGTCGTAGCGCCCAGCCGCGAGATCGTGCATGGTGTATCCGACGGCCGCTGGGAGCTGGGTTTCGGCCCCTTGCAACACACCATGCCGGACTATTTCGCGGTCCATCCCTGCTTCTCCGAGAGGCGCCGGCTGGTCGTGGCCCGCAATCATTCCAGCCGGGAGGCATTGCGCCGCGACCCGCAGGCCACCTTGCGAACGCTGCCGCTGGTGACGTCCTACATTGACGATCTCACCCGGCGCCCGGGCGGCGAGCGCTTGCGCAATGCCTTTGCTTCGGTCTGGGAAATCAGTCACATGGACCTGCGCCTCGCGTTGGTCGCGGAGGGGAAAGGGGTCACGTATGTATCGGACCTGGTCTCCGGTCTGTCCGATGAACTGGTGCCGATCGATGGATTGCCATTCTCGAATATTGACCGCCAGGTCGGCGTATACCATCTGCGGCACCAGCCGCTGTCCCAGGCGTGCGTGCGTTTCCTGGCCTTGTGTCGCGAGCGTTGGAGCGGCTGAGCCGCTGTTCAGCGTTCTACGGTGCCGCCTGCGACCCGGATCGCTGCGGTGGCCGTCATCAGTGTGGCATCGAACACCACAAAACGATTGCGGCCGTCATCCTTGGCTCTGTACAAGGCCTCATCGGCGCGCCGATACATATGGATGAATTCCTCGCCCGGCTCATACGTGACATCGATACCGATCGAAACGCCGAAGTGCGAACGTCCCGGCGTCGAATCTTTCGAGAAGACGCGGGTGAGAATGTGCCGCGCAATCTCGGTGGCGGCATCCACGTCGCAACCCGTGGCGAAGATCATGAATTCATCCCCGCCTAGACGTGCGCAGATATCGGTTCCCCGCACGCTGGCGCGTATGGCGGTTGCGACCTTGATGAGAAACTCATCGCCGGCCGCATGACCATGTGAATCGTTGAGGCCCTTCAGGTCATCCACGTCGACCAGGATGATCGCGTAACTCGATGCCTGCGCCCTGAGCGCATGGCGTACGGCCGCTAGTGCGCCACGGCGGTTGAGCAGCTGCGTGAGATCGTCGCGTATCGATAGATCATACTGTTCGCGCAGGCGATGGATGATGGCGTAGTGATAGCGTGCCGCGAAATAGCCGATCAACAGTGCGATCAGCAGCGCGGCGGCCAGAGTGCCGATCGAGATCATCTGGAAGCGCGCTTCCCGCGCGATGTAGTAGGCGGTGTCGAAATCCACACCGACGAATCCGCTGTAACGTCCGTGGCTGTCATAAATGGGTGTGTGGCCCGACAGGAAGATCCCATAATCGTCTTTCTGGAAGGTCGGGTAGACGTAGGTTTCGCCCGAGGCGATACGCTGGAGATAATCGGGGTCGGGTTCCTTGTCCAGCGGCACGAACGGTTCCATGTAGGCGGAAGGCCGTAGTGCATGGCGTGTCGCCAGTTTGCTCGATGCTGCCGTGTCCAGCACGAAGAAGCTTTGCCGGCCCTGCGCCTTCATGGTGTAGATGTAAAAGACCTCGGGCGCGGCGGAGTGAAAGCGCACCAGGGGTTCCAGGGCACGCTCGTAGAGTTCTGGAGTGTAGTTGGCGGGATCGAGCAGTTGGCGATGCAGGTCGCCATCGACGACGTTGGCGGCCAGTTCGGCGATTTCTGCGACATGTGAGCGGAGTACGTCCATGCGTGCCTGTTTCGACAGCCATTGCGGGACGGCGACCAGCGTACCTAGCAGGGCGGCCGCCGCCAGCGTGACCAGCCAGAACGTCCGGGGTGTGAACCTGCGCAGATTCTGCACGGCATCCCCGGGGAAGGCGGACGCGACCGGCGGCACGTTCAGTCGAGTCCTTTCCATCGATGTTGCTGGGCCAGTTCGAGCGCGCTACCCCGATGCAGTCGCCGGCGGCGTTCACGCTGCTCACGCTGGCGGCGCAGTTCGGGCCAGCGTTCCAGGTAGGCAGCCAGAATCATCGGATCGATACGGTAACGGGCAAAGGCATCCGCATGCGCCGCGCGCAGGGCTATTGCGCCGTTGTAGCCGCCGAAGCCCTGTGTTGCGCAGATTGCGCCGCCATCGAGATCTCCGGCCACGGGTGCTTGCCTCAGGCGGAAGGCGTCGGCGACGGGCCCGAGATCGGGATCCGGATTACGCAGCGTAGGCACGCCGACGGCCGGTTTGCCGAGCAGATACTGCAATGCCTGCGAGACGGCTTTCAGGCCGGTTTCGCCCATCGTATGCCCGTCACCGACGGCCTTTGGCGTACCGACCAGCAGAGGAGGCAGAGCGGAGTGGTGTCCCTGGCGCCCGGCGGCGATCGCGCGGGCGTTGGCCGCCGTGGTGAGGTCGGTCTTGGAGTTGGTTCGCGTGCCGGTGGCATGCGCCACGATATATCGAAAATCCGCCACGCCGTAGCCGTGGCCTCGATGGGCGAGTTCATAGGCGTGGATCAGTGCATTCTCTCCGCCGAAACCTACACCGGCAAAATGCGCTTTACCCCCGGCTTCGCCGCTTTGTCCCCAGCCGGCGATGATGGACGTGATATCGAGGAAATTCCGTAGTGCGAAGTCCAGCGTGGTGATCAGCAGCCCGGAGCCGCCTTCGCCGATCACCGTCCCGTTGGCGTCGATGTCGAATGGCGCGAGGCAGTCGGCTACCGTTCGGTGCAGTTCCTTCGGGCGGCCGGCGTTGACCGCATCGAGCTTGCCGCGGGTCATGAGTGCCCCGGGCCCGAACGCATCGAGCATCTGCCAATACGGACGAGCCGCTGCGTCGGCTGCCGTCCACAAGGTGATGGCTGGACGTTGATAGCCTGGGTAGTCGAACAGCATCTGGGGGGCAAAATCGCAGAATATGAGCGAGCTGGAGGCGCATGCGCCGACGGAGTTGAGCGGCGCCTGAGGTACTCGCGAGTATCCGCTGGGTGATTTCAGCGAATCCAGCAGGGCAGGGTGCTTCAGCGACTTGCTCAGAGAATAGGCGGGCGCCAGCATGGTCGAGAGCAGTGCCGGGCCATGCGAGGACAGGGAATTCGCCAGGCGGATGGCGAATTTGTCGCGTAGCTTGTCGTTTGCCGGATTCGATGCGCCTGCCGGCCGCAGCTGGGCCAGAGCGTCCATGCCGCCGAACGCCGTAGCGCCTGCGACACGGAACTTGTAGGGGTCGGGCAGGAGTTCGGACAGCGCCGTCGGCAAGGCCGCCAGCGCTCCCAGTCCACAGTAGGCGAACAGCTGTGCCTGTAGGGACGGGCCCAGTCGTGGGTCGTCATCGAACAAGCCGTGCATGTCCTTCAGCGCAGATTCGCGTATTTCCCGGTAGGAAAGCCCGGCCAGTCCGCGCAATCCTCCGACGGCGAAATCATGCGGCAGGGAGGCGCCGATTTCCGAGACAACCGAGTCGGATATGGCCGTCAGCTCGTCGATGTAGCGAATCCCGAGGTTGGCGCGCAGCTGTGCGCCATGGCGCTGTTCGATATCGGCCAACGAAGCCGGCTCGCCGCCGGCGCTCCAGCGCAGGCCCAGGGATCCATCAGTCATGGGGTCCAATTCGACCAGACCCGCATCGAAGGCGGCATAGGCGATGAATTCCGCCGCGCCGGTGACGCGCGCCAGATAGGTTTCGGTGCTGCCTACTGCAGAAATGGAGCAAGGAGTACCGATTGTGACGAGAACTTTATCGGCGCTGAGCACTGGCAATCCGGAAGGGCTGAAGTTGGAAGGGGCACAGGATACACCGGGGTGAGCCTGGTTGCTGTTCAGCCTGGTGCCGCCGCGGCCAGCCGGTTCATGACGTGGTCGACTTCCTGGGCGCTGCCCAGGACTACCGGGACGCGCTGATGGATATCGTCGGGGACGATATCGAGGATGCGTTGTCCCGGCGCGCAATACGCCTTGCCGCCCGCCTGTTCGATCAGCATGGCCATGGGATTGGCTTCGTACATCAAGCGCAGTTTGCCGTCGGGGGCCTTGCGGGTCGGTGGATACATGAACACTCCTCCCTGCAGGAGGATCCGATGCACGTCAGCCACCATCGCGCCGACATAGCGGCTGGAATAGCCTTGTTCCTGCGCCCAGGAGAGATAATCTCGATAGCCTTGCGGAAACCCCAGGCGATTACCCTCATTGACGGAATAGGACTTGTTCGCCGGCGGGATTCTGAGCCCCTCGGCGACACGGATGAAAGCGCCATAGGCCGGATCCAGGACGAACATGTCTACGCCCAGGCCGATCGTCAGGACGAAAACGGTCGACGAGCCGTACAGTACGTATCCGGCGGCTACTTGCTTGGCGCCACACTGCAGGAGCGAGGCTTCCGGTCGTGTCGAGCGGCGATCCTTGCGCAGGATACTGAAGATCGTACCGACTGCACCGCAGACGTCCAGATTGGAAGATCCGTCCAGTGGATCGAACAATACGCAGTACTTGCGCTGCTCGGAATCGTCAGAGCGCAGGATGATCGGTTGCTCGTTTTCTTCCGAAGCGACGATCGCGACACCCTCGCGTCCGCCGAGTGCGCGCAACAGAATATCGTTGGCGATCACGTCGAGTTTCTGCTGCTGCTCTCCTTGGACGTTCTGGCTGCCAACTGCGCCGAGCACATCGTCCAGCCGTGCACGGCGGACATGCGCGGCGATCATCTTGGTGGAAATGGACAGTGCGGACAGGATCCATGAGAACTGCCCGCTGGCTTCCGGATAGCGGGTTTGCTGTTGCAGGATGTGAGCCTGGAGCGTGACGATGTCGGTCGAACGCTGCGCATGCGCCGTAGAAGTATCTTGGGGGGAAATGTCGGTAGTCCTCATCGATGCTCGATATTTGGTGGTCTATGCCGCTCGGCGTCGCTGTGTGCGAAATGCGCCGGTGACCAGGAGTTCGTATTCGCGGTCCACATCGTTTGACGAATGCGCGTGTGGCTATGTTCCGTGTACCAGGGGCGGAATCGGGACTCGAACGGCTCGTCGAACACGACGTCCGGGACGAGGCGCGACAATAGTGTTGCAACGCGGTCGTTGACCGATGCCTCCATGGTTTCTTTGCTCGATCCGGGTTCGGCCATGGAACAGCTGCCTCCAGCCTTCCTCCAAGGTCAATGATGAGAACGAACTTAATCTTTTCCCCGGCCTGGGACAGGGACGACCGTCACACCTTGGATGAACTGCGTCACAGTTTGCATCAAAAATATCGCCGGATGTCAGATATACTAGATCGCGAACAATGGACAAGCGCATTATTCGTTACACCAGCCTGGAGGAGATGAAAGCCGCCGACAAGCGTGCATGGCAACGTTTGCCGCCGGGCGAGCGCATTCGCGCCGTGATGGAAATTACCACGTCGGTGTATGCAATGAAGGGACACGTGCTGGATGTTCCAAGACTTCAAAAAACTCTTGTCCGAATTCAACGCCCATCGCGTTAGATATCTGATTGTTGGCGGATATGCAGTCTCTTTTCACGCTGAACCGCGGTTGCGTGTTTTGAAACGACGCGATCCGTAAAGAGCGCAGCGGTGGGACGCAGCGTCGCTTCAGGCAGGCCGATTCAGGCCAGACCGGCCAGCGGCGCCGGCGCCGGGCGGCGCAACAGCAGGTTCCTGGTCTGCCACTGGGTTTTTTCATCCATGGATTCCAGGAACCGGATCTCTCCGCCGGCTTGCAGGGCGACGGGGAGGCCGTCGCGATACAGCAGCCGATTGCCCGTGATCGACGCCAGCCGCCCGCCCGGCGTCAGTATCCCGATCAGGTTCAAAGGGTCCGCCGCCGACAAGGAAACGAATTGATCCCGCATCGGCCGGCGACGGACCTCGCGCAGCGCGCCGACGGCCTCCGGCAGGGCGAATTGCTCGCCCGAGAAACCGGCCACGAAGCGCCCGCCGCGAATCTCCCCGCGTGCCTCCAGCCGCCGCAGGCAATGCAGCAGGTCCCGCCAGGGCGGCAACCAGCCGGCTTCACGTTCCAGCAGCTTCCAGAACACCACGCCCCAGCGGCGCAGCAGTCCGTGGCACAGATACTCGATCGCTTCCGTCCCCGGGTGGCGTTGCGCGGATCTGCCGGTCGGGACCCGGCCGGAAGAATCCGGCTCGGGCGGCTGTCCTCCGGAGGCTTTCCGTACCCATGCCCAGCGGCCGGCGTCCTGCATACCGAAGATCGCCATGCTGCGCCGGCGCGTGCCGCGTGCCGCCGGCCTGCGGCGGTCCGCGGGCAGCAGCAGGGCGCGCAACCCGCCAAAGCCATCCGAGTTCATCAGGCCCAGTGCGACCAGTTCGGCAAGGGCGTCCTTCACTTGATTCGGCAACAGCGGCACGCCTTCGGCGATCTCATCGAAAAAGGAGGCACCATGCGCCTGGATGAACGCGGCGACCTGCTGGGCCTTGCTGGTGAGATGCCCGGACTTGAGATACCCGGAGTGGGGCGGGTCCGTGAACACGGTCCAGTAGCGCACGTGGCGCCTGGAAAGCAGGGCGATGGGTGTCGAGCGCACCGGCGCCGCGCCACGTCCGGCGTCGCCGGCGCGGCTGGCCAGCCGCGCCCATACGATGCGCCCGGCCAGGCACTGCTCATCCAGCCAGGCGGGTTCGTATCCGGCGATGCGTGCCGGTAGAACTTCCGTTTCCCAGGCGCCGGCAGGCACCTCGAAGCCTTCGAGCTGGGCGAGCACGGCGGGCACGGCATCGGGACCCTGCATGCCGGAGTCCGGCGTCACATGCTGCCAGTCGAACAGGAAGCGCAGAAAATCGCGCGCCTGCACGGGCTCGATTTCCGCGCGCAGGCGCTTGACCGTGTAGCGGTGAATGCGGGCCAGCAGACGGCGGTCGCACCACTGGGTGCCTCCCGGCTCGAACCGGCCGCGCATCGCGGTGCCTTCCGCTTCCAGCGCCAGCAGCGCGGCGTCGATGTGGCGGGCCGGCAGGTCCAGCGCCGGCGCCACGGCGTCCGCCGATACCGGCCCGAGTCCCTCCAGGCGTCCGCGTACCAGCTCGCGCAGCGCGTCTTCGGACGACCACGCCTTTTCATGCGCCGCAGGTTCGCAGATCCCGGGTTCATGAGTCCCAGGTTCATGAGTCGAAGGGGCGGCGTGCGCGGCTTCGATGCGGGCACCTGGGAGGAGGGCGCGCAGCATCGGGATGCGCTCGGTGGCGATGTACGAGACGCCGGCGTCGGTGTGCAGCCGGCAGGCTCGACGGCGCGTCATGAGCTCGTGCATCAGTGCCGGCCACGCCGGCATGCGCCGCACTTCGGCCTCGGACAGGAACATGAACCACAGCAAGGCGTCGTGCAGCTCATCCGCGCTGGCCGCGTCCGGCCAGGCTTCGGCGCGCACGCGGGCGATCGCGGCGGAGTCGAGCTTGCCGATGTCCGTGGCCGACTCCGGGTCCAGCCAGCGCCGGGCGAGGACCGCCTGGGTGCGGCGCTCCTCCAGCGGGACATCGTCCAGGAAGGCGTAGGGCCGTGCCGACAGAACTTCCAGCGCCAGCGGCGAGGGCTCGGTGAGGTCGCGCGCCTCGATACGCAGCTCGCCCTTGACCAGCGCCGACAAGAGCCGCTCGAAGCCTTCGATGTCCATGGCTTCCTCCAGGCAGTCGCGCACCGCCTGGCGCACCAGCGGATGATCGGGAACCACGATATCGCCCGTCAGGTTCTCGCCGCAGGCGAGCTGGTCCGGAAACACGGCGGCGAGCAGATCCTCGGCGTTCATGCGCGCCAGCTGCGGCGGGACTTTCCTGCCGCCACGAAACCGCGGCAGGGCAAGCGCGATCGCGGCATTCCGGCGCCAACGCGTCGTAAACATGGGCGAGGCCAGGAGCGCCTGGACGAGAATGTCCCGCGCGCTGTCGGGACGCAGGAAACGCGCCACGTCCTGCAACTCGAAGCTGTGCGCCGTGGTCAGCGACAGGATGATCGTGTCCTCGGTCGCGGCCGCCTGCAGCTCGAAATTGAACGTGCGGCAGAAACGTTTGCGCAGTGCCAGTCCCCAGGCTCGATTGATGCGGCCGCCGAAAGGTGAATGGATCACCAGCTGCATGCCGCCGGCTTCATCGAAAAAACGCTCGAAGACGATGATGCGCTGCGTCGGCAGGCAGCCCAGCGCGGCCTGCGCGGCCGTGTAGTAGGCGAGCAGCTGCGCCGCGGCGGCGGTGTCGATGCCCACGGTGTTTACCAGATGGTCCAGCGCCGCAGGTTCATCATGCCGGTACGCGGCGATATCGCTGCGCAGCCGCGACACCGCGGCCGACAGTTCATCGGTGCGTCCAGGCGCCTCGCCCAGCCAGAAGGGAATCGACGGCGTTTCACCGCGAGCATCCTCGACGCGGACGGTACCGCGTTCGATGCGCAGGATTCGATAGGCGGCGTTGCCGAGCTGGAACACGTCGCCCGTCAGGCTTTCCACCGCGAAATCCTCGTTGACCGATCCGACCACGTGTCCTTCCGGCTCCAGCATCACCTGATAGTCGGCCGTGTCAGCAATGGCGCCTCCGGAGGTGATCGCCGTCAGCCGGGCGCCCTTGCGCCCGCGCAGCAGATGGTTGACGGCGTCGTGATGCAGCAACGCCCCCCGGCGGCCGCGGCGGGTGGTGAAGCCTTCCGCCAGCATGCGCACGATCTCGTCGAACGATTCGCGGGTGAGCGCGCGGAAGGGATAGGCCCCGCGCAGCAGCTCATGGAGTTCGTCCTCCCTGCATTCGCGTGCCGCCGCTTCCGCGACGATCTGCTGGGCCAGCACGTCCAGGGGCTGCAGCGGCAGTTTCAATCGATCCAGCTCGCCGCGCCGGATGCTGTCCAGCAGAGCAGTGCATTCAGCCAGATCATCGCGGGACAAGGGGAACAGGCGACCCTTCGGTGTGCCGCCCACGGCGTGCCCGGAGCGACCGACACGTTGCAGGAAGGCATTGATCGACCGTGGCGAGCCCAACTGGCACACCAGATCGACCTCGCCGATGTCGATGCCCAGTTCCATCGAGGCGGTTGCGACCAGTGCCTTGAGTTCGCCACGCTTGAGCCGCTGCTCGGCATCGAAGCGCAACTCCCTCGCGAGACTTCCGTGGTGTGCGGCGACGAGCGATGGCCGGAGGGAACGCTTGCGCGCCCGCGCGCCGGACGGGGTGCAGCGGGCTTCGGTGTCGGCGCCGGCATCGGCGTCGGTGCTGCCAACGTCGGAGATGTCGGCAAGGGTGGCATCGGCAGCGTCTGCGCCGGCCGCGTGCCAGGCGTCCACCCGCTCGGACACGTGGCGGCAAACCCGTTCGGCGAGGCGCCGGGTGTTGACGAAGATCAGGGTGGTGCGATGTTCGCGGATGAGCTGGGCCAGGCGGTCGTAGACCTGGGTCCAGGCCTCGCCGGACATCACCGCTTCCAGGGGTGAGGCGGGCAGCTCCAGGGCGAGATCCCGGTGCCGTGCATGGCCGCTGTCGATGATGCGGCAGTCGGCGTTACCCTGCGCGATGTGTTTCGTGCCGACCAGGAACCGCGCCATCTCCTCGATGGGCTGCTGGGTGGCCGATAGTCCGATGCGCGTGGGCCGGCGTCCGGTCAGCGCATCGAGCCGCTCGAGTGACAGGCTCAGGTGGGAACCGCGCTTGTTGCCGGCGACGGCGTGGATTTCGTCGATGATGACGCTGCGCGTCGTGGCCAGCATGTCGCGGCCGGATTGTGAACCGAGCAGGATGTAGAGCGATTCCGGCGTGGTGACGAGGATATGCGGCGGCTTGCGCCGCATCCGTGCTCGCTCGTGCTGGGGCGTGTCGCCGGTGCGCACCCAGGTGCGGATCTCGACGTCGCCCGGTCCGCGCGTCCGGGAGGCATTTCCACTCCTGGCTTCGAGCAGACGCGCACGTATGCCGGACAGCGGTGCCTCCAGGTTGCGGTGGATGTCGTTCGACAGCGATTTCAGCGGCGAGACGTAGACGATGCGTGTCTCATCCGGCAAGCCCCATCGTTCTCCTTCGCATACGAGTTCGTCGATGGCGGCCAGGAAGGCCGCCAAGGTCTTGCCGGAACCCGTGGGCGCGGCGATCAGTACGTCTTTTCCCGACTGGATGGCCGGCCACGCTTGCGTCTGCGCGGCCGTGGGCGCGGCGAAGGTGCTGCGAAACCAGGCGTCGACGGCGGGATGGAATGGCAGCGGCGCGCTCATGCGATGAAGCTTAACCGAGGCTGCGCAGCCATAGACGTCGAATGTTCATGAATAACGTCTAGCCGCTTTCGAGCTGCAGCGAGGGCGACACGGTGATCTCCATGCCATGCTCGTTGCCGTCCACGGTGGCCAGGGTTACGGGCCGGCGCCACACCCGGACGATGTATTCCAGAACCTTGCGGCTACGCTCCGGATCCAGGCCGCGGCCGTCGGCGACGTGATCGTGCAGCAGATCCAGCCTGCCGTCGAGGTGGACGTGCGCGGCGCTGACGGTCGGTGCGCCGAAGCCGTACTTCGGGCTCAGCAAGGCCTCGTGCAGCGCCGGCAGATCGACATCCTGAACGACCAGCGTTCCGTTGGCAGGACCTTCATAGCGGAACAGCTCGAGCTCCGTCGCCAGCTCCAGGGTGAGATGGTTGCGCACGAACGAGAAATCGTCGTCCTCGCTCATGATGCGGCGGGCCTGTTCCAGTCCCTGTTGCTCGATGATTTTTTCCCAGATCGAGAAGCCCAGATGATAGGGATTCGTGGACAGCGCCACTTGCTCGCTGCCGGCGGTCGGACGCACGACGTCCGAATGGCACTTGATTGCATCGACGTAACAGGATTGAGGCAGGAAATCGGCTTCTCTGAGCAGGCGCGCGTGCCAGTAGGAAGCCCAGCCTTCGTTCATGATCTGGCAGGCGAACACCGGATAGAAATAGAACGATTCCTCGCGTACCGCCAGGAAGATGTCACGCTCCCAGGGCTCGAGGTCCGGGGCGTACTGGGCGATGAACCACAATAAGTCCTGTTCCGGGTGGGGCGGCGTGGGTGTGCGCTTCGCGGGACCGGTACTGATCCGCGGGCGTGCAGTATCGGGGCCCAGCAAGGCATAACGCTGGGAAAACTCGTCGACGGCGGGCGGCGCACGATCCGGCATCCGTTCGGGATATTTTTCACGCCGCAGGCCTTGGTGAATATCCACGTGCTGTTCCAATGCCAGTGCCGCATCCAGGACGGTCTCGACCGCCTCGATGCCATGATCCTGGATGGCCTGACTGATCCGGCGTGCGTGGGCCGCCGCCTGTTCCACGATGTGTTCGCCGACTTCCGCCTGGCTGCGGCGGAACAACAGATTGTTGGCGGAGAAGTCTGCATGTCCCAGCACGTGGGCCGTGACCAACACGTTTTCGGCGATGCTGTTGCTCTTGGCAAGATAGGCACGTCCCGGATTGCCGGGATAGACGACTTCGAACAGGCGCGACAAACCCATTCGATGCTGAATCAACTGGTAAATATAGCGTGCTCCGAAGGACCAGTGCGGCATGCGTACCGGTAGACCGTAGATCGCGATCTCGGTCATGAAATTTTCGGGTACTATTTCGAATTCGACCGGGTGGTACTTCAAGCCCTGATCCGCGGCCAGCTGTTCGATCCTGGCGGCGTAGATTTGCCATTCTTCGATGTTCATGAGGTTTGAGCCTGCTGACCGAAGAAGTACCTCACGGCTTTCCAGATGTCTTCCACGCCGGCGACCCGGAAAGCGCCGACCTGCCCGTCTCCATCGGCGAGTTCCAGAAACAGCTTGCCGGTCTCACTGTCGGGCTCCTCGCCGGTGAGCACCGAGACTTCCAGGAAGCCTGCATAGTTGCAGGCGCGCGCCAGTTCCTTGAGCACTGCCTGCGCCTGGATCTGGTCTGAAGGGAAGTTCTCACCGTCCGAGGCGTAGAATAGATATACATTATATTGACTGGGGTTGTAGCGCTCCTGAATGATCTCGCGCACTTTCTCCAGGCCTGCAGAAGCGAGCGTTCCGCCCGTGCCGCTGACATGAAAGAATTCCTCTTCCTGGAATTCCCAGGCTTGCGAGGTATGCGCCACGAACACCAGATCCAGGTCTCGATACTGGCGGCGCAGACCCTGGATGACCCAGAAAAAGAAGGCCTTGGCAATCCGGCGTTCGCGCTCACCCATGCTGCCCGAGACGTCCAGCAGCAGAATGACGACGGCCTGCATGGCGGGCTGCTCGCGCTTCGCCAGTTGACGAAAGCGCAGATCGTCATCGGTGAACGGCGGCGACGTGACTCCGCTTTCAGCTTGCATGCCGCGGCGCTTGATGGACTCCTTCAGCGAGCGGCGCCGGTCCAGGCGTGCACGCGCCCCTCGGCGGTCCCAGCCCTCGCGTGTCCAGTCATCGTCCTTGGCGCGTCCCGTCTTGGCCTCGAGGTTGGGAAGTTTCATCTCTTCCCACAGCCAATCGACGATGTCGTCGATGCGAAACTCGAGGGTATACTGGATCGTGCCTTCCTCGTTGCCGCCTTGGCCCCGCGATTCGTCTTCCTGCCGGGGGCGGCCGATCCGATCACCCGGCCTGGCGTGTCCCTGTCCCACACCCTGCTGCTCTCCGGGCGAGCGCAGGCGGAAGCGATAGTGTTCCAGCATGCGTACGGGAACGCGTACCGTACTGGTGCCGCCGCTCAGGACATCCGCGCCGGCGATGATTTCCGGCAGATGCCGGCGCACGGCCTCGCGTATCTTATCGTTATGACGCAGCCAGTCCCGCGCACCGCGAGAAAAGAGGTCGTACCAGCCGGTCTCGCCGGCACCGCCGGCAGTGCTGGTTTCGTCCGACGTGTTCTCGCTCATCTCTCGCTCATCTCGCTCACAATCTCGTTTCTCGTAAACTGCTTACTCCTGTGCCAGTAAAGTCGTCACATAGCTCAGCGCTTCCTTGGCGCTGTGATCATCGTAACCATACTCGCTCGTGAGCCGGTCTTGAACCGCCGAGATTTTCTTACGGGCCTCATCGTCCGGGCGTGCCGCCGAGGTGACCAGGCGCAGAACGTCACGGCGCTCTTCGAACAGGTATTGTTCGATCGCCTCGCGCATTCTCGCATGGCTGTTGAGCGTGAATTTTTCACCGGTCTTGTAGGCCACCATGGCCTTGCGCACGACCTCCTGGCGGAAGGTCTGCTTGCCGGACTCTGATACCTTGATCTGATCTTCCACCGACCGCAGGAAGCGTTCGTCGGCGGCGCGTGATTCGCCGGTGATCGGGTCGGTTACCTCACGATGATCCAGCGACGCTTCGACCTCATCGAGATACTTGTCCAGTAGTTCTTGCGCTTCGTCCTCGAAGGAGGCAAACAAGGCACGATGTACGTCTTCCTTGACCCAGCGGTTGTAGAAGTCCTTGCGGGCCAGGACCAGGTAGTCGATCCACAACTTCTTGGACTTGGTATCCATACGAGCATCGGTTTCGATGGAGTCCTTCAGCGCCAGCAAAACTTCCATGCTCGTCAGGCTCTTCTTGTCATTGCGCGTGATGGCATTGGATATGGAGTTCACGATGAATCGCGGGCTGACGCCGGTCAGACCTTCCTCGGGAACCTCGGCGCGCAGGCGTACGATTTCGGAATCCGAGAAGCCTTCCACGCTTTCCCCGGCATACAGGCGCAGCTTCTTGGTCAGATCCAATCCTTCGCGCTCTGGCTTGAGCAGCCGGGTCAATACGGCGAACACGGAGGCGACCCGCAGAGCATGCGGATCCAGATGCACATCGCGGAACGCCGGTGCGGCGGAGACGAGCTTGCCGTAGATACGTGATTCTTCCAGGTAGGACAGGGTGTAGGGCACCTTGACGATGACCATGCGGTCGAGCAGGGCTTCGTTCTCCTTTTCCTGTAGAAACTTGTGGAATTCCGCCAGATTGGTATGCGCCAGGATCGTCTCGTCCAGGTAGATGAGCGGGAAGCGCGACACCTTGACGTTTTGTTCCTGCGTCAAGGTCAGCAGCAGATACAGGAATTCGCGCTTGACCTTCAGAATCTCGATCATCTCCAGCACGCCTCGGCTGGCCGCATAGACGGCGCCGGACCAGGACCAGGCGCGCGGATCACCTTCGTCGCCGTACTGCGCCACCTTCGACAAGTCCACGGAACCGACCAGGTCGGCAAGATCGGCCGTGGTCGGATCATGCGGCGCATAGGTACCCACGCCGATACGGGATGCCTCGGACAGGAAGATTCGGTCCACCGGCATGCGCAAAAAATCGCCGTCGAATTCGCGCTCCAGCCGATCGCGCGCCCAAGGACTGAGTTCGCCGCGGATCTCGACGCCATAAGTATCGCGAAAATCCGCACGCAGGCTGGCCGGAACCAGATTGAGCGGCGATTCGTGCATCGGTGATCCCTGCAAGGCATATATGGCGCCATCGTCCGTGTGACTGTATTCCTCCAGCCCTCGCTTGAGCAGGATGGCCATCGTCGACTTGCCGCCTGAAGGCGGACCGAGCAGCAGCAGCAGCCGTCGCCCGATATCGGATCCCGCCGCAGCGGCCTTGAAGTAATCGACAACGCGTCCCAGCGCGTCGTCGATGCCGAACAGTTCATGCTTGAACAGTTCGCGGGGATCTGCAGCTTCGCCATTGCCGTCGGGGCTGTTCGACGCATTGCGGCCGAACCACACCAGCATGTCCCACAGGTATTCGTGACTGGTGCGTGCAATTGCGCGTGCCTGCGCCGGGACGATCGCACGAAGAAATTCGCCGAAGGTGCCCGACCAATGCTTGGCACGATGGCACCGGCTGTAGGCGCTCAAGGCCTCCACGAAATTCTCTCCGCCGGAGAAGTTTTCTTTGGGGCTGTCTGACTGCATCGAACTGCCCTCCGCACCGATCGAATCAAATATCAAGCTACAACGATCAAGTCCAGGCGCAAAACTCTCTATATATCCATTGGGCAACGCACTCCCGCAAACAGTTCACATGCTTTTGGATCAAAAGCGGGGTATGGCATCGTCCTGCATGTAGAAGCCCATCGTGAGAGCACATGTTCCCGGCAGGGAGCGCGCGCGCAATCCCTCGTGCAATCCTCGCGGACCGACGACGTAAATACAGGAATCCGCGAGAAATGCGGGAAAGTAAAGACCAGAGCCGCAGACTCAGGGCATCAGGAAACCCGCGGTAATTCATCCAGGACGCGTGCGTGCGTCTCATTGGAACCTGCTGAACATATCTCCTGATTACTCTTTTCGGAGAGTTCTTGCAATGCGATTGAATGCTGACGGGGCATGCGCTGTGCTGCAGGCCGGGGCGGCGAATACTTGGTTCAAGCCGCCTCGGTGGATACTGTCTTGAGCGCAAGGTCGAGTGCTTCGCGTACGACATCATCGACTCGTTCGCAGAAAACGAATTCCACGTCATTGCGTACGACCTGCGGCACCTCTTCGAGGTCCTTGGCATTGCGGGCGGGCAGCAGGATCTTGCGAATACCGGCACGGTGGGCCGCGACAGTCTTTTCCTTGATGCCGCCCACGGGCAGCACCAGGCCGCGCAGGCTGATCTCACCAGTCATCGCCAGGCCGCTGGCTACCGTCTTGTTGGTGAACAGCGATACCAGGGATGTGAACATGGCGACACCGGCACTGGGTCCATCCTTCGGAATCGCGCCGGCGGGCACGTGGATGTGCACGTCACTGCGATCGAATGCCTCGGGATCGAGTTCCAACCGTGACGACTGTGATTTAAGCAGCGACAGGGCCGCCTGCGCGCTTTCTTTCATGACATCGCCCAGCTGTCCGGTCAGGATCAACTTGCCGTTTCCAGGCACGCGCGTCGATTCGATGAACAGGATATCGCCGCCCACCGGCGTCCATGCCAGTCCCGTGGCTACGCCGGGTACGCTGGTACGCATCGCCACTTCGCTTTCGAAGCGCGGCGCACCCAGTATCGCCTGCAGATCGCCGACATCGATCACCTGCTGTTCGACGGCGGCTTCCGCGATACGTACCGCCACGTGACGCAGGACCGAGCCGATAGTGCGCTCCAGATTGCGCACGCCTGCCTCGCGGGTGTAATCGTGCGCCAGCTGCCGCAGAGCGGCTTCGGTGATCGACGCCTGTCCAGGTTTCAGGCCATTGGCCTCGAGTTGTCGTCGCACCAGGTAGCGCCTGGCGATTTCGACCTTTTCATCTTCCGTATAGCTCGTGAGCTCGATGATTTCCATCCGGTCGCGCAACGGTCCCGGTATGGTGTCGAGCATGTTGGCGGTGGCGATGAACATCACCTTCGAAAGATCGAAGGGTACGCCTAAATAATTGTCGCGAAACGTGCTGTTCTGTTCCGGATCGAGCACCTCGAGCAAGGCGGAGGCCGGATCGCCCTGGATGCCGGCGCCTAATTTGTCGATTTCATCCAGCATGAGCACCGGATTGCGTGTGCCGGCCTTGCGCAATGCATGAATGATATTACCGGGCAGTGCGCCGATGTAGGTGCGGCGGTGACCGCGGATTTCGGCTTCGTCGTGGACGCCGCCCAGGCTGACTCTTGCGAATTTGATGTTCAGAGCCCGGGCGATGCTCTGGCCGAGAGACGTCTTGCCCACGCCCGGCGGACCGACGAAACACAGGATCGGGCTGCGCCCCTGAGGGTTGAGCTTGCGTACCGCAAGGTACTCGATGATGCGGCGCTTGATCTTGTCGAGGCCGTAGTGATCCTCATCCAGGACCTCGCGCGCCTTTGCGATATCGATCGACTCCTCATCGAGCTTGGACCAGGGAAGCTGGATCATCCAGTCCAGCCAGGTGCGCAGCATGGAATATTCCGCGCTGGCATCCGGCATGCGCTCCAGACGCTTGAGCTCCTTGTATGCCTGTTCCAGCGCTTCCTCGGCCATGCCTGCCTGTTCGGCGGCTTCGCGTAGTTCGGCGATTTCCGCGCCGCTTTCGCCTTCTTCGCCGAGCTGCTTGCGGATCTGGTGCAACTGTTCGCGCAACAGGACTTCCTTGTGGCGCTCATCGATGGCTTCGCGGGTTTGAGCCTCGATTTCACGCTGCAGACGCAATACCTCGATACGCTTCGACAGGATCTCCGTGACACGCTCCAGGCGCAGTTTCAAATCCAGTGTTTCCAGAAGTTCCTGCTTCTCGGAGGATTTGATGTCCATGAAGCTGGTGACCAGGTCCGCGAGCGTCGAGGGTGATTCGATGGCCTGGATGGCATTGGCCAGTTCGGCAGGCGCCTGCGGCAACAGCGCCACTACCTCGGCGGCCAGCCGCTTCAGATTCAGTGCGCGGGCTTCAATTTCGGTGCTGGTCGCGGATTCAGGCAGATATTCCACCCGTGCCACCATGAACGGCAGACCGCTCTGATAGTCGAGCACACGAAAGCGCTGCTCGCCCTGCACGACCAGATGATGGGTGCCGTCCTGACCGGTCACATAGCGCACGATGTTCGCCGCCGTGCCGATCTTGTGCATGTCGCGACCGGTCGGAGCGTGCAGGTCGGGATCCTGCTGAAGCAGAAAACCGACTTTGCGCTCAGACCGAACGGCTTCTTGGGCAGCGGCAAGGGATCGTTCCCGATTGATCGCCACCGGCATGACCGTGCCGGGAAACAGCACCAGGTTGCGTACCGGAACGATGATCAGCATGTCGTCGGAGATCGTCGTGTCCGGTTTCCCCGTCTCAGCGACATCGTTCGCCGCCTGCTCGGTCATTGCAGCCACCTCGTCGTCGGGCCGCTCATCATGCTGTATAGAGTCGGTCATGAAGGCTCCAGTTCAGCGTATTGCCAGGCGTAGTACGAGGCATCCGTTCACATACGCCTGCTCCATCAGTTCATAGTGTCCGGCGGGCAAGGCGATGCGCCGCTCAAAGCGTCCATAGGGAATTTCCAATCGATGCACCGCAGTCATGTTCCGTTGCATGGGCGGCGGGCGCAGCGCGGCGATCAGCAGTAGACCGCTGTCGGTACGCACGTCGATATGCTCCGGTGCGACGCCTGGCAGGGCGACCGTCACTTGCATGTCCGCTCCATACGCCACGATGTCTACCGGCGGTTCCCAGCGCGCCTGGGCATGCACCGCCTGCCCGAAGCGAAAGAACTGCCGTTGCATTCGTTCCGCCCGGTCGATCATTTCGCAGGCTTCAGCCCACATCCACGAGGGCGGGTTGCGAATCGCCATGATTGGATTCCTATCGAGACATGATTGCTAATTTGGGCCGGATATCCGGTAGTCAAGGCGCCGCCGGATGCCGTCCTGTCCCCGTCAGCGTACTCTATCCGATCCACAACAGGCCCGGCCGGTCCGCACCAGTTCCGGTCACGAGACTGCTCTGTGCGGATATTCGCGGGCACACGCAAGGGGCTGCTGATAAGCTACCCCCGCCGGCCTTTGTTTTCGACCATTCCGGCCTGCGGCATATTCCAGCTTGCGATGCTGATCCAGCCTGCAGCACCGGCCACAGGTCTCGTGGCTGGTTTTTTGTGAGATTGGCATGAAAGGACCGGCAGCCCCAGTCGGTAGATTCCGTCAGCGGCAACCCGCGGGTACCTATCCCCATGACGCAAGAACATGACGCAAGACGATTTCGATTCCGGATTTTATCAACGTTTTTATCGCGATCCTCGCACGCGTGTGACCACGCCGGCCGAGATGGCGCGCCGCGCAGCCGTGGTGGCCGCCATCCTCAAGCAGTGGCAGTTGCCTGTGCGCCGGATCCTGGATGCCGGTTGCGGACTGGGCTGGATGCGCCCGGCAATGCTGAATGCATTCCCCCGCAGCGCCTACGTGGGATTGGAGTTCAGCGAGCATTTGTGCCGGCGTTACGGCTGGGTTGAGGGATCGCTCACCGACTATCGTGCGCGGGCGCGCTTCGATCTCGTGATTTGCCACGATGTCATGCAGTATCTGCCCGAGCGCGACGCACGACGCGCGATGGCCAATCTGGGGCGGTTGTGCCGCGGGGCATTGTATTTTTATGCTCCCACCGTAGAGGATTGGCGGCACCATGCCGACCGTTCCTGCAGCGACACCAGTATTCACTTGCGTGAGTCGCAATGGTACCGCTCGCGGCTTTCACGCCATTTCCGTTACGCCGGCTTCGGTATCCATGTGCGCCGCGGCGTGTCGTTCCCGCAGTGGGAACTGGAGCGGCCGCGTGAATGAGCGCCGCCGCGCGACGGCGGCTTCCGTTCGGCGTCAGGGTCTGCGTTTGCCGTAGCGTCGACGTACCGGTCCGCGCCGGGCGGTCGCCGAGGCCGGCGTGGCTTTTTCTGTGTTCGCCGCGGACGGCGACACTCCCTGAAGTCCGGTGTGCTGCGTCCGCGCAGGCTGGAGTCTGGCCGATCCAGTGTGCGTGGGCATGCGCCGGCCTTCGTGCGCTTCACCGGTGCCTGCCGGTTGCCAGGCCGGTATCAAGTGACGTTTGCCCGAACCGATGAGGTCGGTGCGTCCCATGCGCTTGAGCGCTTCGCGCAGCATCGGCCAATTGTTGGCGTCATGCCAGCGCAGAAACGCCTTGTGCAGGCGGCGGATCTTCAATCCTCTGGGGATGGGCACGGTCTCGCTGGTACGCGTCACCTTGCGCAGCGGGTTCTTGCCCGAATACCACATGGCCGTCGCGGTCGCCATCGGTGACGGCAGGAAGGCCTGCACCTGATCGATGCGGTAACTGTTTTGCTTCAGCCACAACGCCAACTCCAGCATATCCTCATCGGTGGTGCCGGGATGGGCGGCGATGAAATAGGGGATGAGATATTGTTCCTTCCCTGCTTCCTTGGAATACTGGTCGAATAATTCCTTGAACCGGAAATAGGTTCCTATGCCCGGTTTCATCATTTTCGACAGCGGACCCTCGCTGATCGCCTCGGGAGCGATCTTGAGATAGCCGCCCACATGATGTTGCACCAGTTCCTTGACGTATTGCGGCGATTCCACCGCAAGGTCGTAGCGTACGCCCGAACTGATCAGCACCTTCTTGATGCCTGGCAGGGAACGGGCCTTGCGGTAAAGCTTGATCAGCGCCGTGTGGTCCGTGCTCATGTTCGGGCAGACGCGCGGGTAGACGCAGGATGGTCGGCGGCAGGCCGACTCGATCTCGCGTGACTTGCATGCCAGACGATACATGTTGGCGGTGGGTCCGCCCAGATCCGAGATGACGCCGGTGAATCCCGGCATCGTATCGCGCATCGACTCGATTTCACGGACGATCGAGTCCTCCGAGCGGCTTTGGATGATGCGTCCTTCATGCTCGGTGATGGAACAGAACGTGCAGCCGCCGAAACAACCCCGCTGAATGGTGACCGAGAAGCGGATCATTTCGTAGGCCGGGATCTTGCGCTGACCGTAGGAAGGGTGCGGTACCCGTTGATACGGCAGATCGTAGATCGCATCCATTTCCTTGGAAGTCAGCGGAATCGGCGGCGGGTTCAGCCACACATCGATATTTCCGTGCCGCTGCACGAGTGCGCGGGCGTTGCCGGGGTTCGCTTCCATGTGCAGGATGCGCGAGGCGTGAGCATACAAGACTGCATCGTTGCGCACCGCTTCGAAGGACGGTATGCGGATATATGATTCCTTGCGCGCCGGACCGGGGATCTGCCGGTGCAGGTGCGCCACCTTGGTTGCGGGCGCCGGGGTGCCGGCCGCTGTATCACGCTTCACCGCGTAGGGATCGATCGGCGGACTCAGCCGACCGGGTTCGTCGATCGAGGTGGAGTCGATTTCGGTCCAGCCCTCCGGCAGGGTGCGCCGCGCGAAAGCGGTGCCCCGCAGGTCTGTGATGGTGTCGATGGACTCGCCCTTGGCCAGCCGATGGGCAATCTCGACGATCTGGCGTTCGCCGTTGCCGTACACCAGCAGATCGGCCTTGGAGTCCAGCAGGAGCGAGCGTCGCAGCGTTTCCGACCAATAGTCGAAATGCGCGATGCGGCGCAGGCTGGCCTCGATGCCGCCGATCACGATGGGTGTATCGGCGTAGGCTTCACGGACTCGCTGCGAATACACGATGACCGAACGGTCAGGCCGTCGGCCGCCCTGACCATCGGGCGTATAGGCATCGTCGCTGCGTACGCGGCGGTCCGAGGTGTAGCGGTTCACCATCGAATCCATGTTGCCTGCGGTCACGCCGAAATACAGATTCGGCTTGCCCAATCGCTCGAAGTCGGCCGTGGAGTGCCAGTTAGGCTGGGCGATGATGCCCACCCGGAACCCTTGGGCTTCCAGCACGCGCCCGATGATGGCCATCCCGAAGCTGGGATGATCGACGTAGGCGTCGCCGGTCACGATGATGATGTCGCAACTGTCCCAGCCGAGTGCGTCCATTTCCAGGCGTGAGATAGGCAGGAAGGGTGCCGGTCCGAAGCGGGCCGGCCAATACTTGCGGTAGGAGAACAGGTTTTGTGCGGCCAGCATGATGTGGAGGTCCTGTCCTGGAGGGGCCAGTCCGCGCCGGAAAATGGCGCACAATTAAAGAAGAACCTTGCATTCTAGCAGGTTGGGCCATGAATCACGGTGCATGGCAACAGGACGCGGGGCTGGCCCGTGAGACGCTCATGGAGCGGCGCGTGCCAGGGCTTTGCGGCGAGCTGCAGCCGTGACGGTGGAGACGTAGGGCGAATCCCGATCGAAAAAACGCCAGGGTTTGCGCGCCCAGGCGCCGGCATAGTTCACGCCGATGCGAGGACTGCGCGATACGCGTGGCATCCGATAGTCCGCCGGCCGCTCGATCCACAGCGTCCGACCCAACAGGTCGGTGCGATTCAGGCTGCGGTCGATGTGCAGCGCCCGGCACAACAGTCCCGGCCCATGGGTGGTGCCGGTCGTGCCTTCCACCGGTTCCAGGGCCCGCAGCAGGATGGCGTGAGGCGTGCCCTCGGCGGCGGCCACCACATTGAGGCAGTTCCAAAAGCCATAGATCAGGTAGACATAGGCATGTCCCGGCGGACCGAACATGACGTCGGTGCGCGCGGTGCGGCCGCGAGAAGAATGAGCAGCCAGATCCAGCGGCCCCTGGTAGGCCTCGGTCTCCACGATCCGCCCGACCTGGCGGCCGGCCGGTCCGACATGAACCAGGTGCATGCCCAGCAGCTCACGAGCCACCTTGAGGGTGTCGCGGGCGTAGAAATCGCGGGGTAACTTACGTGCGGCGGGAGGCATGCCATGCATATTATAGAGTTGTTCGATATCGTTCCGTGGTTGAAGCCCGCTCATGGCCCTCTAGCGTCGTGCATTTCTCCTGATGCACGACGCTAGAGGGCCATGAGCGGGACTTCGGTCCAGTGGTGGAGAGAGTCGGGTGGGGTAAGTGAGCATGCATCGGGTAAGGCGGCTGGCTTGGCGGCGGGGCGGCCGGGGCCGGCTCCGCATCTGGTGTAGAGTTCGCAACGTAGTCATTCGGTCGGGAATCAAGATGTATACAGAGCTTCGTCGTCCTCGGCTCTTGAGTGCGCTGGCGATACTTGCCATTTCGCTCGGTGCGTGCAAACGCCACGAACCTGCACCCGTACCCGGTCCCCAGGCAGTTGCCGTTTCCGCGCAAGCCAGCACGGCGGCCGGACAGATCAGTGTCGATGATCTGCGCGATTGGATCGTCACCTTGTCTTCCGATGCGTTCGAGGGCCGCGGCCCTGCGACGCCGGCCGATGTGAAGACCCGCGAATATCTGGTGAAACAGTTGCAACAGATTGGTTTCTCCGCGGGCGGCAAAGATGGCGGCTGGCAACAGAGGTTCGATGTCGTCGGCGTCACCACGCAGATGCCCAAGCAATGGATCTTCCACAAGGACGGCGGAAGCCTGTCCTTCAAATGGTGGGATCAATACATCGCGGGCAGCGGTGTGCAAGCCGGCAAGGGCGCGATCCAGGATGCGGAGGTCGTCTTTGTGGGTTACGGCATCCAGGCGCCCGAATATGACTGGGATGATTTCAAGGGTCAGGATCTCACCGGCAAGGTTCTGTTGATGCTCAATAATGATCCTGACTGGGATCCAACATTATTTGCCGGTGATACCCGTCTGTATTACGGACGCTGGGTCTACAAGTATGAAAGTGCCGCCCGTCAGGGGGCCGCGGGAGCGATCATCATCCACACCACGCCGTCCGCCGGCTATCCGTTCCAGGTCGTGCAGACCTCATGGACCGGCGAACAGGTCGAGTTGCCGGACGAAGGCGGTCCCCGCATCCAGGTGCAGGGCTGGCTCACCGAAGAGGCCTCGCGCGAGCTGGTGAAGTTCGGTGGATGGGACCTGGAGCAGTTGATCCAGGCTGCGAAGTCCAAGGATTTCATGCCGGTTTCGCTGGGCGTCAAGACTTCCCTGGAATTTACGAATACCCTCAATCGTTCCACGACGGCCAACGTTTATGGTGTGCTCGAGGGCAGCGATCCGAAGTTGAAAGAAGAATACGTCATCTACACAGCGCATCACGATCATCTGGGGATCGGTGCGCCCGACGCCAATGGCGACAGGATCTATAACGGCGCGCTGGATAATGCTTCCGGTGTCGCACAGCTGCTGGCGATCGGTAAGTCGTTCGCGGCGTTGCCCGAACCGCCGCGCCGCTCCGTGATGCTGTTGTTCGTAGCGGCCGAGGAGCAGGGCCTGCTGGGTTCGCGCTACTATGCCGAACACCCCACGGTCGAGCCTGGCAGAATGGCGGCCAACATCAACTTCGATGGCGGCAACATCTGGGGCCACGCCAGGGATGTCATTTACGTGGGTAAGGGAAAATCGACGCTGGATGACTATGTCGAAGCCGTCGCCCGGTTTCAGGATCGCGTCGTGACTCCGGATCAGTTTCCCGACCGTGGGTTTTTCTATCGCTCCGACCAGTTCAATTTCGCCAGAATCGGCGTACCCGCCCTGTATCTGGATGCCGGCACCGACATCATCGGCAAGCCGGACGGCTGGGGCAAGGAACAGCACGAGCGCTACGAGAGAGAGCATTATCACCAGCCCTCGGACGAAATCGACGACAGCTGGAATTTCGACGGCATGATCGAAGATGCGCAGCTCGGCTTCTATGTCGGCCTGAATGTCGCAAACGCGGATGAAATGCCCGCCTGGGTACCGGGCGATGAGTTCGAAGCGGCCCGCAAGGCCGCCCTGCGGAGGTTGCCGATACATCGGTAGATCTATCTACGGCTTGATCGGATCGGGCATTACGACATCGAAATCGCCGATAACCCGCATGCAGGCATCGTCGAGGCGCCGGCGGGCTGCTGCAGCGCTCTGAAGCTGCAGCGACCGCTGGATCCTGTGCCGGGAGTGCCTGCCGGATAACCGGGTTCGGCGAGGCCTCATCTGACCAGGGCGAGGCTCAGCTCCCGGCTGTCGGCTCGGCCCTGATCGTCCACCGCTCGTACCAGGTATCTTCCCGCGCGCGCCGGCCTCCAGGGCAGCGCCACCCCCGGCGAGCCTGTACCGACATAGCTGTCATCGACAAACCAATGCAGGCGCTGTACCTCGCCGTCTGCGTCCGCGGCCAGCGGAATAGGTTGTTTGCCGATTCGGTCGACCGGCACTGCATAAGTTACCGCCGTGACCGGCGAGGTGATACGCGGCGGCGTTCCGCCTGCTGCGTCGCGCCTGCAAGCCGCTCCCGGCGGCGGGCGGCGGCGCGGCATCCCCGCCTGAGCGAACAACAGCTGCAGATCCGTGGGCCAGAACTCGAATACTTCACTGCGCGTATACCGCGGATCGTACGGCGGACAGACTTGATAGCCGGTGCGTGTGTCGATCCAGACGCGGCGGTGTATCTGGCTCACCCGGATCGGCGAGACGCCCGGGATGTACCATGCAGAGGCGATCTGCGGGCATTCTGCATTCGGCAGATCACCCGACGCGCCGCACACCTCGACGCGTGCCAGCCGCGGCGGTTGGCGATATGCCGGCTCGACGAGCCTTTTGTTCGCGGCGAGCGCATCGACCAGACGAAAAAACAGCGGCGCCGCAGCCTGGATTCCCACGAATGCCGGATTGCCCTGGCCATCGAAGTTGCCCAGCCATACGACCAGTACGTAGGACCCCAGCACGCCGGCCGTCCAGGCATCGCGAAAACCCCAGGAGGTGCCGGTCTTCCAGCCGACCGGCATGGTGCTGTGTCGGGGCGCGGCGAGGTCGTCCGGGCGAGGTGTGTTCTTGAGCATTTCGAGCGTCATGAAGCTCGACTCCTCGGACAAGACGCGCGGTGCTGTGCGTAGGGGCTCATGCGCCAGATAGCGCAGCGGTGCCAGGCGGCCGCGATTCGCGAGTGCTCCATACAACACCGCCAGTTCCTCCATCGTCACCTCGCCCCCGCCCAACGCCAGCGCCAGTCCATAATGGCGTTCGCTCGCCATCCGCGAAATCCCCGCGCTGCGTAGAAATTCATACAGGCTGGGTCGTGCGAGTTGTGCCGACAAGGCCACCGCTGGTACGTTACGCGAACGGATCAGCGCATCGGTTGCGGTAATCGGCCCCATGAAGCGGCCATCGAAATTCTCGGGACTGAACGGCCCGAACGAAGTCGGAGCATCCTTCAATACGGTCAGAGGATGGATCAGGCCTTGATCGATCGCCAGTGCATAGATGAACGGCTTGAGCGCCGACCCCGGAGAGCGCTTCGCCTGAGTTCCATTCACTTGTCCGGAAATATCCGCCGAAAAAAAATCCGCCGAACCCACCAGGGCGCGTACGGACAGATCGCGATAATCCACCAGCAGGGCCGCGGCGTTGTGTATGCCTAGGTCGCGCCGTTCGCGCACATAGCCGGTCAGCACTTTTTGTACAAGGTTTTGCAGTGAAGCATCGAGCGTCGTGACCAGGACATGCTCATCCGGTATGGATGTCGCCAGGCCGCGCGGCGATCCGCCGGAAAACTCGCCGGCATGCGCTGCAACCCCGTCGGCGCGGACGCGCCGCAGGATCTGATCCGTGAAATGCGGTGCAGCGAAAGGCAGGTCATTCAGCTGCCCGTAGCGCATGGACTGGGCGATGTATTGGCGCTTATCGGCATCCCGTGGGTGCTGTTTTAGCCAGCGATCGAACAAGCGCATGCGTGCCGCACGCAACTCGGCAGGTTCCTGGGCCGCCGGGGCGCGGCGGGCCGGGGATTGAGGAATGAGCACCAGGCTGAGGGCTTCCGCGAGATCGAGTCTTGCTGCCGGCTTGCCGAAGTACACCAGGCTGGCTGCACCCACGCCCTGGATATTACCTCCATAAGGCATCAGGTTGAGGTGTGCTTCCAGCAGATCCCGCTTGGAATAGCGCAGTTCCAGTATCAGCGCACGCGCGATCTGTTCCAGCTTGCCGGGCACGGAACGCGTGTTCAGGCCGTACAGCAGACGTGCCAGCTGCATGGTGATGGTCGACCCCCCCACTCGCACATCACCCGAGCAGCTCGCCGCGGCGGCACGCAGCAGCGCGACCGGGTCGAAGCCGGGATGACGATAGAAATGCCGGTCTTCATGCAGCAGCAGAGCTTCGATGAACTGCGCAGATACCGTCTCCAGCGGCGTCCACAGGCGATATTGCTGGTCGCCGGCGAGCGTCAGGCGCAGCAGCTTGCCGTTACGGTCGAAGATCGCAGTCGAGGAGGGGATGTGTGCCGCCAGCGGTTCGCGCGGCCAGTAGCGCACGCCGGCCGCTGCGATCAGCAGCGCCACTGCACAGGTGAGAAAGGCGATTCCACGCGCTCTCATGAACGATCAGCTCGACTCAACTCGCCTCATCTCAATCGTTTCACCCTTCCAACCGTTTCAGCATTGTCAAATTTACATTGGGTGCCCATCCCGCTCATGTCCGTCTCCGTTCATGCCTTCAGATTCGAGGCATGAACGGAGACGGACATGAATGGAATGCATTCCATCAGCTGGCAGGAAGAAACCAAGCATGGATCCGCCTCAGATGCATGGATGACCAGGATCATGAGCGGAATGCATTCCATTATTTTCAAGGCCGCGATACGCTGATGCGGCCGGCGGTGGAGCGCCCCATGACGGATCGATCGTACATGGCCTCGCCGTAGGCCGGCGGCACCACGTAGTCGCCGACATTCGTCGCCTTGATGCGATACACGATCTGCGACACCGAAGTGCCGGCACTGACATAGAACACGACCCGATCCTCACGCAGATCCGCGTATTGCAGCAAGGCGTCGGTATCGTCGCGACAGATCCGGCATTGCCAGCCGGTATAGGCGATGCCGGATCCCCCGCTCGCATCGTCCGCTGCGCTGGCCGCCTGCAGAAACGGCGTGTCCGCATCCTGCGGCGGTACGACCAGCTCGAATCCACCCGGCAGCAGATCGACGAGCGCCACGCTGTGCGTGCGGTCCGCTTTCAAGCTGCGGAATTTCAAGCGTACCTCCATGCTCTGGCCCATGGCCACGGCCGGCGCGCCGGGTTCCAGCAGGCGTCCGTTCGTATCGGTGTACTCGCGCAGCACCTCCAGTCCCGAGCGCGAAGCCTGCGTGGGCGGCTGGCGATCGAAGCCGGATTCCTCGACGAGGTAGTAGGCTTTCAGGGGACCGTCATTGCCGAAGCGCAGCGCACCGGCCTGATCGCTGAACGCCACCTTGGGAAACAGCTCGTCCGGCAGCTGCAGCGGTCGCAGGCGCTTGTCCTGCAGTACCTCGGCGAGCGACAGCGCGTGGGCCTGCATGCCCGTCGCGTCGGCATAGGCATCCAGCGCCAGCAAACCGGCGCCCGAAGAGAGCGAATGATATTCGCCCCGGGTCAGCCGCTGGGTGAGATTCGTGAGCACGGCATCCGGGAGATCCCTCAACCGCTCCGGAAAGTGGCGCGACAGAAGCAACAATAGCCAGGCATCGCGCGTCATGGGGTCGTTGTAGATTTCATCGCTCATGGATTCGCCGGCAGCGGTATCTGCGGCAGCGGGAGCTGCGCCGGCGGCGGAGAATCGCAGACCGCCGATCAGGCGTTGCGCATCGCGATCCTGGTGCATCAGTTTCAGCGTAGCGGCCAGCCAGCCTGCCGTGAGGTCCCGCTCCCATCGGCTCCGATAGCGCTCCTCGAGGCGCGCGCGCGCCGCGGCGACCTCGCCCGATACGCGCTGGCCTTGGCGTGCCAGCAGATACATGGCGTAGGCGCTCTGACGTTCCTGCGTCAAGTCATCACCATCGCGTGTCGCCAGTCGCTGCAGATAGCCGTTACCGCGCTCGAGCAGGTCCGCAGGAATGGGTTCCTGGCGCTCGGCGGCTTCGATCAATAGATGCTGCGCATACAGTGAGGTGAATTCGGAGACCTGGGTGCCTCCAGGCCACAGCTTGTAGGCGCCGGCATCGTTCTGGCGGGCGCGCAACTCGTCGATCAGGCCCGCCACATCCGCGCCTGTCTCGGCGCGTACGTAGCCGAACTCCGGGCGTGCGGCGAGTACGACGGCCGGCATGGCCTGGCTGACGATCTGCTCGGTGCAGGCATAGGGATAGTTCGCCAGATAGCTCACGAAGCCATGCGCCAGTTGCAGCGGCAGAGCCGATATACCGGCTTCCAGCCGGCGGTGTTGCGGATAGAGATTCCGCTCGATGCGAACGTCCTGTTCCCCCCGCTCCAGCACACCCGCTTTCAATCGGGTCATATAGGGCGTCGCCGGTCGGATGCTTAGATCGACGCTGCGCCGGCCGCTGTAGCGGCCGGCGTATGCCGTGAACCGCAACTCGGCGGGTCCGAGCGGGTCACGGGCCCGCAGCCGGAAGCGGGCGGAGTCCTCGTGTCCTGTCGCGATCGTCAGTTCCCGACGCGCCTCGCCGAGGATTTCCAGCGAAGCGCCGGTGTCGAGCGATACCTGGATGCGCGCCTGGGTACCGGAGCCGGCGGCGGCGTTCGCCACGGCGACGCTGACATCGAACTCATCCCCCGGTGTGACGGTGGTCGGCACGTTCGGCGAGAGCACCAAATCACCCCGGACCAGCGTGCGGCCGTCATGCACGCCGATACGTTCCTGGCTGACGGCGACCGCCAGCACACGCAGACTGCCATTGAAATAATCGGGAATCCGGTACGTCAACTCGCGGGGCGTCGTGTCGGCATCGACGATGCCCGACCAGTACACCACGGGTTTTTCTCCCTTGCGCCGGAAGGGATTCAAATACTTGCCCGGCGTGCCGTCGGCATCACCGCCCGGAGCGGATGACAGGCCCATGAGCCGGAACTCAGGCAGGATCAGGTCCAGGATCTGAGTGGTCGAAACCGACAAAGCACGCTTCTGGAAAAAATGCCCCAGCGGATCGGGTGCGCGATAGCCGGCAGCCTGCAGGATGCCTTCGTCGACCGCGAACAACACCAGCCTCGCCGGCCGGCTGGTGCGATAGCGGAAGGTGAGATCCTCGCCCGGCTTTACCTGTGCGGGCATTTGTACGTCCACAGTGTTGCGGCGTGCATCGGTGTCGATCGAGAACGCCTGTACACCGTAGGACAGGGGACTGGCATAGATATCCGGCGAACCCGCGTCGCGCACAAAGGTCACGTTGACATATGCATTACCCTCCAGACCTTCCGGTAGGCGGATACGCTGTACCGTGCTGGTGGTCGAGGTCTGGAACCAGCGCCAGGCATGGACTTTTTCGCGTTCGATCGTGATCAGGCCGGAGCCCGCGTAGGGTGCACGAATCGACATCTCGATTTCCTCGCCGGGGGCATAGTCGCGCTGGTCCAACGTCAGCTCCAATTCGGCATTCTTTTCCATTGTCCGGGTGACGTTGCCTTCGCCCGCGACCTGATAATCGATGCGCACCAGCTGCTGCCCCTGGGCGTCACGCACCAGGTAGGCGAAGCTGCCTGGCGTTGTGGAGGGAAGGCTCAGCGTCAGGCCCGCCACCGGGATGGCGAGCGAAGTCTCCTGCAACACGGTTTCCTTGCGCCGCGATTCGTACTTGTAGGTTCCATTGGGCTGGCGCATGAGTACCGAGGTGAAGCGCGTCTCCAGCTGTACCAGCGTCAGACCGTCCACCGCCATGCGTCGTGCGTCGGGGTCGATGGCGATCAATTCGACGTTCCGTTCGCTGTCGCGCGACAGGTAGTCCACCTCGCCGTCGGTCTTGTAGCCGATCAGATAAGGCATGCTGGAGACCAGCTGCGCAGCCTCCGAAGTCACGCCGCGTCCGCCGTCGGCCTCGAAACCCTGCGCGACCAGGTGGACGCGATAGGTGGCACGCGCGAAGCGCTGCAGATTCAGGGGTATGACGGCGCGGCCCTGCGCATCGGTGCGCACTTCCGTCAAGGTTTCGCTGAAGCCTTCACGAGCATAGTGGGGATCGTGGAACCGGTAATCCGGAAAGGCGTGAAATGCGGGAATGCTCGGATTCAGGGTCAGCTGTGCGGCGACGCGCCGGTTCCCGGCGGGCGTGCCGAATAGGTTGTCGAGCTGGATGCGGGCTTCGAGCTGTTCGGGCGTAACCCAGCCCGTGACGGATTCGATAGAGAAGCCGGCCTGCATGCGCAGGCGATCCGGAAGAAAGTCGCGTACTTGCACCGTGGTCGAACCGATCAGGTCGGCGCGATGGCGATCGCGCACGATCGACAAGGCCAGGGTATAGGTACCCGTCGGCGCGCTCTTCCGGGTCTCATGACGAATCTCGCCGAAGCCGGCGGGTCCGGGAGTGAAGATTTCACGGCGCACGGTGGTGCCGCGCGAATCCGTGATTTCCAGGCGCAGAGGCAAACCTTCGATCGTGGGTGCCCAATCCTGAGTGCGCACGATCGCTGCGGCGCGAATTTCCTCGCCCGGCCGGTAGATACCCCTGTCTGAAAAGATATAGGCGGCCAACGCACCGGGATCGCTCTGGCCGGTCACGCCGCCGACATCGAAACGCGACTGATCCAGGATCCGGTCATGTCCATTCATCGGCAGGAACGAACGGTCTTCGCCAAGGCGCGCCAGATAGAGCACCGCAGCGCGCTCGTGCTGGAAGCTTTTCATGTCCGGGAAGCGCGCATGACCGTCGGCATCGGTGCTGCGCGACAATGTTGTCAGGCCGTTGCGTCCGACGATATCGATATTGGCGCCCGCCACCGGTCGCCCCGTGGCAATCGATTGCACGAATACATCCTGTGTGCCGTCGAGGGCCCGCTTCACGACCAATCCCAGATCGGTTACGACCAGCAGTCGCGCATCCGCGGAGCCTTCCTGGCGGCTTGCGTTCCATTGGCTGGGCGGATAGCCGATGGCACGATTGTTGTCGGCGTCCCAGGCCTGTACGCGCAGCAGAAAGATGCCGCGTCGTTCGCCGGTACCCGCATCCAGGTATTCGCCCAGATCCAGTGCCGCGTACTGGGCCTGGCCGGGGGGTGCGGAAGGCAGCCGGACGATCTTGACGAAGCGCTCGGTGATGTCCGCAGCATCGAAGGCCCAGCCGTGGAACTGCGGGGTGGCGAAGTTGCCGTAAGTCTGTGTCACCAGATGTTGCAGCTGGTTCGGCAGTAGACGGCCGACTTCGATGCGCATGGCCGGCAGATTGCGCGCGAATACACTCAGCGTCTTGTCGCCCGACATCGACAGCAAGGAGCCCTGGTGCAGGATGTGCAGTTCACGCGGGTATTCCGGCACCGTCATCAGTTGCTCGACGGAATCGCCCAGAACGTATCCACCGAAGGATTTCAGCCCTGCAGCCACCTTGACGAATAGGGTGCGGCCGGGTGTGGCGGAGTAGCGCAGACTATGCAATTCATAATGGTCGCGTTCGCCGGGGATGGGCGTCAGCTCCAGTTTTTGAGCCGTCGCCAGGATCTCGGTCCGCACCTGGGCCGGGTTCCATTCATACGGCCGGCCTGGCGTGTATCCCGGGGCACGGAGGGCGTTGCGCTCGAATTCCTCTTGCACCTTCCGGTCCGGATGTTTTTCCGGCAGCAGCCATGCCTGTACCTTTGGCGGTAGATCGCGCTCGGCGACCGGGAAGGAAGTCGTGATGAGCAATACCTGGTCGGGCTCATTGCGCTCATCGCGCACGATGTCCAGCGATATCTGCGTGACCTTCAAGCTGTCGAGGCCGGGAATTGCGACGCTGGTTTCGAGCATGTCCCGAGTCGCGTTGCCGCCGCGCGCCGCACTTACTCCCGGTTCGATCGCTACCTGCAGGCGGGCGGCCTTCGGCAGAATATCCAGGGTATCGGAATGCACGTGAGCCTGCAGCTTCAGCTTGTCGTAAATGACTGTGTAGGCCGGCGCCGCCAGCTCCTTCTCGATCTTGTCGGTGACCCGCTCATAGAGTCTCAGGCGTACATGGCGTTCGAAGCGTTCCGGATCGACGGGATGGGTGAAGGCGATTGTGGCGACCACCTTCTTGCTCGAGGCAAGAGTAGGATCCTGATGGAATTCGGCGTCGGCGATGCGTGCTGCGAATGCCGCCGTGCTGAACTCGAATGTCTGCTCGTGCAGGCGGACATGCGGCGCCGTGAATCCCCGGCGAGCGAAGCTGACTTTGAATGTGGTGCCGATCGGCCAGTCGGCAGCGGGCTGGAAGCGCAGGGTGCGATCGTCGTCCCAATACCATCGGCCTGCCAACGCCGGGCGCATGGACAGCGGCGCATCACCGGCCGGCAGCGGCCGGCCGGTGAGCTCCAGCGGCGCGACCGAGGACTCGAATCGCACCATCAATGGATTGGGGTCGCCAGGCGGCTCGCAGGCGTAGCAGGTCGCCGCCGGAGCTTCGACCATGAACACGACGCTGGCCGGGCGCGGCCGCAGCTCATTCCAGCGCCACAGACCGATGCCGGCCATGAGCAGGACGAGCAGCCCCAGGCCGGCGGCCGCGAAGCGGCGCGGATGAGCGTGGACGAGCCGAGAGCCGCCGGATGCCTTGTCGGCAAGGTTCTGTACCCATCCTGGCGGCTGCCAGGTGAGCACGCCGAACATGCGTCTCGCAGCGTCGCGAACGAGTTCACCGATGGATGCCATAATGCCGCCCCGCCGCCTATGCCGCGATCGGCAGGAATTGTGCCGGAATGAGGGCCGTTGCGGTAAGAGGATGACGCACATCGTGCCGGCCGCGGCGGACTATAGGTCCTGACGGGGTGTCCGGCCGGGTGGCTCGATCCGGTTCGCCGGGAGTGGTCGATCACGGCTATACGACCAATGCCGCAGCCCGGACCATGAGAGGCGTTATGAGTGAGGTTGTGGTGCCATCATTGCCTTCTGCCTGGCAGATCCTTAGCATCGCAGACGCCACCCGGCCCGCCCGCCAGACAGATCTTATGTGGGCATCCTTACTTCCCTTACAGATGATCTGGCAGGTGATCTGGCGGCGAACAGGGGTGAACCGGCGTCGAACCGGTGTATCTACGCTCGAAATCTCTCCCGATGCGATATTGCAACGAACCATGGCGACAAGCATGACCGACCCGGCCGCTGTTTTCATTTCCTCCATGAATGAGAGGCGCACTGGCCCGACGCGTCCTGGGGCAGGGTTGTTGCTGGCGTGCATGCTGGCTTTACTGGCGGCTTGTGGCGGGTCGAAGAACACCTGCGTACCACGGGACGAACCCTATCTGTCGGCGCGAAACGAACCTGCCTTGCGGGTGCCTGCAGGCTTGTCACAGCCGACACCGAACGAATCGCTGAGGATTCCCGCAGCCGGCACCCGCGGCACCGGTGTACAGCGCGAACGCTGTCTGGATGAACCCCCGTCTTATTTCCGTGCTTCCGGGACCACGGCCCGTTCGCCCGAGGAGGTCGTGGCGAGTTGGGCTCAGGCCTGGGCAGGCCGCGAAGCGGACGCCGTGATCGCCTTGTATTCCACCGGCTTCGTGGCGCCCACCGATGCTGCCGGCAGCACGGCCTGGCTGGAACAGCGTTATGAGCAAGTGGCGACCGGCCCGGTACCCGACCCGGTCATCCAGGGCCTGAAAGTCGCGCCGGACGGGGACGATCGGCGTATCGCAAGCTTCGTGCAGCGCTTTGGCGCCAATGCCTTGGCCAAGGAGCTCACCCTGGTACGCGAGAGCGGCTCATGGCGGATCGCCGCGGAGAAAGTGGTCGAAGTAAAGTGAATTCGCCGGCAAGAACGACCGCATTGGTCGGTTCCGTCCCGCTGCGCCCCGGTGCGGTGCGTCAGGCGCTGGTCGACCGGCTGGAGCGCTCCCTCGGCAAGTCGCTGGCCCAGGCGACACGCCGCGATATCTATGATGCCTTGTCGCTGGCGGTGCGCGAGGAATTGGCGGAGCGTTGGATAGCGACCTGCAATCGTGTCGAGAAGGCACGCGTCAAACGAGTCTGCTACCTGTCGATGGAATTTCTGCTCGGCCGCAGCTTGGTCAACGCCTTGTCGTCTTTCGACAATGGGTTGATCGATGAGGTTCGGGACACCCTGCGGACACTTGGCCATGAACTGGAACAGGTGGCTGCGGAAGAAGAAGATCCGGGCCTGGGAAACGGCGGCCTCGGGCGATTGGCGGCCTGCTTTCTGGATTCGCTGGCCACTCTGGGCTATGCCGCCACCGGTTATGGCATCCGTTACGACTACGGCATTTTTACACAAGTGATCGATCCGGAGGGTGCGCAGCGCGAGGTTGCCAGCTCCTGGCTGGCACAGCACAACTTCTGGGAGCGCGGCTACGGGGGAGTGCGCTACCGGGTGCGTTTCGGCGGTCGTTGCCAGTCGATGCGTGACCAGGATGGCCGGATCCGCCACGAGTGGGTGGAAACGCAGGATGTCTGGGCGGTGGGCTACGATCTGCTGATTCCCGGCAATCGCAGCCCGACGGTCAATCATCTGCGGCTATGGTCCGGGCGAGGCATCATCCCGTTTCGGATCGAGGCGTTCAACGCGGGCAATTATGCCGGTGCGGTCAGCGAACAGATCGATGCCAAGAATCTGTCCCGGGTGCTTTATCCCGATGATTCAACGCCGCAGGGCAAGGAACTGCGCTTCAAACAGCAATACTTCTTCGTGAGCGCCTCCCTTCAGGATCTGTTGACCCAGCATCTGGCCGATCGGCGTCCATTGAAGGAACTTCCGCATGCGATCGCCATCCAGCTCAATGATACTCATCCGGCGATGACGATCGTCGAACTGATGCATCTGCTGGTCGATATCCATGGGGTGGAATGGGCAGATGCCTGGCAAATTACGCGCGAGGTATGCAGCTACACGAATCATACGCTGCTGCCCGAGGCGCTCGAAACCTGGCCGGTATCGTTGTTCGAACGGCTCCTGCCGCGGCATTTGCAGATCATCTACCAGATCAACCGGGACTTTCTCGAAGAGGTGAGCAGCCGCTACCCACAGGATCTGGAGCGCCGCCGCCGCATGTCGCTCATCAACGAGGACGGCGATCGCCGGGTGCGCATGGCCTATCTGTCCGTGATCGGTAGTCACCGCATCAATGGCGTGGCCAAGTTGCATTCGCGCCTGATGCAGGAAACCATCTTCGCGGACTTCGCGCAGATGTGGCCGGAACGCTTCACGAACGTCACCAACGGTATCGCAGTGCGGCGCTGGTTGAAGCAGGCCAATCCTGGTCTGGCGGCGCTGCTCACCGAGAAACTCGGTTCGGCCTGGGAGAACGACCTGGAGGATCTGGAGCGCCTGAAATGGGCGGTCGATGACGTCGAGTTTCAGCAACGCTTTCGCGCTATCAAACTTGCCAACAAGCAGCGGTTGGCCGATACAATCGAACGATTGCTCGACGTGAGGGTCAATCCCGAAGCGCTGTTCGATGTCCAGGTCAAACGTATCCACGAGTACAAGCGGCAACTGCTGAACCTGTTGTACGTCGTCGTTCGCTACTTGAGGATCCTGGACGACCCCGCCGCGAATCTCGTGCCTCGCGTCGTGATCATCGCCGGCAAGGCTGCGCCGGGTTACCATATGGCGAAGTCCATCATCAAGCTGATCAACAACGTGGCGCATACGATCAACAACGATGCGCGCATCGCCGACAAGCTGAAACTTTGCTTCCTGCCGGATTATGACGTGTCGCTGGCTCAGGAAATCATGCCGGCGGCCGATCTGTCACAGCAAATTTCCACGGCGGGCATGGAAGCCTCCGGAACAGGCAACATGAAACTGTCCCTGAACGGCGCACTAACGATCGGAACGCTCGATGGAGCGAACATCGAGATCTGTGAAGCCGTAGGTCGGGACAATATTTTCATTTTCGGAATGACCGAGCAGGAGGTTGTCGCACGTCGGGCGCAGGGTTACTCTCCGGTACGGGTCATGCAGGCCAATTCCGAGCTGAAACGCGCCTTGGAGAAGATCGACTCCGGATACTTCACACCAGGCAATATTTCCGATTCCAGGGTCGTGACGGACCGTCTGCTGAGCGACGGAGAGCATTTCATGGTGCTGGCGGATTTTGACGCCTATGCCGCCGCCCAGGAAGAAGTGGATGCACTATTCGCCCAGCCGCAGGAATGGACCCGCAAATCAGTGCTCAATGCATTGAGCATGGGGCCCTTTTCCAGCGACCGCAGCATCACCGAGTACGCGAATAACATCTGGAGCATCAAGCCGGTCTTGTGAGCGCGGAAATCACCGACCTCGACCTGCATTTGTTCGGCGAGGGAAAACATCACTTCATACACCAGAAGCTGGGTGCGCATCCGCAGACGAGCGGGGGCATGCCGGGCACACGCTTCGCGGTTTGGGCGCCGAATGCGAAGCAAGTCAGGGTAGTCGGTGATTTCAATCGATGGGGGCGCGACCTCGATCATGAAGGCGGTAGCGCCGGCACGCGGTCGCATGCCATGCGGCCGCGTGCCGGTTCCGGCATATGGGAGATCTTCATCCCCGAGATCGGGCCGGGTACCTTGTACAAGTACGAGATTCTCACGGCTCACGGACATCGCGTGCTGAAAGCCGATCCCTACGGCTTCCAGATGCAATTACGGCCGCAGAACGCCTCGATCGTCGCCGATATCGACGGCTATGCCTGGGGCGATGCCGGCTGGCTGTCGCAAAGACGCAGCTGGGATCCGCTGCGCTCGCCGATTTGCATTTATGAGTTGCACCCAGGTTCCTGGCGCCGCTCCTGGCATCGCAAACCGGCGTTCCTGACCTGGGACGAACTGGCCGAGCAATTGATCCCCTATGTGCTCGACATGGGATATACCCACATCGAGTTGATCGGCGTGGCCGAACATCCTTTCGACGCCTCCTGGGGCTATCAGGTGTTGGGCCATTTCGCTCCGACGGCGCGCCACGGCTCGCCCCAGGATTTCATGTGCTTCGTCGATCGTCTGCATCAGTCCGGCATCGGCGTGTTCATGGACTGGGTGCCGGCACATTTTCCCAAGGATGCCCATGGACTGGCGGAATTCGATGGAACTTGCTTGTACGAGCACGCAGATCCGCGCCGCGGCGAACATCAGCAATGGGGAACCCGCATCTTCAATTACGGTCGTCACGAGGTCAGGAACTTTCTGATCACCAACGCACTATTCTGGATCGATCGTTATCATATCGACGGGTTGCGCGTGGATGCGGTTGCCTCCATGTTGTACCTGGACTATGCGCGCGCGCCTGGCAATTGGGCGCCCAATGAGTACGGCGGCCGCGAGAATCTGGAAGCCATCGAGTTTCTCAAGGAACTCAACCGGGCGATCGGTCACTATCATCCGGGTGTATTGAGCATGGCTGAGGAATCGACGGCGTTCGACGGCGTCAGCCGCCCGGTTCATCACGGAGGGCTGGGATTTCATTTCAAATGGAACATGGGTTGGATGAACGACACGCTGCGCTACATGGAGATGGATCCTCTGTATCGCCGATATCACCATGATTTGATCACGTTCTCGTTCATGTATGCATATTCGGAGCATTTCATCCTGCCGCTTTCACACGACGAGGTCGTTCACGGCAAACGCTCCTTGCTGGGCAAGATGCCGGGTGATGAATGGCAGAAGCTGGCGACTTATCGGTTGATGATGGGCTATATGGCCGCGCACCCCGGCAAGAAACTCATGTTCATGGGCGGGGAGTTCGGGCAGTGGCACGAATGGCGAGACCATGAAGATCTGGCCTGGGCCTCACTCCAGCATCCCCATCATCAACAGCTGCAATCCTGGAATCGCGAACTCAATCGACTGTACCGAAACTCGGCAGCGCTGTATGCGGGCGACCACGATGCGCGGGGATTTTGCTGGCTGGACGTCGATAATCGCGACGATAGCGTATTCGCTTTCCTGCGCCGGCACCCGTCGGACGACGATGTGCCGCTACTGATCTTCGTGTTCAACTGTACTCCAGTGCCGCGCCGGGATTATCTGCTCGGCGTCCCTCGGCCGGGACGGTATCGCAAACGGCTGGATAGTGATGCGTCTTGTTTCGGCGGATCGGACTATGCGCACCAAAGTGAATTTCAGGCCGAATCCTCCCCCTGGCGAGAGTTTCCGGCGCGCTTGAGCATCACATTGCCGCCGCTGGCCATGATCGCGCTGGAGCATGGTGAAACGTGAGCCTTATAGACGCATGAATACTCTCTCGACCGATTACAGCTCGATATCGCTCCAGCCTGGTGTTCCGGTGCCGCTGGGCGCCACATGGACGGGAGAAGGAGTGAACTTCGCTGTCTATTCTACGGGAGCGAGCCGGATCGAGCTTTGCCTGTTCGATGAACAGGGTGGACATGAAACAGTACGCCTGGAATTCGCCGAACGCACCGACAACATCTGGCACGGATTCCTGCCTGCGCCGCTGGGAGGGCCCGGTCTGGTGTATGGATTCAGAGTGTATGGGCCCTACGACCCCACGTACGGATTGCGCTATAACGGCGCGAAACTGTTGCTGGATCCTTATGCCCGGCTACTGGCGGGAAGTTTCACCTGGCACCCCTCGTTGATGGGACACCAAGAAGATCCGCAACAAAATCTGCCCGACGTCAACGACAGTGCGCCGTACAATTACAAGGCACGGGTGATCGACGATGCCTTCGATTGGGGAGAGGATCGGCCGCCGGCCGTACCCTGGCGCGACACCGTCATCTACGAACTGCATGTCAAGGGCTACACGAAGCTGCATCCCGGGGTTCCCGAACGCGAACGCGGCACCTATCTGGGTCTGGCGCATCCGGATGTCATTGCTCATTTGACGCGCCTGGGCGTGACGACGGTGGAATTGATGCCTGTGCAGGCATTCCTGACAGAGCAGGTCTTGAGTGACAAGGGACTGGCCAACTACTGGGGCTACAATCCCATTGCCTGGTTCGCTCCCGAGCAACGGTATGCGATCGATGATGCCGTGATTGAATTCAAAACCATGGTCAAGGCGCTGCATGCCGCCGGCATCGAGGTGATTCTGGATGTGGTGTTCAACCATACTGCAGAAGGCAACGAATTCGGTCCGACCTTGAGCCTGCGAGGACTGGACAATGCGACTTACTACAAGCTCGAGACCAGTTCTCCGGGGCACTACATCAACCGTACCGGCTGCGGCAATACCGTGGCTTTCGGTCATCACGCTGTGCGCAGGATGGTCATCGATTGCATGCGTTACTGGGTCGAGGAAATGCATGTCGACGGGTTTCGCTTCGATCTGGCGGCGGTGCAGGGCCGCGAGAACGGGCGTTTTCGCACCGATGCGGCCTTTTTCAAGCAAGTCGCCGCAGAATCTTCGCTGCGCTACGTGAAGCTGATTGCAGAGCCTTGGGATATCGGTGCGGATGGCTATCAACTGGGCCGCTTTCCACCTGGATGGGCGGAGTGGAACGATCTATACCGCGATGGGGCGCGAGGCTTCTGGCGCGGCAATCCCGGTGTGCTGGGTAATTTTGCCGAACGATTCGCCGGTTCCAGTGATCTGTTTCGCGCCAGCGGACGACGTCCGACCGCGGGTATCAATTATATTGCCTGCCATGACGGATTCACCGCGTACGATACGACCGCCTACAACGACAAGCATAACGAAGCGAACCTGGAGGATAACCGCGACGGCCATAATCACAATTTGAGCTGGAATTGCGGTGTCGAAGGTCCAACCACGGATCCGGGCATCATTGATCTTCGGGAACGCCAGATTCGCAATATGATGGCTACCTTGCTGCTCTCGCAGGGTGTGCCGATGCTGCTGGCGGGTGATGAATTCGCGCGCACTCAACACGGCAACAACAACGCCTACTGCCAGGACAATGACATCAGCTGGATCGATTGGAGCGCGGCGCCGCAGCGTGCCGGACTGATCGAGTTCATCCGGCAGTTGCTGATCCTGCGCCAGCGGGCACCGGGCTTGAGCCGCGATACATTTCTCAAGGGATCGCTCAAGCAGGATCACGACCACAAGGATGTCAGTTGGCTCCATCCATCCGGCCGGGAGTTGACCGATGCGGATTGGAACGATCCGCATGCGCGTGTACTTGGTATCCTGAACGGCCACGCATTTTGCGATCCTCATGGAACACTGAACGGTCATCTATTATTTTTGTGCAATACCAGCGATGAACCGGTGGATTTTCATCTGCCGGAAGCGAAGACGGGCATGCAGTGGCAATTCGTGTTCGATACGGCACGCTGGCAGGTGAACGATCCAGGCCGGGTGTTGCCGAGTGAAATCTGCACAGTGTCACCTCATTCCTGCGTGCTGCTTGCCGACAGTGATGTACCGTCCAGCGTGCACTGCGGACTCGCATTGACGTTGAAGTGAGCGCTCCCTCACCGGAATTGGCTGCCGCGCTGGCGTCACTTGGGCAGCTGCTTGGAATTGCGGATACCTATCTCGACTATCGCGGCCAGCCGCAGCAGGTTTCGCGCGAGTCGCAGGCGGCGATCCTGGCGGCGCTCGGCGTGGATACCTCAGACCTGCAGGCCGTGACCGACGCCATCCGCCAGCTTGATGTCAAAGGCTGGACGGACATGGTGCCGCCTGTCGTGGTTGCACTCGAGAATGCGCGGCCACGCATTGCAGTATCGGTGCCGCTGGATCTGGAGGCTCGCCGGATCGAGTGGACGGTGAGTCCGGAGAGCTCGCCGACGGCGGCAGGCACAGTGGAGCCGCCGGCATTGGATGCGGCCCTTGCGGCTTATGCGGATCGGGCGGCATGGTCGGGCAGCGCTTCGCTCGAGGATTTGACGACATTGGCGGAGGGAACGGTCGAGGATCGCGCCTATCGCCGTGTCGTGCTGGATCTGCCGCCGCTTCCGCAAGGTTACCATCGGGCGCGACTCGTACTCGACACGGGCTTGAGCGCCGGGTTGGACGTGATCGTGGCGCCTGCGCGCTGCTATCAGCCCGCGAGCGGTTTGGCGAATGATGCCGAGAATCGAGGCGAGCGGCGATCTACGGCGGGCTCCGTGTGGGGCATCGCCGTGCAGCTGTACTCGCTGCGCTCCGCGGATAACTGGGGCATCGGCGATCTGCATGACCTGCGCGAACTGGTGCGGATGGCCGCGCCGCTGGGCTGCGGCGTCATCGGTTTGAACCCATTGCATGCACTGGCACCCGCCGAGCCGAAGCGTAGCAGTCCCTACAGTCCGTCCAGCAGACAGTTTCTCAACGTCCTGTATATCGCCGTTGCCGACGTACCGGACTTTGTGCAGTGCGAAGCGGCGCAGCGCCGGGTACGTGCTGACGACTTTCAGACGGCATTACACAGATCAAGAATGGCCGATAACGTCGACTATGCTCAAGTCGCGTCGCTCAAACTGGAGATCCTGCGGCTGCTGTATATGAGTTTTCGCGAGCGGCATCTACAGCGCGGCAGCGAGCGCGCCGAATCGTTTCGGCAGTTTGTGGCAGCACGGGGTGAGCCGTTGCGGCTACATGCGATCTACGACGCGCTGGATGCGCATTTGCGCCGGCGGGATCCGCAATGCCGGGGCTGGCCTCATTGGCCCATGGAGTATCAGGATCCGGCCTCCCCGGCGGTGGATCGATTTGCCAGAGAATACTCGCAGGACGTTGAATATTTCATGTACCTGCAATGGCTCGTTGCGGAGCAGTTGCAGGCGGCACAGGATACCGCGCTGAAACTCGGTATGAAGATCGGGCTGTATGGGGACGTTGCCGTGGGCGCGGATCGTACGGGTTCGGAAGTCTGGTCCAATCGGCGCCTGTATCTGCAGCATGCCTCGGTAGGTGCGCCGCCGGATGCGCTGGCACTCAAGGGACAGAATTGGGGGATCCCTCCCCAGGATCCCGCCGAGCTGCGCAATCAGTGCTACCAGCCCTTCATCGAACTGGTACGCAACAATATGCGCCATGTGGCCGCTCTCCGCCTGGATCATGTCATGAGCCTCTACCGTCTCTGGTGGGTGCCGTCCGGCCTGACCTCCAGCGAGGGTACGTACGTACACTATCCCTTGGACGCGCTGATGGCGATACTGGCCTTGGAAAGCCGGCGCAATCGCTGCGTCGTGATCGGCGAGGATCTCGGCACCGTACCCGCCGACGTCATCGTGGCAATGGATGAATACGGCGTCCATCACTACAAGGTACTGTTGTTCGAACAAACATCACAAGGCGAATTTCGTCTACCGTCACAGTATGCGGCGAATGCGCTTGCGGCTGTCACTACGCATGATCTGCCGACCTTATGCGGCTGGTGGGAGGAGCACGACCTGAGGCTGCGCGAGCGGCTCGATCTATACCCCTCATCGCAAATCAAGGCGCACGCGCATGAAGTTCGTACAGGAGAGCGGCGTGCGTTGATGCGGGCGCTGGTGGCGACGGGTCTATGGTATTGGCAGGAGGATCAACCGCTGCCGATCTACTCGGCGGCGTTGGCACGTGCCGTACACGCATTTCTCGGCATGTCGGCATCGGCTATCGCCCTGATTCAAATCGAGGATCTGATCGGCATGATCGATCCGGTGAATGTCCCTGGTACGGATATCGAGCATCCGAATTGGCAGCGTAAAGTGCCCTTGGATACCTGCGCCATCCTGGCGCGGGCGGACGTGCAGGATATCCTTGGAGCAATGCAGATAGCCCGCTCGGGAGAGCATCCCAACGATCCGCGCTTTCATGAGCGGGAATTTCAAGAGCGGAAATTTTGAGATTGGGGGAGATCGAGAAGAGGTTCCGGAGAGATTCCCATGCGTCCTCGCCGATTTTCCGGTTTCATTATCGGCCGCAATGCCGATGGACTGGAGCCGGCCGGACAGTTCTGGACGCGCGGTGCCGAGCGGCCTGCTTCCGATCGATCTGTGCGATCACTCCGATCGAGCGATGCAGTTCAATCCCGGCCCGGAAGAGCGAATCTCAGGCGTACCATGGCGCGCTGGGCAATTTTTTCACCATTGTGCGTGACCGGCACGAATCGCCAGCTGCGCACTGCCCGTATCGCGGCATCGTCGAAGACTCCGGCGGGGCTGGCATTGCGCACTTCGATGTCGTTCACACTGCCATTGGGGGTGACGGTGAAGGTCAGTTCGATCCAACCCTCTATACCTCGTTTCAGGGCCGATTCTGGATATATGGGATCGACTGTCCGGGTGCGAGTCAGGCTTGTCACGGAAACGATGCTGGTTTCCTGTGCGTAGGCTTCATGCGCGGCAGCGAGTTCACGTTCCATTTGTGCGATGATGACGTCGTTGTATCGCCCGCCGATCTCACGCGCCGCCGTGAGTAATTGCGTCGAACGATCGAAGGCCTTCGCCGTCATGGCCCGTCTGCTGGAGTCGACCAGTCGGGTCGACAGGGTACGCGCGAGCTCTTCGATCTCCGGTCGGCCGGGCGCGGCCGCGACCAGCTTGCCGAGATGATCACGGGCGCTGTCTCCTGCCGGCTCGATCAACTTTCCGGCGCCGATGCGCTCGCGGATATCCACGATCATGGCGGCGATGGCCGCATCGAGCTGACGCGCCGCGGAGGCGCGTGCGCCGGCGGCACGGCTGGTCTCGGCCAGCGAGCGTTCCACAGCGGTGAGCGCTGCGCCAGCTGCTCCGAGCTGGCGGGCTGCGCTGGCGAACAGCTGGGCCTCCTCCGGCTTGCCTGCGGCCAGTGTGTTATGCGCCTTTTCGATGAGTATCCCGCCGAATTCCCGGATCGACTGCTGCACGTTTGGATCGGTGGGATCCAAGCGGCGCGCTTCGAGCAGCGCTTCACGGGCACTGCCGCCGGATGGCGTGAGCAGATAACCGGCGTGCATGCGGTCGTTTGCCTGTGCCACAAGGGTCCGTATCCGGATACCGATTTCCTGTGCCTGCGTGAGTTTGAGCCGTTCGCGTTCACGGGCAATCTGCGTATCCAGGAAGGACAATCTGGGATGCGTAGGATCGATGTTGCGCGCCCGTTCTATGGAAAATACCGCTTCTTCGAGACGTTCCGCAGTGAGCGCACGCTCGGCGCGTTCGAGCACCTTGTCGGCGACAGTGCGCACGCCTGCCTTGGCGGCTTCGCTGGTCGGATCCAGCGCCAGGGCGCTCAGGTATAGATCGAGCGCGCTTTCCCCTGAGGGTTCGTAATACTTGCCCTGGGCGAAGGCTTCCTGTGCCAAGGCGATTTCCGCCTGCACCGGATCAGGCCGATCCGGCAGGCGATCCGGTACCTGAGCGGAGGCTGCGATCGTCGTCGGCGCCTCGGGCGCCCTCGTGAATCGGCCGACGCCAAACCAGATGCCGCCGATGAGCAGCAGCAGGCCGGCCGCCAATGCTCCGTAGGTGACGAGGTAATTCTTGCGGTTCCGGCCGCCGGTACCGTCCGTCCCGGCCGTGCCATGGCGCTCGCCGGTTGCAGCGACATCCAGGTGATGCGTGACGGCGGCTTCCAGTGCCAGACGGGTTTGACCATGAGACAAGGGTGTCAGCAGAAAACGGAATATCCGGCCTGCAGCCGTGAGCTGCATGAGGGCGCCGCTGTCTTCCCGCCGGCCTGCCACGACGACCACGAGTTCAGGGAAGTGCTGGGTCAACTGCGCCACCATCGAAGTGACGTCGGCTGTGCTGGCGGTATCGGCCACGAGGACGCCCGGCCTCGATTCCGAGAGCTTTCCTGCGGCTTGATCCAGGTCCGGAGCGTGCATCACCGGCACTCCGCGCGGCGCCGCCTTTATGATCGTTTCGATCAGTTTCGCATCCCGGCTGAGAACCAGGATGGGCGCCTGCCGTCCCTCATCGAGGCTCTGGCGATTCCGGGTGTCATCGAGCTCCAGATCGACCTCGCCCCCGGCAGGGATCAGAGGGGAGTGCTGCGCATTGGCCATGACCCCTCCTGGGGTATTCCTGTCATCGGGAAATACTACTTATGCAATATCGCAGAGCTGAGATCCATCTTCGCCTTTTGGAGGTACCTGGTGTGAACTGAGACACAAAATAGTTAATTCTTACTTCGATCCGCACTTGCCGATACCATGAACGAGATGTATTCCGACTAGCGCCTCGATATAGGGCAGGCCGGTCATGGCAGGAATTTTGCTTGTTGCGCACCCGCATCGAGGTGCTCGTACTGCCTGGACGGTTTTACAGGGAGCTGCGGGTTTACGCCTTCCCGGTACCACGCTATAAGCCTCATTCATGTCGATCTCAAAACCGCTGGACGACATTCCGGAGCGGTCCGTGCCATCTCCCCCGGTCGCGGCCGTCCATATGTGCGTCGTTGCCGGCCCGCAGGGCGCGCGCGAGGATCCCTATTACTGGCTGCGCGACGATACCCGCAGTGATCCACGGGTCTTGGCGCATCTGGAGGCGGAAACCGCCTATGCGCAGTCCATGCTGGCGCCATGCCAACCGCTGATGGATGCGCTGTACCAGGAGATGATCGGGCGCATGCAGCAGGACGATACCAGCGTTCCGGTTCGTTATCGCGGCTTCTGGTATTCGCAACGCTTGGTTACCGGCGGAGAATATCCCCTGATCGTGCGGCGTCCGGATCTGCCGGATGCTGTCGAAAGTGTCCTGCTGGACTGCAATCTGCTGGCGCAGGCCCATGCTTTTTTTCAGCTGGGCGGCTATGACGTGAGTCCCGATGGCCGGTTGCTGGCCTATACGCAGGATGTCGTCGGAAGGCGTCAGTTCAGCATGCATATCAAGGATCTCGTCACCGGCGAACTTCTGCCGGACGCGATCGAGAACGTCGAGCCCGGTTGCGCATGGACAGATGACAACCGCCGTTTTCTGTATGTCGAGAAAGACCCCGTCACCTTGCGAGGACGGTGTGTGCGTGCGCATCTATTGGGCACGCCGCAGTCGGCGGACCCGATCGTATACGAGGAGCTGGACGCGAGCTTCGATTTGACCGTGGAGCGCAGTAAGTCGGAGGTCTACCTATTCATCGGAGCGGAAAGCACGAGCTGTTCCGAATGGAGATATGCACGCTCCGATGACACTTTGCTGAGGTTTGAAGTGATCGTTCCGCGTATCGCTGATCACGAATACGAGGTCGAACATCTGGGGCAGCGCTTCGTGATACGAACGAATCTCGACGCGCAGAATTTCCGTATCGTCGAAGCACCGGTGCACGGGGCGGGCGACACCTCGCGCTGGCGCGATCTGGTGGCTCACGATCCCCGCGTGTTCATTCACGACTATGATGTCTTTCGAAATTTTCTTGCCGTCGGTGAGCGCTCCGATGGATTGCGCCGGATTCGAGTACAGACCTGGAACGGATCGGTTTCCGATCATCTGGCGGCGGATGATCCGGCCTATGTGATGTGGCTGGGGACGAATCTCGAGCTGGATACGGATCGGCTGCGCTATGTTTATTCGTCCTTGACGACGCCGACGACGGTCTACGAACTGGATGTCTCCAGCAGGGAGCGCACGCTGCTCAAACGCGATGCCGTGCTGGGTGATTTTGCCCCGACGAACTATGCCAGCGAATTCATATGGGTCCCAGCGCGCGATGGCGAACGCATTCCTGTATCGCTCGTTTACCGTAAAGGAATGCCGCTGGATGGCTCGGCGCCGTTGTACCTGTATGGTTACGGAGCCTATGGATTGTCCATGGATCCGGTCTTCGACGCCTCACGTCTGTCACTGCTCGATCGCGGCTTCGTGTATGCGATCGCACATGTGCGTGGCGGCCAGGAATTGGGGCGGCGCTGGTACGAGGCGGGGAGATTGCAGCACAAGTGGAACACCTTCCACGATTTCATCGATGTGACCGATGGCCTGGTGGAGCACGGTTACGGTGCGCACGACAAGGTATTCGCCGTCGGCGGCAGCGCCGGTGGTTTGCTCATAGGCGTCCTTGCCAATGTCGCCGCGCATCGATATGCCGGCCTGATTGCGCATGTGCCTTTCGTTGATGTCGTTACGACCATGCTCGATAAAAGCATTCCGCTCACGACGCTCGAGTATGAGGAGTGGGGTAATCCCAATGAACGAACATCATATGAATATATGCTTTCGTACTCGCCTTACGATAATGTTCGCGCACAGCAATATCCACCCATGCTGGTCACGACGGGCCTGTGGGACAGCCAGGTCCAGTATTTCGAACCCGTCAAATGGGTGGCAAGGCTGCGGGCACAAGCTGTCGGCAAGCCGTTGTTTCTGCTGCACGTCGATCTGACGACGGGGCACGGAGGTAAATCAGGCCGCTTTGCACATTTGTACGAAGTGGCGCGCGAGTATGCCTTTATTCTGCATCAAGCGAATGATTCGAATGCCATTACCTTGAGGGACAGCTCGCCTGAGCGCGCCGCTGCCATTGCGGGTGAATCGACATGATGTCTTCCAGCTATATCCTGCTCGCCGATGACAATGCCACGGACGCTGAATTGACGATTCGTGCCCTGCAGATCGGTCAGGTTGCGCAGCCTGTCGTCTGGGTTCAGGATGGTGAAGCGGCACTGGACTATATGTTCCGCAATGGCGCCTATGCACAGCGGTCACCCGGCAACCCGTGTCTGATGCTGCTCGATCTGCACATGCCCAAGATCGATGGGCTGGATGTGCTTGCGCAGATCAAGGCCGATCCCAAGGTGCGTTCGACTCCGATCGTGATCATGTCCTCCTCGGATCAGGAAACAGACGTACTGCGCAGCTATGAACTGCATGCCAACAGCTATATCGTGAAACCGGTCGACTTTCGCAAGTTCACAGAACAGGTGTCGAAGCTGGGTCAATACTGGACCAACGTCAATCGGATCGGGAACGGGTGACTCCCGGCGAAAGCCGCTGGCAACGGTACGAATCGGACGAGCCTTGCGAGCATGATCAAGCCGGCGCACCAGGATGTGTGCGCTGCGTCTCTTTTTGCAGGCGGCAACGCCGTTGCGATCGTGCCAAATCAGCCTTCCAACGGCATACTCCAAGACCTTTCCGGGACGTGCGCATGGGCGCAATTATGAGCAGCCGGCGCGATCGACGCGGTGGCGGGAGACAAGGCATGAGTGTCATCCTGATTGCATTCGAGCGCGAGTCGGAGCAGAGCGCGATCGAGCAGTTACTGTCCAGTCGTGGCCATCGGGTCATGAAGTCGGCGAACGGCCTGGTCGCCTGGGATACCGCAAGGCGCGAGCCTCCGCATGCCATCATTTCCGATATCGTGTTGCCGCGTATGGACGGCTTTGCGCTGTGCCGCAAGTGGAAACAGGATGAGCGGCTGCAGTCTGTACCATTCCTATTCTATACGCGCCGTCATGACGATCCGAAGTATGAACGCTTCGCCCTGGAACTGGGTGCTGAGCGGTTTCTGGCCCGCTCGGCGCAGCCGGAGTCCTTACTGGCAGCGCTGGATGAAGTATTGGGCGCGGTGGCTGCGGCAAACGACGGATCGGCGTCCCCGGCATCCTCCGGCACGACAGTGCCTTCCCAGACGTCGACTCAGGCAACAACTCAGATAGCGGCCCAGGGGGCGGCTCAGGGCGCGGATCGAACGGCGTTGATCGATACGACCTCTCTGCAGCGTATCGCCGCTCTGGAGGCTGCGTTGAATGAGGCACAGCGAGCTCATGCCGAGGCGCGGAATACCCATGCCGAGGCTCTCGAAGCCATGCGGCGCGACCATGCGCGGGTGCTGGAGAATACCGGGCGTATGCATGCTGAAGCCCTGGCGGAGATGCAGCAGGCGCATGCCAGCATGCAAGCGCAGATGGCTGGGCTGAAAACGGAAAATCAGCGTTTGCGCGAGCGGGATACAACTGGTCGCGTCGCTCAATTGCGACAGACAGCGGTGATCGATCTACTGAGAGGTTCCACGAGCGCCGATGAGGCTACGATTCTTCGATATGCCCTGGAGCAGACCGCCGCCGTGATAAACAGTCCGCTGGCCTGGCTACACTTCGTCGATCATGCGAAGAACCCTTGCCTGGCGGGCTGGTTCGATACCGCTCAACGGCAGGCGGTGCTGGTGAGTCCTGCGCCGCGTTCGATTCAGCCGGGTGAATTCCTGGAAGCGTGCATCAAAGGCCGGCAGGCCGTTGCCGGCAGCGATGCTCAACCGAAGGCCCAGCAGGACGGACTGCCGGCACTAGGGCGATATCTAGCGGTGCCCGCCGTGGTGAACGATGAAGTCGTGGCGGTGCTTGGGGTGGCCAACCGGGATGCCGACTATGCTCAGGATGATCAGCAGGGATTGCTCATGCTCGCGGACAGCTTGCTGCGCATCATTCAGATGAAGCGCGCACAATCACAGGCACTCAAATCGTTCCAGCGCGCCGACGTTGCGCTGCAGGGCATGATCGACTCCTTTGTGCGTGTCGGCGAACACCACGACCCCTACACCGCAGGTTCGGCACGGCGCCTGGCCGCGCTGGCGGTGGCAATCGGGCGTGAAGCCGGCCTGGATGGCGAGCGTCAGCACGCATTACGAGTTGCAGCGATGCTGCACGACATCGGCAACATCGCTGTGCCGGCCTCCATTCTTTCCAAGCCGGCGCCATTGACGGAAACCGAACTGGCCCTGATGCGTACCCATGTCGATGAGGGTTGCCAGCTCCTGGCAGATATCGATTTTGGCGCGCCTATCGCCGATATCATTTATCAAAGTCATGAGCGCTATGATGGCAGCGGCTATCCACGAGGTCTCAAGGCGACGGATATCCTGCTGGAAGCGCGTATCCTCGCGATTGCCGATACGGTCGAGGCAATGTGCTCATCCCGGTCGTACCGCCCTGCCGCCGACATGGCCGCGGCCATCGAAGAGATCAGACGTGGAGCAGGGCGACTGTATGACCCCTATTTGGCGGAGGCCTGCATCCGCCTGATCGATCAGCACGGATATAAGCTGCCGGAATAAATCCGGTAGACAGGATCTCTTGGCGCATCACGCGGCGGAACACCGCGCGATGCCTTGATCGGCTGATTCCTGCCTCCTTCCCCAGCGCCTCACGGCATCCTCAGCGGCTCCATTCCGCGGCCTGCCACATTCTGTATTCACGCTGCAGCCGTACTCCTCGTCCGCTCCCTGCCTGCTCAGTCGTCGGGCGCAGGCGCCGCGGCGTCTCGAGACGATGTCTGCATGCGTCATCCGATTGGCGCACTTACGTGAAATGAGACGGGTGCTGCACTGAGCTGTCGTCGCCCTACGACAATTGCAAACACATATTTGGTGATGTCTACTCGATGCCGCTACGCAAGGGCAGAACCGCTGAAAGGCGGTGACGCAAAGCCTCCGGTCCGAACGCGCGAGGGCGCAGGATAGCGGGGTTGCCGGTAGGAATCTCCATGCGAGTCTCTATCGTCATCCTTTGATCTTCCTCCTTTGCATGTTCCTTCCCCAGGCGCGAACGATAGCGGCGTGCAATGCGGTGCGTTGCGCGAGCAAAGATACGGAAACAGGAGCAGCAAACATTGGTTACGGGCAAACCCGTCGAAAGACGGGGACGCAAAGCTTCCGGTCTACGGGATTCCATCCTACGACAGCGGGGTTGCCGCATGAACCACGTCGCCATTAGCGACCGGAGATCATGTGTTGACCGGCGCCTCGCAGGCACACGTTGCGTACCTGCGGCGTCTCGCCGCTCCAACGGCGCATACCTGCGGCGCTTGCTCATTGCCCCACCTCGAATTTATCGCTCGCAATCATTTTGTGGCCTCGGGCGCAATACGACGCAAAGGTGCAAGGTATGAGCAGTGTTACGATTCTCAACAAATGCGCAACGCTGTTGCTGGCCGCGCTGGTTTTGAGCGGGTGCGGAGGTGGAGGTGGAGGTGGAGATTCCCAGGATCCGGCGGCGGGCACTGTGCCGCCGGCATCGCAACTGGTGGAGTCGACTCTCATCGAAAACAGTCCGCCGGAGATCGCGGGCACGCCGCCTGCAGCGGTGCAGGCAGGCGAGGTGTACTCGTTCATGCCCGTGGCCAGCGATGCCGACGGCGATTTTCTCGAGTTTACCGTGACCAACAAGCCTGCCTGGGCGCAGTTCAGCGTCGAGACGGGGCGGCTGACCGGTACACCCGACGACGCCAGTGTAGGTGAGACGGAGGATATCGTCATTTCCGTGACCGACGGGCGAGATACACGCTCCGTCGGTCCGTTCAAGATCCGTATCCATTCTCGCAATCTGCCGCCGTCGCCTGCTGTGAATGCGGCACCGGTGATTTCGGGTGTGCCGAGCGGTTCGGTTCTGGTGAACCAGGCCTACCTGTTCCAGCCCGTCGCGACGGATGCGGACGGTGACCGGTTGTCGTTCTCCATTTCCAACCGTCCTTCCTGGGCCAGCTTCAGCACCAGCACCGGCCGGCTCAGCGGCACGCCTGGTGTGAACCGGGCTGGACGCTATGCCAATATCACGATCAGCGTAAGCGACGGCAAAGCCGGCACAGCCTTGGCGCCATTTTCCATCGAAGTGCGATCCGACAATCGCGCCCCGACGATCAGCGGCACCCCTGCGGCAGCGGTTCAAGCAGGGCAGGCCTATTCATTCCAACCGTCCGCCAACGATCCTGACGGTGATACGCTGACCTACTCGATATCGAACCGTCCGAGCTGGGCTGCTTTCAGCAGCAGCACCGGCCGGCTTAGCGGCACGCCCTCGGCCGGCGAGGTCGGCAACTATGCGAACATCGTTATCGGCGTGAGCGACGGGCGTGCCTCGGCGATGCTGAGCGCCTTTTCCATCGTCGTCCAGGAGAAGCCCAATGCGGCGCCGAAGATCAGCGGCACGCCGCCCGGCAGCATCGATGTCGGAGCGGCCTACTCGTTCGTTCCCAGCGCCAGTGATGCCGATAAAGATACGCTGGGCTTCTCGATCCAGAACAAGCCTGTCTGGGCAAATTTCGATACGGCAACCGGTCGGCTCAGTGGTTCGCCGGCCGATAGCCATGTAGGCGCTACGACGGGTATCGTCATCAGTGTAAGCGACGGTCGTGCAACGGCATCGCTGCCGGCGTTCTCGATCACGGTGAAGGCCGTGGAAAACAAGGCACCGATCATCAGCGGTACGCCGGCGACGAGCGTGAATGCAGGGGTGGCCTATAGCTTCCGGCCGACAGCTTCCGATCCGGAAGGTGATAATCTGACATACAGTATCAAGAGACTGCCGGCCTGGGCGTCGTTCAATACGAATACCGGCCGCTTGTCGGGCACTCCGGCCGAGAGCGACGCAGGCAGTTACGCGAACATCGTCATCTCTGTCAGCGATGGCAAGAATACGACGAGCCTGCCGGCTTTCATGATTACGGTCGTCAAGTCCTCGACCGGTGTTGCGACGGTGCAATGGACGCCTCCGACGGAAAATTCCGACGGTACTCCATTGACAGATTTGGCAGGATTTCGCGTCAAGTACGGCAAGTCGGCCTCTACTCTGGATCAGACGGCCGATATAGAAAATCCGGGCGTGGCCACCTACGTGGTGGAGGATCTCACTTCAGGTACTTGGTATTTCGCAGTGCTGGCGTATACCAGCAGCGGTATAGAAAGCGGTTTGTCCAACATCGCCAGCAAGACCATACCTTAGATATTCTTCGGAGACAGTTCCTCGGCTTGCGGATCGGGAACGAATCGTTCCCGATCCGGTACAGCGCTGAGGCTGGATATTTGCAGGGTTACTCCACCGGCCCCGGCAGCTCCTGGTGTATTCTGGCTGCGACCTGTACACCGGAGCTTCATGCCGATGAATCGGACTTCGAGAGTCTGTCTGGGCCCATCGTTCGTGGTGCCGACATACCTGGGATGGAATCGGGCCTGTTCCTCAGGATGGTTCAGGATATTATCGTTGCGGGCGGTCCGCAGGGGAGTATCGGGATTGCCGGGCAAGGGTTTGCTGGCGGCAGGTCTTCTTGGTGGATTGCTGTTTCTCCAGACCGGCTCCATGGCTGCGGCAGTGGCGCGCCCGGCGAAGATGGATCCCGCGGCGTCCGGTACAGCAAAGAAGGTACATATCTATTTCAGCGAAACGACGCTGAAGAACGGATTGCGCGTACAACTCGCCGAAGATCACGGCGCTCCGGTGATTGCTCTGAACATCGCCTACGACGTCGGCTCACGTAACGAGCGCAAGGGACTGACCGGATTTGCGCATCTGTTCGAGCACTTGATGTTCAAGGGCTCGAAAAATGTCGGCGACGGCGAGCATTTCTACCAGATTTTCTCGAACGGCGGCTCGATGAACGGGACGACTGGCGCCGATATCACACTGTATTTCGCCACGTTGCCGGCAAACCAGCTGGAATTGGCGCTGTTTCTGGAAGCCGATCGCATGCGTTCTCTCGATCTGACGCAGGAGAAGCTCGACAATCAGCGCCATGCGGTCCAGGAAGAACGCCGTCTACGCGTGGATAACCAGCCTTATGGCCGCGCCGACGAATACTTCGGAGAACTGTTCTACGACAACTTCGCCTATAAGCATTCGACGATAGGGTCCATGGAGGATCTCAATGCGGCGAGCCTCGAGGATGCAGCCGACTTTTTTCAAACCTACTACGCACCGAACAATGGAGTGCTCAGCCTGGTCGGCGACTTTGATTCGACACAGGCCCTGAAGCTCATCCGCAAGTATTTCGAAAGCATTCCTCGGCAGCCGGCCCCGCCCGCGGTCGAGTTGAAAGAGCCGCTGCAGACGGCGGAACGCCGTGACACCGTGACGGATCCTCTCGCCCGATTGACGCAGATCCAGATCGCCTACAAGCTGCCGGCCGGCAACACGGCGGATCTGCCTGCCTTGCAGGTGCTTTCCTCGATCCTGCAGGGAGGGCAAAGTTCCCGGCTTTACCAGAGCTTGAACAAGGACCGGGAACTGGTCGTCGACATCGGCGGCTTTGTCGATGAGCGCATCGGTCCCGGCGGACTCTACATAGGCGCCACCCTGCGCCCGGACAGCAAGCCTGCCGATGTGGAGAGCGCCATCTATACACAAATCGATCTGTTGATGAAGGCTCCGGTGGCTGCATGGGAATTGCAGAAGGCCAAGAACACCACTCGTCTCGTCTTCCTGCAAAGTATCCGCAGTGTGCAGGCACGTGCCACTTTGCTGGGTAGCTACACAGTCAAATTCGGTGACCCTGACCTGATCAATACCCGTCTGGACCAGTTCGATACTGTCACGGATGACGATGTGCAGCGCGTGGCGCGGCGTTACTTGCAGGCGCGCAATCGCACCGTTGTCGTTACCAGCCCCATACCGGCCGGCGGCTCGGCGGCTGCGGCACTCGAACAACCTGGCGCCTGAGATGATGAATCCTGATCGGAGGGGCGAAATGCCCCAAGATTGACGTCAACCTGATGAAAGACCGGCTCAATCGAACATCTTCGTCAAAATGGCGAAGCTCAGGTGACAAAAGACTCTCGGACCGTAAGAGACTGAAGGAATGATCCGGATGAGGTGCGTAATCCCGTTTTTACTCGGCGGCAGCCTGCTGATGCCCCTCCTGGCGCATACCCAGGTGCCGGGGACGCAAGTGGCTGAAAGAGCGACGGAGTCGATCAGGGGCGTCGAACTGAAAGGCAGAGTGCCCGTGAATCCGCAACTCCTGCACGTGAGTTTGCCCACGCCCCAGGAAGCCGTACTGTCCAATGGCTTGCAAGTGTTCTTGCTGGAAGATCACAAGCTCCCGGCGTTTTCCCTGCAATTTTCCATTCACGGAGGTGGACTGGCCGATCCGCCGGGACGGTACGGAGTGGCAATGATGACTGCGGCGATGCTTCAGGAAGGCACTCAGCAGCATGACAGCCGCGAAATCGCAAAAAAATTCGCGACCTTGGGTGCGAGCTTCGGTGCTGCAGCCACTCCATCGTCGATGGAAACCATCATTAATGTCACGGGATTGAGCGAGAACGCCGCTGCCATTCTCGCCTTGGCGGCAGATGTCGTCCGCAATCCTACGTTTCCTGCGGATGAATTGGAGAAATTCAGGGCGCGCTATCTGTCCAGGTTGCAGCATCTGCGCTCATTGCCTGGATTCCAGGCCCGTGAAGCGTTCATGGGCGCGGTCTATGGCGAACATCCTGGCCGCTATGTCACGCCGCCCGAGTCAGTGCTGCGTGCCGTGACGCGGGAGGAACTGGCCGGCTATCACGATGCCTACTACCGGCCCAATAATGTAATTCTGGTGGTTCATGGCGACTTGACGCTCGAGGAACTGATCATGCGACTGGAGAAGGCCTTTGGTGCATGGCAGAAGGCGGAAAGTCCGCCAGTCTCATTGCCGGACTTGTCGCCGCCCGGGAAGCCCGGTGTCGTGCTGATCGATCGGCCAGGATCGGTACAGACATCGTTGTGGGTGGGCTCGCTGGGCATCCGACGTGATGGCAAGGACTATTTTCCGTTGTTGGTAATGAATCATATTCTCGGCGGTGGCCCGGCGTCGCGACTGTTTCTGAACCTGCGCGAAGACAAGGGTTATACCTATGGCGTGTCGAGTTTGTTCACGGGTACGAACTTTCCGGGGGTCGTTGCCGCGATCACCGATGTGCGCAGCGAGGTCACCGCCGCAGCGATACAGGAGTTGATGTCCGAGATTCAGCGCATAGTGGCGGAACCGGTATCGGTGCAGGAGTTGTCGAGTGCGAAACGTGCTTTGATCGGCGGCTTCGCCTTGTCGCTGGATGCGCCGCGCGCCTTGATCACCAATGTGTTGACCCAAAAGAGCTATGGTTTCCCGGAAAACTACTGGGACACCTTTCCGCAGCAGGTAGAGGCGATTACGGCGGACGACATACAGCGTGTCGCCGGCAAATACTACGATGCCGAACGTCTGCAGCTCATCGCGGTGGGCGATGGTGCCGCATTGCGCGGTATCCTTGCCAAGTACGGCGAGGTGCAAGCTATATCGGGTCAGTAAGCCAAGTTTCCGGCTGGGCTGTCCCGCTCATGGTCCGTGTCTGTCATGAATTCCGAAGGTACGGCGGACACGGACCATGAGCGGGACAGCAGCATTCGACGTCTCGATAGACGGCCGGATTACCGTCATGTCTGGCTCATCATCTGGGGATTTCCAGATCGTCACGAATTTCCAGATCGCCGATGGACTCTCCTTGAATTTGTAGCAATGGTTCCAGCAAGCGAGGCTCCGGAGTCGTGTTCGGCCGCAGCAACGCTTCGGCATCGATCGCAGACGTTTCGTACTCGTCCTCGGCTTGCGCCGGAACGGGCGCCGTCGGGAAAGTTCGATGTGTAAGGCTTCGAGGCGTCGTTGCCGCTCCCATGCTGCGCGACAGGGTGAGCAGACGTGTGTGCAGTTCATCGAGACCAGGATATTGCGGCCGGATGTCCTGTATCCCCATTAGAGCCGCAGCCGCTCGTGGCGCATCGCGTGCCTTAAGGGCCTCCTCGAAGCGTATTTCCATCGCGACGGCGATGCGATCGATGCCGGCCAGTGCCGCAGGCTGATCGCCCTGTAGAGCAAGTACCTCCCGGAAGTATTGCAGCGCATTGTCGCCGCGCGGCTCGATCAGTCGTCCGGTCGCGTAGGCGATATTCGCCCGTCCAAGCTGGTGCGCGATCTGCTCCTCTACGCTCGGTACTTGCACGGAGGAGTGCTCCGTCATGAGCGGCTGCGGATCGCGCAATTGCAAGATGAGGTATACGACGAGTGCGGTCAATACGACCGCGATAGTGAATGTGAGGCCGCGTAGATCACGGCGTGCCGCGATCGTGCGTACCGTGGTGAGTGCGATGGGTTCGATGTTGTGCAATTCATGGCAACGGCGCGTCGCGGCAGACAGGAACAGCTGAGCTCGTGTCGGCGACACCGGTTTGTGAAGAAAGCGATATACCTCGCCCCCGCTGATGAGCGCGCCAACCGTACTCTCTTTTTCGCGCCGGCCCGTCGCCATCATCACCAGCTCAGGGAACTGTGCGTGTAGCCGTTCCAGCAGTACCGCCGCATCCTCCGGTAGGGCATCCAGATCGACGATCAGGATATTGCAGCGGCCCCCGACGAGATAGTCCACGGCAGCATCGGCCGATAGCGCCTGCCATAGTGCGTGCTTGGAGCTCGAGGCCTCGCGCAGGGTCGCCAGCAGACCGGAGTCTGTTGTCAGCAGGACGATATCCAGAGTTTGTGCTGGAACTCTTTCGCCGGCTTGCGGCGCAGCGAAAATAAAATCTTGCCGTGTGCCTTGCACCGCCTTCTCTACCCACTCATTCCAGGCAAACAACCAACTGCGCCGAGTGGCTGCGCCAGTTGATCGGAATGACGAACGAACGCACGTTGTCCGGGGTCAGTACCTTGTCCGGTTCGCCGGTTACGACTGTGGGCACCGAGATCATGAAATCCTTACCGAAGTCGCGGCGCGCGTTGCCGGAAATCGTGTTTGCGACTTCACCGACCAGGTCGCACATATTGTCCTGGGTAAGTTCCGTCTCACCCATGCGCATCAGCATGACTGTCAGCATCGGCCGTGAGGCGGTGAAATACACCACGCCGCGGCGTTTACCGGCAATGCTGATCATGCCGGTAAATTCCTGGACGGCTGGATGGCCATCCTGAACGATATAGGGCGAACCGACCGAGGCGGGTTGATTGGCCGCTTTCTCGAAATAATTCGTTGTGCCTTCGACGAAGGTTTCCAATTCGACTTTAGTCATCATTGCCGGCGCCTCTCAGCAGCTCTTGCAGCGCCTCCGTCAATTGGCGATCCGTGAACGGTTTGCACAGGAAGCCGTTGGCGCCCTTTTTGAGGGCCTCGATCGCAGTTGCCTTATCGGCCAGAGCCGAGATCACCAGAATCAGGACATCCGGTTTCATTTGCACGAGATTCTCGACGCACTCGATGCCGTCCATTTCCGGCATCGTGAGATCCATCGTGACGACGTCCGCGGGTTCCTTGCGGAAGGCTTCCACCGCCTGTCTGCCGTTCGCCGCGGTGGCGATCACCTGCAGTCGGTCGATTTGCAGCTCACGTTCGATCTTGCGGCGAATGATATTGGAATCATCGCAAATCATGAGCTTGAGCCTGCCATTTGCCGGTGCCCCGCCTTTTACGGATGCAAGCGCCATTCCAGCCCCTCTTTCCTGTCTATCATGAACACTTCAGACGGCACATATGCGCCTATCTCAGGCGGCGGCCGCGCGCGTGCAGGCGGGGAGCCAGATCTTGAACTTGGAAAACTTGCCTCCCGCCGATGCCAAGCCGACGCGGCCACCGTGCTCGGCGACCAGAACTCGCACCAGATCCATGCCCGCGCCGCGCCCCGCGTCGGCCGTGACACGATCCGCCGTCGAAAAGCCGGGGCGAAAAATCAACGCCATGGTCTGGCGTGGGTCCAGCATTGCTCCTTGGGCCGCAGTGATCAGGCCGCGTTCGATGGCGACCTCCTTGATGCGCGGCAGTTGCAGGCCGCGGCCGTCGTCCTGGACGATGAGTTCATAGCCGTCAGTATCGCGGGAGACGAACTCCACGCCCAATGTGCCGGCCGGCGGTTTGTTGGCCTTGGTGCGCTCGGCAGGTTCTTCGATGCCATGTACGACGGCGTTGCGTACCAGCTGGATCGTAATGTCCTTGACGGCGCGCTGATAGGCCTGCGGTACGTCCTGCAGTCCGCTGCAGCGAATTTGAACCTGCTTGCATTGGCTATTGGCGACTCGCTCTGTCAGAGCCACGAGCGTACGATCGAGCGCAGCAGGCGGTTCGTCGTCTTCATGCGGTGCGGGTGCGGGTGCAGGCGTGTGCACCGCCGATTCATGTTCACCGGACAGCCAGCGATCGACTTTCTCTGCACCCGCCGATTCGGGTTCCCGCCGATTGGCTATTGCCTGATGCAGATCCAGTAGTCTACTGAGCATCTCGCGGACTTGCGCAAGATGATTGAACAGGTCATCGAGCTTGATCACTAGCGGCAGGAAGTCGCTGCCGGACAGCGCCTGGCGCTCCTTGAGATCGTTGAGCGCCTCCTCGAACGTGTGAGCGCGTTGTTCGACGGTCTTGAGGCCCAGGGCGGATGCTTCGCCCTTGACGGCATGCACCTGGCGATAGATGCCGTCGATCTTGGCGCGAAATGCGGTTTCCTCGCGGGCGGGTTCCTTGAGAATGGAGTTGACCATCTTCAGCGACACTTCCGCGTCGTTCAGGAATCCCGTCAGGCTGTCGGGTTCCACGTGCAGAATACGCAGCAGCAGATCGAGTTGCGCCTGGGCTTTTTCCTGCGATTCCTGCAGTTCGCGCGACAACATCACCCGCTTGGTGACGTCGTTCACGGTTACCAGCAGATGCGACAGTGAGCCTGCGGATTTCACGCGATTGAAGTCGAACTCGAGGAAGTGGGTATCGTATCCGCCGGCAGGGTTGTCAAAGTGCACTTCCACTTCGCTGAGGGGATTGATGGTCTTGACCAATTTTTCGTTGACTCGATCGCCCCACAGCAAGGATACATAGTCCACCGCGGTCCTGAGTGTCTTTTCCGGAACGATTTCCTTGAGCAGTTCTTCAAAGGAGATACCCTGAAATTCCTCACGCCGAAAAATGGTGTTCAGCGCCATCGAGCGTTCGCTGCCGAGTTTGAGGTCCTTGTCCAGCAGGAACAACCCTTCATTCACGGTGCGCATGATATCGGCGGTCTCCTTGCGCGCACGCTCCGCAACGGTTTCCTCCTTATGCATGTTGCGGGCGAAATAGAAAAAGATTGCACCGAGCATGAACAGGGCGGCCGCCATACCGCCCGCCTGGATCAGGCGCAAGACTGCCGTTTGGCGGGCATCCTGTGCCGTCACCTGTCCGGCAAGTTCGGCAAAAATTCTCGCCAGTTGCGCGTGCGAACTTTCGCCATACTGATTCAAGTCGGTCAGTGCTTCTTGCAGGCGCCGCCCGCGTGGGCTGAGAACGACGCTGCGCCCGTGGTCGTTCGAGACCGCTTCCTGTTGGGCTGGATAGGGTGAGCCGGAGAAACGCAGAATGGGTTCGAGCTTGGCTGTATAAGCGGTCCAGATTTTCATGCCGTCCGCCAGCAGACTGGCGGCTTGCTCGTCGGCCAGCACCGGCAGGGCGATCGTGCGGCCTCCGGCCAGGTTGATGCGGCCTCCGTCGGCCAGGCCGGTGAGTGCATCATTATAAGATTTCGCAGCTGTGCGCAGCGACTCCAGTGCCTCGTCGATGGGTTCGCCCATGTTCAAAGTGGCCGTCAGCAGCACGCCCGCATCGAAGACGATGCGCGGCTGTGTCTGATGTTCGGCCAGGAATCCGGCCGCTACGACATTGTCCGGCAATTGGCCCAGCCTGCCGTGGTTGATCGCCAGAATGACGGCGATGAAAACAAGGAAGCCGGTGATCGCGAACACGATTCCCTTGTAACGTCCCAGGTCCAGAATGCCCATGAATCTTCCCCTCGTTTCGCAGGCCGCGGCCAAGCCGCTCCCATGCCCAAGACCGGTGTTCGCCATTCAGCGGCCTTTCAAATGGGTCGCCGCGCCATTTTGCATATATGACAATAAGATCTCCGTATAAGCTTGAACCTATTCGCGCTTTTGAAGCCGGCGGACCGTGCGCCGGTTCATACTTTTACGCATTGCGGGCACAAAACCCCTCGAAAAGCAGAATGGAGCGTTTTAGTTCCGCAACGGCATCCGTAAGCGATTCATAGCGTCAGACTGTGACCTGGCTGCGACATCCGGATCATGTTTTGCTCCAGGGCCTTGCTGGAAATTGAAATTTCCGGTCACTCGACGGCGGTATTTTGTGGTGTTTTTACATACTGTCTTTTGGGGCGTCCGGGTCATTTGTGGTGGCTTGCCCGATGGTTTTCGACAGCCTCGACAAGCTGTCCGGCGCCGCTCATGATGAGGAGCGGAACGGACTTCGTCGGCGGTACGAGTTCATGAGCCAGACAATAACATTCGAATCTCATGTGTCCGACACGCAGCGCGGCGCGCTCGAATCCTTGATGTTCTTCAACCGGTGCCAGCAGCGTGTGAGCACCTGTATCGCGGATGCTATCGAAAGATTCGGTGCGCCGGAGATCGTCGCCGATCGTAACCGGTTGCGTATCGGCATGCACAATATGCGCGATGTGCAATCGCTCTTTGCGGTTGATCATACGGGTCGGCCGATCGGTGTGGCGGTCTACGCATGGCAGGACATCGGACATGTCATCGTCATGCATCTTAGTATCGCCGCGGAATTCGCCAGCGGCGGCTCACGGGCCGGTGAACAGCTGTTGCTGCGACTGATGCGGGAAGTGCGCCGCTCGACCCGCCGAATCAAGGGTGTACGGCGCTTGGAACTCTATTATGCGACGGGGCGTGCGGCTGCAGAACGTTGGCGATTTTCCGCGAAGGCAGCCATCTGATCTTCAGCAGTGGATTTCGCAAACAGCGGTATCAATCCGCGTGGGCCAGGCGCCTGATGATGTAGCCGCCTGATTTTTGATCGGATTCCAGCGACAGGAGCTTGCGGTGCTCGGCTTCTTCGAGCAGGTCACCGAAACTGCGGAAGCCGTAATAACTTTCGTTGAAGCCGGGATTTCTGCGCTTGAGCGTCTGTTTCACCATCGATCCCCAGATTTTCTCGTCCTGATCACGCTCCTCGGCGAGCGCTTCGATCGTGTCCACCACCAGGTCGAACGCCTGCTGTTTGCGATCTTCCTCGTGCTGCTCGACCTTCGGTCTCTCTTTGGCGGCATCGGGCGCCGTCTTGGCCGCCGCCGGCTTGCGCCTGGCGCGCTGCTTCTTTTTCTCCTCCTGGCGCACCAGGTCGTCGTAATAAATGAACTCGTCGCAATTGGCCATCAACAGATCCGAGGTCGAACTTTTCACGCCCACGCCGATGACCGTCTTGTTATTCTCCCGTAGTTTGCTGACCAGCGGCGAGAAATCCGAATCGCCGCTGATGATCACGAATGTATCCACGTGCGACTTGGTATAGCACAGATCCAGCGCATCCACGACCAGGCGGATATCAGCAGAATTCTTGCCCGACATGCGTACATGGGGAATTTCGATCAATTCGAAAGCGGCCTCATGCATCGGCCCTTTGAATTCCTTGTAGCGATCCCAGTCGCAATACGCTTTTTTCACGACAATGCTGCCCTTGAGCAGCAGACGTTCAAGTACCCGGGCAATATCGAATTTCGCATACTTTGCATCGCGTACGCCCAGGGCGATATTTTCGAAATCGCAGAACAAGGCCATGCTGACTATAGCGTGAGCCATCAAAGCCATCCTTTGCGCTTGAAGAGCGCGTATGTAATGCCCATCGACGCAACCATCAAGCCGATGGAAAAAGCAAAGTTGCCGTACTCTCCGGGCAGATCGGGCAACAGATTGAAGTTCATGCCGTAGATACTGGCAATCAATGTCGGCGGCAAGAAAAGAACTGCGGCAACCGAGAATATCTTGATGATGTTGTTCTGCTCCACACTGATGAGCCCCAGCGTCGCCTCGAGCAGAAAGGATACCTTGCCGCCCAGAAACGTCGCGTGATCCGACAGAGAAATCACGTCACGACTGATGGAACGAAAACGATCGCGCAATTCGCCTCTGATACCGGAATTTCCGGATTGTTGCACGAACATGAGCAGCCGTCCCAGGCTGACCAGGCTTTCCCTGGCCTTCGAATTGAGTTCGCCACTGAACCCGATATTTTCGATCATGGCGCGCAGGTTGCGGCTGTTGGGCGTGCGGTTGCCGTTGCGCGCGAAGATGCTGCCGGACAGAGTGTCCAGATCCAGACCGACACGTTCCAGCAGGTCGGCAATGCGCTCCGTGAACGCCTCCATGATTCCGGCCAGGATTGCCAGCGGACTTTGGCAGGCGGCAGGATGCCTCTGCGCGTAGGCGATGAATTGCTGAAAGGACTTGGTGTCGAGATATCGGCTGGTGACCAGATGCTGTCCCACCAGGATGAAGGTCACGGCGACACTGACTGGACGATCGGTATCGAGTCGCGCAGCGATAGTGGCGGTCATGTAGAGCGCCCCATTATCTTCGTACAGCCGGTTGGAAGCCTCGATCTCCTTCATTTCCTCACGTGTGGGCACCTTGATGCCGAAGGCGGACTCGACCAGGCGCTCTTCCTCCGGTGTTCCTTCGAGCAGATCGACCCAGATGGCGTTGGGCTGAATCGATGCGAGCTTTTCCGGCTCCACGCGCGCAAGCCCGTGCGCCTGTGCGACGAAGACACTCAGCATGGCCTTACCTTCAGCATCGGCGAGCCGGTGAGGGCCGGATCCAGGGCGTACCGGGAGATTGTCCGGGTTCAGCCGCCGTGTTCGTGCGCCGCCAGTTCGTCGAGCAGTTGAAACAGCTGCTGTTCATTACCGGCGCCGGAAACGTCGGTGGTGTACTTGCCATTCACGACGAACATGGGCACGGATTGCACTCGATAACGCCGATTCAGCAGGTCGGCGCGCTGCAGCTTGGATTCCACCGCGAAGGATGAAAATGTTTTGTTGAATTCTTCGGCGCTGATGCCGTGACGCTGGAACAACTCGCTGATCTGCTCGGTTGAATTCAGTGGATTTGCACGGACATGTATTTCGCGGAAGATCTGGGTATGCATTTCCTCGAGTTTGCCAAGCGCCTCGGCGGTATAGAACAACCGAGCATGCAGGCGCGTCATGTCGTTCCACATGGCCGGCAGGCGCAAGAACTGGACATAGGGCGCCTTGTCATTACCGCGCCATGATTCGATGCCCGGATCGAGCGCGAAGCAGTGTCCGCAGCCGTACCAGAACACTTCGATGACTTCGATCTGGCCTGGATTCACGCTTGTCGGCTGTGCCGGCACCAGTTTCTGATAATTTCTTCCTTCCTTGAAGCGCGCTGAGACGGGGGGAGCGGGTGCCCGGGCGGTAAGCCGCACCGACGGCTGTACCGAGGCGGGCTTTAGTTCCGTAGGCGGCGCAGCTTCCGTCACGCCGGCGGCCTGGGTATCGATGGCTTCGTCAGGGGCCGCAGTTGTTTCGGCGGAAATCTCGCCTGCCTCCCGGGTGGCCGCTGCAGCCGTCTCGTTCTGCACGGTGGCGACAGGCTCGGTGGCGACGGCCTCGACGGCCGGTTCGCCCGGTGCGGGTGCCGCCTGTTTGCCGCAGGCGGAAAAGGCGGCCAGCGCAAAGAGTGCAGCCAGGAGGAACGGCGCCTTGAGGTGGAACTTGTTCATGCAGGAGTACCTTTCGGAATAGGGCACATTACCTGTGGACGGCCGCTTCCAGGAGCTCCCCGGACCATCCAGAGACGGCGCCGGCATGCAGCATCAGCGCAGGCCCTGGACGTAGGAGGCCACGGCGGCAATCTGCTCGTCCGACAGTGAACTTGCGATGTCGCGCATCATCCGGTTCGGATCCGTCTGGCGGGCACCGGAGCGATAAGCCTTGAGCTGGATCTCGATGTAGGCCGCATGCTGTCCTTGCAGAGCGGGGTACAGCGCCATCGGATTGCCTTTGCCGCCGGGACCGTGACAGGCGGCGCAGGCGGCGATGCCGGCGTCCGCGTCTCCGCCGCGGTACAGGCGCTGCCCGAGATCGACCTGGTCGGGATCGGCTTCCAGTCCTACCCGTTTCTGTGCGGCAAAATAGGCTGCCAGATCGGCCATGTCCTGGTCACTCAGGGGTATGACCATGGGACTCATCAAAGGATCCTGGCGCTCGCCGGACTTGAAGTGCTGCAGTTGGCGCAGGATGTATTCGGGGTGCTGCCCGGCAAGAGATGGCCAGTCGGGATTGGCGATGCTGTTGCCATCCATCCCATGGCAAGCAGAACAGGTGATGGACAGAGCCTGGCCGTTTTCGGCATTCCCCTCGGCCAGTGCGGCGGCGGTGCCTAAACCCAGCGGCAGAGCCAGGCCAAAAATCGCAACGATCGACGCAAGCTTCATTGATTCATTCTCCAAGGTCCACGTATTCGGGGCCTGCTCCCCGCCCAGCCGGATCATCCGGTTTGCGTGCCGACAGCCCCGTCCGGGTGCCGGCGTGGCTTGCAGCAAGCGCAAAGGCGCGGAATTGTACACGCGAAGCCGGCCTCTGACGAAACCCGGTGCGCCGTTTCGGCTTGAGCTCTGCTACGCTCGGATCCCATGGCCCGATTCCCCGCTCCCACATTCCTGACCAGCGCCTGGCAGCCGCGGCAATTTCCGCCCGATGAAGGAACGGAGGTCGCATTCGCGGGCCGTTCCAACGCGGGCAAATCCAGCGCCTTGAATGTGATCGCCGGACGCCGGGACCTGGCCCGCACCAGCAAGACACCGGGGCGCACCCAGTTGATCAATTTTTTCGGACTGGAGGACGGCCGAAGACGCCTGGCCGACCTTCCCGGCTACGGCTACGCCAAGGTTCCGGAACAAATGCGTCGGCATTGGCAGGAACTGCTGACGCGCTACGTCGAAGCCCGCAGTTCGCTGGTCGGCCTGGTCATCGTCATGGATGTGCGCCGGCCGATGACGGACTTCGATTGTCGGATGATCGAATGGGCACGGGCGCATTCCCTGTCTGTCCATCTGCTGATTACCAAGGCGGACAAGCTCAGCCGAGGGGCGGGTCTGAGCGTCCTGAAAGATGTCAGGGCGCAGGTAGGTGAAACGGCTTCCGCGCAGCTGTTTTCGGCAGTGAACAGGATAGGTGTGGACGAGGCGCGCCACGCCGTGCTGGCCATGCTGGCCGGAAAACGGGGCGGAGGCTCGGCTGAGCCCAGTGAATGAGCCCGGTGAAACAGAATCTTGAACATGAAAAAAACCCGGTGGCCATGCGGCCACCGGGACAGTATCACCCGGCATGGGGATGGACCGGGCTAGTCGCCTGCTCAGGGAGGTCAGCAGGCGAAAGCGTCCTGGCCGACGCTCAATAGTTCAGACGTTCCTGGTGCGCCAAAGTTCCGCGAATAGAAGCTGAAGACATGAAGAAAATTTCATGTTTTCAGTCGCTTATCTCAGATGTTTATATGCGACGCATCAAGCTGTCGAAAACACCTTCGTACAGGCTTTAGGGATATAATAGTTGTTTGAAAGCAACATTTCAGGCCGTGGTAAATCCCCTACAGACCCGCGCGGTGACGGCAAGTGGATATCGAGTGAATATCTTGAGATATTTGCCGTAGTCGATTCGAGGGAGATTTGCATGTCGAATCCCTGGTCCGTGCTGACCGCAGCTCAGTGCCGTGCGGGTCGAGCGTTGATCGAATGGTCGGCCGAACAGTTGTCGCAGGCGTCCGGCATCGGCTTGCGGACGATCGTCGACTTCGAAGCCCGGTTTCACGGGCCGGACAGTGACACCAGAAGCCGGATACGAACCGCACTGGAAGAAGCCGGGGTGGTGTTCATTGCCGAAAACGGCGGCGGAGCCGGAGTCAGACTGAAGTTCAATCGTCGGGAAGTTCAGGCGATCAATCGCTGGGAGGGGGAGGGCGGCACGGTCGGCGAGGACGATCTGTCATAGGGTATTTGACATTGCCGCCGGAAGACTCAGTGCGCCTGGTCCCAGTTTGCTCCCTGGCCGACGTCGACCTTCAGCGGTACTTTCAGCTGCGCCGCACCCGACATGAGCTCGCGCGCGTGTGCAATCAGTTCCTCGGCGAGATCGAGGCGCACTTCGAAGACCAGTTCGTCATGTACCTGCATGAGCAAGCGAGCCTCCAGGCGTGAATCGTTCAACCAGCGATCCACATCGATCATGGCTCGCTTGATGATATCGGCGGCCGTGCCTTGCATGGGTGCATTGATGGCGGCTCGCTCGGCGCCCTGGCGAACGGCGCTGTTCCTGGAGCGGATTTCGTTGAGATACAGGCGGCGGCCCCACACGGTTTCGACATAGCCGCGTTCACGGGCGATCTGGCGGGTTTCGTCCATGTAGCGGCGCACGCCAGGATAGCGTTGAAAATACAGCTCCACATAGCGCTGCGCCTGGCCGCGATCGATGCCCAGGCGGCTGGCGAGGCCAAAGGCCGACATGCCGTAGATCAGGCCGAAGTTGATGGCTTTCGCCGAGCGGCGCTGCGCGCCGGTCACATCCTCGAGCGGCGTGCCGAAGATTTCCGCAGCAGTCGCTTGATGAATGTCGCGATCCTGCGCGAAGGCATCCAGCAGGCCGGCATCGGCGGATAGATGCGCCATGATGCGCAATTCGATCTGTGAATAATCGGCCGCTACGATACACCAGCCTGGACGTGCGACGAATGCCTGCCGGATGCGTCGTCCCTCCGGGGTGCGAATCGGGATGTTTTGCAGGTTCGGATCGCTCGAGGAGAGTCGCCCGGTGGCGGCGACGGCCTGGTGATAGCTGGTATGCACACGCCCGGTGACTGGATCGATTTGCTGGGGCAGCTTATCGATATAAGTGGACTTGAGCTTTGCAAAGCCGCGAAACTCCAGGATCAGGCGCGGCAAGGCGTAGTCGGCGGCGAGTTCTTCCAGGACGTCCTCGGCAGTGGACGGCTGGCCGGTCGGCGTCTTGCGCATGACCGGCAGTCCGAGTTTGCCGAACAGTATCTCCTGCAGCTGTTTCGGCGATTCCAGCGTGAACGGGCCGCCGGCAGCTGCGTGTGCCTGCGATTCCAGCTCGCGCAGGCGTTGCGTGATTTCCACGCCCTGGCGGCGCAGCAGTTCGCCATCGATCAATACTCCCGTCCGTTCCATGCGCAACAGCACCGGCACCAGCGGCTGCTCGATCTGTTCGTAGAGCGATTGCAGCGCCGGCACGCTCTGGATCTTCGGCCATAAAGTCTGGTGCAGCTGCAGCGTGACGTCGGCATCCTCGGCCGCATAGGTGGATGCCACGTCGACCGCGACCTGATTGAAGGGAATCTGCTTCGCGCCTTTTCCGGCCACCTCCTCGTAGCGTATCGTGTCCATGTCCAGATACTTGCGGGCGACGGAGTCCATGTCGTGCCGGGTCGCGGTGCTGTTCCAGACATAGGATTCCAGCATGGAGTCGTAGCGCATGCCGCGCAATTCCACGCCGGCATGCAGCAGTACGTGGGCGTCGTACTTGAGATGATGGCCGAGTTTTGCTGGGCGCTCGCTTTCCAGGATGGGCCGCAGGACATCCAGTACCTGGGCGAGCGACAGCTGCTCCGGCGCACCGGCATAATCGTGTGCGATGGGCACGTATGCCGCGATTCCCGGCTCGATGCTGAAGGACAGGCCGACGATCCGCGCCTGCATGTAGTTGATGGAAGTCGTTTCGGTGTCGAATGCCATGAGCTCCGCATCGGCAAATTTGGCAGCCCAGCGCTGCAGCGAGACCAGCGAAGTGACCGTCTCATAATCGCGGGTCCGAGCAGACTGCGGCGGCGCGGCTGCGGCTGCCCGAACCGCTGCCGTGGATCCCGGTGCTGCGCTTGCCGGTGCCGACTGGCGACGCGCCGAATCCAGCGCCTGGGTGCCGGCCGTCTCCGTGGCAAGCTGCCGCAGGAAAGTGCGCAGTTCCAGCCGCGTATAGAGTTTGTGCAACTGCTCATTGTCGGCAGGGCCGCGCACCAGCGTGTCGGGAGCGTTGCTCAAGGCAACATCACAATCGAGGGTGGCTAGCCGGCGTGATAGATCGAGGATGGGCAGGCTGGCGCGCAGACTTTCGCCGACCTTGCCGGGGATGTGCGCGGCGTTTTCGATGATTTTGTCCAGAGTGCCGAATTCGTTCAGCCACTTGGCGGCCGTTTTCGGACCGACTTTCGGCACACCGGGAATATTGTCGGACGTGTCCCCTACCAGGGCCAGGTAATCGACGATCTGCTCGGGAAACACGTCGAATTTGGCTTTGACGCCGGCGCGATCCAGGCGCGAGCCGGTCATCGTATTCACCAGGGTGATGCGTTCGTTTACAAGTTGTGCGATATCCTTGTCACCGGTGGAGATCAGCACATCGATGCCGCCTTCCGCAGCCTGGCGTGCCAGCGTACCGATCACGTCGTCGGCTTCCACGCCATCGACGCGCAGCAGCGGCAGGCCCATGGCCCGCACGCAATCAAGCAGCGGCTGCAGTTGGGTCCGCAACTCATCGGGCATCGGCGGACGCTGTGCCTTGTAGGCATCGAACAGATTGTCGCGGAATGTACGGCCGGGGGCATCGAACACGATCGCGATGAAGTCCGGTGTCTCCTCCTTGCATAGCTTCTGCAACATGTTGAGCACGCCGAGCACGGCGCCCGTGGGTTCGCCGCGGGAATTCGCCAGGGGCGGCAATGCATGAAAGGCCCGGTACAGATATCCGGAGCCGTCGACGAGGACGAGCTTGCGGGGAGAGTTCACGAGCATTGTTGGTTCAAACGTCGGGCCGCGCCGATCCCGGTATCCGCTCGCCGTCCTGTTCGGACCGGGGCATCGGTGGTATCAATGCAGGTTCCTCCGCGGGCATCGGCACCATGGTTTGATCTCGGCCCTCGGGCAGGTAGAGCGGACCCTTGAGTCCGCAGCCGGCGAGCAGCAGCGCCAGGACGCCAGGGAACGCTGCGGCAACGAGTGCACACAGTGATCGGCTTTGCCCGTGCCGCAGCCGACGAGCGTGTCTATGGGACATGTTCTTGTGTCCTTCCCGAAAGTGAATTTCGTCTATCGTCGGCGTCCCGACCTGTGGGTGCGAGAGACTGTACGAACAGGGTGATGCGGGAGATGCATATCAGGCGGTCGCCTTCATCGACAATACGAATTTCCCAGACCTGGCTGCTGCGACCGAGGTGGAGGGGCCGGGCGGTGCCCGTTACGTAGCCGCTGGACACGCTGCGTACGTGATTGGCGTTGATCTCCTGGCCGAGGCAGCGGTATTTCGTCGGATCGACGACCAGCATGGAGCCGATGCTGCCCAGCGTCTCGGCCAGCACGACCGAGGCGCCGCCGTGCAGCATGCCGAGGGGTTGATGGACGCGCTCGTCGACCGGCATGCGGGCACGCACGTAATCCGCGCCGATTTCGGTGAGCTCGATCCCGAGATGCCGCTGCAAGCCGCTGGCGGCCGGAATTTCCTCGAGGGTGTAGGGCTTGAACCAGAGGGACATGGCGGAGGGTCTCCTGATCGATGAGTCCACGCACGGCGTCTATGATGCTGGAGTCGATGCCAGGGCGATGCCAGGGCCTCGTACTGCGGGTCCTATACCGGCCTGGCGGCCGCGGCAAGCCGCCGGATTCATTTCGGCGTCTTGCCGGCGTCTTGTTTCAATCGCTCGCCGATACGACGGTATGCTTCCCGGAAGGAGATGCCCTCGTTCACGACCAGCGCATTCGCCTCGGCGGCGGCGTGGATGGAGGGATCCAGGCGAATCTTTTCCGGACGGAACCGTACGCCGGCCAGCGCCGCGGGAAGTATATCCAACGTTTCCATGCACAGATCGATGCTGCGAAACAACGGCGCCTTGATGAGCTGCAGATCGCGCTGATAACCGGAAGGCAGCTTGGCGACGATACCCATGACCTCCGCGAGACAGGCCATGGCCGTCGCGCTGCGGCCGCGAATCAGCTCGAATACGTCGGGATTGCGTTTTTGCGGCATGATCGAGGAGCCGGTCGTAAAGGCGTCCGGCAGCGCCACGAACGAGAACTCCTGGGTGTAGAACAACAGCAAATCGGCGGACAGCCGGGCAACGTCCTGCATGACCAGGGCGATTTCGAACAGCAGCTGCGCTTCGGCCTTGCCGCGCGATAGCTGCACGGCCGTGACCGGCATCTGCACCGTCTCGAAGCCCAGCTGCTCACGGGTGTCCTCTCGATCGATCGGCAGATTAGGCGAGCCGTAACCCGCCGCGGAGCCCAGGGGGTTCGCCCGCAGACGCCGATGCGTCTGGCGCAGTCCCTGGGCATCGTCGCGCAGTTCGGCGGCGAAGCCATTCGCCCATAGCGGCACGGAGCTGGGCATGGCCTGCTGCATGTGGGTATATCCGGGCAGCTCGATCGAGGCGTCACGCCGGGCCAGGTTCTCCAGCGCCTCGGCGACGGCATCGACGCCTGCTGCCAGTGCGTCGGCGGCGTCGCGCAAATACAACCGCAAGGCGGTCAGTACCTGATCATTGCGGGACCGGCCTAGATGTACGCGCTTGCCTGCCTCGCCGATACGCTGAGTGAGCAGGTTCTCCAATGCCGTCTGACCATCCTCGTGTTCCAGCCGTACCTGCCATTCGCCGCGGGCATGTTCCACGGCGATGGCAGTCAAGCCGCTACGAATCGCTTCCAGGTCGGCGGCCGGCAGCAGCCCTTGCGCATGCAGCATCTGCGCATGCGCGATCGAGGCGCGCACGTCGTAGGCGACCAGGCGGTTGTCCAGCGCATGATCTTCGCCTGCCGTATAGCGCAGGACACGCTCATCCAGCGGCGCGCCTTTGTCCCACAGGCGGCTCATCCGGCTTGCTGCTCTGCAGGTGAAAGGGCGCTGATGTTCTCGACGACCAGGGTGCCGGTGCCTTCGTTCGTGAAAACTTCCGCGAGCAGGCTGTCGGGAGATTTATAGGAAGTCACGTGCACACGCCGTACTCCACCGCGTATGGCGTCCTCGATTGCCTTGGCCTTGGGCAGCATGCCGTCCTTGAGGCTGCCCTGCTCCTTCAGGCGCTGCAGGCCGGTCAGATCGGTGTAGGAAATGATCGAGCAAGGATCGTCCACGGATTCAAGGATGCCCGGTGCGCCGGTGCATAGCATCAGTTTTTCGGCCTTCAAGGCCGCGCCGATCCCGGCCGCCACCGTATCGGCGTTGATGTTGAGCAGCGTGCCTTGGTCGTCGGCGGACACCGGGCTGACCACCGGCATCAGCCTTTCATCGAGCAGCTGTTGCAAAACCTTGGCATCGATCAGATCGATATCGCCGACATAGCCATAATCGACGAGCCGTCCTTCAACTTTGACCGGCGGTCGCTTGTGGGCGCGCACCAGTCCGGCGTCGACGCCGCTGACCCCGACTGCGGCAATATCCAGCTCGCGGCAAATTCCAAGTATCCGGGTGTTCACCAGGCCGTTGAGAACCATGCTGGTCACTTCGATGGATTTCTGGTCGGTGATCCGGCGGCCGGCGACGATTTGCGGCTCGATGCCGAGCGACTTCTGGACCTGCGTCAGCTGTGGGCCGCCTCCGTGCACCAGCACCACGCGGATGCCGACCTGATGCAGGATCGCCACTTGTTCCATCAAGTTGTGCGTCGACGCGGCGTCTCCGAAGACGCCGCCGCTGACCTTGATCACGAAGACCTTGCCCTTGTACATGCGAATGTACGGTGCGGCACTGCGCAGGGCGCGAATGGCAACAGAAGGGTCGATACGAATCACGGCGGGAATTCCTCTGGTATCGGCTAAGCGAGAACGATGGCGGGTAGCTCGTATTGAATAAGGGGATGGTTCGAAGGACGGCGGCAGCGTGGATCGGTCGGGCGAAGCTCAGCCGCGCAGCAGACGATACAGCACCGCCATCTGCACCACCATGCGATTGAACGCTTCGCGTATCACAACGCTGCGTGGTCCGTCGAGCACTGCATCGGCGACGGCGACATTGCGCCGTGCGGGCAGGCAGTGCATGAAATGGCAGTGCGGATCGGCATTCGTAAACCAGCTTTCGTCGACGCACCAATCGCCGAGCGGTTTGCGCAGGCGGGCTTCCGTCTCACTATCGCCATAGTGCTGCGCGGATCCCCATTCCTTTGCGTACAGGACGTGCGCGCCCTTGAGTGCTTCGGCACGATCGCTGGTCTCGCGTACCGATCCGCCGCAGCGTTGCGCCGCCTGGCGAGCCTTCTCCATGATCGGCTCCGGCAAGGCATAGCCTTCGGGGCGCGCTACGACCACCTCCATGCCGCGCATGGCGGCCATATGTACTGTCGCGGCAGGCACGGCCAGCGGCAGGGCACGCGGGTGATTCACCCAGCTCAATACGAATTTGCCGCGCTCGGGCACATGCAGGTCATCCATCGTGCGCCAGTCCGCCAGCGCCTGGCAGGGATGGTTGGCGGCCGATTCCATGTTGACCAGCGGCTTGTCGCACAGGTCTGCCATCATCTTGAAGCCGGTTTCTGCCAGATCGTGCTGCAGATCGCGGCCTTCGGCGAACATGCGGATGCCGATCGCGTCGCAGTAGGATGCCAGCACCGGTACCGCCTCGCGCACGTGTTCGGCGGCCGCCTCGTTCATGACTGCGCCCGGCCGCGTTTCCAGTTGCCAGGTGCCCTGGCCCGGAGTGATGACCACGGTGGTGCCGCCCAGACGCATCATTGCGCTCTGAAACGACGCCAAGGTGCGCAGCGAGGGATTCAGGAACAGTAGTCCAAGCACCTTGCCGGCCAGCGCGCTGGGCTGCGGATGACGTTGCAGACGCGCGGCGAGGCTGAGCATGTCCTTGACTTCTTCGCGTGGAAAGTCGGCCAGATCCAGAAATCTTTTCATTTTTCGATCACTTTTGATGAGTTGCAGCGCCGCCGGTCCCGGTCACTTCTCGATGCGTTGCAGTGCTGCCCGCAGCTGCTCTACGTGCTCGGACTGCAAGACGTACGGGGCGAGTATGCGCAGCACGTGCGGATCGCCGCTGGTGCCGGTGAGAATATCCATCTTCAGCAGTTCGGACTGCACTTCCTTTGCCGGCCTGGAAGTGCGCAGGCCCAGCAGCAGTCCGGCGCCTTGCGTGCCGAGGATGGGTCCGACCACACAGGATTCGCGGATCTGCACAGAACGCAGCCGCACATTTTCCAGCAATTGCTCGGAGTCGATGATATCGATGACCGCCTCGACGACGGCACAGGCCAGCGGACCGCCGCCGAAAGTGGTGCCCATGGCGTCGAGTTTGCAGTAGGCGGCGACATGATCGGCAAGCAGCATGGCCGAAACGGGAAAGCCCGCGCCGAGCGCCTTGGCGGTGGTAATGATGTCGGGCGTTATTTCATACATGTTCGCAGCGAAGGGATAGCCGGTGCGCCCCACGCCGCATTGCACTTCATCGAAGATGAGGATCGTGCCGTTCTCGCTGCAACGCAGGCGCAGCGCTTGCAGGAACTCCTTCGGCAGATCGACGGCACCGGCGACACCCTGCACCGGCTCGACGATGACCGCTGCGGTGTGCTCGTCGATCAGGGTGCCCAGGCGATCCATGTCCGAAGGTTTGATGAACGTAACGTCGAAGGGCAACTGCGGAAATCCATACCATTTCTGCCGCGCGCCCCAGGTGACGGCGCCGGCTGCTGCGCTTCGGCCATGAAAGCTGCCCTCGACGGCGACGATGCGTGTGCCGCCGGTCATTCTGCAGGCGAGCTTGAGCGCGTTCTCGTTCGCTTCCGCGCCGGAGTTGACGAAGAACACGGTATCCAGTCCGAGACCGCAGAAATTCGCGAGCTTCGCAGCGGCGCGGCGGCGCACGTCCAACGGTACGGCATTGCTTTGGAAACACAGACTGCGTGCCTGTGAATTCAGCGCTTGCAGCCAGCGCGGATGTCCGTAGCCCAAGGCGGCGACGGCGTGGCCGCCGTAAAGGTCGAGCACCTTGCGCCCGTCGGGCGTGTGCAGATAGACACCTTCGGCATCCTGCACCTCCAGCGGCACCTGGGCATAGACCGGCGCGAGATGATCGGGCGAGACTTTGCCGATGGGGATCACGTCATCCCCAGCCGGCAGGCTGCCGGATCTGTCTTGTGTCGTTGTCATATTCGCCTTTACGTCAACCTGCATCGCCTGTTCCATGGCCAGTCATAGGTCATAGCCAGCCGGGGACATGCCCAGTGTCATATAGATCCGGCCTTGTTTAGGTCCACCCCGGGGCTGGCGCGGTAAGCCCCGCTGTTTCCTCGATGCCGAACAGACGGTTCAGCCATTGTATGGCGCCGCCGGCTGCGCCCTTGGTCAAATTATCCTCGACACAGGTCAATACCACCGTGCCGCCGTTGGCTGCGCCGCCGATGACGGCATAGTTGCTGCTCGTGACATCCTTCACGTGCGGCATGGCCCCGCTGACGCGTACGAAGGGCTTGCCGCGATAAAACTCGCGCAGGGCGTCGAGCAGTTCCGGCGTCTTCAAGGACCGGCGCGCCACCGCCTGTACGGTGACGTGAATGCCGCGAGCGAAAGGACCCGAGTGAGGAACGAAGCTGAACTCGGCAGCCACGCCGGAGGCCGTCTGCGCAATGGCCGCGATCTCGGGGGCATGCCGGTGCGCAAGCGGATTGTAAGCATAGAAATCACTGTGGCGCTGCGGATGATGCGTGCCGGCCGTGGGTGTACGGCCTGAGCCGGTGCTGCCGGTCACGCCTGTCACGAACAGGCGAGGCTCGATCAGACCGAGCTTCAGCAAGGGCACGCTGGGCAGCAGCACCGCAGTGGAGAAGCAGCCCGGATGGGCGACATGCGGCGTGTTCACCGTCTCCAAGTGTTCCGGTAGGGCGCAGGTGAACTGGGCAACGCGATGAGGCGCGCCGTGCGCATGCGGATAGACGGCTTCGTAGGCCTGGGCACTGGCGTAACGATAATCCGCCGATATGTCGATCACGCGTGGATTCGTGCCGCCGGCCTCGGCCGCGCACAACAACTGATCGATGAGCCCGGCTGCGACGCCGTGCGGCGCTGCGGACAGGATCGCCGCCGCCGGCAGCGAGGCGGCCAGACGCGAGATCGTCTCCAGGTCCGAGAATTTCAGATTGGGATAGACCGGCGCGAGGTGTGGGAACCATTTGCCGAGCGGTTCACCGGGTTGGCTGTCGGACAAGATGCCCTTCAGTTCGACGCCGGGGTGTGCCGCAATCAGACGCAGCAATTCTCCGGCAACGTAACCGGTACCGCCCAGGACGATCGCAGGAATCTTTTCAGTCATGATCATCGTTCGTCATTGGATACATCATCTTCACTACGGCAACGAAGACGCTGGTCTGATTTCGGGCCGGCCGGCTTCGATCCGGCTCTCGCGCTGTCGCCCCGGCCCATGTCGCCCGGTTTCTCCGCAGCCCTCTTCGCTCAGTGTTCGGCTGCCTGCCGAGGACTCAGGCCCAGCGATTCGATCACCCGATCGCCCAGCGCAGCGCCGTCCGTGATGGCGTTGAACGCGGGTACGCCGAATTGGTCGCGAATGATGTCCACGCCGACAGCATTGTCGGTGGCCGGGCCAGTGACGACAGCGGGCTCGATGCCGAACTTTTCGCGCAGCAGTTTCACGCCGCCCCAGGCTGCGACGGGATCGTTCGCGCATAGTACGACGGACGTCAGTACTGCCTTGATGTCGGGCGAGGCCAGAATTGCCTCCACGCCGTAGGCGCCGAGCAGGCCATCCCCGAGTTCGAAAATGATCAGGTCGGGGTTGCCCTCCGACATGGCGGTCAGCAGCGAGCGAGTGATGGCCGGACCGTTTTTCGCGGTCGTCGTCACGACGCCTAGATCGGTGAAGATCATGCTGCGGCGGGCACCGGCGTCTTCCATCGCCAGTATGTCGCGGCGCAGGGATACGCCGGTGGCCTTGAATGCATGCACATTCAATCCCCGGTGCCGCATGCGGGCAACGATGGAACAGGCGGCGGCGGTCTTGCCGGCTTCCATGCAGGTTCCAGCCATCGCGACGATGGGCACGCCGCGGGTGTTCAAGGGAGCGTCGTAATTCAGGCGCTGATAGCCGACCCGTGCCGGTACGCCGATGCGTTCGCCGAGATAGGGAAATTGCAGGACCATGCCGATGACCCGTGCATCGAAAGGCCGGCCTTTCTCGGGGTTCACCGACTCGACCACACCGAGCACGCCGCCGATGTTCAGCACCTGGATGATGTCGCCTGCCTGCACCGAAGCGGGAATGTGTCCGGAGTAGCCGAACAGTGCGCGGCGATGGCCCAGGGCACCGACGATGATGTCGCCCTTGGAGACCTTGGCCATGCGGCCGCTGTTCAGCTCCAGCATGTTGTAGGTCGATTTGCTGGTCAGGATCTCCACGACCAGGACCACACCTTCCTCGCAGGGAATATCCCGGGTGGCGACCCGTAACTCATGCCCCAGGTTCAGGGCTTGAGTGATGGAGCCGATCTTGTCGACGACGACCGTTTTCATGGAGTGTCCGCTCGCAGGCGCAATGAGTACAGGTATGGTGAGCGCAGGCTCACGTCGAAGAGTCCCCGGAGGCGTTCCGGCCGGCGCGCATCCAGAACATGCCCGGCAGTCCCAGCATCTTGGAGAAACCCAGCGCGTCGGCCGCGCTCCATTCACCGGCGGCTTCACCATAGACGCCCTTGGACGCCGCCATCAGGGAGTAGGGCGAGCTGACGCCGGCGATGAAGGCGCTGCCTGGACGATACGACACGCTTACGGTGCCGCTGACACGTGCCTGGGAGGCGCTGAACAGCGCCTCGATGTCCCGGCACACCGGATCCAGGTGCTGGCCTTCGTGCACGAGGTCGCCGTAGGGTCCGGACAGCATTTCCTTGATGCGCTGCTGGCGGCCGGTCATGACCAGCTTTTCCAGTTCGCGATGGGCGTTGATCAGCACTTCTGCGGCCGGCGCCTCGAATGCAACGCGGCCTTTGGTACCGATGATCGTATCGCCGAGATGGATCCCCCGGCCCACGCCGAACTTCGCGCCGATCGTTTCCAGCCGTTCGATGATTTCGACCGCGCCGAGAGACGTGCCGTCCAGGCTGCAGGGCAGACCGCGTTCGAAGCCAATCGTATGAGATTCGGCGGCGGCGGGATTCATGTGGGCATCCTTCGAGAGCACCCAGGCGCTCTCGGGAAGGCTGCCCTCGGAGGTCAGCGTTTCGGTGCCGCCGATCGTCACGCCCCACAGACCGCGGTTGATGGAGTACGCCGCGCCATGGGGCGGGATCGGCAGCTGACGCTCCTCGAGATACTGCAGTTGTGCGGGGCGCTTGAAGGCCTGATCGCGCACGGGAGCGAGAATGGTCAACTCCGGCGCCAGGGTACGCAGTGCGACTTCGAAGCGCACTTGATCGTTGCCCGCGGCGGTGCACCCATGAGCGACGATGTGCGTGCCGAGCCGGCGGGCGTGCTCCGCGATGGTTTGCGCCTGCATGACGCGTTCGGCACCCACGCACAGCGGATACATCTGGCCCCGCTTGACGTTGCCCATGATCAGGTACTTGATCACTTGCTCGAAGTAGTCCTGCTTGGCGGATACCAGGATGTGGTCCTGTGCGCCCAGTGCGCGAGCGCGCTCATCCAGGACCTTGGCGGCCTGCGCGTCGATGCCGCCGGTATCCACGGTCATGGTGATGATCGGCCGGCCATGGGTTTCGCGCAGCCAGGGCACCAGGAAGGATGTATCCAGTCCGCCGGAGAAGGCCAGAAGGACAGGCTCGTCGCCTGCGGGTAGTGGTGCTGCTTCGCTCATGGTTGGAAATCGGTTCGCTGAAGGTGAATGGCTGAAGGTGAATGGTTTTGAAGATCGTCTCGTGGGATTGCAGGGAGCAGCAGATTGTTCATGGGCCAGGTCTTTCAGGTCGGGCCGCGCGGCCGACGGGCATTCATACTCCGAAAATCGCCCGCAGGCGGTCACGCAGCACCCGCTGCTCGCGCCGTTCATTCGTGGCGATGAAAATCGTGTCGTCGCCGGAAATCGTTCCGACGATTTCCGGCCATTGCGCGGCATCGATCGCCACGGCGACGCTCTGTGCCGTGCCGGTCGTAGTCTTCACCACGGTCAGCGAACTCCCGGCGGTACGCACTGCCGTGACGAAATTCGCCACCGCCGCGAACGGATTGGCGGCTGCCCGCTCGTCCGGAGGCGCCATATAGCGATCGCCGCCTTTCACGACGCCCAGTTCACGCAGATCACGGCTGACGCTGGACTGAGTCGCATCGAAACCCTGCCGGTGCAGTGCCTTCACCAACTCATCCTGGTTGCGCACCACCGACTCCCGCAGGATTCGCAGGATGGCGGCGCGCCGCGAAACGGATTGATGAAGTTCCGCCATCATGCTGGAGCGTTGCTTTCGAAAATAGCGCTTTGAATAAAAATGCAAGTCTAATGCATAATTATGCAATAATCAAGGCACCGCCCGTTTCACCAGGGAGCGGTATTCAGGCGCATCTTTCGCGACCGCCACAGGCCATCGAGGACATAGATCGCCAGTGCCAGCCAGATGATGCCGAAACCGATCGCGCGGGGGCCGTGGAAGGGTTCATGGAAGACCAGCACGCCGAGGCTGAGCTGGATCGTGGGGCCGATGTATTGCAGCAGCCCGACCGTCGAGTACGGAATGCGCCGGGCGCCGAACGCAAACAACACCAGCGGAATCGCGGTCAGCGGTCCGCCGAACATCAACAAAAGACCATGGCCGAGACCACCATGACCGAAAGCGCCGGCTCCCGTGAACTCGCACCACAACAGGAAAGCCACGCCGACGGGCATGATCAGCAAGGTTTCGGCGGCGAATCCGGGCAGTGCTTCGACCGCAACGACTTTTCGCACCAGGCCGTACAGGCTGAAGCTTAGGGCCAGGGCCAGGGCGATCCACGGCGGCTGCCCGGCCGTCCAGGTCAGGTAGAGCACTCCGGCGGCGGCGATCGTCACGGCGAGCCATTGGGCGTGATTGAGCCGTTCCGACAGGAACAGCACCCCGATCAGGACGTTCAGCAGCGGGTTGATGAATAGCCGAGACTGGTCTCCACCACGCGCCCGGTGCCGATCCCCCAGATGTAGAGGGTCCAGTTGAGCGTCACCAGCGTGGCGCTGACCGCCAGGCGCCAGCGGATCCGAGGGACCGCCAGCGCGGTACGCACCCCGCCCAGGGCGCCGCCGATCGCCAGCAGACCGATTGCAAACAGGCAACCCCATACCAGGCGGTGTGTCGCGAACTGCCATGCCGGCACGTCGCTCAGCGCCTTGATGTACAAGGGCAGCAGTCCCCAGATAAAAAAGGCTGCCGCAGTCGCGGACAGGCCACGGCCATCCAGGCCTGCGGCGGGTGGACGCAAAGCGCCCTCGTCGGATGAATTCATCGGCAGAGACGACAGTGGGATTTGGCGGTGCGATCACATGATACTGCATCGCCGCGCCTGTACAGTGCGCGCTGCAGCGTGGTGTGGACGACGGCTTCGGAAGATAGTCATGGCAAAAGATCAGATCCGCTCGATACTCGAACTTTCACGACGCCTGCTGGCACTGTCCCAGACGGGCCTGCATTTCAGCGAGCAGGAATACGATCGCGAACGTTATCGTGAAGTAGCGGATATCGCCGAACGGCTGCTGGCCAGCGAATCGACCTTGGGGACGGAGGATGTACACTGCCGCTGGTTCGTGGAAGACGGCTATGCGACGCCCAAGATCGATGTACGCGGGATGATTTTCCAGGGCGATCGCCTGTTGATGGTGCGTGAGCGTGCCGACGGCAAGTGGACGGTGCCGGGCGGCTGGGCCGACGTCAACGATGCCCCGGCGCATGCGGTCGAGAAGGAAATAGAACAGGAGTCGGGCTTCACGGCTCGCGCGGTCAAGCTGGCTGCGGTATACGATCGCGACAAGCACGACCACCCTCCGTTCCTATTCCATTCCTGGAAGCTCTTTTTCATTTGCGAACTGACCGGCGGCGAGGCGCGCACCAGTTATGAAACCACCGGCGTGGAGTTTTTTGCGCTGGATGCCCTGCCCGAACTGTCCACCGGGCGGGTGACCGCGGCGCAGCTTCGGCGCATGTACCAGCATCATCTGCATCGTGAACTGCCGACCGAGTTCGATTGAGGGTCGCGCACCGGATTTCCGGAGATGTCGCGCGATCCAGGGCGAGGCCGGTGCGCGGCGCCCGATCGTGTGCTTTGGCGCCGACGATACCGGAATCTCAGCGTTCGATCGTGTACTCCAGATCGGCGCTCTGGTTTTCGCCCGCTTCGGTGCGGAAGATCCATCGGTCGCTGATCGTGTAGCGCAGTTTCAAGGTGTTGATCGATTCGGTGAGCGAGATGCCGTAGCTGATGAACAGCCGCGGCGAAAGGAACTTGCCGATCACCAGCGAGGTATTGTCTTCGCCGGTGCTGTCCACGGTGCTTTCGACGCCCACCTCCTCGAATCCCAGCCGGCGCCCGATCTGGGAGGCGAGCAGGCCGCCGCCCTGGTAAGCCAGCGAGCCGCGCGCCGAGTCCATGGTCATGCGATCCCCGCTGCGCATCGTGTCCATGGATCGGCCGGTCAGCAGGTAGGATACGATCTGCGTCTGCGGCATGGAGGGATCGGAAAAAAAGGTCAGGCGCGGTTCACGCAAGGTGCCGCGCACGTTCAACCCGACGGTCACCGTGTCGAGGTCGCGCCGCGCTTCCATGTCGAGACCGGGATCGTCCAGTGACGAGGTATCGAACAGCAGGCGGCCGCGATTGATGTCGAGCTTTTGGCCATAGGCTTCGTAGCGGCCCTCCGCAACCGACAGTTCGCCGCGTCCCCTGGGCGTATCGCCGGTGTGTAGAATCGTACCGACTGCGCCCTGGATGCGGCCCTGCAGCCCGAAGGCGTCGATGCGTACGTCGTCGCCCATCACGATGCGCACATCGCTGTGTACGTCGTAACGCCCGGCCGTTTCGGCCGCGTGCTCGCCTACGTAGCGGGCATCTTCCGAAAGCCGTACCGCACCACCGATCTGCGCCGGCTGTATGCGTGCGCTGGGAATGATCACCTCACCGGTGATGCCGATCTGCCTGCCGTCGATGCGGAATTGCAGGTCCGGCGCGGCGATCACGCGATAGTCGGGGAGGTCCGCCACCAGCAGATCCACGCCATGCAGGTGCAGATTGCCGCGGGATTCACCTTCCTGCCAAGCCAGTCTGCCGTCGATATCGAGACGCCCGTTGCCGGCGTGCGCGCTGCCTTGCAGGTCGATCCAATTCTCATCCAGGTCCGCGGTCAAGCTCAGCCCGCGCAACGCCAGGTTGATCCGGTAGGAGTCGAACTCGCCGTCGGCCAGGGCCAGCCGGCCGCGCAATTCGGGCCGCGCCAGCGTGCCCGTGATGCCGATGTTCGCGGTGAACAGGCCGGCAGCATGATCGACTTCGGGAAAAAACAGCGGCAGGATGTTCGCATCGGCTGCACGGGCACGCACCTCGGCGCTCAGCGGCAGATGCATCAGGCCGGCACCGTCACGCCGCAGATGTGCATTCGCGTAGACGTACGTATCGGTGAATGCCTGCAGACCAAAAGAGAAATCCACGCGCTGCGGCGTTGCGGTCGCAGCCAGGCCGCCGGTGCCCAGGTGCAGCGTTTCCGTCTCGCCGGTTTGTGGCCGGTAGAGAATCGCGGCGTCGACGATGCGCATGCCGGCATCCGCCTGCCAAGTTTCGCCGGCCGATCCGAAAACTCTCGCACGGCCCTCGATACGGCCGGCGTACTCTGCGTCCGCCATGCGGGAAGGCAGTATCAGCGCCAGGGGTATTTCGTAGCCCGCCACGATCCCTTCCCAGGAACCGCGGCGCTCCCAGCGGCCATCGGCGCAGAGGCGGCCCGCGCCGGCAACCAGGCACAAATCGTTCACCGTCACGCGATCTCTGGATACCAGGATGCGCGCCGGCCCGGGTGTGCTGATCTCATCCTTCGGCAAACCCGTCGAGAGCTGCGTCATCGTGAGCAGCGCATCCCAGCGCCGGCGGATATAGCGTCCATCGATTCTCATCCGGGCATACGGCGCCGGCGCGCGCGCGCGCGTGGCGACACCGGCGAGTTCGACGTCGATGCGATGCGCACCGGGCGTTCCATCGCCGTCGACATCCAACGCATCGATCCGTACCTCGCCGTATGCCAGCCCGCGGGCGTGCAACCGCAGACGCGAGGAAGGCGTGCCGCTCGGGGTATCGCCGCCCGAAGCCAGGTCGTCCGAGTCCGCATCAGCGGCGGTATTGCCCGCCAGGCCGCGGCGGGCATCAACAGCCTCATCAGCGCCGTCGCCGTCGCCGTCGATACCGATACCGAGATCGAGATCCAAGGACCGTAACGCCCACTCCTGATACCCCAGCGCCGTACCTCGGGCGGTTGCCGCGATCCGTGGTGCCGTGGAATCACCGCCGGCGGCGCCGGAGAAGTCGATCGCACCTTGCAACCCCGGCCAGAGCTTTTCCAGACGAGGCGCATGCAGTGCCCAGCGTGCGTCGATCCGATCGTCCAGGCTGGCATCGAGCCTGAATGCAGCATCAGCGTAGTCGAGCCGCGCGCCGCGCACGGCCCAACCGGTGCGATTGCGCCTGAATTCGCCATGGGCACGCAGATCCTGTGAACGCAGTTTTCCGGTCAATTCGTCGACCACGAGCGTGAAGTTTGCCTGCGGGTCCAAGCCGGCGCCGCCCGCGTGCATCCGCCCGTCGAGGCGGCCGGGCAGTTCGGCATGCAATTGGCGGGGGTTGATACCCTCGGCCTGGGTCGAGATCCACCAGCGGTGCGGCTGGGCGAACTGCAGCTGCCCCGAGCCGTTGAGGCGGCCTTCGAGCACCGCCAACTCATAATGCTCGACCTCCAGCGTCCGGGCGGACAGCCGGCCGTGTGCCGAACCCAGTGCAGCCGGAATCTGCGGTCCTTCGATCCGTGCCGTCAGCGTGAAGTCGTAAGGCAGTCTGCCTTGCAGACTGGCGGTGCCTTCGGGACTGACCAGCAGCGGTGCATAGAGCGTACGTGCCGCTGGCCGGGTGCCAGGAGGCAGCGTGCGCAGGGGCCATTGCAGCGCTTGCCAGCGCGCTTGCAGGCTCAGAGTCGGTCCCCCTTCCTGGAAGGCGATGCTGCCGGCCGCATGCACTTTCACCGGAGAATCTACGAGCGCCAGATCGGCGCCGGTGATACGTAGCCGATGCTGCGCATAGGCGCCGACGGTATCGATGAAAATCGTGCCGCTGTCGTATTCGGGGATCGCCAAGGTGCCGACGACCTCGATGCGCTGCGGATCCGCAGCAATTTTCAGGTCGGCATCACGCAGGGAGAACGGCGGATCGTCCAGCCACGGAGCCAATGAAAAATCCGCCGCTTCGATTCGTCCCGCGAGGTGCCAGCGCCCTTCGGGTTGGGTGACCAGGAGTTCGGCGCGCGCCTGCGTTCCTACCCGTGTTTCAGGCCGAGTTCCATCCGGCGTTTGGTCCTCGGCCTTCCCGGTCGCGGCCCCTGTCGCGGTTTCGAGCAGGGCGGAAGCCTGGACGGCGGTATGCAACGCTCCCTGGATCGCGAGCCGGTCCACCGGACCGTCCAGCCGGCCGGTCAGTGCATATTCGACGCCCCGTGGCATACGCACATGTCCCTCCGCATGGCCGTGCAAGGACAGCGTTCGCCCGGCGCGCAGCCGCAGTCGTCCGGCGGCGTCGAACTGCCCGGCGTCGATGCGGGTATTTTCGATATCGATCTGCCGCGCGCCGATCGCAGCCTGTCCGCGGACGCGGTGCGCATCCACCGCCATGCCGTTCATGTGCACGTAGCGGACTTCGTGCAGGTCCACTCCCCGGGCATCGATGCGCAGATAGGAGGGAAGAAAGCGCAGCGGTCTGTCGCCGCGCGACGGCGCCTGCCGTTCGTGCAGCACGACCTGCGTATCGCGCGCCGTCAGGCTGCGGCTTCGCAAGGTCTGCAGTATCAGGGCGCGCAACTGCAGGTCCACCACGATATCGTGAGAGATGACCTGCACGAGCGGATGGTCGAGTTCGAAGCGCTCTATCCGCAGGGGACCGGCGAGCGTTCCGGAAACGCCCTGCACGTGAATGCCGAAACGTTCCAGCCGTCCCAGCTGTCCCGCGATCAGCGCCAGGCCTGTTTCGGTATAGAACAGGCCCGCGATCAGCGTACCGGGAAGCATGATCAGCAGGATCGACACGATGAGCAGGCTTTTACGCATTGGAATCGACCATGCCAGCCATCAGAACTGCGTGGAGATGTACAAATGCAGCCGTGGACCACGGCCCGAGACGGACAAGGGCTGTGCCAGATCCACACCGAAACTGGCGACTGCGACGTTGTAGCGCAGGCCCACGCCGGCCGAGTATTCCAGCCGAGGGTCGCTGAAGTCATCGAAGGCGTTGCCGATATCGTAAAAGGAAGCCAGGCCGAAATTGCGTGGCAGATCGCGTACCACTTCGATCGTGCCGGTCGCCAGATGCCGCCCGCCGATGCTTTTGCCGTTCTGTTGCGGAGACAGTTCATTCAGCGCAAAGCCACGCACGCTGCGCTCGCCGCCGGCGAAGAATCGCTGCGATGCCGGCAGCTCCCGCGGGTTGTCGATGCGCGTGGCGCCGATCTCGGCGCGCAGGTTCACGTGCCATAGAGGCGCAAGATCGAACACTCTCTCGGCTTGCAGACGTATCTGTAGGAAGGATGCATCGGAGCCCAGGGTGGTGGGCGAGCCGCGCAGTTCGCCGTACAGGCGATAGGGCCGCAATCGGCCTCCGATGATGTAGTTAGGCAATGTGGAGTAGCTGATGCCGGGGAAGACATAAAAATCCGTACGGCGCATACCGGTGACCTCGGTGGTCGTTTCGTTCGACAGACGCACGAACAAGACCCGCTGCCATCGGCCGAGCACCTGGGTCAGACCGGCGCCTGCCTCGGCGCGCTGACTGAGAGTATCGCCGAGCTCTTCCTCCACGATCGTACCGGTGAACTCCAGCTTTTCCAGCGCGATGTCCATGACGGGCACGACGTAGCGCCCGCTGAGCTCCTTGACGATCGAGGAACCCAGCAACTGCAGCTTGAAGCGATGCCCGCTGTGATTTACGCGCCGGTTGTCCCAGGTAAATTTGCCGCGAACATCGGTGTCGGTGCCATAGCCCAGGCTGGTGGCGTAGCGATGCTTGCGGTTGGGTTCCGCCGTTACCGTGACCGGTACGATGAGAGCGGTGCGATCGGGTTCGCCGCTCTCGATGTCCACCATGGAAAAATACTGGCTGTCATCGAGCACATACTGGGTGCGCAGCAGCGAGTCCAAGGTATAGGGGTCGCCCTCCTGCATGCGCAGCAGCCGCCGCATGGATTTCTCGCTGATCACGTCCTGTATCACTGAAATATCGCCGAAGCGGTAACGCGGCCCGGTATCGAGTTCCAGTTCGATGTTCGCCTGGCGCGTTGCGCGGTCGATAAGTAATTCGTGCCGGCTCAGCCGGGCATCCAGATAACCCTCGTTCCTGGCCGTGCGCAGCAAGTTGGTCTTCACCCGCTCGTAGTTGCCGTGATTGAGTCGCAGCCCGGGCACGAGCGCCTCGCCAGCCAGGTATTCCCGGATCGAGCGCTCCTGCGCGCCCGCGCCGACGGCTCGTACTTCGACCTTGGACAGGCGTACCGGTAGGCCGGGTTTCACATCGATGCGCACGTGCCAGGTATCGCCATCCTGCCGAATATCGTAGGAGATCTCCGGTTCGTAGTAGCCCAGAGGTTCCAGCGCCAGGCGGGTCTCGGAAACGATACGGCGCTGCAGGCGCGACATGGTTTGCGCCGTGATGTCGCTGCGCTCCTCGTACCGGGTCAGGCTCAAGTAGGCGCGGATATTATTTTCGATGGCCGTACCGACATCCGGTATCCGGATCTCGATGCCGGCGTAGGCGTTATGCGCCAGCAGCGCCAGTAGCGCCAGCAGATGGCGGACAGGAGCGGCTGCGGTTCCGGACATGGCGGCCATCGATGTTCGTGCCGCGCGTGCCGCGGCACTACTCCGGCGAAGAATCGAACGAAGTGTCCGTCACGGCGGGCGCATTGCGATCCTCCGCTTCGAACCATATCTCCGGCATTTCCGTGCTGGTGAAATCGAATCTCGAGGAGCCGGTCTGAATGCCCGCCGAATCGAAACGGCGCTCCAGCAGTGTGGTGCGGCTATTGCGCTCGACCAGCAACACACTCGAGCAACGCGTGCCGTAGCGTTCATTGAGGACGAAAGGTGATGATACATTGCGTTCCCAGTCCGTGGGCAGGCCGGTCGAAGGCAACTGATCGGGAGGCGCCATTTCGCGATCGGCGAGCGCGGCGAACAGCGATTCCAGCGCAATCTCCGGGTGCATCAGCAACTGTTCGAAGCGCCGGCGGGTACGGGTCAGCTTCGGCCACGGGGTATCGAGCAATCCGTTGCTCAAGCCATAAACGCCCGGAGCCAGGGGCGCGGGTGCGGCCGATCCACGATTGGAGAAGTAGTACAGGGCCCGCGTACCGCCGACCAGCAAATTGAAACCCGAATAGCGGGGCGCCGCGCCGCGCAGATCGTCCAGGAACTCTTTGGGCGAGGTCGCACCCGTCAGAAATCTCGGTACGAGTTGCCCGCGCGACGGCGCTTTTTCGATCGGCGCCTGCAGATCGCGAAAGTTTGTGACTACACCGAAGCGCCCGGAGCGTGCTACGCCCAGCCAGGTGCCGCCGGCCTTGAGATCCCGCCCCGCCAGCACGCGGGGATCATCCTGCCACCAGTTGAGCGGGGCGCTCGGACGATCATGAAACTCGTCACGGTTGCCGGCGAGTATCAGACGATATCGAGGGTGGGATTTCCAGGCCAGTACGAGCAGACACATGGTAGGGATTGTAGAGCAGGAGTTGCATATTGTGCCCGCCGGTCCAGGCATTCGCCCCTGCACCGGCGAACTCGGCATGTTCATCGATGGTTATCATCGATCGTTCAAGGATCGTGCATCGAGCGGTCCAGTGAAATCGGCCTGCCGCATTGCCGGGCTGATTGTCGCCGGAGCCGATCGTTGCAGTATCGTCCTGCGCAGGTGAGCGGAACCTGAACGGACCGGCATCCGAACGGCTTCGGATCCGCTCCCGAGGATCAGCGCGGGCGTGGATGCCATATCCGGGCGCCGGGTTCCTGGCGCAGCGGACGAGGCGCGGCTGTGTCGTACCAGTCCTCGATCAAAGAGAAGGAGATGGAATGCGCCGCGGGAAGCGCCACCCGTCCAGCGGCGATGTCTGCGCGGCTGACCCACCTGGCTTCTTCCAACTCCTGATCCCGAAGTTGGATCCGGCTGCGATGGGCGCGTGCCATGAAACCGAGCATCAAAGAGGATGGAAAGGGCCAGGGCTGCGAGGAATGATATTCGGCCAAGCCGGCTTCCACCCCGGTCTCCTCGCGCACCTCGCGAATCACGGCGTCCTCCAGGCTCTCGCCTGGCTCGACGAAGCCGGCGATCGTCGAGAAACGGCCTGTGGGCCAGCTGGCCTGGCGTCCCAGCAGCGCGCATTCACCATCGGTGACCAGCACGATGACCGCCGGATCGATGCGCGGGAACTGTTGAGCCGAACAACTCGGGTTGGTGCAGCGGAGTATCTGGCCGCCTTGCGAGGACAGTGTCGGCGAGCCGCAGCGTCCGCAGTAGCGATGCTGGTTGCGCCAGTGAATCATGGCTCGCGCATAGGCGAGCAGGCCGGCTTCCTCCTGGGGCAGATCGCCGGCGATCAGGCGCAGATCCTCGAACTTGCCGTATGCGTCCAGCGCAGGCATCTGTTCGGACGGTATCTCCACCGCAAAACAGGCATGGCTGCGGAACTCGCCCAGCAGGATGAACTGGCTGACGTCGAGCGATGCCGCCAGCGATCCGCAGCCGCTCAGCAGATGCGCGCTGATGCCTTGTTCGGACGGGACGATCAGGCTGCGTGAGCGCCAGACCGGCACGAACCAGGATGCCGGGTCTTCGAGTGCTGCGCGCAGGCGCGAGTCGTCCTTGCGCCACGACGTAGCGCGATCAAGATAAGGACCGGCCAGGATGTGCGGATGCGGGCGCGGCGGTGCCATGCGCTCAGTCTAGCAGGCCGGCTTCCCGCGAATACCTGTCATCCGCAGGGTTGCCTGCCGTGGACGTGGCCGAGCTGGTTTTTTCTTTAATTTGCATGCCGGACAGGGATGGCCGTGTGGCCGCGCCAGGGAGTACAGATATTGCCCGGTGCAAACGTGACATTGGGAAATACGTAGTTCGCCCCCGCCATGCAGATGCTGCAACAGGAACCAGGCATGTTCGATCGATAAATCCTGCGAATCCAGCAGCTGAGGATGCGTTGCCGCCAGCAGTTGGCGGTGGGTTTCAAAGGCATCGCAGAATCGCCAGGCAAACTCCATTCCTGCCGCACCGGGCCTTGGGCGGCGTTCCAGCAGGCCGAAGGTGTTGAACAGGTTGACCAGTACCGATGCCGCCAGCTGGATGCGGACATTGCGAGTGAAGTATGCCACCTGACGCGGCGATTTGCCGCGATGTCGGCGCAGCGGCGCGCTTGTATGGCGCAACGCGTAGCTTTGGTAGAGGCGGCGAATCTGCGACTCCGACAGCCCGGTACAGTCGTTGATCGTGCGGGTGCGTGCCTCGTGGCGAAGCATGCGCAGCGCCAGATCATGACGGCGGCGTTCCAGGAAATACCGTTCGTTGCTGATTTGCATCGGATGGGCCGTCCATTCCCGCGAATGATTGCTGCTCTGAACCGCTTCCGGCGGCCGTGTCGTCACTCGGATCCTAACGCAAGTCCGCGGGATCGGGCTGCGCGCGTTCGCCACGATTGACCCGAGTGCCGCAGCACGTTCTAATGGTACGTCGATCAGCGACCGTGCAAGGAAGCACCCATGTCCCAGGTATTCATGCCCCATGTATTCACGGACGACTCGTCGGAAAATCTTGCGCCTGTCTTGACCACGGCCTTGCTCGCGCGCGTGCACGCGCTCAATCTGGATTACCTGGAATTGTTGGTTGCGGACTGTCGGCGCACGCCTTGTACCGGCCAGGCGCAGCGGCTGCCGGTACGGTTGCATCCCTGGATCCGGACATTGTCCCGCGCGGCATGCGATGGGCTGGCGACCTCGCCGTTCGCGCTTTACTCGCTGCGTTTCGATGATGAGCCGTTCTGGGAGCAGGTCTGTCGGGACGCCAAGCGGACTGCCGTCAGCATGCCCGTGACGCAGCGCTATGCCAGTGTCCCCGGATCCGCGGCACATGCATTCTGCGAGGTGGCCCTGCTGCATGCCTGGCATGTCGCCGCGGTCAATCGTTTGAGTACGCGCATCGTGTATGCCATGCCGGAAGCCACCGCGATGAGGCTGGCACAATTGACGATATGGCAGGTGAAGCACCTGGCGGCAGCGCATCCCGATCTGTTGGCGCCGGGTTGGCCGGCACACCCCGCATTCTGGCGGGATCTGCTGCGCTTTGCGCATCTTGGCGACCAGATGCGACTGTCGGCTGCGAAATTGCTGGGTACCCAGCTCGTCGCCGCAACATTCGGATTGCCCGGCATGCGGGACAGGCGGGCACAGCGCCCTGCCCGGCATGGTTGAGGGTGTCATCTGCCGATCGGCGGACGCCGGCGGGCGACTCAGCGTGAGCCACGGCGCGGCATGCCGCCGTCCACGCCGGGATCGCTGCGGTTCGGCAGAGCGCTGCCGCGTGCCAGGGCTGCGCTGCCGAATCGTGCACGGATGTTGTCGATCGCGGCATCCAGCTGCCGATTGCGCTGTGCTTCCGGAATGTCGAACAGGTCAAGTTGAGCCGCCTGGGTCAGATCGCCGGCGCCGACACCGAGCAGTCGAACGGCCGCACCCGGTTGCTCTTCCAGCCATTCATCGAGCAATCGGGCTGCTGTCTGCGCCAAGAGGCGGGATGCCTGCGTGGCCGGGCGGATCGGGCATTGGCGGGTGTAGGTCCGAAAGTCCCGGCGCCGGATCTTCACGATCAGCGTGGCGGCAAGCCATCCCTGGGTCCGCAGGCGCGCTGCCGTACGGTCTGCAATCTGCGCCAGCGCGGCATGCAGATGCCGCCGTTCGAGGATGTCGGTCGCGAACGTTTCTTCCGTCGAAATCCTTTTCTCGTCCCAATCCGCGATCACCGGCCGATCGTCGATGCCCGCGGCCCGCGCCTTGATGTGCGCGGCGTGGCGGCCGAACACCGGCTGCAACGCCACGTCCGGGGGGAGCCGTAGCTCACGCAGGGTGTGGATGCCGAGATTTTCCAACTGCGATGCCGTCTTGGCGCCGATGCCGAACAATGTGCGCACCGGCAGCGGATCCAGCAACGCGACGACCCGTTCCTGCGGCACCGACACCAGTCCGTCGGGCTTGCGCAGCTCCGAGGCGATCTTGGCAACCAATTTGTTGGATGCGATGCCCACCGAGGCGGTGAGACCGGTGCGCTCGAGAATTTTCTGTTTTATCGATCGTGCGATCGATTCCGCCGAGCCCAAGGCATTGCGGCTATGGGTCACGTCCAGAAATGCCTCGTCCAGCGACAAACTTTCCACCAGCGGTGTGAACTCGTGGAATATGCCGAAGACGGCGCGAGATACAGCCTTGTAGCGCTCGAAACGCGGCTCGATGCAGATCGCCTCGGGGCAACGACGCAGGGCCTGGCTCACCGGCATCGCCGAGTGCACGCCGAACCGGCGTACTTCGTAGCTCGCCGCCGCGACTACGCCGCGCCCGCCCAATCCGCCGACGATCAGCGGCTTGCCGCGCAACGGGGGATGATCGAGTGCTTCCACGGCGGCATAGAAGGCGTCCATATCGACGTGCAGCACGGCACGCATGCTCAGCCGGTCTCCACTGAACTCCGTCCCGGTGCCGTGAAAGTTCATTGCAGCACCACCTCTGTGAAGCCGCCTCACGCCTGTGAGGCTGCCTCGTTCTGATGCGTCGGCGTGTTGCCGGCCGGCGAAGCCGAATTCATGGCGGTATCCTCCGCACGCGGCTGCACGGCGATTTCCATGGTGGCGAAATCGTCGACCCTGACGATCTCCATGACCCGCCGGTCGTGGTCCTGCAAGGTTGCGGCTTCGATTTCCGACAGGATGCCGGCAGCAAGCGCCTGGCGAATCTGGTCCGGCAGCTCCAAGGCGGTGACGCGGCCTGTTTTCACGCCTTCGACTCGTACGCGCTTCTCCAGCGGCTCGGCGCCGTCTGCCCGTTCCAGCGCATCTTGCAACATGCCCAGTGGGTTACCGGGCTCGATCGTGCGATAGATTCCCGCAGTCAGCCGGTCGCGCGTCGCGGTGGGGCGCAGAACCTGTTCCGCCAGGACATGGGCGAGCCGGTCCGCAGGCGCATGGTAGGTCTGGCCACGAGGAAAAATGAAGAATCGCATCAGCGCGGCGAGGGGCCGGTTCGGAAAATTACGCAGGAACATGTGCAGCTGCTCCTGGGCCTCGTACAGCAGCGTGCGGCAGCTCCATTCCACCAGCGGCAGATCCTCCTCGTGTCGGCCTTCGTTCTCGTAATGCTTCAGCACCATCGAGGCCAGATACATGCGGGACAGCACGTCGCCGAGTCGTGCAGACAGGCTTTCTTTTTTCTTGAGATAGCCCCCCAGGGTAAGCATCGCCACGTCGGTCGCGAAGGCGAACGAGGCGCTGAAGCGGTTGATGTGCTGATAAAACCGCTGAGTCGGACCGATTGGCGGCACGCGCGAGAAGCGCGCCAGGGTGAGCGCCATGATCAGCGAGCGCACCGCATTGCTGATCGTGAAGCCGATATGGCCGAACAGCGCGGCATCGAATTCCTTGACGCCACGACGTTTGTCCTTGTCGCGTGCGGCGTTCATTTCCCGCAACACGAACGGATGGCAGCGTATTGCGCCTTGTCCGAAAATGATCAAGCTGCGTGTCAGGATGTTTGCGCCTTCCACCGTGATGGCCACGGGCACCAACTGGTAGCTGCGCCCGAGATAGTTGCGCGGACCCAGGCAGATGCCCTTGCCGCCATGGATGTCCATGGCGTCGTTGGCGACCCTGCGGCCGTATTCCGTGAGGTGATACTTCAACATCGCCGCAGGCACGGACGGTTTTTCACCGCCGTCGATCGCTCCCGTCGTCACCGAGCGTGCTGCATCCATGATGTAGGTGTGCCCGCACATGCGCGCCAGTACTTCGGCTACTCCCTCGAATTTTCCCACCGGCATATTGAATTGCCGGCGCAGTCGCGCATAGGCTCCGGAGGCGAACACCGCCGCCTTGGCGGCGCCGGTCGCGCTGGAGGGCAGGGAAATGCAGCGGCCCACGGACAGTTGTTCCACCAGCATGCGCCAACCCTGACCGGCCATTTCCATCCCGCCGATGATGAAGTCCAGTGGAACGAATACGTCCTTGCCCTGGAGGGGGCCGTTCTGGAAAGGCGAGTTCAGGGGGAAGTGGCGCCGTCCGATCGTGATGCCGGGCGTATCCCGCGGAACCAGCGCGCAGGTGATGCCGTAGTCGATACGCTCGCCCAGCAGGCGGTCCGGATCCGATAGCCGGAATGCCAGGCCGATCACGCTGGCGATCGGCGCCAGCGTGATATAGCGTTTGGTGAAATTCAGGCGGATGCCGATGGTTTCCCGGCCCTGGTACGAGCCCTTGCACACGATGCCCGTGTCCGGGATGGCGCCGGCGTCCGACCCGGCGCGCGGTCCGGTGAGAGCGAAACAGGGAACTTCGTCGCCCCGCGCCAGGCGGGGCAGATAATGATCGCGCTGCGCCTGGGTGCCGTAATGCAGCAGCAGTTCCGCAGGTCCCAGTGAATTGGGCACCGCGATGGTGGAGGCCACCACGCCGGAGCGGCTGGCGAGCTTTGTCAGCACGCAGGAATGTGCATAGGCCGAGAATTCCAGTCCGCCGTATTTTTTCGGGATGATCATCGCAAAAAAACCTTTGCGCTTGATGTAGTCCCACACCGACGGCGGCAGGTCGGCCCGATTATGGGTGATGTCCCAGTCGTCGATCATCCGGCACAGGTCCTCGCAAGGACCATGCAGAAATGCCTGTTCTTCCGCGGACAGCCGCGGCGCGGCGGCCGATAGCAGCTTCTCCCAGTCCGGACCACCCGTGAACAACTCCCCATCCCACCACACCGTGCCGGCTTCCAGCGCATCCTTCTCGGTCTGCGACATCGACGGCAGCATGCGGCGGTAGGTGCGCAGGAATGGCCGGCTGATGAAGCGTATGCGCACTGAATCGATATTCAGCAGCATCATCGAGACCAGCATTGCCCACAGTGCGATCGTCCAGGCCGGCGAGCCGGTGCCCGATAGCGTATAGAGCAGCAGTACCGCGCCGAAGATCAGGCTTGCCGCAAGAAGGGATACGCGCTGATAAGTCAGGATCAACGCACCGAACAGGAACGATACGAACCAGATCACGCTGCTCACTGCGAATGCCTCGGACACAGGTGACCCCGACAGTAGCTTGCTGTCCTTGGCTCAGCAAGGGCTCACAAGCTGGAGGAGTTCCGTCTGGCCGGCACGGCCGCGCCGGCCAGACGGCCCCAATCAAATCAGGTCTTTCACCCCGTCGCGTTCTTCCAGCAGCTCCTTGTGGGTGGCGTCCAGGCGCTGACGGCTGAATTCGTTGAGGTCCAGTCCCTGTACGATCTGGTAGTCGCCGTTCTTGCAGGTCACCGGATAACCGTAGATGACGCCTTCCGGAATACCGTAGCTGCCGTCGGACGGCACGCCCATGCTGACCCAGTCGCCTTCCGGCGTACCGTTGACCCAGTCGCGTACATGATCGATGGCCGCCGAGGCCGCCGAGGCCGCCGAGGACTGTCCGCGCGCCTTGATGATCGCCGCGCCGCGTTGCTGCACGACGGGGATGAAGGTGTCCGCGTACCAGGATTGCTCGACCAGTGACAAGGCCGGTTTGCCGTCCACCAGCGTGTGATGCAGATCGGGATATTGAGTGGAGGAGTGATTGCCCCAGATCGTCGTCTTGCGGATCCGGGTGCTGTGGACCGCGGTTTTCTCCGCCAATTGCGCCAGCGCACGATTGTGATCCAGGCGGACCATGGCCGTGAAATTGCGCGGATTCAGGTTCGGCGCATTGCGCTGGGCGATCAGCGAATTGGTGTTGGCGGGATTGCCGACGACCAGCACGCGCACATTGCGATCCGCGACTTCATCGAGCGCCTTGCCCTGCACGGAAAAGATCTGCGCATTTGCCAACAGCAGATCCTTGCGCTCCATGCCCGGCCCGCGGGGCCGCGCGCCGACCAGCAGCGCGGCGTGACAGTCCTTGAACGCGATCTTTGCATCGTCGGTGGCGACGATCTTGTTCAGTGTCGGAAAGGCGCAGTCGTTCAGTTCCATCAGCACGCCCTGCAGGGCGCCGAGCGCCGGGGTGATTTCCAGCAGATGCAGGTTGACCGGTTGGTCGGCGCCGAGCATCTGGCCCGAGGCGATGCGGAAGGCTAGGGCATAGCCGATCTGTCCGGCGGCGCCGGTGATCGCGACATTCACGGGACTCTTCATAAACCGCGGCTCTCCATCTCGAAAGACCATCACAAAGGGGCGCGAATTCTAGCAGGCCGTGCCCAGGGTGGGGTCTCGGGATCGTAAAGCGATTTATGTAAACATATAACTTTATGATTTCAATAAAAAATTACAAAGATGGAGGTGATGCTGCGGCGCCGGCTCATGGCTCGCCCCGATTTGATCAGCCAGCCGGATCGGTTGCCGCGGATCGGCTTTCCTCGGCCGCGACGAGCTGCAATTCCGTGGATACGTGCGGCGCCGGATCTTGCATATACAGCTTCTGGGACGGCTGGGCGAGCGAGATGCCCTCACGACCCATGATGTCGAGCAGCCGCAGGTGAATGTCCTGGAGGATGTCCATGTGTCTGCCGTAGTTCGGCGTCGTGACGATATATACGGCTTCGATGTCGAACGAGGATGAGCCGATCCTGGCGAAATGCGCACGATCGAAGCGTACATCGCGATGTGATTCGATCAGTTCGCGCAAAATGCCCGGAAGCCGCCGCAGCTGTTCGTGGGACGTCAGCTGATCGACGCTGAGGGTATAGATCACCCGTCGCTCTCGCAGGCGGGCATTGTTGCGAATCCGGCTGCTGAGCAGGTTGGCGTTCGGAATGATGATCTGTTCACCGCTGACACTGCGCAGGCGGGTACTTTTCACGCCGATGTATTCCACCGTGCCGCTGAATTCATCGACCTGCAGCGCGTCGCCCACCACGAAAGGACGGTCGAGCGTAATGGACAGGGATGCGAACAGATCGCCCAGAATATTCTGAGCTGCGAGCGCCACCGCAATGCCGCCGATACCGAGTCCGGCCAGCAGCGACTTGATCTGGATGCCGAGATTATCGAGGGTCAGCAGCAGGACCAGCGACCAGATCGTCAGGCGGGCGACGAAACCGATAATGCCCAATGAGCTGGCCGCGGCCTGGTCGCTCTTCAGGGCACCGCGGCGCCGGCGTTGCACCGCGGCGAGTACCGCCGTGCTTGCCCACAAGCCAGTCTGCCAGAAGACGGCAATTGTGAACGCGGTATGAATCGCCTGGTAGGCGTTTTCCGGGAGCTTCAAAGCCAGCAGGCCGGCGTAGACCGAGACGATCGCCAGGAATGCGCTGCTGGTGCGGCTGGCGATCTGGAAGAACCGCTCGGCGAATTCGATTTCCGCGGTCGCCGCCAGCACGGCATGCCGGTTACGAACCAGGCGGCGTATCAGCAACAGTGTCAGCAGCGCCATTGTCGCGATGATGACGAAGGCGCCCCATTGCAGTAGCGAGTTGCCGAAGTAATGGATCGTGAGTGGCCGGCTGAACTCGTTCATTGATCTTTCCTCAGGGCGTTGAGTCAGGGTGCAAAGCCGCTGCCGAACACGCTCGATCGAGGCGCTTGCCAGCACCTGATGGATTGGGGATGGCGACGGATGGGCGGGCGGCAGAATAAATCGCATCTCCTCCGGGTGAAAGGATGCGATCTTTCGGGTGAAGGGACGTGATCATGCGCGAGGCTCGCCACGATCCGCCGCCTGGGGTTGGCCGGCCGGACGAAAACGGCCGTCTGGGAAGCGACGGGGCGACGGGGCGAAGTGGCGCGAGTGAATTTGCCGGGTCGCCCCCGGCCGGTTTTCGGAAATGGGATTTTGGTTCCGGCGCCGTGGTGCTGATACTCTCGGACGGTTTTCACAGCCACTCCGGGGCGAGCAGCTACGGTGCTACTGGAATCAAGTCAAGGCGGCGACACGCTGACGCTGGGTCTGCGCGGGGCGTGGCGCATCGAGAATATTGCGGAAATAGAACATGCGCTGGCGAGTCTGCCTGCCGGTCATGCGCGCGTGCGCATCGACAGCGGCGCACTGGAGGCGCTGGATCTGTCGGGTGCATGGCTGCTGCGCGAGCGGCTCGCCGGCCTGAAGGAGTCGGGCGCCAGCATCGAGTTCGCCGGACAGGCGCCGGCGCAGCTGGTTTTCCTTCAGGACATGCTCGCCGATGCGCACATGCCGCCCGCCGCTCCAGCGGATGCCCCGGCGTCCCTGCGCGATGCGCTCGCCTGGGTCGGCCGTACGTCTCTCGAGCAACTAGGCCGGGTGCATGATGCGACCGGCTATTTGGGCCGGCTTGCCCTGACGTTGCGGAGCGCACTGCGCAGCGCGCATCATTTGCGGATTCCGTCGATCACGCGCCATGTCTATGAGACCGGTATCCAGGCGGTCCCGATCGTTGCGCTGATCGCATTCCTGATCAGCGTCATCGTCGCCTACCTGGGGGCGCAACAATTGCGCCAGTTCGGCGCCGAAATTTTCACGGTCGACCTGGTGGCGATCGCCGTGCTGCGCGAGATGGGGGTATTGTTGACCGCAATCATCGTCGCCGGGCGCTCGGGCAGCGCCTTCGCGGCGGAGATCGGCGTGATGCGTCTCAATGAGGAAGTGGATGCGCTGCGCTCGATGGGCATCGACTATTTCGAAGTACTGGTGCTGCCGCGCGTCATCGGCTTGCTCATCGCGCTGCCGCTGTTGACGATCGTTGCCGACGCGATGGGTCTGATGGGGGGGGCGCTGCTGTCGTCCCTGCTGTTGGATATCCCGCTGCCCCAGTACATTGCCCGAGTACAGGATGCGCTGGCACCCACGACATTCTGGGCAGGCTTGATCAAGGCGCCTGTGTTTGCGCTCCTGATCGCGATGGTCGGTACCTATCGCGGTATGCAAGTGCGCAGCTCGTCACGGGAACTGGGGCGGCTGACGACCGTGGCCGTCGTGCAGTCCATCTTTCTGGTGATCCTCGCGGATGCGATCTTTGCGATCATATTCGTGGAACTCGACTTCTGACGGTTTTCTCGATGGATCACCCCCCCCTCGTTTCCGTGCGCTCGCTGGTCAATCGCTTCGGTGCGCAGCTGGTACACGACCAGATCGACCTCGATGTCCATCCCGGCGAGGTGCTCGGCATCGTCGGTGGTTCCGGCAGCGGAAAATCGGTGCTGTTGCGCACGATGCTCGGATTGCATCGCCCGACCGCCGGCCAGGTGCTGATTGCCGGCAAGGACATTACGCTAATGAGCGAGTCGGAGATGCTGGCGGTCAAGCGCAGCTACGGTGTCACGTTTCAACAGGGAGCCTTGTTCTCCTCGCTGACGGTGGCGGAGAACATCCAGCTGCCGATACGGGAGTATTTCGATGTGTCAGCGCAGGCTCTGGCGTCGCTGACCGAAATGCGTCTGCGCATGGTGGGCCTGCCGCTGGAGGCCGGTGCCAAGCTTCCCTCCCAGCTCTCGGGCGGCATGGTCAAGCGGGCGGCCTTGGCCCGTTCACTGGCGCTCGATCCGACGCTGTTGTTTCTGGATGAGCCGACGGCAGGGCTCGATCCGATCTCGGCCTCGGCGTTCGATGAACTGGTGCGTTATCTGCATCGTGGATTGAAACTGACGATCGTGATGATTACCCACGACCTGGATACACTGATCGCAACCTGTAGCCGGGTGGCCGTGCTGGTTGACAGAAAAATCGTGGTCGATACGCTCGAGGGACTCGTGGACAATCCTCATCCGTGGATACGGGAATACTTTCACGGGCCGCGCGCCCGTGCGGCGCATATGGCAGCGCGGGCAGCTGATGAGGCGCAGCCGTGCCGGGGCGGCGATCTGCGGAACCCGCGCCGTCACCGCTGAGGGTGGTGGAAACTCGGACACTGACGACATTCGCGCATGGAACGAGAAGCCAATTACGTTGCCGTCGGCGCGTTCATCCTGCTGGCCGTTGCAGCGGCCGTAGGGTTCGTGCTGTGGTATACGAACGCCAATGACGGGCGTGAATATACGCTTTACGAAATCTACTTCAGCGGCAGCGTCAGCGGCCTGGATCGCGGCAGCCCGGTGCGTTATCTAGGCGTGGATGTCGGTCGTATACGCCGGCTGTCCATCGATCCCGCGAATCCCGGTCGGGTTGCGGCGATCGCGGAGATCGACCGCAGCGCGCCCATTTCCTCAGCGACGCGCGCCAGCCTCGGCTTGCAGGGCGTGACGGGACTGCTGTACGTCAATTTGCGCGAGGCGCCCGAACTCGATAAAAGCGCTCCGTTGCCGCAGGGGGAGCGTTATCCGGTGATCGAGTCGGTGGCTTCCGACATCGACGTGTTCCTGGCCAGTTTGCCGGAACTGGTGGGCAGCGCCAATGTGCTGCTCGACCGCTTCAGTCGCATACTGTCCGACGACAACATCGAGGGGCTGGCGGCGACGATCGAGCATGTGCGCACGGCAACGGTCGGCCTGCCGCAGACCACGGCGCAGGTGACGCAGCTGATCGTCCAGTTGCAGGGAGCGGTCGATGAGGTTCGTGAAGGCGCACGGGCGATGCGCGGAATTACGGTCGATGCACGCCCCGAGATACGCGCGACGCTGGCTCGCTTGAGTGAAACCGCGGGGCATCTGGCGCAGGCTGCCGGGCGTATGGATGCATTCACGCACCAGAGCGAACGGCAGCTTGGACATTTCAGCGAACAAGGATTATTTCAAATCGAACAGCTGCTGCGCGAGACCCGCTCGGCGGCGCGGGAGTTTCGCGATCTGTCGCGCAGCCTCCGGGAAAATCCGTCGCAGATTCTGTATGAACCGCCGCAGAGCGGCGTCGAGATCGATCCATGACAACAACGATGCCGGATGCCGGGGAAGCGTTGTCGCGCGCGGGACGTTCAGCGGCCAGCGGGTCGTGGCTGCGTATCGGGCGCCGGAAACCGCTGGCCTGGCTCATGATCCCGGCGATGCTGCTGTCCGCCTGTAGCGGATCGCTGCTGGAAAGCGATCTGCCGGTGAATACGATATATGTGCTGGCACCCGCGGCACCGGATCCGGCCCTCCGCGACGAAAGCCTGTCGGGCGCCGCAGGCATCGACCTGTCGATCGCCAGGCCGCATCTTGCTCCCGGCTTGGATACCGATCGAATCGGCGTCCTTACGGGCCGGCGGCTGGACTATTACCGGGCCGTACGCTGGGGAGCGCCTGCCGCCGAAGTCCTGCAGTCCTTGTTGATCGATTCGCTGCGCGATCAGCAACTGTTCAACAGCGTGAGTTCCGAGCGGGCAAGGATCGGCGGCGCCTACCTGCTGGATATCGACGTACGCGATTTTCAGGCGGAGTATACCGGCGAAACGGCAGCGCCTACGGCACAGATATATTTCACCGCTCGATTGATTCGCGTCGCGGATCGCAAACTGGTGCGGACATTCAGCATCCATGCCCGCCGGCAGGCAGCCCGGAATCGTATGGGTGCGGTGGTAGGCGCGTTCGAGTCGGCCGGGCAGCAGGCGGCGCTGTCGCTCGCCCGGCAGGTATCGGCTTCGATAGCAAGCGATCTGCAGAGGTCTGGCGGTGAACCGGATTTCTAGCCGGCCGCGCCGGCATACGTCGAGCCTTGAGGGTCAAGTCACCGCCTTCGGTGAACCATCCTGGCCAGACGCACCGGGGTACGTATACTTAGGCGCCTTTGGCCCCGCCCGTCCGGCGGTCGTCCCTCATTTCGTCCCCAACGCCTCATGTGGTTCAAGAATCTCATCGTTTATCGGTTGCCGGAAGATTGGTCGGTTCCCGCCGCCGAACTGGAAACTCAATTGTCGAATCGTTCGCTGCCGCCCTGCGGCAGCTTCGATAGGCACAGCCGCGGATGGGTGCCGGTCGGGCCCGGCCGGCGATTCGTCCACACGACCAACGGCCAGCATTTGATTGCTCTGGGCGTGGAAGAGAAGCTGCTGCCTGCCTCGGTTATCCGCCAGGTGGCGGGCGAGCGCGCCAAGGAACTGGAGGAGCAGCAAGGATATCCTGTCGGCCGCCGGCAGATGCGTGAGCTGAAGGAACGGGTCGGGGAAGAACTGCGTGGGCGCGCCTTGACCCGCAAGCGATCCACATGCGCCTGGATCGATCCGGCCAATCGCCGGCTGGTGATCGATGCCGCCGGCGCCTCGCGGGCGGAGGAGTTGATCGAAACCTTGCGCGATACGCTGGGGACGCTGGCGGTGGAATTCCTGGAGACCGAGCGCTCCGTACCACAGATCCTGGGGGCCTGGGTGATGGCCGGCGATGCTCCGCTACGCTTCACGATCGAGCAGGATCTGGAGCTGCAGTCGGCGGATCCGAGCAAGCCCACGATCCGTTATGTGCGTCATCCCTTGGATGGAAAAGATATCCGTGCGCACATCGGCGCCGGGATGTTCGCCACGCGGCTGGGTCTGACCTGGAACGATCGCATCGCCTTCGTGCTGACGGAGAAATTACAGGTCAAGCGCGTGGAGTTCCTGGCGATCGAGAAGGACGGCCCCGGGGACGAGGCGGCCCAACCCGCCGCGGAGGAACAATTCGATATCGATTTCACGCTCATGACCGGCGAACTGGCGCAGCTGCTGGCCGATCTGGCAGAGGTGCTCGGCGTGCGTTCTGCGCAAGCACAATCGGCCGCCGCGTAGTTCCCGGCAGTACAGTTCGTATCCGTTTCGAGCGGTCCGGGATGCCGGCCGTCGCCGCCGCGGCGAGCATTGCCCGACACCGCAGCGCCATCCGCAGGTCGGCCGGTGTCACTGCTGCGGATCCAGGGGATGTCCCGCCCAGCGCAGAATCGTACCGGTGACATCCTGTTCGCGACGCAGGTTTTTCATGAGATCCAGTATTTCGGCCGAGAACTTTTCGCGCTCATTCTGGCCTTCCATGATAGCCACGGCGCCCTGCGTGCGATAGCGCAGGACATCGATGCGCCGGTCCAGCGCCGCGGCCTGGGGAGATCCGGGCGCCGCGAGACGTTGTGCGATGCCCAGTCCCAGCGCTTCCGCGAGCGCCGTGTCGCTGCCTTGCATGATTGTCGCAATCGATATACATCGGGCTACCGTACCTGTCGCATGCGCCCGGGGCGGGCTGCATGCCGTCGTGAGCGGCCCAAACGCCGGTGTGTCGAGCCGGGACAACCAACCGGTGATGTCATTCAAGGCTCCCGTCAGGACTGCATCGTCCGGCCGGCGGACAGCGTGGCCATCGGCGCCGGACATCGGCCCGTGCGCGGCGTTCAGCGCCAGCGTCAGGCGGCGCACCAGCGTCGTCCAATAGAGGTCGAATCCTGTAACACGACTCATGGCGTCCAGGAGGGATGCCGCCGCCTGATTGTCCAGCCGGTCTTCGGCACGCCCGAGAGCGCCGAGCCAGACAACGCCGTTGGCGGGATCCAATCGGCGCAGCCGAGTCTCGAAGGGGGTCGGATCACAGCCGTCTGCCTCGGCACATAGACGGATCTGCAGCCAGACCAGGTCTGGGCGATTCTCGTCATGCTGCACGGCGCGGCGGATCAGCGCCAGCGCCTGAGCGGTATTCCGCCGTTCCGCCCAGGCTTGCAGCGCGGCGCTTGCCAGCGTATCCGCCTCGCCGGGCATGGCCTGAGCGGTGCTGCTGACGGAGCCGGTGTGCTGCCGCACGAGCGGTCCCGTGCAGGCTGTCAGCAGGGATGTTCCCAGGATGAGGCTCCCCAGCAGGCGGATCCGTCGAGTCGAGAACTCCATGGATCGGCGGGACGGGGCAGCGGTGCGCCCGGCGCGCAAGGGCCGGCGCAGACCGGGCGGATAGACCGGGAACCGATTGGAAGCAGCGGCTGTCATGACCGGCAGTCTACAAAAAACGATCTGCTCCACGTAGCGGGCATATTCCACCGGTCCCGGTACCTGATAGGCTGGGCGTCTTGCATCTCAACTTGCCGCAATCGTGCCGATCGCGGCGTCGGCGCCGAAGGGGGCGATTGTGATCGAAAGGGAGCCGAATGCACTCTTGCCGTACGGGCCGCCGCAGTATTCCGGCAGCGTAGCGGTGTCCGAGCCCATCGTGGATTACAGCCGGGAGGATCCCAATGAACATATCGGATGACGGTTCGTCTGGATATTGCCGCACCCGGCGCGATGCTTTGCGCAGGTTTCCGGTGGCAGGGCGCATGCTACAGGCATTGGCGGCGGCGATACCGGCCTTGGCGCTTGCGGCTTGTGCCGCCAGTACCTCGAAGGTGAGAGTCCAGCAGGCCGACACGGATCTTACCGCATGCCGCACGTTCGACTGGCTGGCGGTGCGTGATGTTGCCGCATCGCTCAATGAGCAGCGGATCCGCGCGGCAGCGATGCGCCGATTGCAGGACAAGGGCTACGAGCTGTCGCCGGACCGCCCGGACTGCCGTATCACCTATGTGCTGTTGTTTCGCGAGTCGGCGGCCGCCAAGCCGCGCGTCGCTGTCGGCGCCGGCGGCGGTTCGCGGGGCATGGTCGGGGGGATCGGGGTCAGCGTTCCGATCAGCCGCAAGGAGCGGCAGTCCGCTACGTTCATGCTGGACGTGATCGATGTCGCGAGCAATGCACAGGTCTGGAGCGGCTCGCTGGATACCAGCTTTGCGAGCCGGGAATTGACTCAGGAAGAGGCGGATACGGTGGTCGAACGGATCCTGGCCGCATTTCCCTGAAGATACCGCGGTTCCTTGAAGATACCGCGGCGCAAGGGGCGGTCAATGCTTCTGCATCATCATGCATTCCCGATATTCATCCCGATCAGAAAGGATATCGAGGGCCGTTTGGTGCTAATGCACAGCTTCACGCTGCAGCAACTCATCGATCGTGATGCCTACTACGGGTAGACCGCCAAAAATAGTGCCGACACGATTGTTCTCGAAATGCAGGAGCGCGGCCTGCGAGGCATGTTCAGGCAGCGGCACGAATCCGACCTGCGCGGCGAGATCAGGGCCGTCGAGCAGATAGAAGCGGATGAAGTCGCGTATTTCAGGCCGTTGTGCCGCATTTTCAGCGATATACACGAACAAGGGCCGTGACAGCGGCCGATAGCTGCCGTCGAGAACCGTCGTCAGATCGGGGAGGACGGTTGCGCCGCTGTCGGCCTGGATGCCCACTGCCCGCATATTTTCCTTGTGCGCGATGTAGTAGGCGTACCCGAAATAGCCTAGCGCATTCTTGTTGTGCTCGACGCCTTGCACGAGCACATTGTCGTCTTCACTCGCCGTATAATCGCCGCGGCTTGATTTGGCCTCTCCCATGACTGCCTCGGTGAAATAGTCGAACGTTCCCGAGTCTGCTCCGGGACCGAATAGCATCAGCGGCATGTCGGGCCATTCGGGGCGCACCTGGTTCCAGCGCGTGATCTTGCCTTGTGCGGCGGGTTCCCACATTTTCCTCAGATCGGCGATGGTCAACGATTCGACCCAGTCGTTTTCAGGGTTGACCGCCACGGTGATGGCATCGAACGCGATCGGTAATTCCAGGTAACGCTCACCGCTCGCGCGGCAGGCTTCCATTTCACCTTTCAGTATGGGCCGCGACGCATTGGTTATATCGGCATCTCCGCGGCAGAGTTTCTTGAAACCTCCGCCAGTACCCGATAATCCCACCGTGACCCGGACAGCCCCGCGCCGGGCAAGCTGGAACTCCTCCGCCACCGCTTCTGCGATGGGAAACACCGTGCTCGACCCATCGATCCTGACGATCGGCTTGCGGCCGGCCCGGCTCTCGGCGGTATTCTTGCTACCGCAGGCACTCAGCATGAGCGCAGGAGCACCGATCAGCAACAGCGCCGCCAGACAGGCCGAAAGCGCCCGGAAATATCTCGCAAGCCGCCGCGTCAGTAGCTGCCCTGCCGATCGTGGTGACATCGCGCCATTGCCTCGTGCTTCGCATCGCAGGGGCGCAAGTGTGCGATATATTTGCAACATCCGCCACGCTCAGGCCAGTCGTTCGGCGTATCGCCCTTCCGGAAGTCGCCGTGGCGATGCCAGGGATAGTCGCCCCTGTTTAACGATCCGGGTATCGCAAGGTTACGCGGGAGGCTAGAATCGCGCGCCCATTTTCCCGCCGCGGCCCATGCCGCATTTGCAGAGGTTCCCTTGCCCGTCGACAGGCCACAGGCCGCACCCGAAGACTCCATCCCGCCCGAAGGTACAAGGTTTCGCGATCTACTGGCGAATGAGGCCCTGCTCACGGCGTTGGATGCGGTCGGCTACGAATCGCCTTCGCCTATCCAGGCGGCGACGATACCCCCTCTGCTGGCGGGCGCCGATGTGCTGGGCCAGGCGCAGACCGGGACAGGCAAGACCGCCGCGTTTGCACTGCCGATCTTGTCGAGGATCGAGCTGGCGCGGCGCGCTCCCCAGGCGCTAGTGCTGGTGCCGACGCGTGAGCTGGCGATCCAGGTCGCCGAGGCCTTTCAGCGCTACGCAGCAGGAATGAGTGCTTTTCATGTTGCGCCGATCTACGGCGGACAAAGCTATACGCCCCAGTTGCAGACCCTGCGGCGCGGCGTCCATACCGTCGTCGGTACGCCGGGACGCATCATGGATCATATCGAGCGCGGCACGCTCGCTCTGGAAACGCTGAAATATTTTGTGCTCGACGAAGCGGACGAGATGCTGCGCATGGGCTTCATCGATGACGTCGAGTGGATACTGGAGCGGGCGCCGCGGTGTCAGACTGCACTGTTTTCCGCGACGATGCCTGCGGCGGTACGCCGTATCGCGCAGAAGTATCTGCGCGAACCGGTGGAAGTGACCATCAAGAGCAAGACTACGACGGCAGCCAAGATCCGCCAGCGCTATTGGATCGTCAGCGGAGTGCACAAGCTCGATGCCCTGACGCGCATCCTGGAAGCCGAACCTTTCGACGGCATGCTGGTGTTTGCTCGCACCAAACTCGCGACGGAAGACTTGACGCAGCGGCTCGCGGCGCGTGGCTTCGCGGTCGAGGCATTGAACGGCGACATCGCTCAGGCACAGCGTGAACGCACGATCACGAGGCTCAAGGCGGGCCAGATCGACATCGTCGTGGCGACCGACGTCGCGGCGCGGGGACTCGATGTCGAACGCATCAGTCATGTGGTGAACTATGATGTTCCCTACGATCCGGAATCCTATGTGCACCGCATCGGCCGCACGGGCCGCGCCGGGCGCAGCGGCGAGGCCATCCTGTTCATTGCGCCGCGTGAACGAAACATGCTGCGCGTGATCGAGCGGGCCACTCGCCAGAGCATCGCCCCGATGCAACTGCCCAGCATCGAAGACGTCAATCGGCGGCGCGTCGAACGATTCAACGAACGCCTCACCCAGATATTGGCCAGCGGTGCCGGCAATGCAATGCGCAATGTCGTCGAACGCTACCAGCAGGAGCATGATGTACCGATGGTCGAGATCGCCGCGGCCCTGGCAAGTATCGTGCAGGGGACGAAATCGCTGATGGAGAGTTCGGACTCGGTCGAGGCCGGTCCGGTCGAGGCCGGTTCCCGGGAAGTCCACACGCCTCCGGCAGGCGAGTTCGAACATCGGCCCGCATTGCGGGGCGAGGCTCGGGCCGCCGTATCGCGATCCAGGCTTGAGTCGGTATCGGATGGACCGACAAGGCGGCCGGAGCGGCCTTCCGGGAAAGGCGCGGGCCGAGTTTCACCGACCGAGGTGGAGACGTACCGCATCGAGGTCGGTCAGGTGCATGGCGTCAAACCCGCCAATATCGTCGGTGCCATCGCCAACGAGGCGGGCCTCGACGGACGCCACATCGGCCGCGTGGTGATCTGCGAGGATCATAGTTTTGTCGATTTGCCGCCGGGCATGCCCAAGGAGGTGTTTCGCGAGTTACAGAAGACGCGCATCGCCGGACAGAAGCTGCAGATCAGCCGTGCTTTGAAGACGCAGGTGCAGAAGATGCGCCGGGAGCGTCCAAGTGAATCAGCAAGGGGTAAATCAGCAAGAGGCGGGCCTGCGAAGCGCGAATCCACGCGGCCGCCGCGGCGTTGATGCGAAGGCGTCGGCAACCGCCGGACAGTAAGCGGGCATCGTTGTCGATGCCCGCCGTTTCCGCGGTCGGTTTCCGGTTTTCTCCCGCCAGTTGCAGGATTCCCGCTGCTCAGTTCCCGGATTTCTGCTGCCAGTTTCCGGACGCTTGCGCCTTGCTGCGCTTTTGACGCGGCTCCCGAAGGCGCTGCTTTCCAGCCTTCCGCATCGCTTCCAGTTCCTGGGTGTCGAGCATGCCGTTGCCGTCGGTATCCGCCTGGTCGAACCTGGACATGGCGCCGTCGACGAATTCATCCTTGCTGAGTCTGCCGTCGCCGTCGGCATCCAGACGTTCGAACATGGTCTTGTGGTTCATGTCCTTGTGCATGCGTCTGTGTTCGTGCCTGGCGCCCTTGCGAGGCGGCTGATCCGTATTCGTCTTTGCGGCGGCTCCAGGCGCTTTCGTATCGGTACGCCGGTCCGCTTCATCCAGGTAGCCGTCTGAATTTTTGTCCATTCGCGCGAAGAGTTCGACTCTCGCATTCCGGAATTCATCGCGGCTGATGGCGCCGTCCCCGTCCTTGTCGGCCTGGCTGAGCATGGGATCCGGTCCGCCGTCGCGCGCATGCGCCGCGACGACGCCGGCCGAGGTTACCAGCAGAGTTCCGAGGATGATTGATTTCAACATGGTCGCTCCTGTCGTAAGGTATGGGCCGTATCGCTACGGCGATTCGGCGCTTGACAGAACATAAAGCGCGCCAGGTGCGGTTTGGTTGACAAGGCGTTTCCATGGTCTTTGCAGCGGCCTGGCCGATCCCGGTAGATGCGGACCGTCGCCCGGTGTACGGCAAATGCTATTCTGTCGACGGTCCGATTACAGAATACTGTGATTCCTTGCCCTAGCAGGCACTCTCCGCCAGCCGGATGAAAGCCAGCCCGACAAAACAGCGAGTCCGTCCAGCCTTTCAACTCAACCCGGCCTCCGATCCCAGGTATGAACCACGCTCCGGTCCAGACCGCATCCCTGTCGGATCCCCGGCTGACACGCCTGAGAAGATCGGTGTTCGCATACGCAGGCATCATCGCCGCCATCGCGTGGGTCTACGCCATGGCAAGCGTATTCGTCGACCGACAGCAGACGCGTGCGGCGGCCCGTACGGCATTGTTGAATTTTGCCACGGGATTGAATTTGCATACCGAGGCCGTCCTGGCCGATGGGCTGGGTTCAGCGCAGGCGGCAGCCAGTCATCTCGAGGCGATCGGCGGAATACGACATGCCGAGGAGCGCGAAGCATTGAGAATGTTGCGCAGCGATCTGGTCGGCGGCGCCTATGTAGACGCTCTGTTCGTGGCGGCGCCGGATCGCTTCATGGCAGCGGCACGGGGAGACTATCGCGAGGCGGCATCCCGGCCGCCTGAGTGGCTGTTGGGTGCCTTCCGCGAGGCGCCTTCCATGTTCGTCGGTACGCCGATCCCGGTGCCGGTCAATCCCGCGCAACGCGTCATTCCGATTGCCGTGCGGATCGCTGCGCCGGCAGGAGAGATCCGATATGCAGGTGCCTGGTTCGACATCGAGGCGCTGCACCGGCGCTACGAGCGCACGTTGCCTGCGGATGCGGTCATAGGGTTGATGACCGAAAACGGCGATATTCTGGCGCGCGTCGTATCCGGCGCAGCCGCCGACCTGCCGATGTCGACGCGAATCAGCAGCACGGAGCGGCAACATATCCTGCGGGCGGTACAGCAGCAGCCGACGATCCTCGAATTTCGTGCCCAGGCTGGCAGTGCCGGCATGATGTACGCTGTCTCCCGGCCGCAGCCGGCCGCCGCCTTGCTCACAGTCGTGGGGCGCACCCATCGATCGATCATGGCGTCGTGGCGGGAGCGAATGCTGAAAATGGTGATCGTGGCGAGTATATCGAGCATCATGCTGCTGCTGTTGACTTTGGCCTTACAGCACTATGCCAAGGAACTGGATCGCGCCCGGAAGGCGCTGCAGGGAGCCAACGAGACGCTGGAGCAGCGAGTCGCCGAGCGTACTTCCCAACTGGCGCTGGCGAACGAGCGCCTGGCGGCGGCGAATGACGAACTGGAAGCATTCAGTGCCGCGGCATCTCACGATCTGCGCTCTCCGCTTACGACGATTTCCGGCCAGGCAGGGTTGCTGGAGTTGAGGTTGAACGAATCTGCGGACCCGGAAGTGCGCAAGCGGCTCGATCGCATCCATGCCGGGGTGCGCGGTGCGGTCGAGGTGATCGACGGCATGCTTTCGCTCGCACGCGTTTCACGTCATGAGCTGGCTTGCGAGGAGGTTTCCTTAAGCGGCCTCGTGCGTCAATGCATCGATGACATTGCCGAACAGCACGGGCGCATCGATATCGACAGTCATGTCCAGCCTGGCCTGATCGTGATGGCCGACCCTCGCCTGATGAAATCCCTGGTGTTCAACCTGGTGTCCAATGCCTGGAAATACAGCGTCGGCAAGCCGCGGGTCCGTATCGAGTTCAGCTGCGAAGAAGGACACGAGAGGATTTATTGCCTACGTGATCATGGTGTGGGTTTCGATATGGCGCATGCCGGGAATCTGTTTCAACCGTTTCGGCGGTTGCACTCGGCTACGGACTTTCCGGGTACCGGCGTGGGCTTGGCGCTGGTGGCGCGTATCGTGAATCGCTACGGCGGCAAGATTTGGGCGGCCGGCGTCGTCGGTGAGGGGGCTGCCTTCCATTTCACCTTGCCGCTGGCCAGCGCTGCCTAGACCTAAACAGCGCGTCTCAGAGCGGCTCCAGCAGCGTCTGGCGCATGCGTTCCCGAAGCGTCGGCGTAATGCCTGCAGCGCGCTCCAGATAGGCATCCAGGCCGCCATAGCGAAGATCGATTTCGTCCTTGGCCGCTTGCAGAAATGCCGCCTCGGCACTGAACAGAACCCGGCGCATCGCTACCGGCATGGCCAGTAGCGGATGTTCGCTGTCGGTCAGCCCGAGCTGAATATCGCGGCGGGTGCGCATGAATGTTTCGAAATTGCCCGCGAGGTTCGTCAGGAGGTAGTCCTCGATAATCGTTTCCCAAGGGATCCCCAGCGTGTGCAGCAATACAGCCACGGCAATCCCCGTGCGATCCTTGCCTGCCGCACAATGGACGATCAGCGGTACATGATCATTCGCGATGCATTCGAACAGACCGCCGATCCTGCTGCCCATCCAGGCCGGCAGGGCGCGATACATATCGATCATTGCATCAAACATGCCTGCAGCCGTGGGCGGCCGTCCCACCGCGAAATCGCGGATCGCGGGAGCCTCGGCACCATCCTGCCAATGCAGCTTGCGGGGCAGATCGCCCTCCTCGGGCCAACGGGTCGGTTCGCGCCGGCGTTCTCCTCCGCGCCGTAAATCACAGATGGCTCGGATCCGCAGCGACCGCAATGCATCCCGGTCGTCCTCGCCGAGATAACTCAGCACACCTGTGCGATAAACCCTGCCCCAGCGCACCGTACGTCCATCCTGCGCCACATAGCCGCCGATATCGCGAAAATTGCAGGCGCCCTGGAAGGGCAGCACGCGACAACGCGGCGCGCCTGATCCAGTCTCAGACATGCTGCCGGATCCGGCCGCGGCGCCTTGATCCCCGGACTCGCCTATCGATACATTCATCCCGTGTCACCTGCGACTGTTGGCTGGCCGGGGATTTTCGATCAGCATGGTATCCGACGCCAGCTGGATGTCGGCGGGATCAAGGTCGGCGGCAAGTTCAGCCTCCAATCGTTCATTGGCTTCCAGCCAGGAAATTTCCTGAGCGTCGATATCGCGGATCAGCTGCGTCTGTGATTGCAACAGCTCCTGGAGCCGTGTTTTAGCCTCGGCGGCATAGACGTCAGATGAAGCCAGGGAAGCCTCGAGTTCCTTGCGCCGCATTTCGAGTGCCTGAATCCTGTTTTCGATGCGTGCGATTTCCGCCAGTAGCGGGCCGATGCGGCTACGGCGCTGTGCCGCGGCGCGTTTGCGTTGTTTTTTCTGCTCCATGCTTGGATTGATGCTGAGGTTGGCGCCACGGCCGGTGCCGGGTCTGGCCGCCTTGCCGCAGGATGGAGTCGGCGCCTCGCCCGTAGACGGCTCGCGGGCGGCAGACCAGCGGGCATAGTCATCCAGATCGCCCTCGAACGGCCGGGCCTGTCCCTGGTCGACAAGGATCAGATCATCGGCGACCGCGCGCAGCAGGTGCCGGTCATGAGAGACCAATACCACGGCGGCTTCATAGTCCTGCAAGGCGATGGCCAGTGCCTGGCGCATTTCCAGATCCAGATGATTCGTGGGTTCATCCAGCAGCAGCAGGTTGGGCCGCTGGTAGCTCACCAGCGCCAAGACGAGGCGGGCTTTTTCACCACCGGAGAACAGCCCGACCGGTTCGAAGACTCGATCGCCGCTGAACCCGAATCCGCCCAGGAAGCCGCGCAACTCCCGCTCGGCCGCGCGCGCCGCCGTATCTGCGCCCAGGCGCCGCAGATGCATCAGCGGCGAGTCGTCCGGCGTGAGCTGTTCGAGCTGATGCTGGGCAAAATAACCGATGCGCAGGTCGCGCGCCTCGGTGCGTCTGCCTGTCTGGTCTGGAAGCTCGCCGGCCAATAGTTTCATCAGGGTGGATTTCCCCGCGCCGTTGCGTCCCAGCAAGGCGATGCGGTTGCCCGGCGCGATCGTCATGCTGATCGACTCCAGTATCCGCCGTTCACCATAGCCCGCCGACTGCTTCTCCAGTGTCAGCAAAGGACGGGGCAGCTTCTGCGGGGACAGGAAGGAAAACTCGAAGGGCGAATCGACGTGTGCCGGCGCGATCCGCTCCATGCGTTCCAGCGCCTTGAGGCGGCTTTGAGCCTGGCGGGCCTTGGTGGCCTTGGCGCGAAAACGTTCCACGAAGCTCATCATGTGTCTAATCTGGCGCTGCTGGCGTTCGTACATCGAGCGCTGCTGCGCCAGCTGCGCGGCACGCTGTTCTTCGAATGCGGAATAATTGCCGCTGTAGAGACGCGCGGTACCGGCTTCGATGTGGACGATCCGGCCCACGGTACGGTCCAGGAATTCCCGATCATGCGCGATCATGAGCAGCGTGCCGGGATAGGTGCGCAGCCACTCTTCCAGCCAGATGACCGCGTCGAGATCCAGATGATTCGTGGGTTCATCCAGCAGCAGCAGATCCGACCGGCACATCAAGGCCCGCGCCAGATTGAGCCGCACGCGCCAGCCGCCGGAGAACGTATCCACCGGCCGAGTCTCGTCCGCAGCGGTAAATCCCAGTCCGTGCATGAGACGGCCCGCCCGGCTGCGTGCTTCGTAGCCCCCGATCGCATCCAGACGTCCATGAAGCTCGCCCAGCAAGGCGCCCGCATCGTTTGCCTCGGCATCGGCGATAGCCTTTTGGATGGCGCGTAGCTCCCGATCGCCGTCCATCACGAATTCGATGGCATCGCATTCATCGGCGGCGAGTTCCTGGGCGACATGGGCTATGACCCGTTGCGGGGGGAGTTCGAAGCTGCCGGCGTCAGGCTGCAGTTCGCCGAGGATCAACGCCAGCAGGCTGGATTTTCCGCAACCGTTGGCGCCGACGATACCGACTTTCTCGGCGCGGTGGATGGTGAACGAAACATCGGCAATCAGTAGCCGGGTGCCCCGACGCAGGCTCAAGGATGAAAACGTAAGCATGATGGAATTCTGACACCGGCCGCCGGCCGGAGGACAGCTATTCCCCGCGGGCACCGTCTGGATGAGGAGTGGAGGAGAGATTCAGGAAGCGAACAATTCGCTGATCTTGGCGTTCCCACTGTGCTGCATGGCCAGCAGCGCCAGGAATTCATCCGAACTCATGGCGTCGCCGAACAGCCGGCCCTGGCCGTAATGACAGCCGCGGCTGCGCAGGAAATTGAACTGTTCCTCGTTTTCGACACCTTCCGCGATGACCTCGAATTCCAGCGCCTTACCCATATCGATGATCGTCCGCACGATCGTTGCATCATCGGAATTGATGGCGGCATCGCGGACGAAGGATTGGTCTATCTTCAAGGTTCCAATCGGGAACTGCTGCAAGGCACTGAGTGATGAATAGCCCGTGCCGAAATCGTCGATCGAAAGATGCAGGCCCATGGCATACAGCTCATCGAGTAATTTCACCGTTCGTTTCGGATCGGCCATGAGTGTCGTTTCGGTGATCTCGAGTTCGAAGCAGGTGGGAGAGACTTCGTGACGGCGAAAAACGGACCTGCACCGAGTGATGAAACTCGCCTGACGCAGTTGCTTCAAAGACAGGTTGATTGAAACACGCCCCGGATTGGGGACGCGCTCGGTCCAGCGCCGATAGTCGGCGCAGACCCGGTTCAACACCCACTCGCCGATGCCGAGGATCAGGTTCGTTTCCTCCGCCAGGGGAATGAATTGTGAGGGGGGGATGTCTCCATGTCCCGGCAAACGCCAGCGCAAGAGTGCCTCTGCACCGACGATACGGCCGTCCCTCAGATCGACCTTGGGCTGATAGAACATCATCAGCTCATCGCGTTCCAGTGCGCGGCGAAGCTTGCTTTTCAACATGAGCCGCTCGACTGCCGCGGCGTTCATGTCCGGTGAATAGAAGGCAAAGCTGTTGCCGCCGGCCTGCTTGGAGTGGTACATGGCCGCATCGGCGTTACGGATGAGATCGATCACGTTCTCGGCATCCTTCGGGCAGAAGGCGATACCGAGACTGGCCGTGAGAAATACTTCCTGATGATCGACGTAGTAGGCTTTGCAGACTTCTGCAAGTACCATGCGCGACAAGTTCGCTGCCTGGATGCGCTCATCGTCAGTGGCGGAGACGCCCTCGACGAATAGTCCGAACTCATCACCCGCCAGGCGCCCGATCACGGTCTCACGCGGCAGGATTCGCGTAAGACGTTCGCTGAGCACCTCGAGAGTCCGATCACCGGCAGCATGCCCGAAGGTATCGTTGATTTCCTTGAAACGGTCCATGTCCAAGTACAGCAGCAGGATGCCGCGTTCGTCGCGTCGTGCCCGTGCGATCGCCTGCTGCAGCATATGCTGGAACTGCATCCGATTCGGCACCTTGGTAAGGGCGTCGTAGCGCGCCAGATAGCGAATGCGCCGCTCGGCACGCTTACGGTCAGTGATATTGCGGACGACGAAAATCATGCCCTGGAACTGAGGATCCTCGGCGGCCAGCGGCGCACACGAGAGTGAGACCGGTATCGTTTGTCCATTGCGCGCCGCGATCACCGACTCGCGAGTTTCCGTGACAGCCGTTTCCAGGGAAAAAGCGGCACGCTCGTTCTCAGCAATCAGGTTGACGAACGGCTGGCCGGAGATCTCCGGTTCGCTGTAACCGAACAATCGCACCGCTGCGTCGTTGATCCTGCGCACCGTACCGTCCGTCGAGGTGACGAGGACCGCGTCATTCATGCTGTTGAGCACGGTATTGAGGTAATTCTTGGTGATCATGGTCTGGCGCAGATTCTGTCTCATGCGATCCAGAGCGGTTTCCAGTGCCGCGATCTCGTCGTTGCTGGTGACTTTGTGGGGCTGGGTATAGTCTCCCTCGCCGATGCGTTCGGCGGAGCGGATCAGTTCGTTGATCGGCCGTTCAAACCGTCTTGCCAGCAGCCAGCCGAGGATGGCGAGCATCAGCGTAATGAGCATGCCGGCGCCGATGATGATTCGGCTCCAGCGCTGGAAAGTGTACCGTTCGGCGTCTTTCAACTGTTCGCGCAACGTCCGCGCCGAGGCCTCGAGACCTGGACGCCCCACGATGATTTCGAGACTACCGGTGGATTCGCCCAGCGCGCGCCGGAAGCTGCGCTTTTCGTCCGCGGCAAGCGAGAGCGTCCAGGGTTCGATACGCTGTGCTTCGTAGACGATGCCGCCATCCTCGCCGGTAATGCGGACGGCGATCGTTGCGGGATTTTCCAGCAGATCGGCAGCGTTGCGGCGAACCGTCTCCAGGTCATCCTCGCGCAGTGCTTTTTCGAACAAGGGTGCGCCGGCGGTGGCGATATCGTCGGCCAGTTGATCGAGGCGCCGGCTTTCGGCGGCCAGCAGTATGCGTTCGCCGTGGATGCCGATGTCGCGGCTCGATACCCGATACTCGATATATTCCAGTAGAAAGAGCGTCGCGGTGATGCACGCGCCGGCGGCGAGCGCCATCAAAATCAACTTGGTTCTGAGGCCATGCGATCTCAATGCATGCTCCATCGTTCATTGCCTTTCCGGCACCACCAGCCAATCATCCATTTCGTTTTCATTGTCGACACCACGTCGTCAGGGTGTCATTTTGTTCCATCGCCGCTTGCCATCGGCGCCCTTTACGCCTTCGTCGGGTCCACATCCTGCAGCAAGCGCGAATTGGAGGTTGCCGTCTGTGTCATCATACTCGCGTTCCTTGCACAAGATCGCGCGAGTTGCATGTCGGTTTTTTTGACATGAATTTGTCATACTTGTTCGGAATATCTCCGGGATATCTCCGGGAGGTCGTCACGAGGTTTTTCGCAGGATGAATGAGCTGGAGCTCACTGGGCGCGCATGTACCCATATCGTCGAGTTGGAGCAGCCGAGTTGCATGCTGCATTATGAAACGGTCACTTCGTTCCTGGCGATGCGAGACGCCGCGGCGGCACAGGGTATCGATCTGGTGGTCCGATCGGGCTTCAGGGATTTCGCTACCCAACTGCTGATCTGGAACCGCAAATGGACGGGGGCGCGGCCGCTGCTGGACCGGGAAGGGCAGCCGCTGGAAAGCGAGCACCTGACGGATGCACAAAGAATGGACGCGATTCTGTGCTGGTCGGCGATCCCGGGAGGAAGCAGACATCACTGGGGCAGCGAGGTGGACGTAATCGACGCTGCCAGCGTGCCCCCCGGCTATACCGTACAACTGGTGCCCGCCGAATATGCATCCGGCGGGATTTTCGCGCGTCTGTCCGCTTGGCTGGACGTGAACATGGGCCGCTTCGGCTATTATCGACCCTATCGTATCGATCATGGCGGCGTCAGTCCCGAACCCTGGCATCTGAGCTATGCGCCGGTGGCGCTGCCGGCGCTGGAGTGCTTGAGCATGCCGATGTTGCGGCAGGTGCTCGAAACCAGTGAGATTGCGGGACGCTCCCAAGTGCTGGGACGGCTGCCTGAAATCTACACTCGCTACCTGCTGTCGGTGGATGCGCCCCAAGGTGATAAACCGTGAACGGATCAGGGGCCGATCCTCACGGCCGTTCGTCCCGTGCGTCGAATCGGACCGGCCGTTCGACGTAAGGATGCAGTGCCTCCCGGCGCCGGTGCACCCGGCGCAGAAACAATTCAGGCATCCAGCGTTTCATCCACCACCAGCGCTGCATGGATCGCGGCAGGACGATATAGGCGCCTCCGGCGGCTGCCCGGGCGAGGATGTCGTGGGCTGCATCGGCGGCATGGTAATGCGAGGAGCGCATTAGCCTGGCAGCCAGATCGCGCCGGCCGGCCGGACCTCGCGCCGACTCCAACAGATTGGTCGGAAAAAGCGCAGGCATCGCCACGCTGACCTGGATGCCGATGCTGCGCAATTCCTGCCGCAAGGTTTCGCTCAGCGCCAGTACCGCCGCCTTGGCGGCGTTGTGGGAAATCGTTCCGGGTACCGCCGCGAAGGCTGCCGCACTGGCGACGTTGATGATCAGCCCGCGACCGTTGCGTTGCAGATGCGGAATGGCCGCTCTGCAGCCGTGCACGGTGCCCATGAGATCGACGTCGATGCTCCAGCGCCAGTCTTCGGTGGACACTTCCATCAGCGTTCCACAGGCGACGACGCCGGCATTATTGATGATGAGATCCAGTCCGTTGTTGCCGGCAGCGAATGAATTGACGGCGACCGTCAATTCATTCGCATGCGTGACGTCACCCGGATAGGCCGTCAGGGAAAGTCCCCTGCCGGATAAATCGGCTTCGACCGCAGCGAGACGCTCGACATTGCGATCGAACAGGCCCAACGCCCATCCGTCCCGCGCCAGGGCGCGCGCCAGTTCAAGCCCCAGACCGCTGCCTGCGCCGGTGATGAAGGCGCGTTTATGCGGAAAGCGCCGGGCGAGCTTCGTCAACGGATGTCTTGTGCCGCGTTTGAGCTTGGTCGTACGGCTGCGCGGAAGGAGCGGACGCTTCATGGAATCAAGGTACCCAGGAACCAGCCGCCCCACGCGGCCAGCAACATCAATACGAGACCGGGCAGGAGTTCCAAAGCGTAGCGCCGTCCGCCCAAAGTGAAGGCAACGACAAACTTCGACAGCGTATTGGTGCTGAATGCCGCAAGAACGGCGATCGCGGCGAATTCGGGGGAAGTGCTGCCGGCTGCGGCGAGGGCCGCGGCCGAGATTGCCGGAGAATGAGTGTTGCCGAAGCCCGCGGCGGCACTCGCGATCAACAGGCCTCTGTCTCCCAGCCATTGGGTCAACAAGGCCGATACCACCAGCGTAGTACCGACCAGCAATACGAACACGATGGCCGTCTTGGGGTCGAAAGGACGCCCAGGCGGCGATTCGCGCTCGCTGACCTCGCGTGCGCTGCGCAGCGTGAACAGACCTGCATAGGCCACGGCCGCGATTCCGGCGCCCATCAATGCGGGCGCCAGCCGCAACGACGTCGTCAGGTGAGTCAGCGAAGTCAGCAGGGACAGTTGGATGATGGTTGCAATGGAGGAGGCCGCTGCACCGGCGACTGCTCCGCGATGCAGTTCCGGACTGCTCCTGGCCTTGCCTCCCAAGGCGGCGATCGTCGCGGTGCTAGAAATGAATCCGGAGAGCAGGCCGGCCACGACCAATCCGACTTTCGGCCCGAGGGCGCGCAAGGCGATATAGCCCACGGAGTTGATGGCCATGACCAGTACGGCGAGCAACCACAACCGGCGCGGCGCGATGATGCCCCAAGGATCGACGGGTTCCGTCGGCGTCAGAGGCAGAATCACCAGTGCCGCCGCCGCCAGCATCAATCCGCTGCGCACTTCCTGATCGGTGAGCACATCGTGTATCCAGTCATGCAGGCGGGTGCGTGCCGCGAGAATGATGGTGACGACGACAGCCAGTGCCGCCGACAGTTGCGGTTGACGCATGGACAGGCCGCCCAACAGAAAGGCGATCAGCATGGTGATTTCGGTCGTGAGCCCAGGATCGCGCCGGGGTGAGTGCAGGAGACTGATTGCGGCCAGGGTGCCGAGCATGATGCCGAATACGGCCAGCACGAGCGTGTCGCCCAGCAGCATGCTGATCGCTCCCGACAGTGCGATCAGGGTGAAGGTACGGATACCGGCGGCGGCGCGTCCCGTACCACGTCCCTTGTGACGCTCGCGTTCCAGGCCGATGAGCATGCCGACGGCGAGGGCGGCTGCAAGGCCGATGATGGATTGATCAGGTGGTGACATACGTACAGGCTAGCTCCGCCTGGACGCCGGGGGTAGAGCGATGGCTATTTCCAGACCTGCTTGAGATGGCCGATGACCAGGGAGCGGATGTTCTGCACCGGGTTGCGCTCCCAGGTGAAACAGGGTGGTTCGCGCCGGAGCATGGGCCAGCGCCCGGTGCGCAGGATCTCGGCGAGATAGTCCAAATTACGGTCGATCATCTCCATGTAGGGATTGCGGCCGTTGAACAAGGCTTCCAGTGTTCGATACAGGCCGCCGAATTCGCCGTCCAGACGGGTGTGTCGCACCTCTTGCGCAAAATCGGGCGTCTGACGCAATACATCCAATCCGGAGCTGAAGCGCACCGACGGCTTGCCCGCCTCGTCGCTGGGCATCGCGATGCCGCCTAGCACGAATTCCGGATACAGGCGGTCCCGGCATTTTTCCAGATAACAGCGATCGGCCATTTGTGCGATCAGATCGCCCGTGCCGATCAGATGACCGAGCCGGCGATCGCGGTGATCGTCCAGACGAATCTGATCGAATTGGACCTCGTAGCCGGTGAAGTGAACGATCTTGGTCGCCACGGGCACCCATGCGGCCATACCGATCGTAGGCAGATAGCGACCGATGAAATGAGCGCTGCGGCTGACGTGGCTGCGCGTGAATTCCGCACCATTGCGATGGGTTTGATCGTCAGTCTGGCGAATGTAGCCGGCATCGTGGAACAGGGCGGTGACGACGCCCAGAACGGCGCGCTCCGGCCCCATGCGTTCGTCGATGGGACAGGTACGATCATGGGCGACGATCAGCCGTGCAACCGCCAAGGTACCGTCGAGCGAATGCTGCAAATCATGATAGACGGTGTCGCAGCCGTAGTAGCCGGGAAATTGACCATTGAACAGCCGCTCGAAATCCTGGAAGGCACTGTCCAAACGATCGAGCGGATAATTCGGCCAGGCCTGCCGGAACAGATCACCGACGGCGCGGCGTACGGCTTCCGCCGAACTGACCTGCACCGCATTGGTGACATCGAAATCGCTGCGCCGATACTGCATACCGTATAGGAGGGCTGGCGCGGAAGATTCCGTGCGCAAGCCTCGAAGTCTCGCCTCCTCGCAGGACTTAATCAATAAGACGGGGAATCCTGAGGCACCCCAGGCCCGAAACGCAACCATAACGGCGTTTCCAGGAGTATGACGCGGTGGCGATGTGACAGGCGTCACACGATTCGACCGTGCCGACGGGTCGGCCGCAGATCGATGCGCTGTAGCAAGATAAAGCCGCTTCGTATGAACCCGGCCCGTGATGCCGGGCTAGCGAATGCCGACAGCACGGCGAACCTGATCGATGACGGGGGCGGCAAGGGCGCGCGCTCGTTGCGCACCGTCCGCCAGGATCCGTTCTATCGCACCACGGTCCCGGATCAACTCCTCGTGTCGCCGTCTGGGCGCTGCGAACCTTGCATGGAAGCACTCGAGGAGCGTCTTCTTGTACTCGGCGTAGCCTTTGCCGCCCGAGCGCCAGCTTGCGTCGATCTGTGCGAACTCGGCGGGCGGGGCGACCAGCTGGAGCAATCGATACAACGCGTTGTCGGGTTTGGGCAACTCGATCGATGTCGAGTCCGTCTTGATACCCATGATCTGTTTGCGCACCGAGTCATCGTCCGCAAACAGATCGATGGTATTACCGGACGATTTGGACATTTTCTGTCCATTGGTGCCGGGAACGAGGGCAGCGGTTTCCTGCAAGCGTGCCTGCGGCAATTTGAGGATGCCGCGCTCATTACCCTGCCGGTGCGCTTCGGGATCCTGCGGGTCATACCGCGCCACGAAGGCGAGATTGAATCGAGTGGCCCAGTCCCGGGCGAACTCGAGGTGCTGTATCTGGTCCTTGCCGACCGGCACCACATCCGCGCCGAACGCAAGGATGTCTGCGGCCATCAGCACGGGATAAGCGACGAGACCGAAATTTGCCGCGATTCCACGGGCGGTCTTGTCCTTGTAGCCATGAGCGCGTTCCAGGTGCGAAAGCGGCACGAGACAGCCCAGTATCCAGAGCAGTTCGGTGATTTCCGGAATGTCGCTTTGCCGAAAAAGAATCGCCTTGGACGGGTCGAGTCCCAGGGAAAGAAAGGCTAGCGCGGCTTCGAAGGTGCCCGTGCGCAACGCCGCGGCATCGCGCACGGTGGTGAGGGCGTGCAAATCGGCGATGAAGTAGAGCGCCTGTTCCTCATGCTGCAGTTCGAGGTATTGCTGGAGTGCCCCATAGTAGTTGCCCAGATGAAGCAGGCCGGAGGGTTGAACGCCGGATAGAATACGCATGGGGTAACGCTGCCTGCTAGAGTTCCCGCGGCCGCCTCAAGGCCGTGACCGGCCGGCGCCGGATCGGGCGCAAAGCTCGTGCCGATCCGCGTGCCGATAGCGGAAACCAATGTTCAAGGGTGATTGCCGGTGCCGCTTCCGGCAGCCGCCCTGACGGTGGCGGAGCGCTCCAGGATCGCGCCTCTCTCGTCGACGACGAGGTGGAAGCGTCGTTGATTATAGAAAAAAGTCAGGCGATAGCGCCCGGCGTCCTCATCCATGCCGCGTTCACACCGGCTGGTAAGCTTTCCTTCGCGCATTCTGCGTTGAACGAGCATCGGGGCGAGAGCAAAGCCTTCGGCAATGACCGCCGCGTCGACGGTGAAGGCACCATCGTTGAATTCCACTGCCTGCGTTGCGCTGGTGTCGGTCACGGTGACTCCGCTTCGTGCCCCCGGCCGGGGCAGGTGTTCGAGTTCAGGTGTCGCCTCGGATATTGTCTTTATCGAATAACCGGTGCACTTCGGGCTGATACGTATTTCCGGGCGGCATGCTTTCCGGGGCGCGGTCATCGGCGCATCTCGCGACGCGCGCCGGCCCGGGCCGTCTGCCGCGCCGGATAGCTTTGTTTGGGCGCGGACCCGGTGGTCATTTAGGCGCGGTTGTCGGCGTGGCTCGCGAGCTGTCCGCCGGTACACGGAATTCCGTATCCGACAGCTTCATGCGCACCAGGGGACCGTATTTACGCAACTTTTCGCCGATCAAGTTCGCATTGCCGATGACGACCAGCATCAGTTCCCGGCTGTGCGGAAAAATCTCCTCGACGGCGCGGCGCGTCTGTTCGAGCGTGAGCGCATCGATGGAATCCGAATAGCCGTCGATGTAGCTGCGATCGAAGCCATAGAATTCAAGGCTGGCGAGCTGGGAGGCCCATTGTGCCGCGGTCTCGAAGGCCAGCGGAAACTGACCTTGGATATAGCGCTTACCGGAATCGATCGCGGCTGTGTCGAGGGCGCCGTGATGCGGCGCATCCTCATGCAGCGTATCGAGCGTTTGCAGCGCCAGGTCGATGGCGGCGATCGTGGTCTCGGTGCGCGTGAAGGAAGTCAGGGCCCAGCTGCCGGCGTGCGTCAGACGTTCGAATCGCGAAGCCGCGCCATAGCTCAGGCCCGTACGCACGCGCAGCTCGCTGTTGAGCATGGAGGTAAAGCGGCCGCCGAACAGGGTATTGGCGACGTCCAGCGCGGCACGGCGCGGATCGCTGCGTGCGACTCCCAGGCTGCCGGCCCAGAAATAGGACTGCGCCGAATCAGGCGCGTCGATCAGCAGCACGCTGCGTCCGCGCACCGGTCCGGGAGGCGGCGGCACCTCCGGCAATGCCTTACCGGCCCGACGCCATGGTTCGAAGGCCCGCGACACCAGGGATTGCATTTGCGCGGCGTGGAAGTCTCCCGCGATGGCGATGATGAGCCGATCGGCACCAAGCTGATCCTGATAGTAGCGGCTGAGATCGGCGCGAGAAATACGCGCGAGGCTGGCTTCGCTGCCGCTCACCGGCCGGCCGTAGGGATGTTCGCCGAACAATCGTGCCATGCCGTAGATCGAGGTCAGCGCCGATAGGCTGGAATCCTTGGCCGCGCGGATGAATTCGATCCGGCGGGCGCGTACTGCCTCGAACTGCGCCGACGCCAGGTGCGGCCGCTGCAGCATGTCTGTCAGCAGTTCCACCATCAGCGCCTGATCGCGCGCCAGAAAGGAGCCGCCGATCGAAATGCTTTCGGCGCTGGCCGAGGTCTCGATGATGCCGCCGACGTCGGCGATCGCACGAGCGAATGCGCCGGCGTCGCGCGCGCCGGCGCCTTTCTCCAGCAGGGAGGCCAGTACAGCGGCAACGCCGGGCGTATCGGGAGGATCGCCCAGTGCACCGCCGCGCAGGACCGCCTCGAAGGCGATCAATGGAACGTCATGCTGCTCCATCAGCAGGATGACGACGCCGTTGGCGAGCCGCAGGCGCGTAAAATCGGGTGTCTTCACGCCGCCGCCGGCGAGCGCCGCCCGGCCGGCAAGCAGACACGCCAGGACGAAGACCATGCCCAGGATCATGTGGATGGAGGCGCTTTCGAACCTTTTCATGATCCCCTGTCTCACGGCGCTCGACCCTCCTGCGGAGCGCCGGCCTTCAGCACGCCGACCGTGCGATTCGTCGGGCGCAGGAACTCGGCGGCCAGTGTCCGTATATCCTCGGATGTGACCTGTTCATAGAGGCGAGGCGTGTCGAACAGTTTTTCATGACCGCCGCGCAGCACGGCATAGGTGCCGAGCGCCTGAGCCTTGCCGTCGATCGTGGCCAGACCGCGCCAGAAATCCGCCAGGGCCTGGCTGCGGGCGCGGGCGAGTTCCCGGGTGTCGACGCCCTGCTTGATCAGCCGCTCGATTTCGTTCGTGAAAGCCGCCTCGGCTTTCTGCAGGTCGCCGCCGGCGGGCAGGGACAGGAAGAACCAGGCCAGACCCGGATCGAATCCGTCCTCGATGTGGCTGGCGACCGAAATGGCCAGTTTCTGTTCTTCGATCAGTGAGCGATACAGCCGAGACGCGTCGCCGTCCGTGAGAATGCGTGCCAGTAGATCGAGAGCGGGCCAGCGTTCATCGCTGCCTGCCAGGGCGTGATAGGCGAATTGCAGCAAGGGGGTCTGGGCATCGACCTCGACATTTACGCGCCGTTCCCCGCGCTGAACGGGTTCGATGGTGCGTACCGGCGGCGGCGGCGTCTGTTCGGGCAGGGGCTCGAAATATTTTCTGGCCAGCGCGATTACGTCGTCGGGATCGACGTCGCCGACCAGCACCATCGTGCAATTGTTGGGCGCATAGTTCGTGACAAAGAAGGTCTTCAGATCCCGAAGCGTCCAGGATTCGATGTCCGAGGGCCAGCCGATCGTGGGTATGCCGTAGGGATGCGCCAGGAAGGCGGTGGCCTGGACCTGTTCCTGGAGTTTACCGAAATGGCTGTCCTCCACGCGCAGGCGGCGTTCGGAATACACGACGCCACGTTCGCTTTCGATGACTTCGGGATCGAACGCGAGATTGCGCAGCCGGTCCGCTTCCAGGGCGAAGATCGGTTCGAGCGCTGCGCGGGGAAACCAATCCTGGTACACGGTGACGTCGCCGCTGGTATAGGCGTTGTTGCGCGCCCCGTTGGCTTCCAGCATCCGGTCGAATTCACCGGGTGCATGGGTATGGGTGCCATTGAACATCATATGTTCGAAGAAATGCGCGAGGCCGGTGATACCGGGCACTTCATTGCGGCTGCCGACGCGTACCCAGTTGTACAGAGCGACATTCGGGATGTCGTGATCGGGCCAGACAATGATCCGCATGCCGTTGGCGAGTACGGCGAATTCGACCAGGCCGGCGCCCGGAACCTGGCCGGGCGTATCGGCTGTGCTGTTCGCCGCGAGCAGCAGGAGCGGGGCGAGCAGCAGGAGTCGATGCAGCATTCGCATGGAAGAATCGGTCCTGATCGGTGAGGCGGCTCATCATAGCGACAATGAAAGCCGCCGGCGTGCAAGGAGTGCGGTATTGATCTGGCTGCGGCAGGCGCTGCAGTCTGTCGCTACGGGCAGACATGCTGGCGCTGCACGAGCCGCTCATGCATCGTTTACCAACTGCACTCTTGTGGATGCCCATCCGCGAGGCCAGCCCGCACAAGGAGCATTCCATGTCCGATACACCGCACCGTCGCTTCGCCGATCGTGGATCCGGCAATCCGACCTTCGTGGGAGCGGGCACGACTTTGATCGGCAATCTCGAATGCGGCGCAGACCTGATCGTTGCCGGCAGGGTGCAAGGCGAAGGCGTCGTGCGGGGGGCGCTCACCCTGTCGGCAGGCGGCCGTTGGGAGGGCCTGGTATGTGCGGCGAATGCGGTGATTGCAGGTGAGGTGGAGGGCAGCGTCAGGGTCGAGAACAAGCTCGAGATTCGTCATACCGCGCGCATTCGCGGCTCGGTGAACGCTGCCATCATCGCGATCGCCCAAGGTGCGGTGCTGGACGGCGATGTGGCGGTGACCAGCGCCGCCCCGGTGGTCCATTTCGAGGAAAAAAGATTCCAGGACGGCGAAACCGGATAACGATGGCGCAATCCGGCGCTCGCTCCGGCAGTGGCGGATCCGCGGTGCCGGTCATGGAGATCCCCGGACACCATCATAGCGTTCGGGTGTCAGGCGTCAGGTCTCAGTGGCAGACCTCAGGGCCCGTTTCCGGCGGGGATAGACAACGGATGTTCAGGAGCCCGCCGGCAGCGCGATGAACTCGACGCGATTATTTTGTGCGGCGATCCTGTTCCATTCTCCCGCCGACAGCTGAGCCGACTTGCCGCTGTCGGGATAGGGAACGCTGGGTTTGCGGCCTTCATAGTGGATGTCGAATGTAAGTGCGGTGGTTTCCTGCTGCGTGGATGCGATCAGGTTCGCGAACGCGAGAGACTGGCGCTGAGCGGCCGTCAGGGCGTCTTCGAATGGATTGCCGACGAGATCGCAGCGTTGCAGAGGCGTATCGTCGGCGGCCAGCGAATAGCCTTCCATACTGTTGCCGGTCAGGCAGAATTCACCCGTGAATGTGGCGATACGCAGCCTGCCCTCGAAGCCGGCGGATTGCAGCGCTGCGATCATTTCGCGCAATCGTTCCAGTCGCGCACCCGCCAAGGGCGCTTCTCCATAGGGCACATTGGCCGTTGCCACTTTACGAGGCGCTTCCAGGAGAGCGGCTGCGATATCCAGCGGGGGATTGTCCAGGGTCTGTTGTAATTCGCGCAGACCGGCATGCTGTTCCGCCAGGAGGTTCGTCAGATGAGCATTGGAGCGCGCCAACTCGTGGATGTGATCCTGGGCGCGTAGCTGCATCAGGGTAAGCACCGCGGTGGGCAACAGAGCCAATGCCGCGATCGCCGCCGCCAGCGGCCAGCGTCGCCGGACCGATCTCGGCGCAGGCGCCGAGATCGTTTCGCCACCTTCGGCAGGCACCTGGTCGAGCCGGCCGGAATCGCCCTCGACGGAACGGGGAGCGGAATTCCCTTGGACGGGCGCCGCGTGAAGCGCAGCTTGCCTGGCGTTCTTATCGATACGCCGGGCGAAGACCTCCAGACTGGCCAGCAGCAGCCGGCGCATTTCCACGCCGTGCTCCTTCAGTAGCGGCGTCACGGCGGTACGTATGGCCACTTCCATTTCGCCGGGAGCGGGATGGGCGTCGAGATGGACGACGTCGTGCGCGCCTGCCGGCATATAGGCGGTCCGGGTGTCGACGGCTTTTTCGGGGCGCGTGTCGGTCTGTGCAGGCCGTTCGGTCAGGGGAGCTGCATCCACGGAGTGGGTTGCCGCGGCCGATGTCGATGCATGGGCGGGCGTTACGCCCGGCGCCTCTTGACGCCGGTCGGGCAGCAGGTGCAATTGATAGAGCACGCGCGATACATCCGACTGGTTGATCGTTTTCGGCAATACGCCGACGGCGCCGAGCGCGCGTGCCTGGGACAAATACAATTCACCTTCCTGCGAGGTGTACATGATCACCGGGATCGTGGCGGTTTCGGGGTTGTTCTTGATCGCCTGCACGGCCTGGAATCCATCCATCCCGGGCATCAGATGGTCCATGAAGACGACATCGGCTCTACTGTGCCGCAGGTGTTCCAGCGCCTGCTCGGCCGATTCGCAGGCATCCACCTCCAGGTCGTAACTTTCGAGCATGCGGCTCAGGATGATCCTGGCCGAGCGTGAATCATCGACGATCAGAGCACGCTTCATAATGAGTGACAGGCATTGGCTGGCAGAAACACCATGGGTGTGCCTAACATAGCTGCCTCGGCGCCTTTCTGGCCAGTCCTTCTGATCTGTACAGCCGGCCAGGCCTCATGCTGAGCGGCCTGCCTTCATGTCCGCGTCCCGGCGCGGACTTCGCCAGGCTGCCGTCGCGGCATCGGGTGAACCGGCTACATGGGCTGAGTCATTAATGATCCAGTGCCGTCATGCGAGCAGCAGGCGCTGGCGAAATCGTTCAGGCAGGTCGATGAGGACCAGGAAGGATCCATCCGAAAGACTGTACCCGATTCGGCCCACCGGCATGGCCCGATGGTCCGTGGTGCGGTCCATCGTTCCGGTCTGGAGGGCGCCGGCCTGGAAGGTGGTGACCTGGACGGCCCTGGTCTGCACGCTATGGATTGGTGCTTCGGCTGTCGCGACGGCAAAGATTCCCGCATCTGCGCCCGGCCCCGGCGTGCCGAGGGATATCGTGTTCAGTCTGAAGCATGCACAGGGCAAGGATTGGCAGGCCCGGGATGTGCGGATCGGGGTGAGCGGAGTGAGTGGGGCGGGCGGGGCGGAGGCGCCCTCCGCGATACTCACCATCGCCCAGTTGAAACTTGCTTCCCTGCAAGAGACGCTGCGCGGAGTGCGGATCGAATGTCCGCGCCTCGATCTGTCGGATGAGGCGTTCGGCTGCAGGCAGGCACGGGTCGCAGCAGACTGGCCGGTCATCGGTCCGCAGATTCTGCGGGCGCGTATTCGCTATGGACGTGCCGATGCAACGCTCGATATTTCCCTGGATGGCCTTCGGCTGGCGCAAGGCACGGCGGAGTTGCAGGGCACGTTGCGCGCACGGGCCTGGCAAGGCGGATTGAAGATGTCGAACGTGCCGCCGGCGACGCTGATGCAGATTGCCGGGGCGCTGGCGCTGCCGGTGGCCGGTTGGTCGGCGGAAGGTGAGGTCAGCTTATCGGTCGAGGCCCGTGGTTCCGGTACCCGCCTGCATACGGCAACTATCGATGCCGATGTATCGATGCTGAGTGCGCACAACGATCGCGGCAGCATCGCCAGTGATCAGTTGGCGATACGTCTGCGCAGCCGGTTGCAGGGCGATGACCGGGCGGCGAATACGATCCATTTCGCCGCACAGGCCGAGTCCGGCTCGGGACAGGTATATGCACAGCCGTTCTTCCTGGATTTCGGCGTCCATGCGTTGTCCGTGCAGGCCACGGGAAGCTTTGCGTCCGGACGGTCATTGAGGCTCGACAACTTCAGCTGGACCCATGCGGGCGTGGCTCAGGCCGCTGGAGAGGCGCGCATCGCATTCGGGGCAGGGCCGCCGCTGCGATCGATGCGTCTGGATCTGGCTGGACTGCGCTTTCCCGAGGCTTACGAAAGCTACCTGCAGCCTTTGTTGCTGGATACGAACTTCAAGTCGATGCAGACGTCGGGACGCGTCGAGGGGCATCTTGAGGTCGAGGATGGTGTGCCGCGCAAGATCGCCCTGACCCTGGATGAACTGGACGTCGGCAACCGGCTGGGGTTCGGGCTGGCCGGACTGACCGGACAGGTGAACTGGAGCATGACGAGGCCGCCGCTTGCCGAGACCAGGCGCGAAGTGAAAGCCGGCGGCGCGGCGCCGCCGGCCGCACGGCAGCAGGCATCGCATCTGCAATGGCGCAGCGGTGCCGTGTTCGGCCTGGAGGTAGGTGGCGGAGCTCTGGCGTTCACGGCCGGCGATCGGCAGTTTCATCTTTTGCGGCCGGCGCGGATACCGGTGCTGGATGGTGCGATCGACCTGCAGAGTTTCCGTATGCGCCATACCGGCTCCACCGGCATGGCGTTCCTGATCGATGCGCAGATCGAGCCGATGAGCATCGCGGCGCTGGGCCGGGCGTTTGGCTGGCCAGAATTCGGCGGACGCTTGAGCGGCAAGGTGTCGAAACTGCGCATGCGCGATGGCGTATTGACCTTGGGTACGATCTTGCGCGCCCAGGTGTTCGATGGGATGGTCACCGTGGCGGATCTGCGGCTGGAAGAGCCGTTCGGCCAGTGGCCCCGTTTCTACTCGAACATTGCGCTGGACGGTTTGGATCTGGAATCGCTGACCCGCGCCTTTTCCTTTGGCCGTATCAGCGGCAGGTTGTCGGGTGGGATCGATGGGCTGCAGTTGTTCAACTGGATGCCGGTAGCGTTCGATGCGCGCCTGTATACGCCGGAGCATGATCGCTCCCGGCACCGCATCAGCCAGCATGCGGTGCAGAACATCGGCCGCATCGGCGGCGGTGGCGCCGGCGTGACAGCAGCCTTGTCGAGCGGCGTGATGCGTTTTTTTGACGATTTCAACTATGACCGGCTGGGCGTGTCCTGCCGGCTGCAGAACGACGTGTGTACGATGGGGGGAGTGGAAGATCGCGCGGACGGGACCTACTACCTGGTGAAAGGCAAAGGTTTGCCGCGTATCGATGTGATCGGCAGTTCCCGCCGAGTCGACTGGCCGCGGTTGGTGCAGCAGCTCATGGCCGTGACGCAAGCGGAAGGGCCGGTGGTGCGATAGGCGTTCGCCCGGAGTCGGGCAGGCCGGGGTTCAGCCGCGCCTGACCGGCGATTCGGGTCGCCCGCTGAAGTTTGGCTGTAAAAATGCCAGACTTGCGCTGCCTGCCGCGCGGCAGGATACCTGGGAGTTCATGATGCTGCGTTTTGCCCCGTTGAAGCTGGCCGCCTGCTGCCTTGCCTTGTCGGCATGCGTCACGATCAATGTGTATTTTCCCGCCGCAGCCGCAGAGAAGGCGGCAGACAAGATCATCGAGGATGTGTGGGGCAAGGATGCGGCCGCACCGAAGCGGGACGCTGTACCGGAGCCGGAGCAGACATCGCTGGATGGGGACGAGCACCAACGTACGGGTGCGAGTCAACGCGTATTGTTGGCTGCGGCCGGAACGCTGCTCGATCTGCTGGTGGCTCCGGCGCAGGCACAGTCAGGGCCGGACCTGAACATCGCCACGCCGGCCGTGCGCCAGTTGACTCAGTCAATGGAGTCGCGTCATACATTGTTGAAAAAGTATTATGAAGCAGGCGCCGTGGGACTGACTCGCGACGGACTCATCGAAGTGCGCGACCAGAATCTGGTCGCGTTGCCGGAGCGAAATACGGTACGCAAGCTGATCGTCGACGAGAACGCCGACCGCAATAACCTGTATCGCGAAATCGCCGTCGCGAACGGCCATCCGGAATGGGAAGCCGATATCCGTGCCACGTTTGCACAGCGCTGGATCGGCAAGTCGTCCGCGGGCTGGTATTACCAGGATGCCGCAGGAACGTGGCAACGTAAATAAACGTAAATAAAAGAAATATAAAGGGAACGTACATAAAAAAGCCCTGCATTTGCAGGGCTTTTTTGTTTCCTTTCCAAATACCTGACGCCTTCCTGCCCCTGCCGGGCCGCGGCGGCATCGTCCATGATGCTTTATTATGTTCCCCTGCTCCCTTGCTGCCATCCCCGCTTTTTGCTTCGAGCCGCTCTGCTGAGCCTGCTTGCTTCATGGCCAAGCCGGCCTGACTGAGCAACTGTCGTGTAATTCCGTAAGTGGCACACATGTTGCGAGTGTGTCACGGCGAAAACAAAGCTTATATCACTTTGTCGTGTTATTGCCACTGTTTTGTTGTCGCAACATCCGGCCATTCTAAGGTACGGCCGGACAGGGTGTCATTGTCGAAGGAGGCCGGTCGGGGTGGATATTGCCGTCGGGGATTCCCGGCAGTGCTCGGCCCTGGCCCGCTCAGAAGGCACTCAGACCTGTGAGCGCTCGTCCAACCGTCAGTTGATGAATGGTTTCCGTACCTTCATAGGTGATCACGCTTTCGAGATTGAGCGCGTGACGGATCGGTACATACTCGATGCTGACACCGGCACCGCCCAGCAGATCGCGCGCGTCACGAGCAACTTCTATGGCGGCGCGGGTGTTATGCCACTTGGCCATCGATACCTGCGTGGGCTCCATCCGGTCCGAGTCGTACAGGCGGCCGAGTTGCAGTGCCAGTAATTGTGACGTGGTGATCTTGCGCGACATCTCCGCCAGCCGGATCTGGACGGACTGAGTGGCTGCCAGCGGTTTGCCGAACAGGCTGCGTGTCTTCGAGTAATCGATGACCTGGGCAAGACAGGCCTGCGCGGCACCGATCACGCCCCAGCAGATGCCGAAGCGCGCCTGGGTGAGGCAGGACAGCGGGCCTTTCAGACCGACCACCCCCAGGACGTTTTCTTCCGGCACGATCACGTTATCGAAGAACAGACCGGATGTGACCGATGTGCGCAGACTCATTTTGTGCTTGACCAGGCTGGTCCTGAATCCCTTGAAGTCCTTCTCGACCAGGAAGCCGCGAATACCACCATCGGTACGAGCCCACACGATAGCCACGTCAGCAATGGCGCCGTTGGTGATCCACATTTTGGAGCCATTGAGAATCCAGTCCTGTCCCTGTCTGCGGGCGTACGTCTTCATGTTTGCCGGATCGGAGCCGCCATGCGGCTCCGTCAGGCCGAAACATCCGATGACTTCGCCCCTGGCCATGGGTGGCAGCCAGCGCTTTCTTTGCGCTTCGCTGCCGAAGGCATGGATCGGATACATGCACAGACTGGACTGCACCGACACGAAGCTGCGCAGTCCGGAATCGCCGCGTTCCAGTTCCTGGCAGATCAGGCCGTAGGAGACGCCATTGAGACCGGCGCACCCGTAACCTCGCAGGGAGCAGCCCAGCAGGCCGAGTTCGGCCATGGTGCCGATCAGCTCCCGAGGGAAGTGTTCGTGTTCGAAGCACTCGGCAATGATGGGGATGACCTGATGATCGACGAATGCGGCGACGGAATTCTGCATCAGACGCTCGCTTTCACTGAGCATGCTGCGTACGGCGTACAGATCGACGGGGTCGAGTTCAGCGGCGGTGCGGTGCTTCATTCCAGAATGACTCCGGTACCGGGTTTTGCCGGGCTGTGTCATTGCCTGACACAGTGTGCCTATCGAGTTTTCGACTCTTGGCAAAGTCATGCAAGATTAACCGCAAGCTTGCATCGAGGCAGTAGGGGAAATCGACTGCTGACAGGTCTGGCCGGGGGAAACACCGGGTGAAACGGCCAGGCGGAATGGCCGGGTGGAATGGCAGATGAAACAAGATTCTTCACCGGCAACCGGTTCCTGAGGATCGGGCCGCAATGGCTGTTGAGTTTCGTTTATCGCAAACTGCGGCTTCCGTTCTGAATTCAGGATCCGTTCAGCACGGTCTCGCGAGGCTGATGCCCGATGATGCGCATCCGGCGGGCTGGCGCACGGGTAGCGGCCTGGATTCGCCGCCGCCTGGCGCCGCGACGAACGCATATGAGCGGCCGGCCGATCCTGGATGGTGACGGATCAGCAGAATGCAGATGTTTTTCATGAAGATAAGGAGATTTTATGGTAAATAGATTCTTGAGACCGATGAGTATTGCTGTCGTGGCGACCTGCGTGCTCGGCGCCTGTACAACCGTGAACCCCTACACGCGCGAACAACAAACCAGCAAGGCGGTGAAGGGCGCGGGCATCGGTGCAGCCGCCGGTGCCGTGGTCGGGCTTTTGACCAAGGGTGACAAACTGGAGAATGCACTCATCGGCGCGGGCGTAGGCGCCATCGCGGGCGGCGGCGTCGGCTATTACATGGATGTGCAGGAAGCAAAGCTGCGCCAGCAACTGGAAGGCACCGGCGTGAGCGTGACGCGCATGGGAGACAACATTACGCTCAACATGCCGGGCAACGTCACCTTCGCGCTGAACAGTGCCGATGTTAATTCGCAGTTCTACAGCGTATTGGACGGCGTTTCCATGGTCCTCAAGGAATACGGCAAGACCGTGGTGGAGATCGCCGGGCATACCGATAGCACGGGTTCGGACCAGTACAATCAGACCTTGTCGGAGCGCCGTGCGCAATCGGTAGCGGCCTATTTGTCGAGCCGAGGGGTGAGTACCCAGCGGCTGCTCACCGTCGGCGCCGGCAAGAACTATCCGATTGCCTCGAATGATACCGAGCAGGGTCGTGCGGCGAATCGACGAGTTGAGTTGACGATCGTCCCGGTGACATAGGCCGGCCCGGCAGGTACCAGCCACTGCATGACGAGCGGGATCCGATCCGGCCGGCACCTGGACCCAGGTGCCGGCTTTTATCGCGGAGCAGCTCAGGGCAGCGGATCAGGCCGCAGCCGGCTCCGCGATCAGACCGCGCAGCTTGCGAATCGCGTTGGCCTCGATCTGGCGAATACGCTCGGCGGAGACACCGTACTTCTCGGCGAGTTCGTGCAAAGTGGCTTTCTGTTCCGTCATCCAGCGGCTATGCAGGATATGGCGACTGCGCTCATCCAGCGTTTCCAGCGCCTGTGCCAGACGCTCGGAGGTGTCCTCGTCCCATTGTTCCCGCTCGATGGCGATCGAGGGATCGGCCTCGGGGTGCTGCAAATAGGCTGAGGGCGAATAACTGCCGCCGTCCTCGTCGTCCATATCCGGCGTCGGATCGAAAGACAGGTCGCGGGAACTCAGGCGCTGTTCCATGTCCGTGACTTCCGCGGCACTCACGCCGAGATCGCTGGCGATCGCCCGCGTTTCGCTATCGGTCAGCCAACCCAGATTCTTCTTGAAGCGGCGCAGGTTGAAAAACAGCTTGCGCTGCGACTTGGTGGTCGCGATCTTGACCAGACGCCAGTTGCGCAGCACGTATTCGTGGATTTCCGCTCGAATCCAGTGTACGGCGAATGAGACCAGGCGCACGCCGACACCCGGGTCGAAGCGCTTCACCGCCTTCATGAGCCCGACATTGCCTTCCTGGATCAGATCACCGATCGGCAGACCGTAGCCGCCATAGCCGCGTGCGATATGCACGACGAAGCGCAGATGCGACAGCACCAGTTGGCGTGCCGCATCCAGATCTCCGTCCTGGCGCAGGCGCTGTGCAAGAGCCGTTTCCTCGTCGCGCGTGAGTACCGGGATGCGCGCCACGCGATCCACATAGGCATCCAGACTGCCGACCGGACCGGCGAAGGCAAGCTCGGTCGTGGTGCGTGCCGTGGTGGTCAAGGCCATCGGAGTCGCAACATCAGTCATTGGCAGGATCCCCCTCCGAAGAATTGATAGCAAGTTTAGCAGTCATACACTCAGAGTGCTAAACGAGGGAAAGGTTCCCTTTGTCCGGCAGTCCTGATGCCAGGAAACTGGCCATTCAATGCCGGGTGACCTGGCCCGATCCGCGAGGGATTGCAACGCTTGGGCCGGGCTCAGGGTTCCCCCGTTTGGCGCCCTTCAGGAGGATTCGACGGCTCAGGAGGGCTCGATACGGCGCAGGTGATGGCTGGCGGCGATATAGGAGCCCAGCCAACCCAGCCCCGCACCTGTGAGCAACAGGATCAGGGCGGATTCCAGGGTCAGGTTGCTCAATCTGAAATCGCTGCCGTACAAGCCCGCGATTCTGGCGATAGGCGCCTGCAGCAACGCAAGGGCGATCTGGGTGATGAGCAGCGCCGTCAGTCCTCCGGCCAGCCCATACCACATGCCGCCGTACAGGAAGGGCCGGCGAACGAAGCCATCGCTGCCGCCCACCAGCTTGGTGACCTCGATTTCGTCGCGACGGTTCTGGATGTCGAGGCGGATCGTATTGCCCACGATCACCAGGACGCCCAGTGCCAGCACACCGGCGGCGATCAATGCACCGGCGCGCAGGGCCGCGAGAATGGCATCCAGCCGGTTCACCCAGTCCGTATCGAGTTGCACGATATCAACGGAGGGCAGCGCACGGATGTCGGCAGCCAGAATTTCGAGACCGGCAGCGTTCGCATGCTCAGGGGCGGGGCGTACGACAAGCGTATGCGGCAGGGGGTTGTCGTTCAGCGCGTCGATCGCGGCGCCAAATCCCGATTCGCGACGGAATGTTTTCAGTGCTTCGTCAGCGAGAATGAGTTCGGCACCTTCGACATCCCGGCGCTGGCGGATACGCTCGATGATGGCGCGCGCGTCGTCGGCCGAGGTGGGACGCTTGAGGAAGACCGATAGGTCGAGCGTCCGGTTCCAGTTGCCGGCTGCGCCTTGGGCATTGGTAATCAGCAGGTGCAGGCCGGCGGGCAATGCGAGGGCGACGCCTATCACCAGGACCGTGAGCAGCGTGGCGAGCTTGTGCTGCATCAGGCGTCCAAGCGAACCGACCAGCGTTTGCAGATGGCGCGTCATCCAGGCGGTCATGGCGCCGTTCCTTCGTTTTGTTCGATCAACTTACGTGGATCGAGCAGGTTCGCCGGCCCGCTGTCGCGTGCGATTGCGGCCGGCGGGTGGGTATCGGTCCTCAGGGCATCGTTGCGCAGGGCGGCCTGCTCGGACATCGGATTCGGGGGAGGCTCGCTCGCGATCACGTGGGCGGGCGAGTCGCCGGCGAGCCGTCCGGCTTCCAGGCGGATACGCCGCACCGGAAAATGCTCCAGTAGCAACAGGTCATGACTGGCGATCAGCACCGTGACGCCTACCTCATTGAAGCGGCGAAAAATATTCATGACCTCCAGCGACAGGTCCGGATCCAGGTTTCCGGTCGGCTCATCGGCAATCAACAACGGGGGTTTACTGACGACCGCGCGGGCAATGCCGACACGTTGCTGCTCGCCGGTGGACAGTTCCAGCGGCACGCTGTGTTCGCGTCCCAACAGGCCGACCTGATCCAGAGCCGCGCGCACCCGCCGGCCGATTTCCTTGCCGCCGATGCCGGCGACGATCAGCGGCAGGGCGACATTGTCATAGATGGTGCGATCGTGCAGCAGCTTGTGGTCCTGAAATACCATGCCGATGCGACGCCGGAAGGCCGGGATTCTGGAGCGCGATACGCCGGCGACATTCTGTCCGTTGACGATCAGCCGGCCCCGGCTGGGGCGTTCGATGAGCGCGATCAGCTTCAGCAGGCTGGACTTGCCGGCGCCGGAATGGCCGGTGAGGAAGGCGATTTCCCCGGCGGCGATGTCCAGCGACAGATCGCTGAGCGCCTCTCGACCGTTCGGATAGCGTTTGAAGACGTGGTCGAGGCGGATCATTCCTCAGTCCTTCTTGAGTACCGCATCGACGAAGGCCGGCGCATCGAATTCCGCGAAATCCTCGGCGGCCTCGCCGATACCGATATAGCGGATCGGAATGTCCAACTCGCTGGCGATCGCGAAGACGATGCCGCCTTTTGCGGTGCCGTCGAGTTTGGTGAGCACGATGCCGGTGACGCCCAGGGCTGCATTGAACAGGCGTGCCTGCTGCAGAGCGTTCTGTCCCTGGCTGGCGTCGAGTACCAGCAGGATTTCATGGGGAGCGCCGGCATCGATGCGGCCCATTACACGCTTCACCTTGCGCAATTCGTCCATCAGGTTGGACTGGGTATGCAGACGGCCGGCCGTGTCGGCCAGCAATACGTCGAAACCGCGGGCCTGGGCGGCCTGCATGGCATCGAAGGCGACTGCCGCCGGATCGGCACCGGTGCTTTGCGCGATCACCGTCACATCGTTGCGCCGACCCCAGGCCTGCAACTGTTCCACCGCGGCGGCGCGAAAGGTGTCACCCGCGGCCAGTATGACCTTCATGCCTTGCGCCTTGAAATGATGGGCGAGTTTGCCGATCGTAGTGGTTTTGCCGGCGCCGTTGACGCCCACGACCAGAATCGCAAATGGTGCGAGGTCGGCGTCGATTTTCAGCGGCCGGGCGCGAGGCTGGAGTATGTCCAGCAGGCTGGTGCGCAGGGCGGCGATGAGCGCATCGAGATCGCCGAGTTCCTGGCGCGCCACTTTGCCGCGCAGGTCTGCAAGGATCTTTTCGGTCGTTTCCACACCCACATCGGCCGTGATCAGCCGCATTTCCAGCTCCTCGAGCACGGTTTCATCGATGCGTCCGCCGGGCAGCAGGTTCGCTAGATCGTAGGTCAGCCAGGAATCGCCGCGATTGAGTTTTTCGCGTAGACGCTTGAACAAGCCCGGTCTGCTCACCGCCGTTTGCGGGTGGGGAGGGGACTTCGAGGGAGTGGAGTCAGATTTGGATTTTTTGAAGAAGCCGAGCATCCGAATTCATCCGGCAGCATAGGTTGCAGATGCGCATCGCGACGAAGCGCGGCGTTCGTTCGCTCATACCTGCCGCGCGCGGTCTCACGAGGACGGCGGAGGCGCTTGCGAGCGTAGGGAGGATCTGCGGGCGAGGGCGATTCTAGCAGCATGCCACGATCATTCCGCACCATCCTCCTTTATGATCATGGCATGGTACATCCGACTCTCAAGAGAGGCGCCGAAAGAGCCGGTAGCCGCAAGGCCGGCAGTACGGTGGATGAAAAAAAAACCACGCGTCGCGTTCCCGGCGCGCAGCGGCAGGCCGTCAAGGAGGCGTATCAATTACGCATCATCGGCGGCCGCTGGCGCGGCCGGCGCCTGGACTTCCCGGCGATCCAGGTCATCCGTCCATCGCCCGACCGGGTGCGCGAAACCTTGTTCAACTGGCTGCAGCCTCATATTGTGGGTGCGTCCTGTCTGGATCTGTTCGCCGGCAGCGGCGCCCTGGGTTTCGAGGCGCTATCGCGAGGTGCGGCGCACGTGTGTTTCGTCGATCGCGAGGTGCGCATCGGGCGATATCTACGCGATACCTTGCAAGGACTGGAGTGCACACAGGCTTCGGTCCATGTGGAAAATGCCGGTCGTTTTCTGCGGCGTGCACCGCGGCCCTTCGATATCGTGTTCCTGGACCCGCCATTCGAATCGGCAGCCTTGCCGGAGGTGTGCGGCCTGCTGATGCAGGGCTGGCTGGCACCGCAGGCCTGGATCTACATCGAATGTGCGGAGGGTACGCCCTTGCTGCCACCGCCTTCCTGGCAGATGTATCGCAGCCGGCGCGCCGGTCAAGTCAGCTATCATTTACTGCGAACGGGCCTGCCGCGAACGGGCCGGATTTCCAACTCTCGCGAGGTTACGTCATGACCGGCGCCATGTACCCAGGCACCTTCGATCCCATCACCAACGGCCATTACGACTTGGTGCGGCGTGCAAGCGGGATTTTCGATCGGGTAGTCGTCGCGATAGCTGCGAATCCGGGCAAGGCGCCCTTGTTTTCCCTGGATGAACGCGTGCAACTGGTGAGCGAAGTGCTGGCCGACCTGCCGAACGTGCAGATCACTGGATATACGGGATTGACGGTCGACTTTGCTCGTCAGCACAACCTCGGTGTGGTCGTGCGGGGGCTGCGGGCCGTGTCCGATTTCGAATTCGAATTTCAGCTCGCGACCATGAGCCGGCATCTTACCAACCAGGTGGACTATGTCTTTTTGACGCCGGCGCCGCAGTTCAATTTCATTTCCTCGACGTTGGTGCGGGAAATCGCCAGTTTAGGCGGAGATGTCGCCCAATTTGTGCATCCGAGCGTGGAGGCCGCCCTGCGGCGCGCCTGGGCGGCGCGCCGCGTCGAGCGCTAGAAATGCGGCGCGCGAATCGCCAAGCGGAGCAGATGTCGCAGGTTTGCCGAATCCTGTCGTTGATCGTTCTGTCGATACTGGTACCGACTTCGGTACAGGCGGCCCAGTGTGGTCCAAGTTCCGCCGCGGATCAGGCGAGGCAGATGCCGGTCACGGCAGCGGCCGCAGCGACGCCGATCCTCCGTGATGAGGCGGGCCCGGCCGGTCGGCCGGGAATTCCTGCGCGAATACCGGGCAAGGCGGCGATCGCCAGTGCGCATGAATTGGCCACGCAGGCGGGACTGGAGATTCTGCGTGAGGGCGGCAATGCCTTCGACGCGGCGGTGGCCGTCAGCGCCGCGCTGGCGGTCGTGGAGCCCAGCAGTTCCGGGCTGGGCGGCGGGGCATTCTGGCTGTTGCACCGCGCCGCCGACGGGATGCAGATTCTGATCGATGCCCGTGAGGTGGCACCTGGCGCCGCCACGCGCGACATGTTTCTGGATGAACGAGGCGAGGTGGCGAGCGGGCGATCCACCACCACTGCATTGGCCGCCGGCATCCCGGGCGAGCCGGCCGGCTTTGCATATCTGGCCGAATGCTACGGCCGGCTTGGTCTCGCGGCCAGTCTGCAGCCGGCGATCCGGTTGGCGCATAAGGGCTTCGCGTTGAATGCCCGCTTGCGCGGCGGTATCGAGGCGAAGCGGACGATTTTCGAAGCGGGTGCGGCAGCGGCCGTATTCCTGTCGGACGGCGAAGTACCGGCGGAGGGCGCGGTCATTCGTCAGCCGGACCTGGAGCGTACCTTGCGCACACTCGCCGAGCGCGGGGCGGATGGCTTCTACCGGGGCGAGGTGGCGCGGCGTCTGGTCGAGGGGGTGCAGGCGCTCGGTGGTCTCTGGACGCTGGCCGACCTGGCCGAGTATCAGGTGAAGGAGCGCCAGCCTCTGTATGGCGATTATCACGGCGCACGCATCGTCTCCGCGCCGCCGCCGTCCTCGGGTGGTGTGGGGTTGATCGACGCGCTGAACATTCTGTCGGGCTATGACTTGGGAAAACTCGACGGCGCCACACGCAAGCATTTGATCGTCGAGGCGATGCGGCGAGTCCACCGGGATCGTGCCGAATACCTGGCAGACCCGGATTTCGTACCGGTGCCCACCCGGCAACTCATTCATCCCTTTTATGCTGCCGGGCAGCGCGCTTCCATTCGCATGGACCGGGCGACGCCGAGTGACGCTTTACCGAGCATCAACGCGGCCGGGCTGGGCCGCCAGACGACGCATTTCTCGATCCTGGATGCCGAGGGCAACCGGGTCGCGGGCACGATGTCGATCAATTTCTTTTTCGGTTCGGGATTGATGGTGCCGGGAACGGGCGTCATGTTGAACAATGAAATGGATGACTTCGTCGCCAAGCCCGGTGTCCCCAACGGCTTTCGCTTGCTGGGATCGGCAGCGAACGCGATCGAGCCGGGGAAGCGGCCGCTGTCGAGCATGACACCGACGTTTGTCGAGAAGTCCGACGGCTTGATGATCCTGGGGACGCCGGGGGGTAGTTTCATCATGGGCATGGTGCTGCTTGCCACCCTGGACTGGCTGGACGGCGTACCGGCGCAAGAGTTCGTCAAGAGGGGCCGTTATCATCATCAGTACCAGCCCGACGTTCTGTCGTTCGAGCCGGGTGCGTTGAGCGAGGAGGAGAGGAAAGTCTTGCAGCGCTACGGCCATACGATTCGCGAATCGCGCCAGCCGGGCAACATGCAGATCGTTACCTGGGACTATGCCAGTGGAGCCGTCCGGGCGGTGTCCGATCCCCGGGGTGTCGGAGTCGGCGTGGTCTATTGAGGCGCCGGCGACGTCACCTCGCTGCCGCGGGAAGGTTCAGTGCTGGCAGCCGGGACAGAAATAGGTGGAGCGTCCGCTCTGAACGATCTGTCTGATCGGTTTTTTACAGATGCGGCAAGGTTCTCCGCCGCGTCCGTAGACATACAGCGCCTGTTTGAAATAACCCGGGAGCCCCTCGGGATCGAAGAAATCGCGCAGTGTCGTGCCACCGGCGCGGATGGCCTCGTGCAGCACCTCCTTGATGGCCGCGGCCAGCGCGTCGAATTGCGCATGTGTAATCCGGCCGGCAGCGCGAAGCGGCCGGATGCCGGCACGAAACAAAGCTTCGCTGGCATAGATGTTCCCTACGCCCACGACCAGTCGGCTATTCATCAACAATTGCTTGATGGCTACGCGCCGGCCTTTTGCGACCCGCGTCAGGTAAGCCCCGTCGAAGACTTCGTCCAAGGGTTCCGGCGCCAATTGCCGCAACAGGGTATGGGTGAGGGGATCTTCAGCGGTCCATAGCAGGCTGCCGAAGCGGCGCGGATCGTTGAAGCGCAAGCACAGGCCAGAATCGAGGACGATGTCGACATGATCATGCGCCACCGGTGCAATGTCGTGGGGCAGCAGCCGTAGAGTTCCCGACATGCCCAGATGCAGGAGTAGGCTGCCGCGCTCCAGGTCGAAGATCAGATACTTTGCGCGGCGCCGCAGATCGCATATCTGCTGGCCGGCGGCCAGCTGCGGCAACGCGGCCGATACCGGCCAGCGCAGGCGAGGTTCGCGTACCAGTATCCGCTCCAGACGGCGTCCCAAAACGGACGGTGCGATTCCGCGCCGGGCGGTTTCGACCTCGGGAAGTTCGGGCATGGGGATTCGATAATGGCCGCCTGGCCGCGGGAATCTGCATTCCTGCCGCCATTATCCTCTCTCCGGGGAGGTGTTATTTGATCTTCGCTTCCTTGTAGGCCACGTGCTTGCGGACCTTGGGATCGAACTTGCGGACTTCCATCTTGTCGGGATGGAGGCGCTTGTTCTTGGTGGTCGTATAGAAATGGCCGGTACCGGCGGTGGAGACGAGCTTGATCTTTTCACGCATGGCTTGATGCTCCTCGAGAGTCGGTCAGCTCGGTCACTCAGACCTTGGTGCCGTTGGCGCGCAGCTTCGCCAGGACCGCATCGATACCGTTTTTCTCGATCGTGCGCAGGCCGTTTGCGGATACCCGCAGGCTCACGAAACGGCGTTCGCTCTCCACCCAGAAGCGCTGCACATGCAGATTGGGCAGGAAACGGCGGCGTCGATGATTGTTGGCGTGCGACACGGTGTTGCCGGTCATCGGCCGTTTGCCGGTGATCTGACAGACTTTGGACATGACGAATTCCTTCGGGAGTCCGGGGGGCGCGCGGACGACGCAGCCCAGGCCGGAACGAACCTATAATGAATCGCGCTTTATACCAGCGTGGCCGCCTGGGAGCAACTCGGATCAGCTCAGATCAGCCCTCGCTCGGCGAAGGATTCGCAGACGCCGTCGCCGACGACCAGGTGGTCCAATACCTTGATATCGACCAGCGCCAGGGCTTCCTTGAGGCGGCGGGTGATGAGTTCGTCGGCGCGGCTGGGCAGCGCCTGACCGGAAGGATGGTTGTGCGCCAGAATGACACTGGCCGCGTTGCGGCTCAGAGCGTGTTTGACGACCTCTCTGGGATGGACGCTGGCGCCGTCGATCGTGCCTCGAAACAGCTCTTCGAAGCCGATGACGCGACAGCGGTTGTCCAGATACAGGCAGCAGAATACTTCGTGGGGCAGGTCGCGCAGGCGCACGCGGACGAATTCCCGGGTCATCTGCGGGTTCTCGAGGGCGGATCCGGTCTGCATGAGCTCCTGATAGTGGCGTCGAGCGAGTTCCAGGGCGGCCTGCAGGGTGACGTAACCGATGACTCCCAGCCCAGGCAATGCACATAGCTGCTCCTGGCGGGCGGTCAGCAGCCCGCGCAGCGAGCCGAATTCCATCAGCAGGCCGCGGGCGATATCGAGGACACTGCGGCCCCGGATCCCCGTGCGCAGCAGGATTGCCAACAGTTCCGCTTCGCTCAGTCTTGCCGGACCCAGGTTCAGGAGCTTTTCCCGGGGGCGATCGCCGTGTGGCCATTGTCGAATCGACATAGGGCTCTCCTTGAGCCTGGCTGAAGTGCATTATGGATGAGTTGGGAGCGCCAATCCTGCTGAATAAGTGCGTGTTTGCGTAGATTTGCACCGGATTGCGGAACTTCGCCGAATCGCTGGATGGTTCAAGCGGCATGATCAGGCCGATGCCGTTTTAACCTCGGCAGCGCGCAGGAGGAGGCGATAGGGTGGGGGAGGATGCCGGTCCGGGATGGCGGTATTTGCAACCACTGTTTACCGGGCACTCATGAGATGCTCATAATCGCATCTCATGAGTGCCCAGCCGCGAAAAATCCTGCTTGGTGTGACTGGCGGAATCGCCGCCTACAAGAGCCCGGACCTTGTGCGTCGCCTGTTCGAGCGAGGCGCGGAAGAAATCCAGGTGGTGATGACGCGGGGCGCGCGGGAGTTCGTGGGGCCGCTGACCTTTCAGGCGGTGTCGGGGCGCCCGGTGCGCACCGATCTCTGGGACGAAGCCGGCGAGGCCGCCATGGGGCATATCGAACTGGCACGCTGGGCCGATGAGATCCTGGTCGCGCCGGCTACGGCGGAGTTCATGGCGCGACTGGCGCACGGTTTCGCCGCAGATCTGTTGACCACGCTTTGTCTGGCCACGACGGCACCGATCATTTTGGCGCCGGCCATGAATCGCCAGATGTGGGCGAATCCTGCCACGCAGGCCAATGTCCAACTGTTGAAACAGCGCGGTATCCGTATTCTGGGGCCGGCCAGCGGCGTGCAGGCTTGCGGCGAAGTGGGGGCTGGACGCATGCTCGAGCCGGCACTGATCGCCGAGGAAGTGTTCGTACCGCGACGTGAATCGGGGGTGTTGCGGGGATTGAGGGTGGTGGTAACAGCCGGGCCGACCCGGGAAAAGATCGATCCGGTGCGCTTCATCAGCAACCGCAGTTCCGGAAAAATGGGATATGCGGTGGCGGCCGCTGCCCGGGAAGCCGGTGCCGACGTCATGCTGATCAGCGGACCGGTGCAGATTCCCGTACCCTTGGGCGTGGAGCGGCTGGAGGTGGAAAGCGCAGAGCAAATGCTTGCGGCGGTTCAGACCGCCCTGGCAGGTTCCGGTGCGGTGGGCAACGCCGATATCCTCATTGCCGCCGCCGCCGTATCCGATTATCGGATGATCGAAATTGCTCCACAGAAAATCAAGAAAACCTCCGACACCATGACGCTGGCCTTGATGCGTGCACCGGACGTGCTGGGTACCGTTTCGCGCCTGCCCTCCCGTCCCTTCCTGGTCGGATTCGCCGCGGAAACCGAGCATGTCGAGCGCAATGCCCTGGCCAAACTTGCAGGCAAAAACCTGGATATGATCGCCGCCAACCGCGTCGGTGAGGGACTGGCCTTCGACCGGGACGATAATGCGCTGACTGTGTACTGGCGCGACGGCAAGCGCGAACTGGCGTTCAACAGCAAGGCTGCGCTGGCACGTCAGTTGGTCGAGGTGATCGCCGAGCGTTTCCATGCTCGGGCGGGCGCAGCCTCCCTGGGCGGCGATCCAGATAAAACAGAGTCGACTCCCCATGGCAGCTGACGGCACCGCTTCCTCGGCCGCCATGCCTGGCGCAGTGACACTCGCCGATATATCGGCGGGCGAGGCGTCGGCCAAGGGCACCACCAAGGGCACCATAGACAGGCGCCGCCGGTTGCAGGTCCGGATACTCGATCCGCGCATCGGCCGCGATTTTCCCCTGCCGCAGCGCGCTACAGCGGGTTCCGCGGGCATGGACTTGCGCGCCTGCCTGGAAGCACCGCTGGAACTCAGGCCTGGCGATACTCAGTTGATCCCTTCCGGAATCGCGATTCATCTCGACGATCCAGGTTATGCGGCAATCGTTCTGCCGCGTTCGGGACTGGGGCACAAACACGGCATCGTACTGGGCAATCTGGTCGGGCTGATCGATTCGGACTATCAAGGCCAGGTATTCGTATCTTGCTGGAATCGCGGCCAGACAAGCTTCATCGTGGAGCCGGGCGAGCGGATCGCACAACTTGTCGTCGTACCCGTGGTGCAGGTCGAGTTTGAAGTCGTCGAGGAGTTTGCTGCGACACAGCGCGGCAGCGGGGGGTTCGGCAGTTCCGGACGTCGCTGAGGATCCGCCGGAATTCGAGGCCCATTGTCGTGGATCCGGTGGCGATGCGCACGGAATTCGCCGCAGGCTCCGTCTTGATTCGAGGGTGTCTCTCGACACTCTCCGGCGGGCGTGGTCTTTGATTGCGGCAGCCCTACTTTTGCGGCAACCCTTTCAGCTCCTTGAAGCGTTTGATGTCCGCTGCGAAAGCAGCTCTGACCTCATCTTGTTCCTGGCGGTTCCTGTCCAGGGATTGCAAGTAGACATCCAGGCTTTTGACCGTATTCACCATTTCCTCGGCAAGGTGGTCCGGTAGCGGCGGCGCCTTGTCGTTGCCGCTGTAGGGTCGAAAGCGTGCGATCTGGCCTTCGAGGCGTTTTTGGCGTTCACGCAGGTTGGCGATGTTTTGTTCGGTGACGCGGTATTGTCCGGTCAGCAGCTCGAGGCGCTGATCACGCAGGCGCTCGATGTCCTCCACGCCAAGGTAGGTTTCGAGCAAGTTGCGATCGCGCTGCAAGCTTGCTTCACGTTCCTTGCGAGCCTTGGCTTCAGCCATTTCGCGAGTCTGCCGGGCGAGGCGTGTCTGCTCCCCTTCGATCACGCGGATAATGATGCCGTTCTCGTTGAGCACTTCCGTATCGAGCCCGCGACAGCGCTGCGGCATGCTGTCGCCGTAATGTGTCTGTCCGCTGGCATCCTTGCAACGATAGTAAGCCCCACGGGACGAGCCGCCGGCACCTTGCGCCGCGTGGAGCGCCGCGCCGGGCAGCACGATGGCGAAAATCGTGAATGTGCGAATCCAATGCATCGGTAAGACTTCGATCACACCCCATGATCCTTACGGTAGCGCCGCAGTGCCGCCAGCGCAGCCGCATCCCCCGCCGTTTCCATCCAGGATATCAGGTCCGCGAGCTTGATGATGCTGGTGACGGGCATGCCCAGATCCTGCTCGACTTCCTGGACCGCGGAGCGGCGGCCCTGCCCGCGTTCCTGACGATCGAACGCCAGCACGACGCCGACCGGATCCGCGCCGGCGGCGCGGATGATTTCCACCGATTCCCGGATCGCCGTGCCGGCAGTGATCACGTCGTCGATGATCAGGATGCGGCCCTGCAGGGCCGTACCGACGATGCTGCCGCCCTCCCCATGATCCTTGGTTTCCTTGCGGTTGAACGACCAAGGCAGATCGCGGCCGTAGTGATCGGCGAGCGCGATCGCGGTGCTCGATACCAGCGGAATGCCTTTGTACGCCGGCCCGAACAACAGATCGAAGGCCAGGCCGGAATTCTGGATCGCCCGTGCGTAGGCGCGGCCGAGTTCCGCCAGTGCATGGCCGGTATTGAACAAGCCGGCATTGAAAAAATAAGGACTGACACGCCCGGATTTGAGCCTGAACTCGCCGAAACGCAAGACGCCAAGTTGCAGGCACAGATCGATGAATGAGGACATAGGCGATGAGAGGATGATCAGGATGGCGGCAATGGTAGTGCAGGACAGCCTCTCTTGTCCGATCCCTTCTATAATGTGTCGATGCCTGTTCTTATCCTCGTCGCTGCTGAGGCCGGCTTGCCGGATCGCCATAGCGTGGTAGACCGCTCGGTCCATGCTCCGCCTATCACGGACTGCAATTCTTGAAGGCTTCCGCGGGCGCTGCTGAGGCGGATTCGCCGTCGACCGGATGGTGGAAGGCGATACAGGTCTATCGCGAGCCCAAGGTGCTGGCGATGCTGTTCCTGGGGTTTTCCGCCGGCTTGCCGTTCATGCTGGTGTTTTCGACACTCTCGGCATGGCTGCGCGACGTAGGCATCGAGCGCACGACGATCGGGATGCTGTCCTGGGTGGGTCTCATCTACAGTCTGAAATTCTTCTGGGCGCCGATCGTCGACCGGGTGGCCATCGCCGGCCTGACGCGCTGGCTCGGCAGACGGCGCAGCTGGATGCTGCTGGGACAGATCGGCATTGTCGTGGCGCTGGCGCAGCTGGCGGTGAGCGATCCGGTGGGTGGCGGACTGGGCGCCATCATAGCGGCCGCCTTGCTGCTGGCGTTCTCTTCGGCCACCCAGGACATCGCCCTGGATGCCTGGCGCATCGAGTCGGCGCCTGTTGCCCAGCAGGGCGCCCTGGCGGCCGGCTACCAGCTCGGCTATCGCGTGGCGATCATCGTCGGCAGTGCCCTGGCGCTGTGGATCGCGGCCGATGCGGGCTGGGGCACTGCCTATCTCAGCATGGCGGGTTTTGCGCTGATCGGTATTGTGACCACCTTCATCGTGGACGAGCCGCCGCAGTCCGCGCGGGGCGCCGTTCTCGAACAGGAACAACGGGTCATCGATTTTGTAACCGACAAGGCGCACTGGCCGGACGGGTTACGCAGCGCAGGCGCCTGGTTCATCGCGGCGGTGGTCTGCCCCTTCGTCGATTTCGTCACGCGTTTCGGTAAATCGTTGGCGGTGTTGATACTAGCGCTGGTGTGCACCTACCGGTTGACGGATTTCACCATGGGCGTAATGGCCAATCCATTCTATCTGGATCTGGGCTACAGCTTGAAGCAGATTGCCGCGGTAGCGAAATTTTTCAGTTCCTTCGCGACCATCATCGGGGTGCTGGCGGCAGGGGTACTGGTGGCGAGGCTCGGCGCACTGCGTTCGCTGACACTGGGCCTGGTGCTGACCGTGGTGACGAACCTGGCTTTCATGGTACTGGCATTCATCGACCAACCCAGTCCTGCCGCACTGGCGCTGATCGTGAGCAGCGACAATTTTGCCATGGCCATCGCGGGAACAGCTTTCATGGCGTATCTGTCGAGCTTGACCAGCGCCACCTATACCGCCACCCAGTATGCGTTGTTTTCATCACTGTATGCGCTGCCCGGCAAGATGCTGATGGGCTTGTCCGGCGCCTTCGTGGATCACTTCGGGTATCCGATGTTTTTTATCTATACCTCGTTACTGAGTCTGCCTGCGCTGCTTCTGATCATCTGGCTGTGGCACAAGGCACCGAGCGGCCTGGGATGGCGACGCGGCATGGAAGCCACCGCATGAGCGGCGACAGAGCAAAAAGCTACATATCGCCGTGCGCCGGCCACTCCGAATAGCCGGAGGCTTCGGAGCGGTCCAGGCTCGTCAAAGGGTCGATCCACTGACTCGCTGCGCTGACCTCCCGATCATTGTCAAAATCTTCCGGCTCGACGTCCACCGAGGCGATCCAATCCTCTGGAGGGTACCCCGCTTCGAATTCCTGTTCGTCCCAGGATTCCAAGTCGAATTCTTCCACCGTACCATCGAAGTGCTGTACCTCGATCGTGCCGTCATCGCGATCGATCGCTACGATTTCGCACGAAACGCCGTCGCTGCGCCGATACCAATTCCCCACTACCGGGTTCGCTGAAGCCATCGCAGATACTCCACTGGAAGCGGATAGGATCCGTGCACGGAATCTTCACAGCCATTTGTAGCTGCGCGGTACTGCGTATTCAATAGGGATTTTTTCCGTACGGCCACGGCGTCGAAAGTCAGTGCGCAGTTGAAGGTCGGCGTGCAGCCAAGTGCTGGAGCTCAGGGAGAGTACCGGTTTGGTATGACTGCATTTCAGTAGGGTGACATTTGATGAGTCTCGCTCTGTTCCGCTTGCTATATCGGCATCGATCAGCGCCGGAAATACTCGAGATCCCATACATCATGGCCTAGCCGCTGTCCGCGCCGTTCGAAACGTGTGAGCGGGCGTTCTTCGTTGCGGGGCATGAAGCCGGTGCCGGGACTGATATTCCTGAATTCGGGATGAGCGTCGATGACCTCGCGCATGTGCTGTGCATAGTGTTCCCAATCAGTCGCCAGGCGCAGGGTGCCTGCGGGTGCGATCGCCGTGGCGAGTACATCCATGAATGCCGGCTGGATGAGGCGGCGCTTGTGATGACGTTTCTTGTGCCAGGGGTCGGGAAAAAAAATATGCACCAGAGCGATCGATGCGGGCGGGATCTGCCGTTGCAGAACTTCGACGGCATCGTGGCAAATGATGCGCAAGTTGGTCAGTTCCGCTTCATGAGCGCCAAGCAGCAGATGTCCGACGCCGGACCGATGAACTTCGATGCCGATGCAGTCCATGCCGGGATGTGCGCGGGCAAAGGCGAGCAGCGCTTCGCCGGCACCGAAGCCGATCTCGATCATGCGCGGCGCACGTCGGGCGAACAGTTGATCCAGGTCGAGCGCCTGCGGCGTGAATTCCACGCCGTAGCGTGGCCATAGTTCGACAAGTGCCCGCTGCTGGGCGGCGGTGGACCGCCCGGCACGCAGGACATAGCTGCGCACTGTGCGCCGCGGAGTATCGGTACCGGCTGTCTGGCTTTGCGTGCCAGCGGGGAGGGAGGATTCTTGCTTGCGCATGGTCATGGCTGTTTTTGCTCATCCTGCGAGCGGCCCTGCGCAAGCAGATGATCGTACAGGCGCTTTGCCGCGGGATGAAGTTCGGCGTTGGCGCGGATGCATAAAAACAGCTGACGCTGTGCCCAGGCATCGGTGAGCGGCACCGAAACCAGTCTCAGGGAGCGGATATAGGGACTGGCGGCGGCACGGGGCACGACGGCTATGCCGAGCCCGGCGGCGACCATGGCGCAGGCGGCATCGAAACTGGTGACATGAACGCGCCAGTGGAGCGTGGTATCCAGATCGGCGGCAGCATGGGTGAGCAGGCGGTGCAGGGAGCTGTCGGCGTGCAGCCCCACCAGGGGTTGATCGAGTACGTCGGCGAAGCGAAGCGCCGTGCGCCGCGCCAGGGGATGATCGGGCCGCAGCGCCAGGGCGAGATCATCGCGGCGGAACGGAATGGTGTCGAGGCCGTCGATCGCAGGAAGTTCGCTGACGATACCGAGATCGGCGGTGTTGTCGGCGACCGCGGCGGCGACTGCGGCGCTGACGTGTTCCTCGAGGTGCACGTGGATATCGGCATGGCCTTGTGCGAAAGAGGCCAGGGCGCCGGGGAGAAACTCCACGATCGCGCTGATATTCGCGAAGACGCGCACGTAGCCGCGCGTCCCCGAGGCGTGACGACGCATTTCGTCGTCGAGTTGCGCGGCTTGGTGCAGCAGGACGCGGGCGCGCACGAGGAGGGCGTGACCGGCGGCGGTCAGTTCGACGCCTTTGGCGCCGCGCCGAATCAGCACGCTGCCGAAGCGCTCTTCCAGATCGGAGATGCGCTTGCTGACGGCGGAGGGAACGGTATGGGATCGATCCGCGGCGCGGGCAATGCTGCCGGCGTCGGCCACCGCCACGAACAGTTCGAGATCGCGCAGATCGAATTTCAAATCGGTCGTTTCCGGGGCGTGGGGCCGCAAGGATACTCCAGCAGGGCTCGGGACGGATCCGCAAGAACGAAGGCGGAAGCCCGACGCAGCTCGGCGGGGGATTCAGGGAGTGCGTAAAGGCTTGCGAAAGCGGTACGGGCAGGCCAGAATTTCCAGAGTTCAGCGGGTGTAGTTCAATGGTAGAACTGTAGCTTCCCAAGCTACTAACGTGGGTTCGATTCCCATCACCCGCTCCAGTTCAGGTTCCATGGAGTTCCAAGGAGTTCCATAAACCACTATCAGCAAAGGCTTTTTCGCCGGATGAGCGTCCAGTGAAGGCCACCGGAATCCACCGACAGATGGACTGATTTAGTCCATCCAGTAGTCCATCAAGGCGGTTGGGTTCGAGTCCGGATTGTTGGTAGGGACGAGCGGGCCATGGGATGACGATCTGACTCCTGACTCAGTTCAGGAGCAGACATGGCACTTTCTGATGTCGCCGTTCGGCAGGCCAAGGCCACCGGGACGGACTACACCCTCCCCGACTTCGACGGCCTGTCGCTGGCCGTCTCGGCCGCGGGCACGAAGACCTGGCACTTCCGCTATACCTGGCTCGGCCGGCAGAAGCGGATGTCCTTGGGGGTGTATCCCGAGATCAGCCTGCGCGAGGCACGCACCCGCCGCGACGAGGCGCGGGCGCTCGTCGCCAAGGACATCAACCCGCAGCGCCAGCGGACGAGGGACCGACAACTGGCGACCCAGGCCGAGCAGAACACCTTCCAGGCGGTCTACGAAAAGTGGCTGAAGTTCCGGGAACAGGGTCGCCTCAAGAGGGGACGGCAAACCACGCTCGCCACGCTTCCGCGCATCTTCGGCAACGACGTGCTCCCCACGCTGGGCAAGCGCTCGATCCACGTCATCACTCGCGCCGACCTGCTGGAAATCGTCGGTCGGATCGAGAAACGCGGTGCGCCCTCGGTGGCCGAGAAGGTGCGTACCTGGCTCAACCAGCTATTCCGCTACGCGCTGGTGGTCGTGCCCGGCCTGGAACGCAACCCGGCTTCCGACCTGGATGTGGTCGCCATGCCGCAGCCGCCCGTGCGCCACAACCCGTTCCTGCGCATGTCGGAGCTACCCGAGTTCCTGCAACTGCTGCGCAAGTACCCCGGCCGGCTGCAGACCCAGCTCGGCGTCCGCATGTTGTTTCTGACGGGCGTGCGCACGGGCGAGCTGCGGCTTGCGACGCCGGATCAGTTCCACCTCGATGACGGCCTGTGGATCATTCCGCCAGATGTGGTGAAGCAGCTCGAACTGAAGATGCAGAAGGAAAACCTGCGGACGGAGGACATCCCGCCGTACATCGTGCCGCTGTCCCTGCAGGCGGTTGAAATCGTCCGGCACATGCTGGAGCGGTTCAAGCAGGGACAGAAGCACGTGTTCCCGGGGGCCAAGAGCCTGAAGCAGCGCATCAGCGAAAACACGCTCAATACGGCAGTGAAGCGGCTGGGTTACGACGGCCGGCTGACGGGCCACGGTATCCGCGCCACCCTTTCGACCACGCTCAACGAGTTGGGCTATCCCGACAAGTGGATCGACGCGCAGCTCTCGCACGTCGACCCGAACCCGGTCCGCCGCACCTACAACCATGCCGAGTACGTCGAGCAGCGTCGGTGCATGATGCAGGACTGGGCCGATCGGCTGGACCTGTTGGAGCAGGGCCAGTTGGAAGCGGCCAGCAATCCTCTGGCCCTCCACTTGGAAGGCCTGCCGATGGCTGGTGACGGATCGAACACGCAAGGATCGCCTGCGAGCACAACGGTGCAGACCTTGGTGCTGTCCAAGCCGCACGACGCGCCGCCGCAGGGAGCCATCCAAATGCAACGGCTGTCTGCGGTGCGCGCTCCCAAGACGGAACCGACCATCTCGAACGTCCAGCGCGAGCGGATGATCCTGCTCGACATCCTGGAGTCGCCCCACAACCTGTCCGTCGCCGACTACGCCAAGCTCGCCGGCAAGTCGCGGCGCTGGATCACCTACGAAGTCACGGCGGGCAACTTGCTGTCGATCAGCCTGGGCAACCGGGGGCAGCGTGTGCCGGACTGGCAGCTCGACCCGCTCAAGCGTCGCCTGGTCCAGACCATCCTCAAGCAGACGGCTCGCGGCGTGGACCCCTGGGAGATCTACCACGCACTAACGCAGCCCTACGACGAATTCGGCGGCCAGTCGCCGATCGAGGCGGTGACGCTGGAGACGTTGGAAATGGCCGTACAGGTAGTGCGTCGCGCACTGCTCATCCAGCAGATCGACGGCCCCCTCCCTCGTCGGGAGGGTGGCACTACGCGATCGTCTGCGCTCGCTTGACGAAACGCTCGATGGCGGGCGAGTCGTTCCGCTCGGATCGGAACATGTGCGTTCCGATCCAGTAGGAGCCGTCCGCCAACGGTCGCATCACAACACCCCAGCTCCGGGACTGTTCGATGCGTGAACGGGGGGCGATGCCCACCCCGTAGCCGGCCGACACCATCACGGTCATCAATTCATACGACGTGACCCCGTAAAGAACGGGCCACTCTTGACCGAACAGCACTTCGCAGGCCAGGGGGCAATACTGAAACAAGGGATAGGATAGGAGTGCCCCAAGGGGGATCGCGGCATAGCGGAGCAAGGGGGAGCGATCGGGCACCGCGACCGCCAACTCTTCACGCCAAAGCGGCGCGTCGTCGGCGGGTGTCGTCGTCGCCACCAACCCGATGTCGTAGCGGCCGTTCTTCACGCCCTCAATGAGGTCCGGCGACGACGTGACTTCCTCCATCGAGACAGGCGTCTCGGGCTCTTTCGCGCGATGTAGCGCGAGCAGTGCCGCTAACCGGGACGAGGGGACGCCGGACGATATGCCGAGCTTGAGCACCGAGGATGGGGGTGAGCCGCGCATGGCTGTCCTCAGTTATGGCCGGGGAAACAAGGCTCGCAGCATAGGAAGAGTTAAATTTAACGTGGTTTAAGTCAGAGCAATATTCGACGCTTTTGCTGATGCAGAAGCGTACTGTCCAACGAGGCCGACCGGCTGGCACGACCACTTATGAGCCTGAACCAGCATCGGCGTTCGGAAAGGCAGTGCGCGCTGCTCGACTGGAGCAAGGGATAGCGCAGGAGGAGCTTGCGTCCTTGGCTGAGATCGAGCGTTCCCACATGGGCAAGATCGAGCGGGGTGAGCACATGCCGACGCTTGCCCTGATCCTTAAGATCGCCATAGCGTTGAAGATCAGCGCCGCTGACCTGATGGTGGCTACGGAAAGCAATCTGCGCGCGGCTTCGAAGCTGAGAACGTAGCGCCGTACCAGTGTCCTCCTCAGTAGTTCAGCTGGACAGGCAGCCGGGCGATGAGCCGTTCCAATGCAGCTGTAGGCTCGTCGCTGTCCAGCCTGAGTAGGTAGGTCGTCAGCATCGCCGAATCCATCGCTAACGGCCGCATCACAACGTCGGGATGGCGGGAAAGTCCGATTCTGGGCGCGGTGGTGAAGCCAACGCCGTAGCCGGCCCCGACCAAGGTGAGCATCATTTCCAGAGAAGTCACCCGCTCGACGACGTTGGGCTCTCGCTTCAGTGGTCGGAGCAATTGGGTCAACGCCCTGCAGTAGCCTTCGCAAATGTGCTGGTTGCATAGGATAAGCGGGTAACTGACCAACTCATCGAGCGGAACTTCCTTGTGGACCAAGAGGGGATGGCGCGCGGGAACGGCAACCACGAGCGGGTCGCGCCAGATCGGTTCGGCGACGATGCCGTCTCCGACTTCCGCCGTGTGTGCGAATCCGATCTTGAAGTCACCGGATCGCAGTCCGCGCAGTTGCTCCACCAGTGGCACTTCGGAGAGCCGTATCTCGATTTCTGGCTCCTCCTCGCGACAACGCGCCAGGAACGCCGACAGTCGCGGGTCCACAGCACCATCGGAGACCGCAATACGCAGACTACCTCGAAAGCCTGCCGAAACAGCCTTGGCGTTCTCGCATGCCTGCTCCAGCATCGTGAATACCCTGCGGACGTCCTGCAGGAACACGGCCCCCGCCTGGGTTAGTTGGGTTCCTCGCCGGTCACGGGTGAACAGCAGGACGCCGAGCTCGTCTTCCAGTTCTTTGATGATGCGAGAAAGCGGTGACTGTTCGATGTGCAGACGGTCGGCCGCGCGCGTGAAATGCAGTTCTTCAGCCAGGACTATGAAGCAGCGCAGATGTCGAAGCTCCATAGATCACTCTCCTTGTGATTCATGTGCTTCGACGCCAACGAAGATGGGACTGCAACCCATGGGGCCTGCTCCCCTTAGGTCAATGAGCCAACGCCAATGGCCGGGCTAGAAATCCAGTTGGCTTGATCTTCGATGGCACTCTTGGCAATGCGAAGCGAGGACCTTCCCGAGATGCTTTCGAACGCGCGGATCTTCATAGATCGGGGAAGCCCAATCTTTAGGGTCGGCATCGGGTCACCCATGTGGATTGAGGGTGCCGAGGATGGACACAGCGGCAATGATCAGAACAGCGAGTGTTGCCTCGATGGTTACGGTGAGGCGAAGTGTCTGCAGCGAGCGCGAACCACCGCCAGCGAGAACTTCACCTTCCAATCTGGGTACCACGCGCCAGCGATGAAGTGCGGCCAGTCCCAACATGGCGGCGAACAACGCCAGCTTGACCAGCAGCAGCTTGCCATGAACGCTGTGGAACAAGGGCACCACGGACCAACCCGTGAGGTCGCCGTAGTGCAGGACGCCGGTGACCACAAGGATGCCGACGAAGACGGTGCCGGGACCTGAGAAGTCCTGCAGCGTCTGGTGGAGCACTTGCAGGGGGGCGCTCCTGGCGGATGCGCTGCGACGCGAGAGGATAATCAGGAAGGCCGCGATGGCGCCGATCCAGCCGCCAGCCGCAAGCAGGTGGGCGATGCCCGCGGCCAGTCGCAGCACGCCGGACGCGCCTTCTCCCGCAGCCGCGTGACCGTTCCACGCCAGTGTGAGTAGCGCACATCCGGCAAGCGCGGCCACCAGAGGCGAGAAGAAGGAGCGCTCTTCGCGACGCGACTGCCAACCAAGAAAGGCTATCAGCACGACCAGCACTGCGGTCCGTGCCAGTGCGGCTCGGCCAGCGGCGGTCTCGAACAGGTACCAGCCAAGCGATGCGCGGTCGAGTTCGGTGACCGGCATCCCCATGATCTCCGTCGTCTTGAAGACGACGTCGATACCGGTCAGCGCCACACCGAACACGGCGCTGACCAGAAGTGCCCCGGAGAGCGCGGGCCTAGTCAGGGGCAACCACGGGTCTCCGCCAGGCACCGATCGGCGCAGGCCATACCACGAGAACAGCGGAAGGCCGAACAGCAGCATGAGGTCCAGGTACTGGACGAACCGCAAGGCATAGGCGGGCACGCTCGACAAGTCGGCGGTGCCTCAGCCGACGGTAAAGCTGAAGTCCCCCGTCATCGGGTGATTATCCGGCCCGACGGCGCGGTACTGTACGCGATAAGTACCGGCTTCCAGCGGATGATGCAGCTTGGCGCGCAACGTCTTGCCGATGACCTCGATCTCCAGATGCTCGATCGGCATGGTCGAGTTGCCGTGGATCATTGCCAGCTCCAGGCGTGAAGCACGCGGCACGAGCGTCTCGTTGAACATGAGGTCGATCTGCTGAGGAGACGCCACGACCGCATTGGCCGCCGGCGTGGACTGAACCAATGTGGCGTGCGCATAGGCGAACGAGGCCGACAGGAGGCTGACCGCGAGGCCGATGCCGAGTGTAAAAGAGCGAATGGCGCGAGTGCTGATGTTGCTCATAGTTGTTCTCCGTTATGGGTTACCTAGAATCAATACGCGAAAACTTCTCGTCGCATCGACTGTGGAGGCTTAGCGGATACCGGCCGAGCATGGTGCCCGACGGCACCGACGCCGAATTGCCGCTGTACTGGCTCGCAGAGCCGAGCCGCTTATGCCGTGCCTCCGCGGGCTGCTTACTGCGATCCGGGGTACGACTGGTACACGCTGGTGCTTCCATCGGCCTGTACCAGCAGCACGTCGTAGGCCATCACGCGGTTGCCGTAGACCGGTCCGTCCATACCCGGCGATCCCAAAGGCATGCCGGGCACGGCCAGGCCAACCGCCTTCGGCTTCTCCCTGAGCAGACGCTGGATGTCGGCTGCCGGCACATGACCCTCGATCACGTAGCCATTGATCTTGGCCGTATGACAGGAGCCCAGCTTTGCTGGGATGCCGAGGCGCGCGCGTGCGCCGGTGTTTCCTGTGTTGAAGACGCGCACAGTGATGCCCGCTTCCTTCAGGTGATCCACCCACACCTTGCAGCAGCCGCAGTAGGGATCTTTCCAGACGTCGGCGACCAGCTCGGAGGCTGCCGCCATACCTGTGACAGCCATGGCCAGCAGAACCACGACTGCTGACAAGTGACGGTGCTTTGTGCTTGAACTTTTCATGTTCGACGACTTTGCTACGGATCTCGGATTCGGTGACCACATGCTTTGGATATGCGGAATCATCGCCATGGTCCTGCTCGGAGCATGCAGAGCCGCCACTGTCAGACAGGTGACCCGTTCATTACATTCCCGTCATGAAAATGACGCCGTTTTTTGGGTCGGTCTGAGCGTGTGCAGATGAGCGTCGCTGGCGCCGTGAAGTGGGCTCGATCTGGTGGTCACCTCCCGTTATCAGGGGGCGGGTATAGACTCGCTCCGAGTTCTCACGGAGATCGTGATGTCCACTTCGCACGGAAAGCACGAGAACGCCCAGCCGCAACATCAGGGCCACTATGGCCGTTTGCTGTTGATGATGGCGCTCTCCTTCTTGGCCATGTACGCCTTGATGTATTCCATGGTCGATCAGTGGGCCAATGTCTACAACAACATCAATCAGTTCTACATGGCAGGCCTGATGGCCTCTCCCATGCTGCTCATTGAGTTGTGGCTCATGTCCGGAATGTACCCGGATCGTCGGCGAAACCTGATCCTTGCCGGCGCGGCGGTGGTATTCATGCTGTTCTGTTGGTGGGGCATTCGCAGCCAGGCTGCCGTCACAGACCGGCAGTTCATACGCTCCATGATTCCGCATCACGCGGGAGCGATCCTGATGTGTGAGGAGAACCGCCTCAAGGATCCCGAACTGGCCAAGCTATGCCAGGACATCATTGCCTCCCAAACGCAGGAGATCGCTCAGATGAAGCAGTTGCTCTCAGAGCGTTCCCGTTAACGCTGCTTCGCCTTCATCTTCGCCTTGGCGCCAGCCATGCTCCTTCCAAGGTTGGCGTCTATGGAGCAAAAATACCCCGCTCCCGTCGATCGGTGGAGCGGGGTATTTGACGTCTAACCGTCTGGCTGTTATTTCGCTGCCGCCTCAGCTTCATGGAGCTTTGCAAGCGCCTCGTACTCTGCGGCGGTCTCTTCCTGGAGCTTGGTCAGCCGGTCACAGTGCCGTGCCATCGACTGCCCCGTGGCAGCTCCAGACTTGAACTTCTGGTGGTCGTGCCGATAGGTGTTGCGCATCGCCTTGTGCTTCTCGGCTTCAGCCAGCGCGTCGCCGGCCAGCGTGCGGTAGTACGCGGCGATGGCCAGATGATTCTCCGGCTTGTCCGCCATATCGTTGAGCAGCTTCACGATCGGTTCTTCGGTGGGCTGCTGCGCGTAGACCGGAACGGCTACTGCGAACATCGCACACAACAAAATGACCCACGACGCTTTGATGGATTTCATGACAATCTCCTGGTGGCTGAGGGGAGGAACGCCCGATATCAGCCTAGGAAGGGCCTGCTTTCAGCTGAATGACCCAGTCATTACATTTGCGTAATCATCTTGTCACTTCTTGAACGCGAACAGAGTGGCATCCGAAGTGGCACTTTCTTCCGGTAGGACCTTCCTCCAGTGCCGGCGTCGTATTACGAGGAGATTGCGGCATCGTAATGTCGGGGTCATGCCATCGACAGCTTGCCGCACGTACGGTGGACGAACGAACCGACCACGCACGCGGGTCGGTTTCTTCGTGAGCGCGTTGCGCTCATCGGTTCCCGAGGGGAACCGCCGCCTACTTATCGGAGGTTGTCATGAAGCAGCACTATCGTCGGCCGTCACTTGTCATGGTCTGCATCCTGGGTGTCGCGCTCGCTGGCGCGGCACTGGCTGATGATGACATGCACAAGAAGGATGCCATGCCAGGCGCCATGGGGCAGCAGCCCGCCAGCACCCCGGCGGCACCTCACGCTCCAGCGGCGCACCCTACCGATCCGAAGTCCCCTGCTTCTCAGAATGCGCCCGCAACGCCCGATGCCATGGCCACGCACATGGAGGAGATGGCAGCCATGATGCGCGAACGGGGGCAAGCCATGGAGGCCATGGGCCGACAGATGCAGGAAGGCAGCATGCAGATGCATCAGCAGGCCATGGCGATGAAGGCTGGCGATGCCTCCGCGCATAAGGACATGGACATGCCCGCCACGATGCAGCACATGCAGCAGATGAAGGAGGACATGGAGCACTGCGAGATGCAGATGCAGAAGGTCGACGCCACCATGCAGAAGATGGATTCGAGCATGGGCGGGGGCATGGCCAAGAAGAAGATGGGCCATATGTAGCGGAGGCCGCCGCGGTGCTGACGGAAGGCTTCGTGGGGTGGAAGCGAGTCGCCGCCCTGGCCACGCTGGCGATGCTGCTGGCTCATGGAGCGGCCGGCGCTCAGTCGGCTGCTGATCCACACGCAGCCCATCCGCCAGACAAGACCGGCGGCACGACGGCTGCGCAGCCGGACGCTGCCGGCACGTCATCGGCCCGGGACAGCGGCTCGATGGCTGGTATGCCGATGGGCACCACGCCGCCGGCTGGCGCGCCGATGGGCGATGACGATCACGCCGCGCATCATCCGGACAAGGCCGGAAGCATGGCGGTACCGCAGCCGGCGCCAGCCGATGGCATGCCGGCGCAAAGCAGCAGCCCGATGAACGGCATGCCGATGAGCGCCACACCGCCGGCTGACGCATCGGCGGGCGATGACGATCACGCCGCGCATCACCCGGACGCGACTGCCAGCATGCCGGCTTCGAGTGGTGCATCGATGGCCGGTTCCATGGGCGGCATGATGGACGACATGATGCGCGGCTGCCGCGGAGACGAGTGCGGTCGGGATCGGCGCCTCAACAAGCTGCTGTATCCGCAGCTGATGGCGCTGCCGGATCTACCGCCGGAGCGGCGCGCGAGCGTTGAGCAGCTCGCCCACCACCGGATGCACGAAGGGTCCAGCTATTGGCGTCCCTGTCGTCGGAGGCGTCGCACGCGGTCCAGCGCAACGACTACGGCGGCCTGCAGGAAGCATCCGACCGCATGCGCGTGGCCTGGGGCGAATTCGACAGCGGCTTGTCGGCCTACCGCGCACTGGCCGAAGGACAGGCGCCGCGGGGGATCGCGCTGGCGTGGTTCCGGCGCGAGATGAACCTGACCGATCCCCTGACCACGGCCCCGGCGCACGGCGTCTTCGGCCTGTCGGGCTTCCACTACTTCACGATGGCGTTGCTGCTGGCCTTTGCGCTGCTGGCCGCCTGGATGTACGTGGCGCGAACCCGACGCACGAATGCGGTCCTCGCCACGTTGCGCACCGGGGCACCGGTGCCTCCGGCCCCCGCCGCTGCGCCTCGTTCCGGTGTGGCGCCGGCCCCCGCGGCGCCCGTGTCTCCGGGCGTGCCGGCCGAGGGCGAGCCGCAGGCACGCGCACCCGTGTCCACCATGGGCGGCTGGGTGGGCAAGCTGCGGGTCGCACGCGTCTTCCAGGAGACGCCCAAGGTCAAGACGTTTCGGCTGGCGCCAGTGGAGGGCGTGGGTGCGCTGCCGTTCGAGTTCGAGCCCGGCCAGTTCCTCACGCTTTCGGTGCATTCAGGCGGGAACCAGGTCAAGCGCTCGTATTCGATCGCTTCATCGCCATGCTGCCACGGCTGGTGCGACCTGACGGTCAAGCACGAAAGCGGCGGCATCGTCTCGGGTTACCTGCACGAGCAGGTGAAGGAAGGCGATCTCCTCGATGCGTCCGGCCCCTACGGCCGCTTCACCTTCCGCGGCGTCGAGTCCGACAGTGTCGTGTTCCTGGGCGGCGGCGTCGGCATCACGCCGCTGATGAGTTCCATCCGCTACCTGACCGACCAGAGCTGGAACGGCCGGATCGACCTGGTCTACGCCTGCAAGGACCTGGAAAGTGTGATCTTCCGCGACGAGCTGAACCAACTCGCCCGCCGGCATCCGAACCTGCATGTGTCCATCGTGCTGAGCGACGAGTCATCGGCGGCATGGACCGGCCCGCGTGGGTTCATCACCGCCGAACTGCTGGGGCAGATTCCGCAGATCCGTTCGCGCCGCATCCACTTGTGCGGTCCGCCGGTGATGATGGACGCGGTCCGCAACGAACTGGGCAAGCTGGGCATCGACCTGGCGTCGGTTCATTCCGAGCTGTTCCTGAGCCCCTCCAGGACAGTGCCTCCCGGCCCGGAGGTGTCGGCGGGCGACACGGCGACGGCCGTCACCTGCAGCTTCGAGCGGTCCGGAAAAAAGGCGCCGCTGGCGGCCGGCCAGACCGTTCTCGAGGCCGCCGAAGAGGTCGGCGTTCCGATCGAATATGCCTGCCGGCAGGGTTACTGCGGCCTCTGCAAGATCAAGCTGCTGTCGGGCGAGGTCACCATGGACGTGGACGACAGCCTGACGCCACTCGATCGTTCCTCGGGCGTGATCCTGGCCTGCCAGGCGAAAGCGTCGGCCGATATCTCGGTGGATGCGTAGATGCGCAACCAGGATCGCATCATCGCGACGATCATCTTCTCGATGCTGGTGGTCCTGTGGCTGGGTTTCCTGGTGCACCGCTCTTCCTTCTTCGCCGGAAGCCTCCTGGGTGGCGTGTTCGGCGTCGTAGGCGCGGCGTTCATGCTCGTCCCGCTCACCTACACCGTAATCAAGCGCAGCGCTACGCTGCGCCGCGCATTCACCAGGAAGCATGGCTTCGGCGCATTGCTGCAGGCGCACGTCTATTTCGGCTTGGTAGGCGCGCTGTTGGCCATCCTCCATAGCGGGCACAAGTTCCAGAGTGCGCTCGGCGTCGCGCTGACGGCATCGATGCTGCTGAGCGTGCTCACTGGGTTCATCGGCCAGCATTATCTGCGCTACGTCGCGGAGAACATCCGCGAGAAGAAGGCGCAGATCGACGGGCTGTGGCGCCTTCTGGATGGGCAGTACTGGGCCTACGCGCAAGGACCAACAGCGGGCGTTGCCGGTACGCCCAAGGCCAGCGCCGAACTGCTGCCACTGGCATCCGCCGCCGCCGATCTGCAGTACTCGATCCAGTTCCAGGAGCGGGTGCGCAGGCTGTTCAACGCCTGGCTGTCGGCACACATCGCGTTCTCGATCATCTTCTATCTTCTGCTGGCGTTGCATATCTGGGCTGGCATCTACTTCGGGTTGCGCTGGTTCAGATGAGTCGAAAGGGAAAGATCCTCGCCGCGCTGCTCGCGGTCCTGGCGCCGGTGTCGGCAGTCGCACTGTGGACATACCTTCCGCAAATGCAGCGCGCCGCGACGTGGCAGAACATGGCCTCTCCGGGCCCCCTGTCCAGCGCACATGCGTTTCTCAAAGAGGACTGTGCGGCGTGCCACACGCCGGTGAAGGGCGTGGAGGACGCGACTTGCGTGGCCTGCCATGCAAACGAGACCGTCCTGGTCCAGCGACAACCGACGGCATTCCATGCCGACATCGCCGGCTCGAACAACTGCGTGGCCTGCCACAAGGAACACGACGCCGGCCGCAGCCTGCGTGGTATGGACCATGCGGCTTTGACCGACATCATCGTGCGATGGCTCGATCGGGCCCCGGAGGGTCATGAGGGGGCGGTGCTGCTCGCGCACCTCAAGGCACACCGGCCCGAGGCGCTGCCGGGCAACCTCTCGCTTGCCAACGGCATGACTTACAAGGAGACGCTGCTGGACTGTGCGAGCTGCCACAAGACCACCGACCCGCACGTCCAGGTCTTCGGAAACGACTGCGCGACATGCCACGGCACGACCACATGGTCGATTGCCGAGTACCGGCATCCACCGCCGAGTTCCACCGAGTGCGGCCAGTGCCACCTCGCGCCGCTCAGCCACTACAAGGAGCACTTCGGAATGATGTCCAAGCCGATAGCGGGTGTCAGGAATGCGGAACCTGAGCAGTGCTATCTCTGCCACCAGACCACTTCATGGAACGACATCCGGGGTGTGGGGATCTACGATCACCATTGACCGGATATGCCGATGAGCGCTGATTTGCCACATGCGGCGATCGGGATCGCGGTCGCGGGATTCGAGTTGTTCGGCGTCGGGGTCATCACCCTGGGCAGCGTGTTGGCTTGCGGCCGATTCGCCTTCATCCACAAGGGGTTCGAACTGACGGCGCGATATCACTCCCTGCGGCAGGAGCTCGGCGGCGCGATCGTACTGGGCCTGGAATTTCTCGTGGCCGCCGACATCATCCGAACCGTTACGATCGATCCCTCGCTGCAGGGCGTCGCGATCCTTGCGCTGATCGTGCTGATCCGAACCTTTTTGAGCGTCGCACTTCAAATCGAGATCGAGAGAGGATGGTCGTGGCGGCGCAATCGACCCTCCCCGCCCGACCACCCGAGTACCTGCAACTGAGTGGTCGGGCCGGTCAGTTCAAGAACGGCTTCGTCCGACGACCGCACTGGCCGAGAACCTGGTCGCTTGACCCTGACGATCAACGAGGCCTGAACGAGGCCGCCAGGCGGTGCTTCACGGAGCGATCCAAACCGCCTGGTAGCCGGACTTGGTCAGTGTGGCCTCGACGATCTCACGGGGCTGGTCGGAGACGACCTGCACCCGTCGGGCAGGAACATCGGCGTGAACCCGCGCAGCCGGGTCGACGGACTGGATGGCGCGCGTGACGCCTCGGACGCAGCCGCCGCAAGTCATGTTCTGGATGTGGAACGTCTGCATGGGACAACTCCTGTTGGTTTGCGTACGGCTATCATGGACCTTGCCATCGTTGGAAGGTCAAGGGTTCACAGGCCGGCCGCGCAAGCGTTGACCTTCCCACCGTGGTAAGCCACAGACTCGGCCATCGACCCCATCGTACGGCGAGATGAACATGGATTCCCCTTCACAAGACGCCTCCCTCCGACTGGAGGCGGTGCGCCTACCCATCGCGGGAATGCGCGGCACTTCCTGCGCCGGCCGGATCGAGCAGGCACTGAGGGCCGTCCCCGGCGTTCACGGTGCGAGCGTCGATCCCGCATCCGGATGGGCCGACGTGCAGACCGTGGCACCGGCCGACCACCGGACACTGGCCCGGGCCATCGAGAGGGCGGGCTATGCGGTTCCGATCATCAAGACCGAACTCGCCATCGAGGGCATGACCTGCGCGTCCTGCGTCGGACGTGTGGAGCGCGCACTGCGTACCGTCCCCGGCGTGACGGCGGCACGCGTCAACCTGGCGACAGAGCGCGCAGTCGTGGAAGGGGGTGTGGACGCCAGGTTGCTGATCCAGGCCATCGACGACGCGGGATACGCGGCGCGGCCGATCGACCGGGCGTCCTCGCGCGAGGCCGATGACGCGGTCCGCAAGGACGCCGAGCAGGCGGCCCTGAAACGCGCCGTGGCCGTGTCCATCGCGCTGACCTTGCCGGTGGTTGTGCTGGAGATGGGTGCGCACCTCGTTCCCGGCGTGCATCACCTGATCAACCGCACCCTCGGCATGCAGTGGAACTGGGTCATCCAGTTCGCGCTGACGACACTGGTGATCCTCGGGCCGGGCCGGCGCTTCTACCAGCATGGCTTTCCCGCGCTGTTCCGCCTGGCGCCGGACATGAACTCGCTGGTCGCGGTCGGTACCCTGGCGGCTTACGCCTACTCGCTGGTTGCGACCTTCATGCCTGCGCTGTTGCCCGCGGAAGCGGTCAACGTCTACTACGAGGCGGCGGCCGTCATCGTCACTTTGATTCTCATCGGCCGCTTTCTGGAAGCGCGGGCCAGGGGGCGCGCCTCCCAGGCGATCCAGCGGCTGATTGGGTTGCAGGCGCGGACCGCGCGAGTGCGCCGTGACGAGGAGACGGCCGAGATCGCCTTCGGCAACGTCGTGCCGGGGGATATTGTCGAAGTGCGACCGGGCGAACGTGTTCCGGTCGACGGCGAGGTGATCGATGGCGACAGCTACGTCGATGAGTCCATGATCACCGGCGAGCCGGTGCCGGTGGCAAAGACCGCCGGCAGCGCGGTGGTCGGCGGTACGGTCAACCAGAACGGCGCGCTGGCTTTCCGTGCAACCGCGGTAGGCGAGGCCACGGTACTCTCCCGGATCATCCGCATGGTGGAGGAAGCGCAGGGCTCCAAGCTGCCGATCCAGGCACTGGTCGACAAGGTGACGTTGTGGTTCGTCCCGGTCGTGATCGGTGTGGCGCTGCTGACGTTCCTCGTCTGGCTCGCCTTCGGCCCGGCACCGGCGCTGACGTTCGCGCTGGTCAATGCCGTCGCCGTGCTGATCATCGCTTGTCCCTGCGCCATGGGGCTGGCCACGCCCACGTCGATCATGGTCGGCACCGGGCGCGGCGCCGAAATGGGCGTGTTGTTCCGCAAGGGCGAAGCCTTGCAGTGGCTCAAGGATGCGAAGGTCATCGCACTGGACAAGACCGGCACGCTGACCGAAGGCCGGCCGGTGCTCACCGATCTGGAACTGGCCGAAGGCTTCGATCGCGCGCAGGTACTGGCGCGGATCGCGGCCGTCGAGGCGAAGTCGGAACACCCCGTCGGCCATGCCATCGTAGAAGCCGCCCAAGCCCAAGGCCTGACCTTGCCGGCGGTCGCTGGCTTCAGGTCCGAGACCGGGTTCGGCGTCGAGGCGATGGTGGACGGAGTGAGTATCCAGATCGGCGCCGACCGTTACATGCACCGGCTGGGCCTGGATGTGGCCACCTTTTCCGGTATCGCGGAGCGGCTTGGCGACGAGGGCAAGTCGCCGCTCTACGCCGCGATCGACGGAAAGCTCGCGGCCGTCATCGCCGTTGCCGATCCGATCAAGGACACCACGCCCGAGGCCATCGCCGCGCTGCACGCGCTGGGCCTCAAGGTCGCCATGATCACCGGCGACAATCGGCGCACAGCCGAGGCCATCGCCCGCCGTCTCGGCATCGACGAGGTGGTCGCCGAGGTGCTTCCGAAAGGCAAGATCGAGACGGTGCGCCGTCTCAGGGCCGTTCACGGCCATCTGGTGTTCGTGGGTGACGGCATCAATGATGCGCCGGCCCTGGCCGAGGCCGACGTGGGCATCGCCATCGGCACGGGCACCGACATCGCGATCGAGGCGGCCGACGTGGTGCTGATGTCGGGCAGCCTCAAGGGCGTGCCCAACGCCATCGCCCTGTCGAAGGGGACGATCCGCAACATCCGGCAGAATCTGTTCTGGGCGTTCGGCTACAACGCCGCCCTGATCCCGGTCGCCGCTGGCGTGCTCTATCCGGCCTACGGCGTCCTGCTCTCGCCAGTGTTGGCGGCAGGCGCCATGGCGTTGTCGAGCGTCTTCGTCCTCGGCAACGCCCTCAGGCTGCGGCGGTTCCATCCGCCCGTGGCGTCCGCGGTGACTGGCCGGCCCGATGTTTCGGGAGAGGCCGTCGCGTCCGCCGGCCACGGTGCGACCGGGTCGGTCGAAAGGAGGATGACGTGAACATCGGTCAAGCAGCGAACGCTTCAGGGGTATCGGCCAAGATGATCCGCTACTACGAGGCGACCGGTTTGATCCCGGCGGCCAGCCGCACGGACGCAGGCTACCGGAACTACACAGAGAACGACGTGCACGTACTGCGCTTCGTGCGGCGGGCGCGGGATCTGGGGTTTTCCGTCGCCGAGATCGATGGCCTGCTGCAGCTCTGGCGGAACCGCCGCCGGCGCAGTGCGGACGTCAAGCGCATCGCCCTGGGCCATATCGAAGATCTGCGGCAACGGATCACGGACATGCAGGAGATGGCTGGCACGCTCCAGCAACTGGTGATGGGCTGCTCGGGAGACGATCGGCCCGATTGCCCGATCCTGGCCGATCTGGAACAGCCATCGGCAGCGGCGGCGGGAGAACCCAAACGCCGACGTGGCGCGGTCGATGAGCCTGGGGTCCGGAAGCGCAAGACCCCGCGCAGGTAGAACGGACCCGCGATAGGTCTTGCGACCCGCTGGCCGAGCGGGAATGACATTGCAATGACGGGAATGTAATGGACGGGTCATCCCGGCGAAAGTGACCTCCTCCTAAGCTGGCCGTGATGACGCGAGTTTCATGGCCATGTGCTCGATCCCGACCGTTGCATGATTCCTGAGTCCCTTATCCATTGGGAATTCCGGCCACTGCCGCGGCGCTCGTCTTGCGCACGCTGAACGGCATCCGTCCCCACGATGGCGTCTCCGGCGTCGCGGGTTCCCATCGCCTGGATCGTGGCGATGAACCGGGCGCCCTTGCGGCCAGCCCCTACCGATCATAGGAGATCATGCATGCGATCCAGACCTTCAGGTGCGAACGTCGAAGAACAACGCCTGCTTTCCCGAAGGCAGTTCGTTCAAGGGTTGGCGGCGGGGGGTGCGGTGCTGGGCCTGGGGCTGTGGCCGAAGCAAAGCTGGGCACTACGCTCTCCGGGCCAGCTCGAAGTTCTCGCCGGCACGCAGTTTGACCTGAGCGTGGGCGAGACCGCGGTCAACTACACGGGCAAGACGCGGCCCGCCATCACCGTCAACGGTTCGGTGCCCGCACCGATCCTGCGCTGGCGCGAAGGCACGCGGGTGCAGCTGCGGGTCCGCAACGACCTGCCCCCAGGCTCGATCCACGGTGACTCCACGTCGATCCACTGGCACGGCATCCTGCTGCCGGCGAACATGGATGGTGTGCCCGGTCTCAGCTTCGATGGCATCGGCCGCGGCGAGAGCTACCTGTACGAGTTCGATGTTCGCCAGGGCGGCACCTACTGGTACCACAGCCACTCCGGCTTCCAGGAACAGGGCGGCATGTACGGGCCGCTGATCATCGATCCCATCGCACCCGAGCCGTTCTCCTACGACCGCGACTACGTGGTGTTCCTGTCCGACTGGACCGACATGGATCCTGCGCGTCTGTTCGCCCGCCTGAAGAAGTTGTCGGAGTACGACAACTACTACCAGCGGACGGTAGGGGACTTCTTCCGCGACGTAAGCAACGACGGGCTGCGTGCGACCCTGAGCGACCGCGCGGCCTGGGGCCGCATGCGGATGACGCCCACCGACCTGTCGGACGTCAACGCGCACACCTACACCTACCTGATGAACGGCACCACTTCGCTGGGCAACTGGACCGGCCTGTTCCGCAGCGGCGAGAAGATCCGGCTGCGCTTCATCAACGGCTCGGCGATGAGCTACTTCGATGTGCGCATCCCGGGCCTGAAGATGACGGTGGTCGAGGTCGACGGCCAGTACGTCCATCCGCTGACGGTGGACGAGATCCGCATCGCCACCGCCGAGACCTTCGACGTGATCGTCGAACCGACCGGCCAGGACGCCTTCACCCTCTTTGCCCAGGACAGTGCCCGTACCGGCTACGTCAGCGGCACGCTGGCGGTGCGTGAAGGGCTGCGTGCACCGGTGCCGGCGGTCGATCCGCGTCCGCTGCTGACCATGGCCGACATGGGACACGGCGACCACGCCGCGCATTCGGGACACGGCGCGACGCCGGCCGCCGCCGATCCGCATGCCGGGCATGGCGCCACACCGGCTTCGGATCCACACGCTGGCCATGGTGCCGCAGCATCTGTCGATCCACATGCCGGCCACGGCGCCTCGGCCACGGCCATGCAGGGCGCGCCGGCCGGAGGCATGCAGATGCAGGCGCACCCGGCCAGCGAGACCGGCAACCCCCTGGTCGACATGCAGACCATGACGCCGGCGCCTCGACTGTCCGATCCGGGCATCGGCCTGCGCGGGAACGGCCGCAAGGTGGCGACGTATGCCGACCTGAAGAGCCTGTTCCCGGATCCCGACGGGCGCGAGCCTGGCCGCACGGTCGAACTGCACCTGACCGGGCACATGGAGCGTTTCGCCTGGTCGTTCGACGGGATCAAGTTCGCCGATGCCGAGCCGCTGCGCCTCAACTACGGCGAGCGCATGCGCATCGTGCTGGTGAACGACACCATGATGGCGCATCCGATTCACCTGCACGGCCTGTGGAGCGACCTGGAAGACGAACAGGGCAACTTCCATCTGCGCAAGCACACCGTGGACATGCCTCCGGGCACGAAGCGCAGCTACCGAGTCCGGGCCGATGCGCTCGGGCGTTGGGCCTACCACTGCCATCTCTTCTTCCACATGGAATCGGGCATGTTCCGGGAAGTGAGGGTCGAAGAATGAGGAGCCCAACGAAAACGATGCTGTGGGCTGGGCTGGCCGTCGTCCTGTCGCTCCCTGTCGGCGCCTACGCGCAGCACGCCGGACATGGCCAGCCTGCGACGTCAAGTGCGACGACGGACCGGCAGGAAGAAGATGCGACGACGCAGCCTCCCCATGCCGGCATGGATCATTCGAAGCGTTCGCAGGAGACCCATTCCGAGCACGCCGGCAGTGGTGACGACCACGCGCAGATGGATCATGGACAACAGGACCGTCCGCAGGTCGACCACTCCCAGATGGACCATTCCGAGATGGACCATTCCGAGATGGGGAACCCCGCCCTGCCACGCGAACCCATCCCTCCTCTCACCGATGCCGATCGCTCGGCGGCGTTCCCGTTGCTGAAGGATTACCACAAGCACGGCACCAGCCTGAACTCGTTCTGGCTCATGGACCAGTTGGAAGGGGCGAACACGGATGAAGGCAGGGAGATCGCCTGGGAGGGGATCGGTTGGGTCGGCAGCGACCTCAACCGCCTCTGGTTGCGAACCAAGGGTCACGCGCTGGACGAAAGCCTGCAGCGCGGGCGGATTGAAGCCTTGTACGGCCGCGCGATCCATCCCTGGTGGGATGCCGTGGTCGGCGTGCGCCGGGATTTTGGTGACTTCGGTGGAGGCGGAACGCCGCGCAACTGGGCCGCGTTCGGCGTCCAGGGTCTGGCGCCCTACAAGTTCGAGGTCTCGGCAACGGGCTACGTCGGAGAGGGCGGCGAGACGGCGGCCATCGTCGAGGTCGAGTATGAGATGTTGTTCACCAACCGGTTGATCGCCAATTGGGGGCTCGAAGCCAATTGGTTCGGGCAGACCGATCCGGAGGAAGTCATCGGTGCGGGCCTGAGTACCGTGGAGGGAGGCGTCCGCTTGCGTTACGAGATCACGCGGCAGTTCGCGCCCTACGTGGGATTCGAGCGCGAATGGAGTTTCGGCAAGACGTCGGACCTGCGCGGGCTTAGCAGTCATTCCAGAACCGACAACCGGTGGGTGATCGGCCTGCGCTTCTGGTTCTGACGAAGCTCTCGGGGCTGGAAAGATGGCAGGGGTGGGGCCAAGCGCTACCTTCTTCTAGGATCGCTTCTGCGACAGGCGAGCCGTCCGAGGCGATCCGGTCGAACACGACGTCCGTGTTGTGGCGTGCGAGATAGGTGGCGATGTCCGAGCCGGGTTCCGACCCATGCCGTCGTGGATGCCGGTCGGCATCCACGATCAGGACGGTCACGGATTCGGCATTGGAGATGAAAGCCATGCCCGTATTCTTCCCGGCGATGATGCCCCGGCATCGTCTGCCGCCACCCACTGCCGGCCATCGAAACGCCGTCACCGCCACTCCGCGACGGCCTGGCGGCGACGCCGGCCCTTCAGATCAGAGGCCGGTCATCTTGAGCGCTGCTTCCGGCAGGCGCTCGCCTTCCACCTTGATCTTGGCAACCTCGGCATTGAGCTGGGCGATGTCCTGAGGCTTCAGGTCGAGCGTGACCGCGCCGATGTTCTCTTCCAGGCGATTGAGCTTGGTGGTGCCGGGAATCGGCACGACCCAGGGCTTCTGCGCCAGCAGCCAAGCCAGCGCGACCTGGGCGGGCGTGGCGCCGTTGCGCCCGGCGACGGACTCGACCACCTTGACCAGCGCCATGTTGGCCTTGCGCGCTTCCACGGAGAAACGTGGCACGTGGTTGCGGAAATCGGTCGGATCGAACGTGGTCTTGTCGGTGATCTTGCCGGTCAGGAAGCCGGCGCCGAGCGGGCTGAACGGCACGAAGCCGATGCCCAGTTCCTCCAGCAGCGGCAACAGTTCCAGTTCCGGCCCGCGCCAGAACAGCGAGTACTCGCTCTGCACCGCCGTCAGCGGCTGCACGGCGTGGGCGCGGCGGATGGTCTGCACGCCGGCCTCGGACAGGCCGAAATGCTTGACCTTGCCTGCGGCGATCAGGTCCTTGACCGCGCCGGCCACGTCCTCGATCGGTACCGCCGGGTCCACGCGGTGCTGGTACAGCAGGTCGATATGGTCGGTGCGCAGGCGCTGCAGCATCTTCTCGACCGCGCGCGCGATGTGCTCGGGCCGGCTGTCGGTGCCGAGGCCGCGCTCGCCGGCCTCCGGGTCGATGTCGAAGCCGAACTTGGTGGCGATGACCACCTGGCCGCGGATCGGCTGCAGCGCCTCGCCGACCAGTTCCTCGTTGGCGAAGGGACCGTAGGCCTCGGCGGTGTCGAACAGGGTGATGCCGCGGTCGTGGGCGGCATGGATGAGCTTGATCATCTCCTGCTTGTCGGCGGCCGGGCCGTACACGGCGGTCATGCCCATGCAGCCCAGGCCGAGGGCGGAGACTTCCAGGTCGTTTCCGAGTTTGCGGGTTTTCATGCTGTGTGCTCCATTCGTTGTCGATAGTGCCGGCCTGCGTCGAGCGGCCGAATCAGAGGGTCGGCAGGGATTCGTGTAAAAAACGGCCGAAAGTGACCTAACTGCCTGTCGCAGCTGGCTTTCTTGGCCGCTCCAGAAAATCGAGGGTTGGGCAGTACTCTCCCGCCGGCACTTGGGCGCACCGCGCTACTTTCTGTTCGAGATCCCTCTCCAGCTGTCGCAGCTCGCGGATTCGTAGACGGACATCGGCGAGCTTTCGCTCGGTCAATTGACGGGTCTGCTCGCAAGAACGCTCGCCTGTGATCTGTAGCAGGCCAGCGATCTCGTCGAGGCTGAATCCCATCATCTGAGCGCGACGGATGAACTGAAGCCGATTGACATCGTTTTCGTCGTAACGACGCACGCCTCCTATCGGTCGCTCGGGTTGACGCAGCAGCCTACGGCGCTGGTAGTAGCGCACGGTTTCGACATGCACGTCGGCCGCCGCCGCCAGCTGGCTGATCGTAAACGTGTTCGGACGCACGGCTTGACTCCGTACCTAGGTACAGAGGCTAGTATGCTCCGATGCAAACAACCCCGGCCAAATCGTCTGTTCCAGCCATCGTTGGCGCGAGCATCGCCGCCATTGGCGCATCGGTCTGCTGCGTCGTGCCGCTGGCGTTGGTCCTGCTGGGCATCAGTGGCGCCTGGATCGGCAACCTGACCGCGCTGGATCCATGGCGCCCTTGGTTCAGTGCTGCCGCCCTGCTGTCGCTGGGGTTAGCCTTCTGGGGCCTGTACGGACCAGCCTCTCGATGCCGCGCCGAAGGCCAATGCGTGGATCCGGGCATCTTGAGCCGGCGGCGGCGCTGGCTTTGGTTAGCCACTGTCGTGATCGCCTTGTTGTTGTTGTTTCCGTATTACGTGATTTGGCTTCTGTAGGAGACGATCGATGCGCAAGTGGACATTGGCCTTGATGGCCGTCATATGGGCCGGAACGGCGGGGGCCGCCCCCACTGAGACGGTGGTGTTGCAGGCCGCGAACATGACCTGCCCTACGTGCAGCATCACCATTGAGAAAGCGCTCGAGAAGGTGCCCGGCGTAGCTGACACTGCGGTCGATACCAAGGCAGCCACGGTAACGGTGACCTTCGATTCCGAGCGTACAAGTGCTTCGGACATCGCACGGGCCATCACCGAAGCAGGCTTCCCGGCCAAGGCACGGACAAATGGTGGCTGATCTGCAACTGCAAAGCATGCTGACCTGCCCAGAATGCAGGCACCAGGCCAGCGAGATGATGCCTACCACGGCCTGTCAGTTTTTCTACGAGTGTCCAGGCTGCAGCACGGTACTGCGGCCCAAGCCGGGCGACTGTTGTGTGTTCTGTTCGTACGGCACCGTGCCGTGTCCACCGATCCAGCAACAGAATCCCTGCTGCGGATAGCGGTCGCGGCCACTGGATGCCGATCATCAGCCAACTCGGCGAACAAACGCCCCGGCATACGGGGCATTTCTTCTCTTGGGCCGGGCAACGGGCCGCAACTTGCTATTTCGCCTCGTCCCGGTAGCTCCGCCAAGCCATACGGAGTACCCGCCAGGCGGACCGCAGAAACATCAGCAACAGTCCACCGGCGATGACCAGATCGGGCCAGCCCGCATCGAACAGCCACACGCCGGCGGCCGCCAGCAGTACCGCAACACCCTCGTACAGATCATTGCGCGAACACTCCCACGCCGATGACATGTTCACATCGCCGAAGCGGTACGGCGTCAGCAACCACAGGCACAGTGCGTTGAACGCAAGGTTGATCACCGCAGCAATGCCGATGGCCTCGAAGATCGGTACCTCCGGATGGGCCAGGCGCCAGCCGATCTGGATGGCGACCGCCACCGCGGCGCCGAAAATCAGCAGTCCCTTGATCAGCGCCACTTTGGCCTTGGCGCGCAAGCTGGCGCCGATCACCGCCAGGCTCAGCAAGTAGGTCAGCGCATCGCCAAGATTGTCGAGGCTGCCTGACAGCAACGAGGACGATCCGCTGTAAATCGCCGCCGTGATCATCATCACGAAGGTGGCGATGTTGATCGCCAGCACGATCATCAGCACGCGCCGCTGCCCGGCCTCCAAGGCCCGGATATCCACTGTGCTTCCGCAGCCGCACGAGTCACCCATGGTCAAGTCTCCAGATGGGAGCGGACGCAGGAATTGCGGACCGCTGTCAGGTCGGCGATCCTAAAGTCTGTAGCCGCTACAGGGTCAAGCCCATGAAGATTGGAGAGGTCGCGACACGCAGCGGGTGCCATCCGGAAACCGTGCGCTACTACGAGCGCATCGGGTTGTTGCCTGCGCCGCCGCGCACAGCGAGCGGGTACCGCGATTATCGGTCAACGGACGTGGATCGATTGCGCTTCATCAGTCGTGGCCGCGACCTTGGCTTCTCCCTGGAGGAGATCCGCAGCCTGCTGGGCCTGGCCGAGGACGACGGATTGTCATGCCAAGATGTCGACCGGCTCGCCCGCGTGCACCTGGTGGACATTCAGGCCCGGCTCGGGGACCTGCAGCGGATGGCCGCTGAGCTCGAACGGGTGATCGGCAGCTGCAGTGGGGGCGAGCGCGGCCAATGTGTCATCCTGGACACGCTGCGGCGCCCACTGACAAGCACCGAGAAGTGACCTGGGCGGGCGGCAGCATGGCAGTCAACGCGTTGCCACCCGTCGTATCAGCGGTATGTAGGCCAGCATTGCGATCAACTCGACCAGCGTCTGGGTCACGATCACCGCCGGTACGATGGGAAGCGCGCCGGGGATCGACAGGGCCAACGGCAATATCACCAGTGAGTTGCGCGTGCCCGACGCGAACGCCACGGCCCGTTTCGCCGGAACAGCCAGCTTGAAAATCCGTGCCACCGCAAGGCCGAGCTGTGGCGCGATGATCGCGAAGGCAATGTAGAACGGCACTACCGAGACCGCAGCATTGCTTGCTGGTCCCAGCTGCGGTGTCACCGCTGCGATCACCACGAAGAGCACCCCCGCGGTGGCGGGTACCGGCATCACCCCACCCAGGCCGGCCAAACGGGCCACTCTCGGCGAGCGCGAGGCGGCTGCCTGCAGGCCCGCCGCGAGCAGTAGCGGGACCGCGATCAGCCAGACGAATGCGTGCAGGAACGGACCTGCCTGGACCAGTGAGGCCGATGTTTCGCCCATCAGCACGCCGAAGTACAGCGGCAACAGCAACATCTGCACGAGCAATAGAACCGGCGTCGCAGCCAGCAGCAGCGCGGAGTCCGCCTTGCCCAGATGGGAAAAGGTGACCACGTAGTCGATGCATGGGCACAGCAGTACGAAGAGCACGGCGATACGGACCAGCGGGTCTGCTGGCAAAAGCGGCAACATGGCCGCGACCAGCAGCGGCACGACCAGGAAGTTTGCAACGAGCAATGCGCCCAGGAAGCGCCGGTTCGCCAGCGCGGCTCGCAGCTTGACCAACGGCACCTGCAGGAAGGTGACGAACAGCATCAATGCCAGCGCGGGATTGATCAGGACTTCCAGCCTGCCGGTGCCGGGTACGGTCAACGCGACGGCGAAGCCGAGCGCAATCGCCAGAAAATAGATCGGGATCTGGTGCCGTTCCAGTCTGTCACGCACATCGTTCAACCGACTCATGGGGTGACCGCTGTGCCCTGCCGAATGCCCCGACACAAAGCGCGGCTCCGATGGAGAAAGTACTGCAAGCCGGCTCTGCTAGCCATGCTCTTGACCTCGCGCATCCCGCAGGATCTCGATGCCCCCCTTCAGGGCGATCGCCGCCACCGCAAGACCGACGACTAGATCGGGCCAGGCCCGCCCGGTCCAGAGCACCAATCCGCCACCCACAAGCACGCCCGCGTTGGCGACAAAGTCGTTGGTGCTGAAGGTGGTCGCGGCGCGCACGTTCACGTTGGTCTGCCGGATCTTCTTGAGTAGCCACACACAGGTCGCGTTCACTATGGCGGCTCCCAGGGCCATCACCATCATCGTTGTGCCAATGGGCTCGACGTCGCCGAAAAATCGACGGCCCACGTCAACCAGGATTCCCGCGGCGAACAGGATCAGCAGCCAGCCGGACACCTTGGCCGCCGATCGTTTCCAGGCCGGTGAACGACTGAGCGCGAGCAGGGTGATGATGTGGACAGCGCTGTCGGACGCATTGTCCAGTCCATTCGCAATCAGGGCGCTTGAGCCGGCAGCGAGGCCCGTGACCCAGAACCCGCGGCAAGCGCGAGGTTCAAGGCAAGGACGATCAACAGGATCCGGCGTTGGTGGGCGTCGTGTATTTCGATCTTCTCTTCGCTCACGTCAGTGGGCCTCCCGTTGCGACTTCGCTGCGTCGCCGCGGTGCAGAAGACGGTAGAGGGTCGGCAGCACTAGCAGGGTGAGCAGCGTGGAGGACACGATCCCGCCGATCACCACGGTGGCGAGCGGACGCTGCACCTCCGCGCCCGTGCCGACATTGAGCGCCATCGGGACGAAGCCGAGCGATGCCACCAGGGCGGTCATCAAGACCGGCCGTAGCCGCTCGAGTGCGCCGTTGAAGACGGCGTCATCCAGCGACTGCCCTTGCTCCCGCAGGTTGCGAATGAAGGCGATCATGACCAGGCCGTTGAGCACCGCCACGCCCGACAGGGCGATGAAGCCGACCCCGGCGGTGATCGACAACGGGATGCCACGCAGTGCCAGTGCGGCCACACCGCCGGTCAGGGCCAACGGCACGCCGCTGAACACGATCACCGCATCCCTGGCCGAGCCGAACGCCATGAACAACAGGCCGAAGATGAGGACCAGGGTCACCGGTACCACTACTGCGAGCCGTTGGCTGGCCGAGATCAACTGCTCGAACGTGCCGCCGTAGTCGATCCAGTAGCCTTCTGGAACGCTCACCTGCTGCTCGATGCGCTGCTGCAGGTCTTCAACGAAGCCGCCCAAGTCGCGATCACGCACGTTGGCCGTGACCACCACCCGGCGCTTTCCGTTCTCGCGGTTGATCTGGTTTGGTCCGAGCAGGCTCTCGATTTTCGCAACCTCCCGCAGCGGTACGGTCCGCGCGGTCGCCCAGCGTGGCTCCAAGCTCGACCGGTCCGCGTTCGCAACGTCGGGCAAGGGGATCGGCAGGTCCTGCAGGGCGATCGGATCGACACGCATCTGTTCCGGCAGTCGAACCACGATGTCGAAGCGGCGGTCGCCCTCGAACAGCTGGCTGGCCACCTGGCCACCCACCGCAGTGGCAACGGTCTGCTGCACGATCCCCGGATTCAGTCCGAAGCGCGCAAGCGCTGCGCGGTCCGGGACGATCGTCAGCAGTGGCAAGCCGGTTGCCTGTTCGGTGTTGACGTCGACCGCGCCCTCGACCTGCCTGGCAGCCGCCTCGACCTGTTCGGCCACCTCGACCAGCGTGTCCAGGTCGTCACCGAACACCTTGACCGCCACATCCGCACGCACGCCGGAGATCAGCTCGTTGGTCCGCATCTCGATCGGTTGCGAGTACTCGTAGTTGTTGCCGGGAAGCGTCGCCACTGCCGCTTCGATTTCGTCGATCAGCACATCCCTGCGCTTGCGTGGATCGGGCCATTGCCCGCGTGGCTTCACCATCAGGTAGGTGTCCGCCACGTTGGGTGGCATCGGGTCGGTGGCCACCTCCGCCGTGCCAATCCTGCTGAAGACACGCTCGACTTCCGGAACCTGCATCAGGCGTTCTTCCACGGCCAGTTGCATCTTCACCGACTGCTCCAGGCCCGTTCCGGGAATGCGGATCGCCTGCATGGCGAGGTCGCCCTCGTCCAAGCTGGGAATGAACTCGCTGCCCAGGCGTGTGGCGAGTAGCAGGGACACGACGACCAGCATCAGTGCCCCGCCAAGGACCCAGTTTTGCCGGCGAAGCGACCACGCAAGCAGCGGCTCATAGCGCCGCCGCGTCCATTGGACCAGTCTGTTCTCCTTCTCCTCGACGCGGTTGCCCATGAAGATCGCGATGGACGCGGGAACGAAGGTCAGCGACAGGACCATTGCACCGGTGAGGGCCAGCACCACGGTGATCGCCATCGGGTGGAACATCTTTCCCTCGATCCCGGTCAGCGCGAAAATCGGCAGGTACACCGCGGCGATGATGAACATGCCGAACAGGCTGGGCCGGATGACTTCGACCGTGGCAGTGGCCGTCAGGTCGTTGCGTTCCTCGCGTGTCAACGTCCGCCCAAGTCGGTGCTGCATCTCGCCAAACCGCCGCAGAACGTTCTCGATGATGATGACCGCGCCATCGACGATCAGCCCGAAGTCGAGCGCACCGAGACTCATCAGGTTCCCCGACACGCCGCCACGCACCATCCCGGTGATGGTGAACAGCATGGCCAGCGGGATGACGGCTGCGGTGATGAGCGCGGCGCGGAAGTTCCCCAACAGCAGGAACAGGACCACGATCACCAGCAAGGCACCCTCGATCAGGTTCTTCGAGATGGTCTGCATCGTGCGTTCGACCAGCCCGGTGCGGTCGTAGACCGCCGTCGCGGTGACGCCTTCCGGCAAACTTGCGTTCGCATCCTGCAGCTTCGCCGCCGCGGCTTGCGCGACCGTGCGACTGTTGGAGCCGACCAGCATCGACACGGTGCCCAGCACGACCTCTTCGCCGTTCTGGGTCGCCGCGCCCGTACGAAGCTCCGGACCCTCACCCACCTGTGCCACGTCAGCGACCCGGATCGGCAGGCCGTCGCGTCGGTCCAGCACGATGTTCCGGATCTCGTCGATCCCGCCGACCTGGCCGGGCACGCGCACCAGGTACTGCTGGCCGTTGCGCTCAATGTAACCGGCGCCCATGTTCTGGTTGTTGGCCGCCACCGCGTCGACGATGTCCTGCAGCGTGAAGCCGAGTGCAACCAGCTTAGACGGGTCCGGCGTGATGTGGATCTGCCGCTCGAAGCCGCCGATCGTGTTGACCTCGGTCACCCCCGGTGTGTTGCGCATCTGCGGCCGGATGACCCAGTCCTGCAGGGTGCGCAGGTCGGTGGCGGTCCACGGCGTGCCGTCCGGCTTGGCCGCCCCGGGCGCCGCGTCGACGGTGTACAGGAAGATCTCGCCCAACCCGGTCGAGATCGGCCCCATTTCGGGCTCCAACCCTTCGGGAATCTGTGAGCGGATCTGCTGCAGGCGCTCGGCTACCTGCTGTCTGGCGAAGTACAGGTCGGTACCGTCCTCGAACACGACGGTGACCTGCGACAAGCCGTATCGCGACAGCGAGCGCGTGTAGTCGAGCCGGGGCAAGCCGGCGAGCGCCGTTTCAATCGGATAGGTGACTCGCTGCTCGGACTCCAGTGGCGAGTAGCCGGGCGCCTCGGTGTTGATCTGCACCTGGATGTTGGTGATGTCGGGGGTTGCATCGATCGGGAGCCTGGTAAAGCTCCAGATGCCCCCTCCGATCAGGCCCAGGGTCAGGACCAGCATCATCCAGCGATGCCGGATCGAGAAGCGGACGAGTCGCTCCACCAGCCCGGCCTGGTGGGCTGTGGCGTCAGTGCTCATGCGCCGCGCCCTCCTTGCCGATGTCCGCCTTGATCAGGTAGCTCTCCGCGACCACGACCTCCTCGCCCACGCTCAGGCCTGACAGGATCTGCACCTGCGTGGCATCGCGCACGCCGAGCTCGACGTGTCGGGCCTGGTATGTCTCGCCCTCGCGAACGAACACGGCTTCCCGGCCATCCATCGACTGCAGCGCGGTCAACGGCACCACCAGATCAACCGGCTGCTGTGCGACCGTGATCCGCGCCTTGACCGCGGTTCCCGGACGCCACTGGCTGTCGGTGTTGTCGATCGTCGCGCGGGCGACAGTGCTTTGGCTCGCCGTGGCCATGCCCGGGAGTACACGTTCGAGCGTGGTGAGCAGCGCCTCGCCATCGCTCATGCGGGTGACCATTACCGGCACGCCCGGCTGGATGTGCTGGGCGTCGGCTCCGAAAATGTGCAGGTCGACCCAGAGCTGGGACAGGTCGGCGATCTCGAACAGTGGAGTGCCTTCGCTGGCCAGGCCGCCGACCGAGGCATTGCGCTCGACGATCACACCGGAGATCGGCGCGGTCACGCTGTAGGTGCTCAGGCTCAGGTTGCTCTCGATCGTCGCAAGCGTCTGGCCGGCGCGAACCTGGTCGCCGGCATTGGCGCGCAGCGAACGGATCGGTCCGGGAAAGCGGGCGGAGATCTGGGCAACACGGCCATCGACCGCGGTCAGCAGGCCTTGCACCTCGTGCTCGTCGGCAATCACGCCGGGCCCGACAGATCGCGTCTTGATACCGGACTTCTCGGCGATCTCGGCCGGAATGACCGTGCTGGCGACTTCACCCGCCTCATGGCCGTGATCGTCGGCCTCTGTGCCTTGGTCAGCCGCCTCGTCGGCATGGACGCCATTCGCCGGCTGGTCCGAGTCACCACCACAGGCCGCCAGGCTTAGCGCCAGCGCCAGCGCGGGGATCAAGTGAGTAGGCTTCATGGCGTTGCTCCTTGGTTGTCGTGCGGGCCAGGGCCGACGACGAAGGCCTGACCGGTCAGCCGCTGGATCTCGATCAGGGCACGCTGGGCTTCCAGCGCCGCCTCCAATTGTTGCCGCCGGGCCGCGGCGCGCTCTGCCTGCAAGCTCGACCACTCCAGATAGCTGGCCGCCCCTGCGCGATACGCGGTGGCGGCCGCGGCTTCGGCCTTTGCCAGGCGTGGGAGCACGTCCTCACCCAGCCGCTGCGCTTCCAGGCGCGCCACACCGAAGCGGCCATGCGCCTCGGCAAGGGTGGAGTAGAGCCACAGACCCGTAGCCTCTCGTTCGATTTCCAACGCCGTCAACTCGGCGCGTGCGGCACGGATGCCCGGTTGCGCGCGGCTGGTGGTGCCCAGCGGGATCGAGACACTGCCAACCAGGGCGAAGTCATCGCCATCCGCCATCCGCCGGACGCCGACTTGCCAGTCGAGGTCGGGTGTCGCCTCGCTGCGCGCCAGCTGCAACCGCGCCTCGCCAATGCGTTGCTGGTCGACGAACTGCGCGAGCTCGGGGGTGCGTTGCAGCCAGTCGGCGAGTACCGCGAAGTCCGCGACCTGCGGCACTGCCAGCGGATCGCCCCCAGCGATCTCGAATGCCGGATTGCGCTCGCCCCAAAGGGCCGCGAGATGTTGGCGGGCGGCTGTCTCACGCTGTCGAGCCCGAGCCCCGTCCAGTTCGGCCCGTGCCAGAGCAGCTTGGGCGGTGAGTACGACCGCCTCGGGCGAAGCACCGGCCTCGTGACGCCGGCGTGCCGCAGCGACGGTGCGCTCGCGCTGGTCGACGTCCAACTGCGCGAGCTCGCCTTGCCGTTGCGCACCGACGACCGCGAGGTAGCGGCGGGCCACTTCGGCCAGAAGATCCAACCGCTGCGCCTCGCGCGCAATGGCCAGCGCGTCGATGCGGCTCTGCGCGAGCGTGCGGCGGGCATCGAGCTTGCCGCCCCGCTCCAGCACGGAAGCTAGGCTCAGCGTGATCTCGGCGCTGTCGAGACCGCTGGCCGGGCCGGGACCCAGCATGTTCTCGAGTTCGGCGCCAGCAACCAGCGCCGGGCGCAAGGAGGCTCGCTCCAACTCGGCTGCCAGGGCCTCATGGCGGGCGCCAAACAGGCGCAGATTGGGGTGAGTGCTGGCAACGCGAAAAAATGCGTCGTCCAGAGTAAGAGGGCCGGCGGCGTGCGTGGGAAATGCCACGGCACACACGACGACGAACGCGGCCAATGCCGCTGATCGCAAACGCATGGGGGTTGCTCCGGTGAATCGAAATGACGGGTGTCGGCGTCAGGCCGATGGCGCAGTCATCCGAAGATCGGAGGCTTGAACGGACTCGCTAGGCGTACGGCCGGTGGGAGCGACGCCTTCTCAATCACCAGCCGACCGGCTACCGGAAGAGCAGACAAGGACTCCAGGACAGGCATTGCGGCCGCAGCTGCGCCACAGCAATGTGCAAAATCCAGAAGCACGTGCAAGGTCTCCGATCCATCCTGATCGTGCGCACCTGTCGCGGTGAGCTCCGCGCCCATATCGTTGGCATGCGGGCCGTGGCTGTGCATGCCCGACGGGTCGTGTGCGAGCTCGTGCATCTCGCCGGCGGCTGTCATGACCGGTTGCAGCACCAATCCCAGCGCAACCAGCCCCAGCGCGAAAACGCGCAGGAGCGGGAACCAGCGGTGGCGGGGCAAGCGGACCATGACCACGCAGGGTACCTGCGGGCGAGGGGGTATACAATTTCGCTGAATGCCGCGAGGGCTACAGGGCGAAGGCGCGCTCCAGCTCGGGGCCATGGCAGCGCTTGTACTTGCGGCCACCACCGCACAGACACGGCTGATGATCGCGCAGCCCGGTCAGCAGCGCGTGTCCCAGGAACTGTTGCGCCTGCTGCAGCGGTTCGATCTCGTTCGCCGGGACACTGACATGGCCGTCGGCCGTCGGTACGCCCCGACTCAGCACGTGCGTGATCGCTTCGGACACCCCGATGAAGTGCCGGATCAACTGGTCATCGCGAACCGGCAGGCGCACGTTGTCGACCGTCGCGCCGGTGTAGCGGCGTCGCGGGTCAGACACGAAGAGGACCTTGGTTTCATGGTGGAGCTTGGGCGTGACATCGACCATCTGGCCGTCAGGGGACAGCCAGATCGCGTGAAACTCCGCTTCGACCATCACATGCGGCCATTCCCATAGCTGCCAACCGCAGAGCATGCGTCCGCCGTCCCGCGCGATCTTCGCCTCGACGTTAGGGAAGCACTCTTTTTCAAGCGCATCAGGTTCGGGCTCGACAACCATGTAGGTCGCCACGCCGCCAGGAACCACTCTCTGGACCAGCTGGCGAATATGTCGGGTTATCTGCGGCGGGGTGGTGGTGTGCAAGCGTCGACCCTCGAATGGCACCGGAGAGAGACCGGTCGGCCTGATGATGAAGTACTCTGATGGCGCCGAGAGGTCGGCATCACGAAACCGATGGGTTCTGAACTCTCAAACCAATTGATCGTGATCAGGTCAACGACACGGAAGTCCAGTCCATGCTCTACGACGCTTTGACCTGCCGCTCGTACCACGGGCGTGTGCCGTTGACGATCCTGACCACTGATAGCATCACGGGGACCTCGATCAGCACGCCGACCACGGTAGCCAGCGCCGCGCCGGAGTGCACGCCAAACAGGGCCACCGCCGTAGCGACCGCCAGCTCGAAGAAATTGCTGGCCCCGATCAGCGCCGACGGTCCGGCCACGCAATGGGCGACACCCAGCCTGCGGTTGAGCAGGTAGGCTAGCCCGGAGTTGAAGTAGACCTGGATCAGGATCGGCACCGCCAGGATCGCGATGATCAGGGGCTGCTCGACGATCTGCCTTCCCTGGAAGCCGAACAGCAGCACCAGCGTCGCCAGCAGTGCAACCAGCGAGACAGGTCCCAAACGAGCGAGCACCCGTTCCAGCCTGGCCTCGCCGCCGCGTACAAGCAGCCAGCGACGCAAGACGATAGCCACCGCCACCGGCAACAGGATGTAGAGGCCCACCGACAGCGCCAGCGTGTCCCAGGGCACGGTGATCGACGACAGTCCCAACAGCAGGGCGACCAGCGGTGCGAACGCCACCACCATGATGGCGTCGTTGAGCGCGACCTGGCTGAGCGTGAAGTTCGCGTCGCCGCGACACAGGTTGCTCCACACGAACACCATGGCGGTGCAGGGTGCGGCGGCCAGCAGGATCAGCCCCGCCATGTAGGAGTCGATCTGGTCCGCCGGGAGCCAGTCGGCGAAGACATGCCGCAGGAAGAACCAGCCCAGCAGGGCCATCGAGAACGGCTTGACCGCCCAGTTGACGAACAGGGTGACGCCGATGCCGCGCCAGTGCCTGCCCACTTCCCGCATGGCGCCGAAGTCGACCTTCAGCAGCATCGGGATGATCATCAGCCAGATCAGTGCGGCCACCGGCAGGTTGACCTTCGCGACTTCCATGCCGCCGAGGGCTGCGAAAGCATTTGGCAAGAAATGTCCCAGGCTGGTGCCGACCACGATGCACAGCGCGACCCACAGGGTCAGGTAGCGTTCGAACAGCCCCATGCGGGGCGCTGCCTCAGCCATGGGCGACCGCCTCGTCTTCAGGTTGTACGAAGCCGATGCGGTCGAGGGCCGCCTTCAACGCTTCACGATCATCCCAGACCTCGGTCGGCAGCGCCAGCAGAGCCTGCAGTCGCGCCTTGACGATGCGGTGGGCCTGGCGGAATGCCTTCCGCTTGTCCTCGTCATCGCCTTCAACGGTTGCCGGGTCCGGGAGCCCCCAGTGCACGCGAAGAAAGTCCCCGAGCACGACGGGGCAGGTTTCGGCCGCGGCCGAATCGCAGACGGTCACCACCAGATCCATCGGTACCGCGTCCGGCGTCGTGAACTCGTCCCAGGACTTGCTACGCAGGCCTGCCGTGGCAATGCCTTCGGCCGCCAGTTGGGCAAGCGCCCAGGGGTTGACCGTGCCGGCCGGCTGGCTGCCGGCGCTGAAGACTTCGAAGCGGTGGCCGGCCCAGGCGCGGAGCGTGGCCTCGGCCAGCACGCTGCGCGCGGAATTGCCGGTGCACAGGAAAAGGACGCGACGCTTCATCGGGGCGGTTCCTCGAGTGACAGGTGGGAGAGGATCAACAGGCGCAGGCGGCCCCGGCACCAGGGGGGCAGCTCTCATCCGCGGAGCCCACGCAGCAGTTGTGGGTCAGGTAGGCGACCAGTTCGTTCATGGCTTCGAAGTTGGCGCGATAGCAGACGTTGCGCCCCCGGCTCTCGCTGCCGATCAGACCGGCATGGACGAGCTCCTTCAGGTGGAATGACAGGGTTGCGCCAGGGACGGCCAGTGCTTCCGCAATTTCACCGGCCATGCGGCCGTTGGGGCCGGCCTCGACCAGCAGCCGGAAGATCGCCAGCCGGGTGGCGTGGCCCAGCGCCGTCAGCGCAGCGATTGCCTGATTCGTTTCCATCATTCTAGAATAGTCGAATGAATAACGAACTGCAATCACCCGTGCTCCTCGACCTCCCTCATCTGGCCGCCGACCTGCTTCCCGGTCCTCGCCATGACGCGCTCGGCGTCGACGCGACGGCACCAGCGCCACGCATCCTTCTCTTGTACGGCTCCCTGCGACCGCAGTCCTACAGCCGCAAGCTGGCACTGGAAGCCGAGCGCATCCTGCGACACCTCGGCGCCGAAACCCGGGTGTTCGATCCGCATGGCCTGCCCATGCTGGACAGCGTCGGCAGCGATCACCCGAAAGTGCAGCAGCTGCGCGAATGGTCGCAGTGGTCGGAAGGCCAGGTCTGGGTGTCGCCCGAGCGCCACGGCACGATCACCGGCGTATTCAAGAACCAGATTGACTGGCTGCCGCTCGAGGACGGTAGCGTGCGACCCACCCAGGGACGAACGCTGGCGGTCATGCAGGTGTGCGGCGGCTCGCAGTCGTTCAACGTGGTCAACGCCCTGCGCGTGCTGGGACGGTGGATGCGGATGGTGACGATTCCCAACCAGTCGTCGGTCGCGAAGGCGTGGCAGGAATTTGACGACGCGGGGCGCATGCGCGCTTCGCCGTTCTTCGACCGGGTGGTGGACGTAATGGAGGAGTTGGTCAAGTTCACGCTCCTGGTGCGCGGGCGGAGTGATTACTTGGTCGATCGCTACAGCGAGCGGAAGGGTGCCGATGAAGCCCGTCGAGTGGCCAGAGAGTCGGGAGTTCTGGAAGATGTTCCAGCAGCGTCCTGATCTTGCGGGCTGCTTGCTCGCTGGCGATGATCATCAAGGTCGGTTGAGCGATCACCTCGCGCTGTTCTCAGTGATCAATCTTGTTGGTACCTGCATCATCTGAGCGCGACGGATGAACTGAAGCCGATTGACATCGTTTTCGTCGTAACGACGCACGCCTCCTATCGGTCGCTCGGGTTGACGCAGCAGCCTACGGCGCTGGTAGTAGCGCACGGTTTCGACATGCACGTCGGCCGCCGCCGCCAGCTGGCTGATCGTAAACGTGTTCGGACGCACGGCTTGACTCCGTACCTAGGTACAGAGGCTAGTATGCTCTGATGCAAACAACCCCGGCCAAATCGTCTGTTCCAGCCATCGTTGGCGCGAGCATCGCCGCCATTGGCGCATCGGTCTGCTGCGTCGTGCCGCTGGTGCTGGTCCTGCTGGGCATCAGTGGCGCCTGGATCGGCACCCTGACAGCTCTCGATCCCTTGAGGCCCTGGTTCAGCGCCGCCGCCGTACTGTCCTTGGCCGTGGCGTTTTGGATGCTGTATCGACCGGCGGCACGGTGCGGTGTGGATGGCAGTTGCATCGCCCCGGACGCTCTGCGACGCAGGCGACGTTGGCTCTGGTTGGCGACAGCCCTCATCGTCCTGTTGCTGCTGTTTCCCTATTACATCGTCTGGATTCTGTAGGAGGCGCGATGCACAAGTGGATACTGGCCCTGGTGGCTGCTCTGTCGGTCGGTGCCGCTCTTGCGACGCCCGCAACCGTAGTGATGCTCGATGCTGAGAACATGACCTGTCCCGCCTGCGGCATCACCATCAGGAAGGCGCTGGAGAAGGTGCCGGGCGTGGCCGATGTGAAGGTGGACACCCGGGCTGAAACAGTCACGGTGACGTTCGAATCGAGCCAGACGGATGCAGCCGGAATCGCGCGTGCAGTCACGGAAGCAGGCTTCCCGGCCAAGGTGCGGACTGGCGGTGAGTGACGTCAAGCTGGAAAGCGTCTTGACCTGCCCGGAGTGCGGCCATCGGGCGACCGAGACAATGCCCATCACAGCGTGTCAATTCTTCTATGAGTGCACGGGCTGTGGAGCGGTTTTGCGTCCGCATCAAGGCGACTGCTGTGTGTTCTGCTCGTTCGGAACAGTGCCATGTCCACCGATCCAACAGAACAATCCCTGTTGTGGTTGAACCGCGGACTCCGATAATAGTTGGACAGACAGGCTGCGAGATCGACTGTGCCACCCTGGAAAGCGCGCCGCTCAACCAGCGGTGTGCATGCGAAGTGGTCGACATCCTCCGTCTGCACGAGTCGATCCGGGGTGCCTTTCCGGAGTTCACGACTGATCCCGCCGTACACGCGCACTTATTTTCACCCTATGCCTTGTTCGTTGATCGGCCCGCGTTGGAGGCCATGGGACGAGTCGCGGCGGCGGTCTTCGACGTCGCAGGAAACCCGGGATATAGCCAACGGGTCCTGCAATGGGCCCCTGACATTGCAACCCATGATCCGGGTTCGGCGGGGGGCGTCCTGGGTCTGGACTTTCACCTGACGGTCGATGGCCCGCGGCTGATCGAGGTCAACACCAATCCAGGCGGTCTGCTCCTCAATGCCTTGTTGCTCGATGCCGTGCGGTCTTGCGCGCCGCCAGCATGGGCCACCTGGACCAACGCGGCCCAAGCGCGTGATGCGGCCGTCACGGCCTGGATGGAGGATGCTCGGCAGCAATCCGGGCGCACGCCGTCGCGCCTGGCCATCGTGGACAGCACTCCGCGAGCGCAGTTCCTTTACCCCGAGTTTGAGCTGTACGCGAACACGTTTCGGGACCATGGCGTGGACTGCGTGATCAGCGCTCCCGAGGATTTGTCGTTTGGTCCGGACGGGCTTGAGGATGCCCACGGTCGAATCGACACTGTCTACAACCGGTTGACCGATTTCGCGCTCGAGGATGCCTCGCATGCAGACATTCGTGAGGCTTACCTGGCAGGGGACGTCGCGCTGATGCCGCATCCCCGAGCACACGCGCTGTTTGCCGACAAGCGCAACCTTGCGTTGCTCGGGGACCCGGCCCTGCTCGGCGGGTTCGGGGTCGATGCGGGTTCGACGGCACTGCTGGTCCAGGTGATCCCGCCCACGGTCGAACTCGTGCCCGCGAACCGGGATGCGTTGTGGGCAGTGCGCAACGGATATTTCTTCAAGCCTGCAGCAGGGTTTGGCAGCCGTGGGAGTTATCGGGGCGACAAGTTGACCCGGCGGACTTGGGCGTCTATGGCGTCGGCGACCTACATCGCACAGGCCTTCGCGCCACCGAGCATGCGGATCGTGCATGGGGGCCAGTCCCTCAAGGCGGATGTGCGCTGCTTCGCGTCCGAGGCGGGTGTCCTGTTGTTCGCGGCCAGGCTGTACCAGGGCCAGACCACGAACATGCGCACCCCCGGTGGTGGATTCGCAGCGGTGCTCACGTCGTCACGGATCGAGGAGTGATTCCCCACCGGAGCCGACCCTTGGGGCGTGTCGTGGCTACAGCCAGGCGAGTGCCGATTCAGCCAGTTCGCGCTCCTCATCGATCGCGACGTTCCATATGCTCGGCCCGCCCCCGCGGTCGATCCGCGTGGCTCCAGCATCGTTGACGTCAGGTGCCAGCGCCAGGCCGAGCCAGGCCAGTCGCGCGACGATGCGAGCCCGCAAAACCGGCGCGCGATGGCCGATGCCGCCGGAAAAGACGACATGGTCGAGACCGCCAATTGCCGTGGCCATGGCCGCGATGGACTGCGCAATCCGGACTGCAAAGAGCTCCACGGCAAGCTGGGCCTGCGGGCCGGGATCCGTCAGCAACACGCGCATGTCGCCATGGCCGGCGATTCCGGCAAGGCCTGCACTGCGGTACAGGCCGTTTTCAAGCGCCTGCGCATCCAGGCGTTCATGCCTCAGCAGATACAGCAACGCGCCGGGATCGAGATCTCCGGAGCGGGTAGGGCTCGGGATTCCACCCAGCGGAGTGAGCGCCATGGTGGTGTCGCGGCTGCGGCCGCCCTCGACGGCGCAGACGCTGCAGCCACCCCCCAGATGCGCGAAGACAGCGCGGCCCTTCAGGATTCCAGCGTCGTGGCTGGCCACTATGCGGAGCGCGGAGGCAAAGGCGAGTCCATGGAAACCGTAGCGGCGGATGCCCAGCGCATCCCATGCTTCAGGGACAGGCAAGCGCCGGCTCCAGGGCGCGAGCGACGCGTGGAAGTCGGTGTCGAAGGCCACGCCTTGGCGCGCGTGCGGCCAACGCATGCGCGCGGCACGCGCGAAAGCGAGGGCTACCGGCTGGTGCAAGGGTGCGAACGGCACCAATGCATCCAGTTTCGCGAGCACGGTTTCGTCGAGCTCGCGGGCGTCGTGCAGGTCACCGCCATGTACGATTCGGTGCACCACCACGTCGGGGCTGGGCCACGGCTCCGACAATGCCTCGAGCAGGGTGGCAAGGCGCTCCTGCGCATCCACGCCGACTGGAATTTCGGCCCGGGAGCGCTCGAGCAGACGAGACTGCGCGCCGTGTCCCTCAGTGTTGAACAGATAGGACGCGCCCTTGAGGGTGGACGAGCCAACGTTGAGTGCAAGAAGCCGGCGCGTGGTCACAGGTGTCCCCGAATCATGTTCATGGGGACCGCACCGCCCGGCGCAACAACTGCGCATTGATTGCCACAACGACGGTGCTCAGCGACATGAGCACTGCCCCAAGCGCAGGTTGCAGCAGGATCCCCCATGCGGCGAGAACGCCAGCGGCGAGAGGGATGGCGACGATGTTGTAGCCGGCGGCCCACCACAGGTTCTGGATCATCTTGCGATAGGTGGCCTTGCTCAATTCGATGATCGCTGGCACGTCGCGCGGGTCGCTGCGCACGAGTACGACGTCGCCGGCCTCGACCGCGACGTCCGTCCCTGTGCCGATGGCGATGCCGACGTCGGACGTGAGCAGCGCCGGAGCGTCATTGACACCGTCACCCACCATCGCGACGCGCTTGCCCTGGGCCTGCAGCTCCTCGATCTTTGCCACCTTGTCCTCGGGCAATACCTCGGCGAAGACGGTGTCGATGTTGAGTTCCTTCGCGACCGCGTTTGCGACCGCCGTGGAATCACCCGTCAGCAGGACAACCTCCAGTCCTTCGTCGTGCAGCCGCTTGACCGCGTCGAACGATTCGGGACGGATGGCATCCGCGATCGCAAATACGGCGAGCACCCGGTCGCCTTCCACCAGGTAGGTTGCAGATTGACCATCGGCTGCCGCTGATTCGGCAGCCCGCCGAAGCGTCTCCGGCGGTTCGACCGCGAGCATTCTCAACAGACCCGGCCCGCCAACGTGAAGCGAGCGCTCCTCGACGACTGCGCGCACGCCGCGTCCCGGCATGGACTCGAAGTCCTGCGACATCGGAACGTCGATGCCATGTTCCTTGGCGCTGGTCATCAGCGCCTGCGCGATCGGATGTTCAGCGTCGCGCTGGACCGACGCGGCCACGCGAAGCACCTCGTCGTCGGTGAGTCCATCGGCGGCAGTGGTCTTCACGACGCGGTGCGAACCGAGGGTGAGCGTGCCTGTCTTGTCGAACACGACCGTGTTCAGCAAACGGGCCTCTTCCAGGCCGCGTCGATCGCGCACGAGCAGGCCGTTCCGTGCGCCAATCGTGGTCGAGATGGCGGTCACCAGCGGAATGGCCAGGCCCAGCGCATGGGGACAGGCGATCACGAGCACGGTCACCACGCGCTCGATCGTGAAGCTCCACGGTCGACCGAGGAGTGGCCAGACAATGGCGGTAACCGCGGCGGAGACGATGGCGATGATCGTGAGGTAGAACGCCGCCCGGTCCGCCAGGGCCTGGGCGCGCGAGCGCGACGTCTGGGCCTGCTCGACGAGCCGCATGATACCCGCGAGCGCGGTCTCGTCGCCGGTTCCCGTCACCTCGACACGCAACGAGCCCTGTCCGTTGACGGTGCCGGCGATCACCCGGTCGCCCGTCGACTTGTCCATCGGCTTGGACTCGCCGGTGATCATCGCTTCGTTGACGGCGCTGGTCCCTTCCTTCACGACGCCGTCGGCGGGAATGCTCGCGCCGGGCCTGATGAGCAGCAGGTCGCCGCGCTTCAGTTCCGCGACAGGGACTTCCTTCGCGGTACCGGCCTCATCCAACCGCACCGCCATATCAGGCAGCAGCTTCGCGAGTTCCTTGAGAGCGCCCTGTGCCTGGTTGATCGAACGCATCTCGATCCAGTGGCCGAGCAACATGATCGCCACCAGCGTCGCCAGCTCCCACCACAGGTCCAAGCCCTCGACAACGCCGAGCGTGACCAACGCGCTGTAAAGGAAGGCGACGGTGATCGCAAGCGAGATCAGCGTCATCATGCCCGGCAGGCGATTTCTCAGCTCGTGGTATCCGCCGCGGAGGAACGGCGAGCCGCCGTAGAAGTACACGATCGTGCCGAACACCGCCGGGATGTACGCCGACCCCGGGAACTGTGGTGCGGTGTAGTCGAACCAATGCTGGATCATCCCGCTCCAGATCAGAGTGGGGATGGTCAGCAGCAGCGTGAGCCAGAACTTGTCGCGGAAGCTCGCCACGCTGTGGCCGGCATGCTTGTCGTGCCCGGCATGGACGTCACCTTCAGCACCCGTGCGGGGATGCGGCGGTTGCTCGCCGTGCGCCTGATGATCTTGATGATGATGATTGTGTTGCGTCATGGGTCTGCCTTCCTGGATGCACTGATGCGCCGGGCACCAGCGGGGAGATAGATCAGTGTTCTGTTACAAGTGTCCCGATCTGGCGATGGCCATCACCAGCCGCAGTGAGAGCAATCCCGCAGCAGCGAAAGCCACCATAGCCAGGAAAGGCATGTGACCGAACACTTGCGGGCCGTCGGAATGCAGGCTCAACAGCGCACCGCTTACGTACAGGCCCAAGGTGACCAGGGCCAACGCCAGCCGGTTGCCCGTGCGCGCGATTGCCTCCTGCGTGGAACTCAGGCCATGGTGGTGTACGGAGAAGGCGGGTCGTCCGTCGCTCAGTTGCGCCTGCCGCAACAGGTCGGTGGCGATCTGTGGCAGTTGGCGCGCAGTGCGGGCCAGCCGCATGGCAAGCGGCCTGTTGCCGCTGGGGCGGCTGGCTTCGGCAATGTCGGCGATCGCGGCCGCCTGCGCGGACAGCGTCCCCAGCAGGTCCAGATCCGGATCCAGCGCCCGCAGCGTGTTCTCGACCAGGAACAGCGTCCGGATCAGGGACAGCAGGTGGGCCGGAAGCCGGAAGCCAGCGCCCTGCCCAATGCGTGCCACGCGCCAGATTGCCTCGGCAATGGACCACTGCGCCAGCGGACGGCTGGCCATCTCGGCCAGGATCAGGTGGATCTCGCGCACATGCGAGCGGCGGTCGACCTGCGGCGGGAAGAAGCCCATGGCGATCGCTGCATCCAGCACGCCCTCGGCGTCGTCGGCCGCAATGGCCTCGACCATGCCGCCGAGCGCGAGCCGGGATGCAGGGTCGAGCACGCCGATCGAGCCAAAGTCATGCAGGCACAGGCGACCGTCGTCAAAGAAGAACAGATTCCCCGGGTGCGGGTCGGCATGGAAGACGCCGGCGCCGAAGAGCTGATGCACGTAGGCACCGAGCAGCGCCCTTGCCAGTGCGGGAGCGGCCGCTGTGCCGTACGCGGCCTCCAGACGGGTCCCGTGGCTTCGATCCTGCACAAGCACGTTGCGGGTGGCATACGGCTCGACGACGTGCGGCTGGGTGATGCCGGGCAGGGCATCCAGCACCTTGGCCATGCGCCGCATGTTCTGCGCCTCGTGACGCATGTCGATCTCGTCACGCAGGAATGCGCCTAGTTCGTCCACCAGTTCGAGCGGCCGGTGGCGTTTCAGTGGCGGCCAGATCCACTGGGCGACGCGCATCGTGCGCCGCAGGAGCAGCAGATCCGCCTGCACCTGGGCATGGATCCCGGGGCGGGTGATCTTGACGACCACATCGCGACCATCATGCATGCGCGCTGGATGGATCTGGGCCACTGAAGCCGCGGCCAGGGGCTTGTCATCGAAGCTGGCGAAAAGTTCGCCGACCGGCGCGCCAAACGCCTGTTCGACGATACGCATGGCCTCCTCCGCCGGGAAGGGGGGCACATCGCTGTGCAATCGCGACAACGCCTCGCGGTAGGGTGCCGGCAGCAGGTCCCAGCGCAGACTCAAGCCTTGGCCCAGCTTGACGAAGGTGGTGCCCAACCCCACCAGGGTGGTGCTGACGTATGCGGGGAGCAGGTCGGGTGCGCGCCGGCGCAGGCGCAGCACGGCGACTCCGAGCTTCAGTCCGGCCCAGGCAATCTGACCTCCGCGCCGCACTGTACCCGCCATCAGCGCGAGGTCCTGGCCGGGCGACTCACGACGCTGGCCCCGTGGCAGGGCGCAGGATCGTGGCCGGATCGCCGCGGCCATCCACTGCCGCCAGCTCCGCTTCGGACAGCAGGCTGCCACGGGACTGGCCGAGGACGTGCGCAGCCGCGTCGACCACGTGTGCCCAGGTGCTGCGGTTGGCGAACAGCAGGCCCGGCACGTCCAGCGTGCCGCCGCGGTTGACGAAGCCCAGCGCCGCGGTGGTGGCCGGGCCGGTGTCGAGCCGGCGGAGCGCGCCGAGGAAGGGCTCCGGACGGGTGTGGGTGACGAATACGCGCGGCCTGCTCACCGGGAACAGCGCCTGGACCGCGGTGTCGGAGTGCACGTACCGTGCCTCCTCCGGATCGCGCGGCGCGCGGAACCGGCCGGGCTCGGCGAGATAGACGATCGCGGCCGACACACCGCGTTCGACCAGACGCGCCTGCGCGCGGCGCACTTCCTGCAGCTGGTACGCGCCGGTGGCGACGAGCAGGATCGCCGCCGTCGCCGGATCGCCGGCCAGGCACGTCGCTCCGATCTCGGCCAGCGCCTTGGCCTGCTGTGGCGTCAACTCATGGGGCACCGGCCGCTTGGGGACGACCAGGGTGGTGACCGTGCCGCGTTGCGCGTAGGCGTGGGCGAGGGCCGCGGCGGCGCCGTTGGCGTCCGGGGGAAACACCACGCGCGATATGTCGGCCATTTCGCCCAGGAGCGCCTCGGCCATGGTCGGATCCTGATGGGACTGCTCGTTCTTCGCGTTCTCCCACGTGTGCGAGGTCAGCACGAGAGGCACGCCCAGCCAGCCGGGCGGGCGTCCCGCGTGGACCTGGTGGCGGGCGAAGATCAGCTCCTGGCGCACGGCGCCCAGCATCTTCGGTGCGAACGCTTCGTAAGTGACCACCAGGTTCAGCCCGCCCTTGTTGCCGAGCGCCGCGCAGACCACGGCTTCCTCGTTGAGTGCGGTGATGACCGCGCCGGTGGTCGATTCGGCGACACCGGGTTCGGGCTCGTGCACCCGGTGCTTCATCGCGTCCAGGGTGCGGTCGAGCCTGTTGCTGCGCAACTCGTCCGGATTTCCCACGCGCACGCGCAGCCCGGGGTTCGCTTCGGCGATGGCGACAAACTGCTCGTCGAGCGCGGTCATCGGCGAGCTCTCGCCGCCTGCGCCGCGGTCGGCGATCGCCGGGACGCGGGGCGGTTCCACCTGGCGATCGGCCAGCGCATGGTCGCGCTCGCGCACCCGCTGCTGGAGATCGTGGCTGTTGAGTGCGGCAACGGCCTGCTCGAGCTCCGACGCGGCCACGAACAGCGCCGCTGCGCCTTCATTGAAGAGCGTGCGCGCCGCGGCATCCTTCGCCGGATTCCCCGGCAGCGGCAAGTTGTGCGAGGCGTTGGTCCCGGCGCCGGGGAAGCCGAAGCCCTTGACGGTTTCGGCGATGCCATAGGGCAGCCGCACGTCGGCGGGAACAGCGGCGCCCGCTTGCAGGCGCGACTCCATCACGTGGATGCCCCACGCGATGCTGGCCGGATCGCGCCCGTCCAGCGCGATCGGATCAAAGCCGTTCAATCGCAGGTGCCGGTCCAGCCACCGCTCGCCGCCCTGCTGGGTGATCTGGCTGCGCTGTTCGATGCGGCGCCCGTTGAGGATGATGATCGGGCTGACCAGTCCGCTGTCCTCGGCGCGCCACCAGCGTGGCGCCCAGTCGCTGCCACGCTGTTCCTCGAACGCACCGTCGCTGAGGAAGGCGACCAGGCGTTCATCCTTGAGCGGCGCATGCACGTACTGCAGCTCGGCAAAGCCGAGATAGCCGCCTTCCATCACGCCCCCGGCGGTGTGCGCATTGACGTGGGAGCCGAGGGGCGACGCCGGCGTTCCGTCCGGATTGAGGGTGTAGGCATAGAAGTCGCTTACGAACCGGCTCAGCCCTTCGCCGGTGCGGTCGTAACGTTCGGCGTGCCGGTCGGTCATGTTGCCAACCAGCACGTTCAGCGCGTCGATGGCGGCCACGCAGTGCCCCTGGCCCATCATCCACGCGCGGGTGACGCCATCCAGGGAATCCATCAGCAGGTAGCCGGCGTAGGCGGGCACCATGTTGAGGGACCCGCCGGTGTGGCCTTCAGGCGTGGTCTTGAAATCATCGACCTCCAGGGCCGCGCCGTCGGTACGAACGCGCTGGCTGTAGGTCATGTGCGCCACCAGCCACATGCCGGCGCTGGTGACGCGGTCGGCCGCGGCGAGCCGCTGCCATGCGGTGCCGGCATCCGGCGTGCGGCCCAGGGCGACCAGCTCGTGCACCATCTGGCGGACCCGGAGCTGGGTAAGCGGGTCATGTCGGATCACCCCATAGCCGGCCGCCCAGTGGGCGAACGCGGGATCGGCCTGCCGGTGGGCGTCGGCGAGTTCAAGGATCCGCTGGCGCTCGGCGGCCGACAGCTGGTCGGCGGTGCAGCAGTTGAGATGCAGGTTCATGGGTCCTCCGGGGAATCGGTCGAAGCGGTCATCAGGGTCGATGCCGCGGCGGCGAGGTCCGCACCCAGCGCGATGGCGTTGGAGGGGTGGGAAATGGTGTCAGTGCTTACGATGCGGGCCAGGCCCGCCTCCTGCAGGCGGGCATAGGCGTCGCCTGCGAACACCGGATGGATGGCGACCAGCAACGGCGACGGCAACGACAACCGGCGCAGGTGTGCGAGGGTCTCCAGGATCGTGTGGCCGGACGACACGATGTCGTCGATCAGCACCGGAGTCCGACCAGCCACGGCTGCCGGGTCGGGCAGGCTGACGCGCACGTCGTAGTCGCCGTGCCGCTCCTTGGCCAGCACCTGGTAGGGCATGCCGGACAGGGCGGCGATGTCCGCTACCCACTGCTCGCTCTCGCTGTCAGGGCCGATCAGCACAGCGTCGGGGACGGTCTCAGCGATCCAGCGGGCCACGGCCGGCGTCGCCGATACGTGGACCGTCGGAATGCGGTAGAGCGACTGCAGGCGCTCGACGCGGTGCAGGTGCGGGTCCACGGTCACCAGCCAGTCGAAAGCCTCTTCGAGGAATTGCGCAAACAGCGGTGTACTGACCGCCTCGCCGCGATGGAAGCGGGTGTCCTGGCGCATATACCCCAGGTAGGGTGCGATGAGGCCGACCGAACGAGCCCCGAACTCGCGCGCGGCCCGGGCGGCGAAGCGCAACGGGAGGGCCGTGGCATCGGCGTTGCGCAGGCTGGCCAGGAGCGCCACATCGGCTCCGGCCAGTGCGTCGTCCAGGGTGACCAGCGACTCGCCATCTGGGAAGTGCCGCCAAGCCACGGGTGCAATGCGCGCCTGCAGGGGCTGGTTGATGTTGCCGGCCAACACTGCATCGGCCGGGAATGGCATCAGCACACGGGTCATGGAACCTCTCCAAGCACAAAAGGTTGCAGCGTCACGGCGTGCTCCAGGGCGTAGGCCAGTTCTCCCGGCGACTCCGCATGCAGGGTGAGCAGAGGTTGTCCCCGCTCGACCGTATCGCCGATCCGCAGACCGGTTTCGAGGCCGGCGGTGGGGGATGTCGGTGCGCCGGCCAGCTTGGCCAGTTTGGCCAGCCTGCGGTTGTCGATCACCGCGATCCGACCCGATGCGGTTGCCGGGACGTCGGCGGTGAATGCTGCCCGCCGCGGTTCGCGGAAGCCTCCCTGGGCCTCGCAGATCGCCAGGAACTTGGCCAGCGCCGCCCCGGAATCCAGCACGCCGCGCGCGCGCTCCAGTCCGGTGCCGGCGTTGCTGCCCGCTGCCATGTCCAGCAGCGCCGCGGACAGCGCAAGTGCGCGTTCGCGAAGGTCGGCGGGTGCATCGGCCGCGTTGCGCAGCACCTTGAGCACGTCGTGCGCCTCGAGCGCCGGGCCGATTCCCCGACCCACCGGCTGGGTGCCGTCAGTGCGATGGATCCCCAAGTGCAGTCCAAGCGCAGCGCCGGTGTGTCCAAGCCGCGTGCCCAAGCTGTGGGCCGCGGCCTCGCCACGCACCTTGGCGGTCGGACCCACTGGCATGTCGATCAGGACGTGGGTTGAACCCGCGGCGATCTTTTTTGACAGCACGCTGGCAACCAGTTGGCCGTCGCTGTCGAAGTCGAGTGGCCGTTGGACCCGGATCAGGATGTCGTCGGCCGGGCTCAGGCGCACGTTGCCACCCCAGACGATGCAGCCGCCCTCGCGCTCCACCACCCGGCGCATCGCCGCCAGATCGAGCGCCACCGGCGCCATGACCTCCATGGTGTCGGCGGTGCCCGCGGGCGACGTGATCGCGCGCGAGGACGTCTTCGGGATGCGGTAGCCCAGCGCAGCCACGATGGCCACCACGATCGGCGTGGTGCGATTGCCGGGCAGGCCGCCGACGCAATGCTTGTCCAGCACCGGCCCATCGCCCCAATCCAGGCGCTGGCCAACGGCGATCATGGCCCGTGTCAGCGAGGTCGTCTCGGCGTTGTCGAGGCGGTCGCCCGCGCTGGCCGTGACGAAAGCGGCAAGCTCCAGGTCCGACAGCCTGCTTTCCATCACGTCCTGCACCAGGGCGAGGTACTGCGCGTCGTCCAGCCGTGCCCCGAACACCTTGGCGCGGAGCGCGCCTGCCGACGACGCGGGTTCCGCATGCCGCACCCGGGCGAGGGCATCGCGCATGGGATCGAGGAGCGTCCACGCGGCCTCCGACAGCGCCACCTCGTCGAGGCCGAGCCGATCGTCGACGACCACGTTCAGCGTCGCCACCAGCGTGCGCGCGCCGACGTCCAGCCTCACGCGCGTCATCGCGGCAAAGCCTTCCGAGCGGCAGACTTCGCAGTCACGGTGCATATAGACCACCGGCTGCTGGTAGGTGTCGATGCCGGCACGGGTGACGCGCAGGCGGGTGTGGCCCGGGGCCTGCGTGGTCATCTCGCATCCTCCAATCCGACTTGCTCCAGGTGCTCCGGCACGCGCGCACGCCAGCCCAGTTCACGCTGCACGCGCGCGCGCAGTGTGTCGGCTGCATCGGGCTCGCCATGGGTGAGGTACACCACGCGCGGCGCGGACGGCGCGGTGCGCATCCAGTCCAGCAACTCCCCGGCGTCGGCGTGGCCGGAGAAGCCTTCCAGCTGCACCACTTCAGCGCGGATGGGGACCTCGCGGCCGAACATGCGCAACGTGCGCTTGCCTGCCGCCAGCGCGGCACCGCGTGTTCCTCCGGCCTGGTAGCCCGCGAGCAGGATCGCGTTGCGGTCATCGGGGCCGAACGCCTCGATGTGGTGCAACACGCGCCCGCCGGTGATCATGCCGCTGGCCGAGATGATGATCATCGGCCCGCGCTGGCGGTTGAGCGCCTTCGACTCTTCTACAGTGTTGACGAAGGTGGCCACGTCGAACATCCGCTGGCAGTCCTCTTCGGACACGTGGTGCTCGGAATGGTGGGCGTGGTAGTGCCGGGTCGCGTTGATTGCCATCGGGCTGTTGAGGTAGAGCGGCACGCGAGGGATGTCCTTGCGCTCGCGCAACCGGGCGATATGCAGCATGAGCGCCTGGGCGCGACCGATGGCAAAGGCCGGAATGACGATTACGCCCCCACGGGCAGCGACGCGGCGGATGATGGGGGCCAGCTCCGCCTCCTGGTCGATCGGAACGTGTTCCCGATTGCCATATGTGGATTCGCAGACCAGTACGTCACAGGCGGGCAGGGGCGTCGGCGGATTCATCAGCGACTCTTGCTGCCGTCCCAGGTCGCCACTGAAGTGCAGGCGCTGGCCCTGGACGTCCAGGCTGACATGGGCAGCGCCCAGGATGTGGCCGGCAGGATGGAAGCGGATCGTGACGCCTGATGTGACCTCGATGTCGCGACCATAGTCATGCCCCTTGAGCTGCTTCAGGCTGCGGCGGGCGTCATCCTCGGTATAAAGCGGTCGTGGTTCCTTGTGCTTGGAGTACCCCTTGCGGGCCGCGTACTTGGCCTCCTCTTCGAGCAGGTGTCCGCTGTCGGGAAGCAGCAGGCCGCACAGGGCCACGCTGCCATGGGTGCAGTGGATCCGGCCGCGGAACCCTTGTTTGACCAGTGCGGGCAAGTAGCCAGAATGGTCCAGGTGGGCGTGGGTCAGGACCACCGCGTCGATTGATGACGGCTCGACGGGAAACGGAGCCCAGTTGCGGTCGCGCAATTGCTTGTAGCCCTGGAACAGGCCGCAGTCCACGAGCACGCGCTGACCGTTGGCCTCGACCAGGTAGCGCGATCCGGTGACGGTGCCGGCGGCACCGAGGAACTGCAGCGTCGGGCGGGAAGTCGAGGTCATGATGAGCTCCGGTTCTGGCAGGAAGTGAGGGCGGACAGCGGGCGCACGTCCGGCGCAGATTGCGCCGGACGCGTGGCTTGCTCACGGTCGAATCAGCTCGACGATGTCATTGACCTTGGGCGTTCCGGAGATCACTTCAGCGTCTGCGTAGTGGTCGTCGAACAGCCCGGTGATGCGCACCTGACCGACGGCTTCCCGGCGAAAGCGCGGCCCGATATCCCGAGGACCGCGGTTACGGCGCTTGTGCCGGATCACATCCAGCACCTGGTCGACCTGGGCTCCGTCGGCCTTGCCGACGCAGACCACCAGTGTGTCGTCCTGCGTCTCCAGAACCTGGCCGCGCATCAACACGTTGTGGCGGAACCCGCCTTCGCCCGCGGAAGCAACCCCCGGCAGTGCGAAGGAGAAGGCGAAGGCGCCCGCCAGCGCCAGCGCGGCGAACCAGCGATTGGGATTGGTGCGTGGGCCAGAAAAACAGGCGGCATGTGTGACGTTGTTCATTGTGTGGACTCCTTGCATGGATGTGAGGCGAAACAGCGAGACTGCTAGAGCACGAAGGGATGGAACACGACGGTCGGCCTTCATCGGGCTTCCCCCGCCGATCGGATAGGACCGCGCCGGCGTCGCGGTATGAAGGCCGGCACCTCCTGCATATAGCTCACGTAGTCCTCGCCGAAGCGGCTCAGACAATCCCTCTCCTCACGACGCGCGAGGCGGGCATAGGCCCACACCAGCACCGGATAGCTGACGAGCGTGAGCAGCGTGGGCCACTGCAGCAGGAAGCCGGTCAGCACCAGCACGAAGGCAACGTACTGCGGGTGGCGCATGCGCGCATACACGCCCTCACGGGCAAGCCGACCCTCTCGCTGTGCCCGATACAGCACGGGCCAGGCGGTCGACAACAACCAGAACCCTCCGCCGATAAACACGAAACTCGCGATGTGGAATGGACCGAAATGCGGATTGGCGCGCCAGCCGAACCACATCTCCAGCAAATGGCCCGCGTCATGGCTGAGCCAGTTCACCTGCGGATAGTTGGCGCTGAGCCAGCCGCCCAGGACGTACAGTGTCAGCGGGAAGCCATACATTTCCGCGAACAGCGCCACGACGAAGGCGGAGAACATCCCGAACCCCCGCCAGTCCCACCGCGTCAACGGCTTGTAGAAGCTCCAGGCGAAGAAGATGAAGAAGGCGGCGTTGATGGCGGCGAGGAGCCAAAGACCGTAGCCAGCGTCAGATGCGTGCATGTCATTGCCCTCCGTTCGAGGTGTCGGACGTTTCGTCGGTCAGCGCCCGCTTGCTGCCGCCATGGCCCCCATTGGATGAGTCGTCGGCATTGCCGCCTTGTCCATGTCCGCCATGTCCGCCATGTCCTTTGTGCATGAACACATGCATGAGGGGGCACAGCAGCAGGATGGCCAATGGCAACCAGCGGAGTGCTCCAGCAAGGTGGGCGCGATGCTCGACGCCAAGATAGAAGACGGCCAGCGCAAGGAAAATCCAGAAGACCCAACGTCCGGACCCCGACGTGGTTGGAGAGCGGGGGGCAGTCATGGCAAATCCTGAGTGAGGCGTCCGAGAAGGCGTCGCGGGGTGGACCTGACGAACTTGCCGCCTTCTGTCGCGGCAACGGCTTCGATCAATGCGCAGACGTCATTGCCAGTCGGAATGGAGTCCGGAAGCTTCGCCCAGGCGTGGATGGCACGCTCCATCCGCTCGTGCATGGCGAGCAGCCTGTCCAGTTGTTGGCGGGTGTCGTCAAGCCTGCGCCGGATGATGTCCCGCACAAGCGGGCAGGGACTATGCCGCTGCAGGCTGTGGCGGATGATTTCCTCGATTTCGGCCAGCGTGAAACCAAGCTGCTGTGCCGTGCGAATGAAGTGCAGGCGCTGGAGCTCCGAAGCCGAGAAGAGCTGATACCCGCCCTCGGTGTGCGTGGCCGCCTGTAGGAGGCCGCGCCGCAGATAGTTGCGCACCACATGCACCGTGACGTCGCCCTGCTGTGCCAGCTGGCGTACCGTCATCAGCGGCGGCGCTGCTTCGTCTTTGCCCATCATTGGCGCGCTCCAGGAAAGATGGTGATCACGCTAGACCTGTGTCCCGCACACAGGTCAAGCTCGGCTGACACGCCTCCATCCACACCAAGGCATCGAGTGCTCCCGCAGCGATAATCTTGGGTCAACGCACACGCGGACCGCCTTTGCCCTGGCGCGTTGAAGGTCGGCCACATCACGACACGTCCGCCGGCAGCGCAGCAGGTGTTGGCCGCTTCCTGGCCAGCTGCCGCTGCTTGATCAACGAGTACAGCGCCGGGATGACCACCAGCGTCAGCACCGTGGACGAGACCATGCCGCCCACCATCGGCGCGGCGATGCGGCGCATGACCTCCGAGCCTGTGCCGCTGCTCCACATGATCGGCAGCAGGCCGGCCATGATCGCGACCACGGTCATCATCTTCGGGCGCACGCGGTCGACCGCGCCTTCGATGATCGCCTCGCGCAGGTCGCCGGCATCCAGCGAGCGGCCTTCGGCTTGGCGCTGCGCGGCGCGAGCCTCCAGCGCGTGGTCGAGATAGATCAGCATCACCACGCCGGTTTCCGCGGCGACGCCGGCCAGCGCGATGAAGCCGACGATCACGGCGACGCTGACGTTGTAGTTGAGCAGCCACATCAGCCACACACCGCCGACCAGCGCGAACGGCACCGACAACATCACGATCAACGACTCAGTGACGCGGCGGAAGTTGAGGTACAGCAGCAGGAAGATCAGCGCCAACGTCACCGGGACGACGACGCGCATCTTTTCGGCGGCACGCTGCATGTACTCGTATTGACCGCTCCAGGTCACGTAGTAGCCCGGTGGGAACTGCACCTGTTCGGTGACCGCTTCCTGCGCCGCCTTCACGTAGCGGCCCAAATCGCTCTGACGCGTATCGACGTAGATGTAGGCCGCCAGCATCGCGTTCTCGGTGCGGATGCTCGGCGCCCCTTTCCTGACCTCGATCCGCGCCAACTCGCCGAGGGGCACCTGCGCGCCGCCGGGCACGGGCACCAGGACTTGGCTGCCGATACGGTGCGGGTTGTCTCGCAGCTCGCGTGGATAGCGCACGATCGCGCTGAAGCGTTCGCGGCCCTGCAGGATGGTGGTGACGATCTCGCCGCCCAGCGCGGCCGCCACCACGTCCTGCACCTCGCCCAGGGTCACGCCGTACTGGGCCAGGCTGCCAAGGTCGGGGGTGATGTCGAGGTAGTAGGCGCCGGTCAGGCGCTCGGCGAACGCGCTGGTCGTCCCCGGCACTTCGCGCACAACGGCTTCGATCTCGGTGGCCAGCGCGTCGAGTTGCTCAAGATCCGTGCCGAACAACTTGATGCCCACGGGCGTGCGGATGCCGGTGGCCAGCATGTCGGTGCGGGCCTTGATCGGCATCGTCCAGGAGTTGGCCACGCCCGGGAACTTCAGCGCCTCGTCCATCTCCGCGATCAACTTGTCGGTGGTCATGCCGTCCCGCCACTCGTCCTCGGGCTTGAGGTTGATGACGGTTTCGAACATCTCCAAAGGTGCAGGATCGGTGGCGGTCAGGGCGCGGCCCGCCTTGCCGAACACCGACTCCACCTCCGGGAAGCCCTTGATGATCCGGTCCTGCTGCTGCAGCAGCTCCGACGCCTTGGTCACCGACATGCCCGGCAGCGACGCTGGCATGTACAGGAGGGTGCCCTCGTTGAGCGTGGGCATGAACTCGCTGCCCAGGCGTGACGCCGGCCACAGGCTGGCGAACAGGGCGACCAGCGCGATCGCGATCGTGGCCATGCGGTACCGCAGCACGACGTCGATCACGGGCCGATAGGCCGCGACCAGGAACCGGTTCACCGGGTTCTTCTGCTCGGGCATGATCTTGCCGCGCACGAACAGGAGCATGAGCACCGGCACCAAGGTCACCGAAAGCAGCGCACCACCGGCCATGGCGAAGGTCTTGGTGAAGGCCAGCGGCTTGAACAGGCGGCCTTCCTGCGCCTCCAGGGCGAACACCGGAAGGAACGAGACGGTGATGATCATCAGGCTGAAGAACAGCGCCGGCCCGACCTCCCGGCAGGCGTCGATGATCAGCTGGGCTCGGCTTCGGGAGCCGTCGGAGCGCTCGATGTGCTTGTGCGCGTTCTCGATCATCACGATCGCCGCGTCGACCATCACGCCGATCGAGATCGCGATGCCGCCCAAGCTCATGATGTTGGAGTTCATGCCGAGCGCACGCATCGCGATGACTGCGATCAGCACGCCGACCGGTAGCATGACGATCGCGACCAGCGCGCTGCGCGCATGGAACAGGAACAGCAGGCAAACCAGCGCGACGATCAGGCTCTCCTCGAGCAAGGTCGTGCGCAGCGTCTTGATCGCACGCACGATGAGATCTGACCGGTCGTAGACCGCCTGGACGCTGACGCCTTCGGGCAAGCCGCGTGCAAGTTCCGCGATCTTGTCCTTTACCCCGCCGATCACGGCCAGGGCGTTCTCGCCGAACCGCGCAATGACGATCCCCGCCACGACGTCGCCTTCGCCGTCCAGGTCGGCGATGCCACGGCGCTCGTCGGGCACCAGTTCGACCCGGGCGACGTCGCCGATCAGCACCGGTGCGCCGCCTTCGGCGCGCAGCACCAGGCTCTCGATGTCCTCGATGCCGCGCAGGTAGCCACGTCCCCGGACCATGTACTCGGTCTCGGCCATTTCGATCACGCGGCCGCCGACGTCGCGGTTGCTCGCGGCGATCACTTCGGACACCCGTGAGATCGGGATGTCGAACTCGCGCAGGCGCACGGGGTCGACGGTGATCGAGTACTGGCGCACGAAGCCGCCGACGCTGGCGACCTCGGCCACGCCGGGCGCGGTGGTGAGCTGGTAGCGCAGGTACCAGTCCTGCATGGCGCGCAGTTCATCCAGCGAGTGGCGGTCGCTTTGCAGCACGTACTGGTAGACCCAGCCCACGCCTGACGCATCGGGGCCCAGCGCCGGTGCCACGCCAGCCGGCAGGTTCTTCGACGCGACGTTGAGGTTTTCGAGCACGCGCGAGCGCGCCCAGTACAGGTCCGTGCCCTCCTCGAAGATGACGTAGATGAAGGAGGCGCCGAAGAACGAGAAGCCGCGGACGTCCTTTGATTTCGGCACCGCGAGCAGGGCGCTGGTCAGCGGATAGGTGACCTGGTCTTCGACCACCTGGGGCGCCTGCCCCGGATACTCGGTGAACACGATCACCTGCACGTCCGACAGGTCCGGCTGGGCATCCAGCGGCGTGTTCATCAGTGCGTAGATGCCACCGGCGACGATCGCCAGTGTCATCACCAGGACCAGGAAGACGTTGCGGACCGACCATTCGATGAGGCGGCCAAGCATGTCAGTGCCCCTCGTGGCTGCTGGGGGAGGGCGGAGTCTTCTCCGGGGCGGCGGGCATGGAGTGGCCGGCGTGCGGATCAGCAACCTCATCACCATGGGCTGCGTGCGGGTCAGCGGCGTCCTCACCGTGCCCGGCGTGCGGATCCTCAGTGGTGCCCGAGGGGGTCCCGTGTCCTGTGTGACCTTCAAGTCCTTGGAGCGCCGACTGCAGGTTGCTTTCTGCGTCGATCAGGAAGTTGGCCGAGACCACGACCTGCTCGCCCTCGGCGACCCCGTCCAGAATCTCGATACGATCGCCGCCGCGCCGCCCCAGGGTGACATCCCGCGGCGCGAAACTGCCGGGGCCGGTCTCGACCAGCACCACCTGGCGGGTGCCGCTGTCGAGCACGGCCGAGCGCGGGACGGTCAGGACCGGTCCGGACCCCGGCTCCTCGAGCAGCACCGTTCCGTAGAGCCCTGGACGCAGATCGCCGGCCGGGTTGGGCAGCGCGATGCGCACGTCCACCGTGCGGGTCATGGCATCGATGATGGGCTGCACGAAGGCGACTTCGCCCTCGGCCACCTGGCCAGGCAGGGCCACGGTTTCAAACCGGGCCGCCTGGCCGGGCTTGATGTCCGCGGCCTGCGCCGCGGGCACCTTGGCGATCACCCACACCGTCGACAGGTCGGCCAGGCGCAGGATGGTCTCGCCCGGCTCGAAGCGCGCGCCCTGGACCACCGGCTTCTCGATCACGACCGCGTCCGCGGGTGCGGTGAGCACCAGGGCCGTCTTGCCGAGCTGCGCGTCGCTGATTTCCCAGTTGCGCAGGCGGGTGCGGGCGGCATCGCGCAGCCGGATCATTGACGCCGCGCTCGCGGGGTCGGACGCCGCCAGCCTGCGGGCGGTCTCGTCGGCCAGCTGGTATTCCTGCTGCGCCGCGGCCAGCTGCGGGCTGTAGACGGACAGCAGCGGTTGCCCCGCGCGGACCCGCATGCCGGTCTGGTTCGCGTACAACCGCTCCACCCAGCCTTCGAAGCGTGGCGCGATCGCGTACTGCCGGGTCTCGTCAACCTCGACGGTGCCGCTGGTGCGCACGGTCGCAGCCAGGACTGCGCGCTGGACCGCTTCGGTGCGCACGCCCAGCGCCTGCACCTTGTCGGGTGGCATCACCACCGTTCCCGGCGCCGCGGCAGGCGCGTCGCCGGCGTAGACCGGAATGTAGTCCATGCCCATCGGGTCCTTCTTCGGCACCGGCGAGGTGTCCGGAAGGCCCATGGGATTGCGGTAATAGAGCACCTTGCGTTCCGCGGCCGGCGCTTCGGCGGACGTGGCTGCGCTCGGAGCATCGTTCGTCGCGCGGCCGGCCATCCAGCCGACGGCGAGGGCGGCGAGTGCGACGCCGATGGCGAGCGACAGGGTCTGGACACGGGTCATCGGATCTCTCCTTCGATGGCGCGCACGGCGGCCGCACCCAACAGTTCGTCGCGTAACGCATCGACTTGTGCGAGGTCGGCACCTTGCCATTCGTCGAGTGCTTCGAGCAGGGTTCCGAAGTCGACTTCACCTACCTGGTAGCTGGCCAGCGCGGACTGGTAGTTGGCGTCCGCTTGCGGCAGCAATGTGTCTTCGATAAGCCCGCGACGCTCGCGTGCGCTGTTCCACTGGGCCCAGGCCGCCGCGCCACGACCTTCGATCGCCCGCAAGGCCAATGCCTTCCGTGCAAGCGCGGCTTGCTCCAGCAGGCGCGATTCGCGCTCGCGTTCACGGCGGGCGCGTTGCTGGAACGGAATCTCGACTTCGAGCATCAGCGCGGTACTCTCGATCCCGTTTCCGAACTGCATCGCGCCTACGCCCACGGTGACGTCCGGGAAGCGGTTTCGTCGCTGTAGCGTGACATTCGTGTGTGCGGCTTCGGCGCGCGCTTGCTGGGAACGTACCGCCGGATGCGCATCCGCTGTATCCAGTGCATTGGATAGGTCCGGGCTGTGGACAGGCAGAACTGGGGGACCTTCCGGTGACGCAAGTCGTGCGTTGGCCTGACGACCAAGGAGCGCGTTGAGATTCGCGGTGGCCTCGTGCTTGGCTGCGAGGCGCTCGATGCGTTCGCGGTGGAGGGTGGTCTGTGCGACCTGAGCCCGGATCGCGTCCTGCTGCGCCGCCCGGCCGAGCGCGTAGCGCACACTGGCCATTTCCTCGATCTGTTGTAGCAGCGCAATGCGGCGGTCCAGCACGGTAACAGCCTCGTCGGCATGCCAGTAACGCACGTAGGCCGCCTCGGCTTCTGCGAGTAGATCATGTGCCGCGGCACTGCGGTCAAGTCCGGTCGCCACCGCTTCCTGGCGGGCCGCGGTCCGGGCCAGGGTGCGCTTGCCCCAGAGCGGGAATCGTTGGCGTACCTCGTATTCGACTTCGTCGCTGGCGTCCTGGCTGCGCCAGGGTCTGTCCGGGTCGAGGCCCCTAAAGGCAATCGAAACGGATGGATCGGGCAGCGCGCCTGCGGGCACGATGCGGGCCTCCGCGGCCTCGGCTTCCAAACCCAGTGCCTGAAGTTCAGGGTTCTGGTCGAGCAACCAGGTGCGGACCGATTCCACCGTCCGACCGGGCACGGGTTGGGTGGCAATGGCAGGTAAGCTCAGTGCCCACAACATCCCGGCCAGTGCTAGAGGGATCCAGCGAGTGCGCGGAGTAGGCGGCAGGCAGCAAGCCTGAGGCGGGTTGGGTGGTAATGCCACGTCGGGCGCTCGCGTGTTCGACGGTGAAGCTGAATGTTCCGGTCAGCGATAGGGTTGATAGACGCTGGTGCTGCCATCGACTTGGATCAGCAGGACGTCGTAGGCGTCTTTGCGATCGCCATACATCAGGCCGTCCATGCCAGGTGACCCGATCGGCATGCCGGGCACGGCCAAGCCGATCGCCTCGGGCTTTTCTTCCAGCAGGCGTCTGACGTCGGCGATCGGTACATGGCCTTCGACGGCATAGTCGCCGATCCTGGCGGTATGGCAGGAGCCAAACTGCCTGGCGATGCCGAGCCGTTCGCGTATGTCGGTGTTGCCGGTATTGAAAGTGCGCACCCGGATGCCGGCTTCTTCGAGATGCTGGACCCATTCGTTGCAGCAACCACAGTTGGGATCTTTCCAGACTTCGGCGATCAGCTCCGATGCGGTTGCCGTACCGGTACCGAGCATGGACGACAAAAACAGGCCCGCCAACCAAGCGCGGTATTTGAGAGTGACATTCATCATGCTCGGCTCCGTGACTCTTCAATTGTCGGTACTGGGGAATTCATGGCACTCGGGCGTGATTCGAGGCCCGAAATGCACCATGCGTCTTCATACCGATGCTAGAGAGCACGCGCTGTCAGGCAAATGACCCGATCGTTACATTTATGTCATTTGCTTATCATCTATGCGGGTTTCGCACAGCAATCAGACACCTGCTTTGTGGTCTCATGCTTGGGCCGGAGAGCGGCTGAACTGCCAGTGACACCAGATGGCATAGGCCGCCGGCAGCACCAGCAGGGTCAGGACCATGCAGAACCACATCCCGCCCACGACGGGCGCCGCGATGCGCGCCGACATGTCGGCACCGACGTCCGACTTCCACAGCAGCGGCATCAGTCCGAAGGTGGTCGTCACCACCGTCATCAGCATCGGGCGCAGGCATTTCAGGGCGCCGTCGATGACGGCCGCATCCACGTCCTGCCCGGACCGCAGGCGACCCTGTTCCAGCGCGTCGCGATAGGCCCGGTCGAGATAGACCATCACCACGATGCCGGTCTGCGCCGCGACCCCGCCGACCGCGATCAGGCCCACCCAGGCGGAGGTCGACAGGTTGTAGTCGAGCAGTGCCAGCAGCCAGATGCCGCCAGCCACCGAGAACGGCACGGTCAGCAGCACCAGCCAGGTCTGTGCCCAATCGCGCAGGGCCAGGTACAGCAGGCCGATGACCAGCAGCAGGGTCAGTGGGATCACGGTCTGCAGATTGGCTTGCAGTTCCTCCATGAACTCGTACTGTCCCGTCCACTCGATCCGGAAGCCGGGCGGCAGGTGGAGCTGCCGCTCCACGACCGCCTTGGCGTCGTTGACCCAGCCGCCCATGTCGCGCTGGGCGCTGTCGAAGTCGGCGAACACGTAGCCCACCAGCGTGCCGTTCTCGTTGCGGATCATCGGCGGGCCGGTGACCACGCGCACGTCGGCCAGCGCGCCGAGCGGTACCGCCGTGCCGGCCTGCAATCCCTGCTCCCAGAGGTTGCCGGCGCTGGCCGGGGCACCCATCGGGCCGGCGGTCGCGCCGGTTCCCATGCCGTCCATGTTCCCCATGCCGCCACCGCCCATGCCCATGGCGTCCATCCCGCCGCCGCGCGAGGGCACCTGTGACCGCGGGGCCGGCGAACTGCCGCGGCCGGCCCCGCCAGCGCCGATGAAGGACAGGGGCTCGGCGGCCGGAATCGGTATCGGCAGCGCCTGCAAGGTGTGCGGATCGTCGCGGAAATCGGCGGCGTAGCGCACGTTGACCGAGTAGCGTGCGCGGCCGTCGATGACGGTGGACACCGGCATGCCGCCGATGGCGGTTTCCACCAGATCATGAACATCGCGCACGCTCAGGCCGTAACGTGCGATGGCGTCGCGGTCGGGCACGATGTCGATGTACTCGCGTCCGCTCTGGCGCTCGGCGAAGGTGCTGCGGGTGCCCGGCACCTGCCGCAGCATGCCTTCGAGTTCCAGGCTCATCCGTTCGATGCCCGCCAGATCGGGGCCGAACACCTTGATGCCGACCGGGGTGCGCACGCCGGTAGTGAGCATGTCGATGCGGGTGCGGATGGGCGGTGCGATGGCCATCTGATAACCGGGCATCTGCAGCGCGGTGTCGAGGTCGCGCGCCAGCTCGGACGGGGTGCGTGGGCGCTGATCCGGCCAGACCCGGCGCAGGCCGGGTTGCAGCCATGCCGGCGCCCAGCCGCTGTACCAGCGTTCGGCCGGCAGCCGTGGCCAGGCGTCGCGCGGCTTCAACGTCACCACCGATTCGTTCATGTCCAACCCCGCCGGATCGGTGGCGGTTTCCGCGCGGCCGGTCTTGCCGTGCACGCTGGCCACTTCGTCGAACTCCATGATGATGCGATGCTGCGCGTTCAATGCGCGCCGCGCCTCCTCGATGGAGATGCCCGCGAAGGTCGTCGGCATCACCAGCAGCGATCCCTCGTCCAGTGGAGGCATGAATTCCGAGCCCAGCCGCATGAACGCCGGAATCGTGGCCAGCATGACCAGCGCGGCGGCGATCGACACAGCTACGCGCCGGCGCACGGCCATGCCAGCGACCGGCCGGTAGATACCGGTCAGCACACGATTGACGGGGTTCTGCGTCTCGGAGCGGAAGCGGCCTTTCAGCAGCCAGACCATCAGCGGCGGCGCCAGCGTGATCGACAGCACTGCGGCCGAGAACATCGCCAGCGTCTTGGTGTAGGCCAGCGGCGAGAACAGCTTTTCCGACTGGCCGGTCAGCGCGAACACCGGCAGGAAGCTCACCGTCACCAGCAGCAGGGAATAGAAAATGGGGCGGCCGACTTCCTTGCACGACTCGATGATGATGCGTACCCGGTCTTCGGGGCGCAGGTTTTCCGCCAGCCGCTTGTGGGCGCGCTCGATCAGCACGACGCTGGCGTCGGTCAGCTCGCTGATCGCGATGGCAGCACCACCCAGCGACATGATGTTGATCGACAGACCGAGATAGCGGATGACGATGAACGACAGCAGCACCGACAGCGGCAGGATGACGAGCACGATCAGCGCCGAGCGCACGTGCAGCAGAAAGATCAGGCAGATGATGACGACGATGGTGCCTTGCTCGATCAAGGTCGCACGCAGCGTCGCGACCGAATCCAGAATCAGCCCGGAGCGGTCGTAGGTGGGGACCAACCGCACGCCGGGCGGCAGCGGCAATGCGTCGATCTGCGCCTCCACCGCGCGGATCACGTCGAGCGCGTTGGAGCCGATACGCATCACGACGATGCCACCGACCGCTTCGCCGATGCCGTTGAAGTCCGCGGCGCCGCGCCGGATCTCCGCGCCAAACTGCACGGTCGCCACATCGCGAACCCGGACCGGCACGCCGCCGGCGGTTACCGAGACCACGCTCTGTTCGAGGTCGTCCAGTGTCCTGACGTAGCCGCGACCGCGCAGCACATACTCGCGGCCGCCCATCTCCAGCACGCGCGCGCCGACTTCGACGTTGGCGTCGCGCACGGCGCGGGAGATGTCCAACGGTGTAATGCCGTAGGCGACCAGCCGATCCGGATCGAGCAGGATCTGGTACTGGCGCTCGAAGCCGCCCAGCGAAGCGACTTCGGCGACGCCCTGGACGCCCTGCAGGGCCGGGCGCACGGTGAAGTCCTGCAGGGCGCGCAGTTCGGCCAGGTCCAGGCTGCCGGAGGTATCCTCCAACACGTACTGGTAGATCCAGCCCACGCCGCTCGCGTCCGGCCCGAGGGTCGGCGACACGCCGGCGGGAAGCTGCTGCTGGACCTGCCCGATCTGTTCGAGCACGCGGGTGCGTGCCCAATAGATGTCGGTGCCGTCGTCGAAGATGGCGTAGACGAAGCTCATGCCGAACATGGAGTAGCCGCGCACGACCTGCACACCCGGCGTGCTCTGCAGCGCGCGTACCAGCGGATAAGTGATCTGGTCTTCGACCAGATCCGGGCTGCGCCCCATCCAGTCGGTGAAGACGATCACCTGCGGGTCGGACAGGTCGGGCAGCGCGTCGAGCGGCGTCTTGCGGATGGAGTCGGCGGCCCACAGTGCCAGCATGAAGGCCACCCCCAGGACGACCCAGCGATGCGTGGCGGACCATTCGATGATGCGCTCGATCATGTCAGTGCGAATGCTCCTCGTGCTCGCCGGATCGGTCGGTGCCGTCCTGCGCCGGGCTGGATTGACTGCCATGGCCGAAGTGCCCGCCGCCGGAGGCGCGCAGCCGGCTTTCCGAGTCGATCAGGAAGACGCCCGAGGCCACCACGTGCTCGCCGGGCGCCAGCCCGTCGAGGATTTCCACCCGATCCGCGAAGCGGGCGCCGACTCTGACCGGGCGGGGCTCGAACAGGTTCTCCGGGGTCTGCACGAATACGTGTTGGGCCTGGCCGGTGTCGATGACCGCATCGCGTCTCACGGTGAGCGCGTCCCGAGTCGCGACCTGGAAGCGGGCGCTGCCGTACATGCCGGGCCGTAGGCGGCCGTCGGTGTTCGGGACACTCATGCGCACGCGTACCGTCCGGGTGCGCTCGGTCAGCGTCGAATAGACGAATTCCACGTCGGCGGCGAAAGTCTCGCGACCGGACGTCGGAAAGCTCAGCGTGGCCGTCGATCCGGTGCCGATGTGCGCCGCATCGCCCTCCGCGACCTCGGCGATCACCCAGACTCGGGACAGGTCAGCAATGGTCAGGATTTCGGTGGACGGATCGATCGTGGTGCCCTGCGTGACGCCGCGGTTCAGCACGATACCGTTGATCGGTGCCGCGACGGTGACCAGGCGGCGCACTTCGTCGGTGTCCTCGATGCGTGCGATCTCTGCGGCGCTCATGCCGAGCAGGGTCAGGCGCGTGCGCGCGGCGTCCAGTACGGCGCTGGCCGGACCGCTGCCGGCGCGACGCAACGCCGACAGGTACTCGCTCTGGGAGGAATACAGTTCCTGCGAAAACACGGCGCCCAGCGGCTGGCCGACGCGCACCTGTTCTCCAGTGGTGTTCACATACAGTTCTTCCAGCCAGCCCGACACCCGCGTATGCACGTGAACGACACGCGATTCGTCGGCGACGATCGTGGCTACTGCGCGTACCGGATAGTCGAGTCTTTGTGTGTCGACCCGCTCGGTCTGCACGCCCAGCATCTCGATCTGCCGCGCCGACATATCGACCGGGACACGCGCCGAGAGCAGGTCGCTGGCGCTCTCTCCGGCTGCTTGCGGGGCGGCTTGCACGGCTGGGGCATGCGCGGCGTGTCGCGAGAAGGGCCAACCCTGTCGTTGATCCTGGATATACAGCATCACCGCCAGCAGCCCGACCGGGATCAGGGCGCTCGCGAGCAGTGTCCGTCGGCGAATGTCGGTCATCGGCTTATCTCCCGAAGGGTGCCCGTGGCTCGATCCAGGTTGGCCCAGGCCTCGCCAACGGCCGCATCGACCATGACCTGCTCCGCCTGCACCTCCCACAGCGCCCGCGCGGACTCGACTACGGCGATCAGCGTGCCTTGCCCGGAGGCGTAGCTCGCCAGTGCGGCTTCGGTCGCCGCCACCGCACGAGGCACGACCTCCGTCCGCAGCACCAGCGCCTGGGTCCGCACGGCGTTGACTTCCTCGCGGGCGGCCAGCGCTTCGCCGGCAACCATGCTGTGCATGGCGATCAGGTCGGCATCGGCCATGCGCTGCATGGCGTTCGCCTCGTTCACGCTGGCCCGCAGGCTGCTGCGCCAGATCGGTACGCTCACGCCGACCATGAGCATCGTTTCATCGCCGGTCATCATCGTCGATGCTCGTCCGACGCTGACCATGCCCATTGGTCTGTACATGGAACGTATGACATTGATCTCGGCCCTGGCCCGATTCACTTCCGCGGCTCCGACCGCCAGTTCCGGTCGATGGGTGGAAGCCTGGCGCAATACCTCGGCCTCTGACGCCGGCACGGCTAGATCAGGATCGTGTTCCAATGCCGGAAGTGGAGCATCGGCAGGCAGTCCCATGCTGGCATTGAGCATCGCTTCGCCCCCGCGAATCTGTGCCAGCAGCGCCTGTCGTTCGGCTTGCAGACGCGCGACTTCCACTTCGGCGCGCAGCACATCCGCCTGCGGGCTCGTGCCGCTGGCGTAACGGCTGGCGGCCACGTCGAGGAGCTGCTCAGCGAGTGCAATCTGTTCGTCGACGATCTGCCGCATGCGGCGCCGCTCAAGCAGCATGAAGAAGTTGCGCTGTGCATCCAGTACCACGTCGAGTCCGGTGGCATTCGCCTGTGCCCTGGCCCGGTCGGCATCGGCGAGCGCCGCTGCCCGGCGATGCGCACGCACCCTTGACAGAGGAAAGCGTTGTTCGATCGAGATGCTGCGGTCGTATCGTCGGTCGACCCCCATCATGCTTTCGTCGGGGTAGCCGATGGAGGTCGTAATCATCGGGTCTTCGAGCGCCGAAACGATCGCAGGCCTCTCGGCCAGCGCGTCCGCCTGGGCGGTGGCGGCGGAAACCTCGGCTCGATTGCGCAGGGCCACGGACGTCACATCAGCAAGTCGCAACGGGTCCGGCAACACAACATCCGCTGCTGCGGCGCCCGTGGTCGAGGTGGCCAGAACCAGGAGTGTAAAAATACGAGTGCGAATCTGATGGGACACGACGGACACCTGTTATTTTGTCATGGCGTCTCCGGTAACCGATCTCCGATGAGTTGCGAATCGGGCGCGATCGGAGCGCGAAGGAAGACTGATCGTAGCGCTCATGAGTGGATGAAGACGATGGCTCTTACCGTCGTTGTATTCCGTACTGTGCGTGCACCAATCGTCGTTATAGATGATGGCTTGTGCGCAGGCGTGCAGCTTGGCGCGTTACAAGCGGACTTGCCCGAAAGAAGGATGCTCCGCCCCTCAGTGCCGTCCTCTGGTGGGCGGAGTTTCGCTCTCAGGCCGTCAATTTGTCGCTGCTTCAGCTTCGTGCAATTTCGCGAGTTCTTCGTACTCCCTGGCGGTTTCCTGGTGGAGTTCGATCAGGCGATCACAATGCCTTTTCATTGACCGCCTCGCCGGCATGCCGGTTTTGAGCCGCCGGTGGTCGTGCCGCCGATAGGTGTTGCGCATGGCTTCATGCTTCTGCACTTCCGTGAGCGCTTCGGCGGCCAGCGTGCGGTAGTAGCCTGCGATGGCCAGATGATGCTCCGGCTTCTCTGACATCTCGTTGAGAAGTTTGACGATGGGCTCCTCTGCCGGCTGCGCATGCACGGGAACGGCCACGACAAAGAGTGCTGCCACCAGGACCATCCAAGGTGTTTTCATAGGTTTCATAGGTGTTCCTCCTAACGGGGGGTGTTGTACAGGGTTAACGGTTGACGCGGATGAGCGCCAAGTCAGCTTAGGTAGAGGTTGCTGTCACATGGATGACATCATAATTACATTCATGTAATCGTTATGACATTTTTAAGTGCAACACCTAAAACGGCACGATCAAGGCTCTATCGTGGTGCGACAGGTCAAGAAAAGCGCATTTTTCTGGGGGCAAGAAAGCTGACAGGGAAATTGCACCACTGTAATGGTGCGGTCGTCGCAGCGTTGTCGCCCAGCGGAGTCTGACCGCCCGTGTCCATCGGATTGAGCGATCAGGTTGCCGGTCGACTGAGCTGTCGGCTGGAGAACAGCCGGAGTATTGTCGCTGTCCACTCCGGCCTGGCGGACGCCCCGGTGAAGCTGTTGGGTGTTTGTTACGGATCGATCCCGACCGCTTGATAGCCAGCTTTCGTCAGTGCAGCTTGCAGCACCGCATGCGGTTGCTCGGAGACGACGTCCACCTTTCGGCTGGCCGGGTCGGCGTGAACCTGTGCGGCGGGATCGGCGGATTGAATGGCCCGTGTGACACCGCGAACGCAGCCGCCACAGGTCATGTTCTGGATGTCGAACTTCTGCATGGGAACCTCCTATCGGTCTGGTGTCTGCCAGCATGCCTGCGCGACGAGGCGCGCGCAGCTAGCCAATGGGCTGAACCCGAAAGGCGTCGTCGTTGCATGACGAGGAGATTGCAACATCGTAATGTCGGGGTCATGCCATCGACAGCTTCCCGCACGTAGGATGAACGAACCAACCGTACACACAGGTTGGTTTTTTCTTGAGCGCGTCGCGCTCAACGGTTCCCGAGGGGAATCGTCGCCAACATATCGGAGGTTGTCATGAAGCACTATCGTCGGCCGTCGCTCGTCATGGTCTGTATCCTCGGTGCCGCGCTCGCTGGCTCGGCGCTGGCTGATGATGACATGCACAAGCATGGTCAGTCGGGCGCCATGGAGCAACAGCCCGCCAGCACAAGCACCCCAGCGTCACCCCACGCTCCGGCAGCGCACGCTGCTGATCCGCAGTCCTCGGCTTCTCAGAATGCGCCAGCGCCGCCCGACGCCATGGCCGCGCACATGGAGGAGATGGCCACCATGATGCGCGAAAGGGGGAAAGCCATGGAGGCCATGGGCCGACAGATGCAGGAAGGCAGCACGCAGATGCATCAGCAGGCCATGTCGATGAAGGGTGGGGATGCCTCCGCGCACAAAGACATGGACATGTCGGCCATGATGCAGCACATGGAACAGATGAAGAAGGACATGGAGCACTGCGAGATGCAGATGCAGAAGGTCGATTCCACCAAGCAGAAGATGGATTCGAGCATGGGCAGCGGCATGGGCAAGAAGAAGATGGGCCACATGTAGGGCGGCGGCGGCCGTGCTGACGCAAGGTTTCGTGGGGTGGAAGCGAGTCGCTGTCTTGGCCACGCTGACGACGACGAGTACACGCCGACGCCAGCGATAGCGCCTGGTTCGCGGCATGCCCCTCAGGGGGCGCGGATCACCTGTGCCGCCTGCTCGAAGCGCAGACGGTCGTCGAGGATGCATTGCGCAATGCCTGCAGGAAACGAGGATCGGAGGGCATGATGCACTTACCGTCAAGCGACGCGCTCTATAGCTTCCTTCCAACCGATGTGGATGGGTTCAGGTCTCTCGCCGCTCTTGCGCTCGACATGCATTGGTCGTGGAACCATTGCACCGACCGCCTCTGGCGGGGGCTCGACCCAGCTCTGTGGGACCGCACGCACAATCCGTGGATCGTGCTGCAGACGATATCGCGCGAGCGGCTGCGCGAGTGTCTGTCCGATCGCGGCTTTCGCAAAGAGGTCGACGAGCTGCTGCGCTCGAATCGCGCTGCGATGCAGGCGCCCGCGTGGTTTCAGCGCGTTCACGGCAACGCCCGCCTCACGTGTGTCGCCTTCTTCAGCATGGAATTCATGCTGGGTGAAGCGCTGCCGATCTACTCGGGCGGGCTTGGCAACGTCGCCGGCGATCAGTTGAAAGCGGCGAGCGATCTCGGTGTGCCCGTCATCGGCGTAGGACTGCTTTATCAGCGCGGCTATTTCCGTCAAACGATCGGTCCGGATGGCGCGCAGCAGGCGCTGTACCCGTATAACGATCCGGGCCAGTTGCCCATCACGCCCGTCCGCGACGCAAAGGGCGAATGGGTCCACGTACGCCTCGGCCTTGCCGGATTGCCGGAGTCGCTGCGGGCGTGGCAGGTGCAGGTGGGCCGCGTCACGCTCTACCTCCTGGATAGCAACGACGCATCGAACTTCCCGGCGCATCGCGGCATCACCAGCGAGCTGTATGGCGGCGACGCTGAGTTGCGGTTGAAGCAGGAGGTCATCCTCGGGATCGGCGGTTGGCGTCTGTTGCTCGCGCTCGGGCACGCGCCTGAAGTGTGCCACTTGAATGAAGGTCACGCCGCGCTTGCCGTCCTCGAGCGCGCGCGCAGCTTCATGCAGGTGACTGCACGATCGTTCGATGCCGCCTTCACGACCATACGTGCGGGCAATCTCTTCACTACCCACACCGCAGTGGCGGCCGGGTTCGATGTCTTCGCTCCGGCACTGGTCGAGCGCACGCTCGGCGAATACGTGACGCAGTCCCTCGGCATCCCCGTGCGTGATGTTCTCGCGCTTGGCCGGGTCGATCCAGCCAATCGGGACGAGCCCTTCAACATGGCATACCTCGCAATGCGTGGAAGCGGCGCAGTGAATGGCGTCAGCCGACTGCACGCTGCCGTGAGCCGGCGGCTTTTCAGGCCGCTCTTCCCGCGCTGGCCGGAGCACGAAGTGCCGGTGGGACACGTCACCAATGGGGTTCACGTGCCGGCATGGGATTCGCCCGCAGCCGACGCGCTCTGGACCGGAGCATGCGGCAAGGGTCGCTGGCGGCACCCGACAGAAGGGCTCGAGCAGCACATCCGCATTGTTGACGACGCCGCGCTGTGGCAGCTGCGCACATCCAACCGGGCGATGATGATCGCTTATGTTCGCCAGCGGCTCGTCGCCGAGCGCACAGCAGGCGCTGCGCCGGCCGAAGCAATCAAGGCGGCGAATCAGGTGTGCGATACCGGGACATTGACTCTGGGTTTCGCCCGGCGCTTCGCTACCTACAAGCGGCCCAATCTGCTTCTGCATGACGCCGAGCGCCTGTTGCGGCTCCTCGATGATCCCGAGCGCCCCATGCAGCTCATCATCGCGGGTAAAGCGCATCCCGCCGACGGTGCCGGGCAGGCGCTCATCGGCGAATGGATGCGCTTTCTCGACCGGCCCGGGGCACGCGGCCGTGTCGTTTTCCTCAGCGATTACGACGTCGCGCTCGCCGAGCATCTCGTACAGGGCGTTGATCTGTGGATCAACACGCCGCGGCGTCCCTGGGAAGCGAGCGGCACGAGCGGAATGAAGGTGCTCGTCAACGGCGGACTCAATCTGTCAGAGCTCGACGGCTGGTGGGCGGAGGCGTACCGCCCGGAGGTCGGCTGGGCCATCGGGGATGGCAATGAACACGGCGACGATCCCGCTTGGGACGCCATCGAAGCCGAACAGCTCTATGAAATCCTGGAGAAGCAGGTGGCGCCGGAGTTCTATGTACGCGACCAGCACGGGATTCCGCGGGCGTGGGTTGGCCGTATGCGTGCGAGCATGGCGTCACTTACACCGACTTACTCCGCCAACCGTTCGGTGCGGGAATATACCGAGCGGCACTATCTGCCGGCCGCGGCAGCCTATCTCGCGCGCGCAGCCGAGTCCGGAGCGCGGGGAGAAGAGCTCGCGCGGCGTATACGCGCTATTGAAGAAAACTGGAGTGCGCTGCGGTTCGACGAAATGCACGTCGAGAGCACCGCGGAAGGGCACGCCTTCCATGTGCGGATCGACCTCGGCGAACTCGACCCCGAGCACGTGCGTGTGGAGCTCTACGCGGACGGTGCGAACGGTAGCGAACCGATTCGGTGGCAGATGAGCCGCGCTGAGCGCCACACCGGCGCAGATAGCACGTACACCTACACGGCGCGTGTGACAGCGACGCGGCCAGCCAGCGACTATACACCGCGGATTAGTCCCAAACTCGATGCCGCAGTGCCTCTCGAAGCGGGACGCATTCTGTGGCAACGATGAGCGACGACAGCGGGAATGGAACGCGGCGTTCGCCTGGAACATTGTTCCGGCCGCGCGTGGATACATTGAAGACGTCGCACCCGCCAGGCTCACGCTGGGCGGCGGAAGGGCTGCCGTTCCCGCTCGGCGCGACCTGGGTCGAAGAGGTGCAGGCGTTCAACTTCGCTCTCTACTCCAAGCACGCGCACACCGTGGAGCTCCTGCTGTACGCGTCGGACGATCTGGTGAATCCGGTGCTGATCCATGCCTTCGACCACCTCAGGAACAAGTCGGGGCGCGTCTGGCATTGCCGTATACCGCGGGAGGCGATGAAATGTGCGGCCTACTACGCCTATCGCATCGACGGACCGCCGCCTGCTGGCCGCTTCGAGTGGCACGCGTTCGATCGCGACAAGGTGCTCCTCGATCCCTACGCAAGATCCGTGTTCTTCCCGCCGTCGTTCGATCGCCTCGCGGCGGCGCGTCCGGGCTCGAACGCCGGGAAGGCGCCGCTCGGCGTGCTCGCCTTCGAACGCGAGGCGGCCTGCCAGCCGGCCGGAAAGCGCGTGCGGCACGAGGCGACGACGGTGATCTACGAGCTGCACGTCGGGGGATTCACGCGAGATCCGAGCTCGGGGGTAGGGCGCGAGGCGCGCGGAACCTACGCTGGCGTGATCGAGAAGATTCCCTACCTGAAGGAGCTCGGCGTCACCGTGGTGGAGCTGATGCCGGTGTTCCAGTTCGACGTTTCCGATGGCGACTACTGGGGCTACTCGCCGCTCAATTTCTTTGCACCCCACAACGGCTATCTGGTACGTCGTGCTGCGGAGTCGCAGCACGCGGAGTGTCGCGAGATGGTGGACGCGCTGCATGCGGCGGGCATTGAGGTGGTGCTCGACGTGGTGTACAACCACACCGGCGAGGGCGATCACACTGGGCCGACCTACAGCTTCAAGGGAATCGACAACAGCACCTACTACATGATTTCGGACCGCCCGGAGCGGCCCTACGAGAACTTCTCGGGGACCGGCAATACGCTCAACTGCGCGAACCGCGCGGTGCGCAAGATGATCATGGACAGCGTGCGCCACTGGGCGCACGACATGGGCGTGGACGGGTTTCGCTTCGACCTCGCGTCCGTCTTCACCCGGAATGCAGACGGCTCGATCAACCTGGCGGATGCGCCACTGCTTTCCGACGCGGCTTCCGACCCGGGGCTCGCCGGCCTGCGCCTCATCGCCGAGCCCTGGGACGCGGCCGGCGCCTACCAGCTTGGGCGGGCGTTTCCGGGCGTGACGGCATGCCAGTGGAACGGGCAGTTCCGCGACGACATTCGCCGCTTCGTGCGTGGCGATCCGGGCATGGTGGGCGCGCTCATGCGCCGGCTCTACGGCAGCGACGACCTCTTCCCCGACGACCGCATGCACGCTTACCGGCCGCACCAGAGTGTCAATTACATCGCCTCGCACGACGGCTTCACGCTCTACGACCTCGTCGCCTACAACGCGAAGCGCAACTGGGCCAACGGACACGGCAACACCGACGGCCCGCACGAGAACTACAGCTGGAACTGCGGCTGGGAAGGCGACGAGGGTGTGCTGCTCGAAGTGGCCAGCCTGCGCCGGCGCCAGGCGAAGAACTTCTGCTGCCTGCTCCTCCTCGCCAACGGCACGCCCATGTTCCGCGCGGGTGACGAGTTCCTGCAGACGCAGCGCGGCAACAACAATCCCTACAACCAGGACAACGAGACTGCGTGGCTCGACTGGCGACGGCTCGAGGCGAACGCGGACGTTTTCCGCTTCTTCCGGCTGATGATCGCGTTTCGCAAGGAGCACCCATCACTCGCGCGCAACCGCTTCTGGCGCGAGGACGTGCGCTGGTACGGAGTAGGCCGCGAGCCCGACCTTTCCTGGCAGTCGCACAGCCTCGCCTTTGCGCTGCACGGCGCCTCGGAGCAGGATCGTGACCTGTACGTCATGATCAACGCCTACTGGGAAGACCTCGATTTCGACGTGCAGGAGGGCGAGCCGCGCGAATGGTGTCGCGTGGTCGACACGGGCAGGGAGAGCCCGTCGGATTTCCTCGAGGGGGGTGAGGCGTTGCGGCTCGAGTCGCAACGCTACCGCGTGGCAGCGAGATCGGTCGTGGTGCTTACGCGGGAGCCGGCCGCTTGAACCTGCGCTGTCCCGATCCGGCGGCCGAGTCCGTGCTGCGCCTGCTCGCCGGGCAGGCGCTGTCGCGCGCGGGGGGCGCGCCGCTCGTGACAGGCAACAGCGCGCGCATCCTGAAAGATGCCGCGGAGCACTATCCCGCATGGCTGTCGGCCATCGCTTCCGCGCGCCGCACCGTGTTCTTCGAGAACTATATTTTTGCCGACGACGACGTCGGGCGCGAGTTCGTCGCGGCGCTTTCGGTAAAAGCGCGCGAAGGCGTCCGGGTACGCGTCATCTACGACTGGCTGGGCAGCTTCGCCGCCGGCCGGCGGCTGTGGCGCCCGCTGTTGGAAGCGGGTGGCGAGGTGCGCGCCTTCAATCCGCCGCGACTCGCCAGCCCGCTCGGCTGGCTCACCCGCGACCACCGCAAGATGCTCGCGGTGGATGGGCGCATCGGCTTCGTCACCGGGTTGTGCGTGAGCCGCAAGTGGCTTGGCGACCGGCCGAAAGGCATCGCCCCGTGGCGCGATACTGGGATGGAGGTGCGCGGGCCGGGGGTCGCCGGTATCGAGCAGGCGTTCGCGCAAACATGGTCGGCGACGGGGCCGGCGCTTGCCACGGAGGAGCTGACGGCGCCCGAAGGGATGCCCGAGGCCGGCGACGTGGCGCTGCGCGTGCTCGCCGCTGCGCCGAACCTCGCCGGCCTCTATCGTCTGGACCAGCTCATCGCCGCGATGGCGCGCAGGACCCTCTGGCTCACCGATGCCTACTTCGTCGGTGTCGCGCCGTACGTTCAGGCGCTGCGTGCCGCCGCGCTCGACAGCGTGGACGTCAGGTTGCTCGTTCCCGGCGCGAGCGACCTGCCGCTCGTCAGCTCGCTCTCGCGCTCGGGCTACAGGCCGCTTCTGGAGGCAGGCGTGCGCGTCTTCGAGTGGAACGGCTCGATGCTCCACGCGAAGACTGCGGTGGCCGACGGGCGTTGGGCGCGCATCGGCTCGACCAACCTGAATCTCTCCAGCTGGCTCGGCAATTATGAGCTCGATGTCGCGGTCGAGGACGGGCGTTTCGCCGCCGCCATGGAGACCATGTACGAGGAGGACATCGCCAATGCAACGGAAATCGTGCTCGACGCTCGTCGCCGCGTATGTCCCGCGGGCGCAAAGACATCCCTGAGGCGCAGGAGCGTCGGCGGCAGCGCGTCGCGCGCCGCAGCCGGTGCGCTGCGCATCGGCAACGCGGTCGGCGCGGCGATCACCGACCGGCGGGTACTCGGACCGGCGGAGGCCGGCATCATGAGCGGCGCGGCGCTCGTCCTGCTGGCGGTGGCACTCATCGGACTGCTCTGGCCGCTCGCCATCGTGCTGCCGCTTGCTTTGCTGTCTGCCTGGGCCGGGGCGGCTCTTCTTATGCGTGCCCGGGCGCTGCGCGGCGTGGCGCAGCAAAGCGCGACAGATGATCCGGGGAAGCCTGCCGGATGAGCGCGGTCGCTCTGAGACGCGCTTCGGCAAGCGGGCAGGCATCCTTCCTTGCCGAGAGCGCCCGGCGCCGCGTTCTTTGATGCAGATCAAGGCTGGCGCAGCGCGGCGAGCACCTGCTCCTGCCGGGCCGCAAGAGCATCCGGCGAGCCGACTTCGATTACCACCTTGGCTACCGGCTCGGTATGCGAGGCGCGCACGTTGAATCACCAGTCCGGGTATTCGACCGTGATGCCATCGAGCTCCCGCACGACGCCACTGATCCACGCGTGATTCCCGTCCGGACAGCCGCGTCCGGTCGTGCCGGGTGCTAGAGCCAGGTCACCGCGGATTCGGCCAGTTCGCGTTCCTCATCGATTGCGACGTTCCAGATGGCCGGTCCAATTCCGCTGTCGATCCTCACGGCTCCAGCGTCGTTGTCGTCAGGAGCTAGCGTCAAGCCGAGCCAGCCCAGGCGCGCGACGATCCGTGCACGCAGAATGGGCGCGCGATGGCCGATGCCGCCGGAGAAGACGACGTGGTCGAGTCCGCCGATTCCCGTCGCCATCGCCGCTATGGACTGCGCAATCCGGACTGCAAACAGTTCCACGGCAAGCTGGGAGCAGGTTGTCGTCGAGTTCGCGGGCGTCGCGCAGGTCACCGCCATGGACGATGCGGTGCACCACCACGTCGGGGCCGTGCGCCGGCTCCGACAATGTCTCGAACAGGGCTGCCAGTCCCGCCTGTGGCCCGTCTCCGATCGGGATCTCGGCGCGGGCGCGCTCCATCACATGCGGTGCCTCCCGGCTCCCCGCGGGTGGAAGTGCATACACCGCGCCCTTCAGCGTGGTGGAACCTACGTTCAGCGCCAGGAGCCGCCGGCCGGTCACAGATGCCCCGATCTGGCGATTGCGGTGACCAGCCGCAGCGAGAACAACCCCGCTGCGGCGAAGGCCAACATGCCCAGGAAGGGCAAGTGGCCGCAACACTTGCGGACCGTCGGAATGCAGGCTCAAGAGCGCCCCGCTCACGTACAGGCCCAAGGTGACCAACGCCGGCGCCAAGCGGTTGCCCATGCGCGCGAGTGCCGCCTGCGTGAAGCCCAGGCCGTGGTGGTGGACGGAGATTACAGGGCGCCCGTCACTGAGCTGTGCCTGTCGTAACAGGTCGGTGGCGATCACTGTGCTACACCGCCCGGCGCAACAGCTGCGCGTTGATCGCCACAATAATGGTGCTCAGCGACATGAGCACGGCCCCGAGCGCAGGGTGCAGCAGGATCCCCCATGGGGCGAGAACGCCAGCCGCGAGGGGGATGGCGACGATGTTGTAGCCGGCGGCCCACCACAGGTTCTGGATCATCTTGCGATAGGTCGCCTTGCTCAGCTTGATGATCGCCGGCACGTCGCGCGGGTCGCTGCGCACAAGCACGACGTCGCCGGCCTCGACCGCGACATCCGTACCTGCGCCGATGGCGATGCCGACGTCGGCCGTAAGCAGCGCCGGCGCGTCGTTGACGCCGTCACCCACCATTGCGACGCGCTTGCCATGGGCCTGCAGTTCCTCGATCTTGGCCACCTTGTCTTCGGGGAGTACCTCGGCGAAGACGGCGTCGATGCCGAGTTCCTTCGCGACGGCGTTTCCGACCGCCGTGGAATCGCCGGTCAGCAGGACAACCTCCACGCCGCTGTCGTGCAGGCGCTTGACCGCCTCGAAGGACTCGGGACGGATGGCGTCGGCGATCGCGAACGCGGCGAGTACCCGAGCGCCTTCAACCAGGTAGGTTGCGGACTGGCCATCGGCGGCCGCGGATGCGGCGGCCTGACGAAGCGTCTCCGGCGGCTCGACGCCGAGCATTCTCAGGAGCCCCGGCCCGCCAACGTGGAGCGTGCGATCTTCGACGACTGCGCGTACACCGCGGCCTGGCATGGACTCGAAGCCCTGCGACATCGGAACGTCGATGCCCTGTTCCTTGGCGCTGGTCATCAGCGCCTGCGCGATCGGATGTTCGGCATCGCGCTGAACGGCCGCGGCCACGCGAAGCACCTCGTCGTCGGTGAATCCCTCGGCGGCGGTGATCTTCACGACACGATGGGAACCGAGCGTGAGCGTTCCTGTCTTGTCGAACACGACCGTATCCAGGAGCCGAGCTTCTTCGAGGCCGCGTCGATCGCGCACGAGCAAGCCGTTCCGTGCACCGATCGTGGTCGAGATCGCGGTCACCAGCGGGATGGCGAGACCCAGTGCATGGGGGCAGGCGATCACGAGCACGGTGACCACGCGCTCCATCGTGAAGGCCCATGACTCACCGAGGAGTGGCCAGACGATGGCCGTGATGGTGGCAGCGACGATGGCGATGATGGTGAGGTAGAACGCGGCCCGGTCCGCCAGCGCCTGGGCGCGCGAGCGCGACGTTTGCGCCTGCTCGACGAGCCGCATGATCCCCGCGAGCGCGGTCTCGTCGCCGGTTTTTGTCACCTCGACGCGCAGCGAGCCTTGTCCGTTGACGGTGCCGGCGATCACCTTGTCGCCCGCCACCTTGTCCATGGGCTTGGACTCACCGGTGATCATTGATTCGTTGACGGCGCTGGTCCCTTCCTTCACGTCACCGTCGGCTGGAATGCCCGCGCCGGGCCGGATGAGCAGCAGGTCGCCGCGCTTGAGTTCCGCGACAGGGACTTCCTTTGGGGTGCCCGACTCATCCAGCCGCACCGCCATGTCGGGCAGCAGCTTCGCGAGTTCCTTGAGAGCGCCCTGGGCCTGGGTGATCGAGCGCATCTCGATCCAGTGGCCGAGCAGCATGATCGCCACCAGCGTGGCCAGCTCCCACCACAGGTCCAATCCTTCGACGACGCCGAGCGTGACCAGCGCGCTATAAACGAAGGCGACGGTGATCGCGAGCGAGATCAGCGTCATCATGCCCGGCAGGCGATTGCGCAGCTCGTTGTATGCGCCGCGGAGGAACGGCTGGCCACCGTAGAAGTACACGATCGTGCCGAACACCGCCGGGATGTACGCCGACCCCGGGAACTGCGGCGCGGTGTAGCCGAACCAGTGCTGGATCATTCCACTCCAGATCACGGTGGGAATGGCCAGCACCATCGTGAGCCAGAACTTGTCGCGGAACATCGCCACGCTGTGGCCGGCATGCTTGTCGTGCCCGGCGTGGGCGTCGCCAGGAGCAGCTTTCCCTGCATGGGAGGCATGCCCGCCATGCGCGTGATGATCGTGTTGATGATGGTCGTGTTGTTTCATGGGTCCGTCTTCCAGGATGCAGGGATGCAAGGATGAATCTGTGGGGAGGTCGGCCGGCTCACTGCCCCGGCCCCGTGGCTGGACGCAGGATGGTTGCCGGGTCGCCCCGGCCGTCTACCGCTGCCAGTTCCGCTTCGGACAACAGGCTGCCACGGGATTGACCGAGCACACTCGCGGCCGCATCCACCACGTGTGCCCAGGTGCTCCGGTTGGCGAACAGCAGTCCCGGCACGTCCAGCGTGCCGCCGCGGTTGACGAAACCCAGTGCCGTGGTCGTGGCCGGGCCGGTATCGAGCCTGCGCAGCGCGCCGAGGAACGGTTCGGGCCGGGTGTGCGTGACGAATACGCGCGGCCGGTCCGTCGGGAACAAGGCCTGCACGTAGCTGTCGGCGTGTACATACTGCGCCTCCTCCGGATCGCGCGGCGCGCGGAACCGGCCAGGTTCGCCCAGATAGACGAGCGCCGCCGCCACGTTGCGCTCGGCCAGACGCGCCTGCGCGCGGCGCACTTCCTGCAACTGGTAGGCGCCGGTGGCGACCAGCAGGATCGCGGCCGTTGCCGGATCACCCGTCAGGCAGACCGCGCCGGTCGCCGCCAGCGCCCGCGCCTGCTGCGGCGTCAGCTCGTGGGGCACCGGCCGCTTCGGCACCACCAGGGTGGTCACGGTGCCGCGCTGTGCGTAGGCGTGGGCGAGGGCCGCGGCCGCGCCGTTGGCGTCAGGGGGAAACACCACGCGCGAGATGTCGGCCATTTCGCCCAGAAGGGCCTCGGCCATGGTCGGGTCCTGGTGCGACTGCTCGTTCTTGGCGTTCTCCCAAGTGTGGGAGGTCAGCACCAGTGGCACGCCCAACCAGCCGGGCGGACGCCCTGCCTGGGCCTGGTGGCGAGCGAAGATCAGCTCCTGGCGTACGGCCCCGAGCATCTTCGGTGCGAACGCCTCGTAGGTGACCACCAGGTTCAGTCCGCCCTTGTTGCCGAGCGCGGCGCAGACCACGGCTTCCTCGTTGAGCGCGGTGATGACCGCGCCCGTCGGCGATTCGGCGACGCCTGGCTCGGGTTCATGCACCCGGTGCTTCATCGCGTCCAGGGTGCGGTCGAGCTTGTTGCTGCGCAACTCGTCGGGATTGCCCACGCGCACGCGCAGTTCAGGATTCGCCTCGGTGATCGCGACGAACTGGTCGTCGAGCGCGGTCATCGGCGAACTCTCGCCGCCGGCTCCGCGGTCGGCGATCGCTGGAACGCGGGGCGGGACCACCTGGCGGTCAGCCAATGCATGGTCCCGCTCGCGCACCCGTTGCTGGCCATCATGGCTGTTGAGCGCGGCGATGGCCGCGTCAAGCTCCGGGGCGGCCACAAACAGCACCGCGGCGCCTTCATTGAAAAGCGCGCGTGCATCGGCATCCTTTGCCGGATTCCCGGGCAGGGGCAGGTTGTGCGAGGCGTTGGTCCCCGCGCCGGGGAAGCCGAAGCCCTTGACGGTTTCGGCGATGCCATAGGGCAGCCGCACGTCGGTGTCGGGGACGGCGGCGCCAGCTTGCAGGCGCGACTCCATCACGTGGATCCCCCACGCGATGCTCGCTGGATCGCGCCCGTCCAGCGCGATCGGATCGAAGCCGTTCAGCCGCAGGTGCCGGTCCAGCCAGCGCTCGCCGCCTTGCTGGGTGATCTGGCTGCGCTGTTCGATGCGTCGTCCGTTGAGGATGATGATCGGACTGACCAGGCCGCTGTCCTCGGCGCGCCACCAGCGCGGTGCCCAGTCGCTGCCGCGCTGCTCCTCGAACGCGCCGTCGCTGAGAAACGCCACCAGGCGCTCGTCCTTCAGCGGCGCATGCACGTACTGCAGTTCGGCGAAACCGAGATAGCCGCCCTCCATCACGCCGCCCGCGGTGTGTGCGTTGACGTGGGAACCCAGCGGAGACGCCGGCGTGCCGTCCGGATTGAGGGTGTAGGCATAGAAGTCGCCGACGAACCGGCTCAGTCCCGCGTCGGAGCGGTCATAGCGTTCAGCGTGCCTAGCCGTCATGTTGCCGACCAGCAGGTTCAGCGCGTCGATGGCGGCCACGCAGTGCCCCTGGCCCATCATCCAGGCGCGGGTCACCCCCTCCAGTGCGTCCATCAGCAGGTAGCCGGCGTAGGCGGGCACCATGTTGAGGGACCCGCCGGTGTGGCCTTCGGGCGTGGCCTTGAAATCATCAGCGTCGAGCGCCGTACCGTCGGTGCGGACCCGGTGGCTATAGGTCATGTGGGCCACCAGCCACATGCCGGCGCTGGCGACGCGGTCGGCCGCGGCGAGCCGCTGCCAGGCGGTGCCGGCGTCGGGCGTGCGGCCCAGGGCGACCAGTTCGTCCACCATCTGGCGGACCCGGAGCTGGGTGAGCGGGTCGTGGCGAACCACGCCGTACCCGGCCGCCCAGTGGGCGAAGGCCGGGTCGTCCTGCCGGTGGGCGGCGGCGAGCTCGGAGATCCGTTGGCGCTCGGCTGCCGAAAGCTGGTCGGCGGTGCAGCAGTTCAGATGCAGATTCATGGCTTCTCCGGGGGTTGGCTCGATGCAATCATCAGAGGCGATGCCGCGGCGGCAAGGTCCGCGCCCAGCGCAATCGCATTCGACGGATGGGCAATGGTGTCGGTGCTCACGATGCGGGCCAGACCCGCCTCCTGCAGGCGGGCATAGGCGTCGCCCGCGAACACCGGGTGGATGGCGACCAGCATCGGCGCCGGCAGAGACAGTTGGCGCAGGTGCGCAAGGGTCTCCAGGATCGTGTGCCCGGACGACACGATGTCGTCGATCAGGACCGGGGTCCGGCCGGCCACGGCCGCCGGGTCGGGCAGGCTCACGCGCACGTCGTAGTCGCCATGCCGCTCCTTGGCCAGCACCTGGTACGGCATGCCGGACCGGGCGGCGATGCCCGCCACCCATTGCTCGCTCTCGCTGTCGGGTCCGATCAGTATCGCGTCAGGCACTGTCTTCGCGATCCAGTCGGCGACGGCGGGCGTTGCCGACACGTGGCCCGTCGGGATCCGGTAGAGCGACTGCAGGCGCTCGACGCGGTGCAGGTGCGGGTCCACGGTCACGAGCCAGTCGAACGCCTCCTCGAGGTACTGCGCGAACAGCGGCGTGCTGACCGCCTCACCGCGATGGAAGCGGGTGTCCTGGCGCATGTACCCCAGGTAGGGGGCGATCAAGCCGACCGAGCGCGCCCCGAACTCGCGCGCCGTCAAGGCGGCAAAGCGCAAGGGGAGGGCCAGGGCATCGGCGCTGCGCAGGCTGGCGAGGATCGCCACGTCGGCGCCGGCCAGCGTGTCGTCCAGGGTCACCAGCGACTCGCCATCGGGGAAGTGCCGCCAGGCCACGGGTGAAATGCGCGCCTGCAGAGGCTGGGCGATGGTGCCGGCCAGCACTGCATCGGACGGGAACGGCATCAGCACGCGGCTCATGGGGCCTCCCCAAGGGCAAAGGGTTGCAGCGCCGCGGCGTGCTCCAGGGCATAGGCCAGTTCTCCGGGCGACTGCGCATGCAGCGTCAGCAGGGGCTGTCCACGCTCCACCGTGTCGCCAATCCGAAGGCTCGTTTCCAGGCCGGCGGCGGGGGCGGCCGGCGCGCCAGCCAGCTTGGCGAGTCGCGCCAGCCTGCGGTTGTCGATCGCCGCGATGCGACCCGACGCAGTCGCCGGAACGTCGGCGGTGAACGCCGCCTTCGGCGGTTCGCGGAACCCGCCCTGGGCGTCGCAGATGGCCAGGAACTTGGCAAGGGCCGCGCCGGACTCCAGCACGCCGCGCGCGCCTTCAAGTCCGGTGCCCGCGTTGCTGCCGGGCGCCATGTCCAGCAGCGCCGCGGACAGGGCCAGCGCACGTTCGCGCAGATCCACAGGGGCACCGGGGACGTTCCGCAGCACCTGCAGCACGTCGCGTGCTTCCAGCGCCGGGCCGATTCCGCGCCCCACCGGCTGTGTGCCGTCGGAACGATGGATGCCCAGCCGCAAGCCGAGCGCGCCGGCGGTGTGTTCGAGCCGTGCACCGAGGCTGTCGGCTGCAGCGTCGCCGCGCACCTTGGCGGTGGGGCCGATTGGCATGTCGATCAGGACGTGGGTGGAGCCGGCGGCGATCTTCTTCGACAGCACGCTGGCGACCAGTTGGCCGTCGCTGTCGAAATCCAGCGGCCGCTGGACCCGGATCAGGATGTCGTCCGCCGGGCTCAGGCGTACGTTGCCGCCCCAGACGATGCAGCCGCCCTCGCGCTCGACCACACGGCGCATCATTGCCAGGTCAAGCGCAACCGGCGCCATGACCTCCATGGTGTCTGCGGTACCTGCGGGCGACGTGATCGCGCGGGACGAGGTCTTCGGGATGCGGTAGCCCAGCGCGGCAATGATGGCCACCACGATCGGTGTGGTGCGGTTGCCCGGCAGGCCGCCCACGCAGTGTTTGTCCAGCACTGGCCCTTCGCCCCAGTCCAGTCGCTGTCCGACGGCGATCATGGCGCGCGTCAGGGCCGTGGTTTCCGCATGGTCCAGACGGTCGCCCGCGCTGGCCGTGACAAAGGCGGCGAGTTCCAGGTCCGACAACCTGCTTTCCATCACGTCCTGCATCAGGGCGCGGTACTGCGCGTCGTCCAGCCGCGCGCCGAACACCTTGGCGCGCAGGGCGCCGGCTGAGGCCGCCGGCTCCGCGTGGCGGACCCGGGCCAAGGCATCGGGCGTGGGATCCAGGAGTGCCCAGGCAACTTCCGACAGCGCGACTTCGTCCAGGCCGACCCGGTCGCTCACGACCACGTTCAGCGTCGCCACCAGGGTGCGCCCACCCACGTCCAGCCTGACGCGGGTCATCGCGGCGAAGCCTTCGGCGCGGCAGACCTCACAGTCGCGGTGCATGTAGACCACCGGCTGCTGGTACGTGTCGATCCCGGCGCGGGTGACACGCAGGCGGGTGTGGCTCGGGACCTGTGTGGTCATCGCGCAGCCTCCAGTTCAACGCGCTCCAGGTGCTCCGGCACGCGTGCGCGCCAGCCCAGCTCGCGCTGGACGCGCCCGCGCAGCGTGTCGGCCGCATCGGGTTCGCCGTGGGTGAGGTAGACGATGCGGGGCGCGGAGGGCGCGGTGCGCATCCACGCCAGGAGTTCCCCGGCATCGGCGTGGCCCGAGAACCCTTCGAGTTGCACCACCTCGGCGCGGATGGGGATCTCGCGGCCGAACATGCGCAGTGTGCGGGCCCCCGCCGCCAGCGCCGCGCCACGGGTTCCGCCGGCCTGATAGCCCGCGAGCAGGATCGCGTTGCGGTCGTCGGGGCCGAACGCTTCGATGTGGTGCAGCACCCGCCCGCCGGTCGCCATGCCGCTGGCGGAGATGATGATCATCGGGCCGCGCTGGCGGTTGAGCGCCTTCGACTCCTCGACCGTGTTGACGAAAGTGGCCACCTCGAACATTCGCCGGCAGTCCTCGTCGGACACATGGTGCTCGGCGTGGTGGGCGTGGTAGTGCCGGGTGGCATTGATCGCCATCGGGCTGTTGAGGTAGACCGGCACCCGTGGGATCTCCTTGCGCTCACGCAGCCGCGCCAGATGCAGCATGAGCGCCTGCGCGCGGCCGATGGCGAAGGCCGGGATGACGATCACGCCACCGCGGGCGGCGACCCGTCGCACGATGGGGGCAAGTTCGGCTTCTTGGTCGATCACGACATGCGCCCGATTGCCGTAGGTCGATTCGCAGACCAGCACGTCACAGGCGGGCAGGGGCGTGGGCGGGTTCATCAGCGACTCGTGCTGACGCCCTAGATCGCCGCTGAAGTGCAGGCGCTGGCCCTGCACGTCTAGGCTGACGTGGGCGGCACCCAGGATATGGCCGGCGGGATGGAAGCGGGCCGTGACCCCCGGCGCGACCTCGATGTCGCGCCCATAGTCATGCCCCTTGAGCTGGTTCAGGCTGCGCCGCGCTTCGGCCTCGGTATAGAGCGGTCGTGGCTCCTTGTGCTTCGAGTAGCCCTTGCGCGCCGCGTACTTCGCCTCTTCCTCAAGAAGATGTCCGCTGTCGGGGAGCAGCAGCCCGCACAGGGCAACGCTCCCGTGCGTGCAGTGGATCCGCCCGCGGAACCCCTGCTTGACCAGCGCGGGCAGGTAGCCCGAATGATCCAGGTGGGCGTGGGTCAGGACCACCGCGTCGATCGACGACGGCTCAGCCGGAAACGGCGCCCAGTTGCGATCGCGCAGCTGCTTGTAGCCCTGGAACAGGCCGCAGTCGACCAGCACGCGCTGGCCATTGGCCTCGACCAGGTAGCGCGAGCCGGTCACGGTGCCCGCGGCGCCGAGGAACTGGAGGGTGGGGCTGAAAGACGCAGTCATGATGAGGCTCCGGTTCTGCAAGGAAGTGATGGCGGATGGCACGACTCCCAACCGACGCGCCTACGCGTCGGTCGCGCGTCTGGTCAGGGACGAATCAGCTCGACGGTGTTGACCTTGGGCGTCCCGGAGATCACTTCAGCCTCCGCGTAATGGCTGTCGAATAGTTCGACAATGCGCACCTGCCCGACCGCTTCACGGCGGTAGCGTGGGGCCTCCCCGCGAGTGGCGGGCTCGGCGCTTGTGCCGGATCACTTCCAGCACCTGCCCGACCTGAGCGCCATCGACCTGTCCGACACAGACCACGAGTGTTTCGTCTTGCTTCTCCAGCACCTGTCCCCGCATCAACACGTTGAGGCGGAACCCGCCTTCGCTCGCGGAAACGACGCCGGGCATGCGAACGCAAGCGCGAGGGCCAGTGTGGCGAACCAGTGGTGGCGATTGGCCCCTCGGGCCGTGGGATGGGCAGATCGTGTCACCGTGTTCGTGGTGTGGACTCATTGGGCGGGGTGCGAGGGGAGCCGGCGATACCCGCGAACGGAAGGCACTTGAGCAGCAGCGTGATCCAGAAGCGGCGGCGGAAATCGGCGACCATGGCGGCATGGTCGTGGCCGCCGTGCCCGGCATGTGCCGCGTCTGTGGAGCCGGCCGCGGCGATGGTGCCGCCGCCGTGGGTGGCGTGATGCCCATGTTGGCCGTGGCCATGGCGGTGCTGTGCATGCGGGTCGTTCGTTGCCATGGGATCAGGCCTCTTTTCTTTCTTTGAACAGCCTGCCAAGCCGGGGCAGGAATGCCGGAACTTCTTGCGCATAGCGGCGATACACATCGCCAAACGCCGTTTCCACGTCTCGTTCTTCCCGCTTGGCGAGACGCCAGTACATGACGAGCAGCACCGGCAGCATCAGGCCGGTGACCAGCGTCGGCCATTGAAAGAAGAAGCCGATCATGATGAGTGCGAATCCTAGGTACTGCGGGTGCCGCACCTGAGCGTAAGGCCCTGTTGTCGCCAGCGAGCCGGCGCGCTGCGCCTCATGGAGTACCTTCCAGCCGCTGGCGATAAGAAAAAATCCGCCGCCGATCAGCACATAGCTCAGTATGTGGAAGGGGCTCCAGTGCGGGTCCATCGACCAGCCAAACAACGCGGGCCACAGATGGCCTGCATCGTGGGATAGCGGGTCGAGTTCCGGGAACCGGCTGCCTATCCAGCCCGCCAGCAGATAGAGGGTCAGCGGGAAGCCGTACATTTCCACGAACAGGGCGACGATGAAGGCGGAGAACGCCCCCAGTGAGCGCCAATCCTGGGCCGTCTTGGGCTTGAAGAAGCTGAAGGCAAACAGGATGAAGATGCCCGCGTTCACAATAGCCAGGAACCACAGACCGTAAGCCGGGACGTCACCGTGCATCGCGATCGTTCCGGGGGTCGTGGTTGCTGTGGTTGCCATGCCCGCCATGATTCCGGTGCAGGAAGAAGTGCAGGCCGACACAGATCAATAGAGGCAGAAAGAACGGCCACGCCCCGAGTACATGAACACGGTGTTCAAGCCAGAGAAATAATCCAGCGATAATGAGGAAGGCGCACAGGACAAAGCCCGCGGGGCTGCGCCAGAAACTGCGCTTTTGATTGGGGTGGCTGCTCATAGGAAAGCTCCATGGTCGCGGCGTCCGGAAGGGAGTTCACGCCGGTTTCGCAGTCATCCTATGGAGCTGTCGCTGTCGTTCTAGTGACATGAAAATTACATTCTTGTAATCTCTGCGTCATCATCCTGGCAGGTCCGGCTAGATAGATTGCCAGTTGAAGTCACCCGCCCCGCTTCGTCCGTCACGAGGGGCCGCCTCCCCGCCGGGGTGCCGCATGAGTAAGCAATGATGAAACTGCTGGTTGTCGAAGACGAGAACAAGACGGCGGACTATGTTCGTCAGGGCCTCGTAGAAGCGGGGTTTGTCGTAGACCTGGCGCGCACCGGGCTCGATGGCCACCACATGGCCATGACGGAGGCCTACGACCTGATCATTCTCGACGTCATGCTTCCTGATATAGACGGCTGGCGCATCCTGCAGGCGGTCAGGGCTACGGGCAACCAGGTTCCGGTGTTGTTCCTGACCGCACGCAGCAATGTGGATGATCGAGTTCAGGGTCTGGAGTTGGGCGCCGACGATTACTTGGTCAAGCCGTTTGTCTTTGCGGAGTTGCTTGCTCGTGTGCGAACGCTGCTACGTAGAGGACACACGCCCACTCACCACGATCGAATTCAGATTGCGAATCTGGAACTCGACTTGGCGCGTCGACGTGCGGTAAGAGGCGGGCAACGGATCAATTTGACTAATAAAGAATTCGCACTGCTTGAGCTGTTGGCGCGTCGCCAGGGTGAAGTGCTGCCGCGTTCACTGATCGCTTCTCAAGTTTGGGACATGAATTTCGATAGCGATACCAACGTCATTGACGTCGCCATTCGTCGACTGCGCGCGAAGATCGACGACAATTTCGAGCCCAAGCTGATTCAAACCGTGCGGGGCATGGGCTATACGCTGGATGTCCCGGATGGCGACTAGCTCTCCTTTTCGTCGCCCAGCGTCACTTGCACTGCGCGTGACCACGCTCGTGGGCGTTGCCATGACGCTCGTCTTTCTCATTTTCAGTTGGGTCAGCGTGCGATCCCTGGATCGACACTTTGCAGAGATGGACGAGGACGAACTAGGGGTGGTATCCGCTTCCGTTATACAGGCGTTGAGGGAAGTGTATTCCGGTGTCGGCGACGAGGCGCTTCAACGGGCAGTAAGAGGACATCATGGAGTTTTCTACTACGTTGCAGATGCCGCGGAAAACGCGCTCTATGCGGCTGCGGATGGCCCCGATCTGGCGCGCTTTGCTGCGAACCAAAGCCCCGTGGATCTCGCCGGCAGGCGCGACATGACAATCTGGCGGGAAGACGGGACTTCCTACCGCGGAGCAGTGATACGAGTGGCCGGTGATGCCAGCCTCGACAATAATGTCTATACAGTCGCAGTGGCGATGGATATCGACCACCACCTTCAATTCATCAGGAGCTTCAAGCGTATCCAGTGGTGGACGATTTTCGTCGTCATGTGCATCGCAATACTGGTTGCGTGGTTCGCCGTTCAGTGGGGACACATCCCGATCCGCAGAGCCAACGAGAAGATTCGCGCAATCACGGCGTCGAAGCTGGATGCGAGATTGAACCCCGAGGAAGTGCCGATTGAATTGGAGGAGACGGTCGCTTCGTTCAACAACATGCTCGGGCGTATCGAGGATGGCTTCGAGCAGTTGTCGAACTTTTCCGCCGACATTGCCCATGAACTGCGAACGCCGGTCACCAACTTGACCACGCAGACGGAAGTCGCCGTTGGCCAGTCTCGTTCCGCCGATGAGTATCGGGAGATTCTTTATTCGAACCTGGAGGAGTTCGGGCGCCTGAATCGCATGATCAACGACATGCTGTTTCTTGCGCAGACCGAGAATGATTCACATAGCCTCGCGCTTGAGAGTGTGGATCTGGCGGATACTATCCGGGGTTTGTTCGAGTATTTCGAGGCATGGGTGGAAGAACAGGGGGTCTCGTTACAACTCAAAGGACAGGCGGCGCCGATACAGGCTGATCGAGAGATGCTTCGCCGGGCACTCAGTAACCTTCTGTCCAACGCGATTCGCTACACACAGCGGGGAGAGACGGTTACGGTCGGGTTGTCCCAGGATGAGCAAACCACCACCGTCAGCGTCGAGAATCCGGGCGAGAAGATTCCGGCGGAGGAGTTGCCAAGGCTTTTCAATCGCTTCCACCGCGGCGACCCGTCTCGGCAACGCAAGGGTGATGGTGCAGGGCTGGGGCTTGCCATCGTCAAGTCGATCGTCGAGGCGCACGGCGGGGCTGTTCGTGGCGTGTCCGATGACAGGATGACGCGGTTCGAGATCGTGCTGCCGCGTTCCGTTTGAACATCGCGGGCAGATTACAGTAGCCCGACACAGATCAACCTGGGGTAGTGTCTCAGTTTGAAAATGCGTAGGTCGCCTGCCGGCTTGAGCCTGACCGCTCAAGCATGACAGACTACCGGCATGGCTACCAAATCGAAACGCCCCCGCGATACCAACCAGCTCGCCAAGTTCATTACGGACGTTGCCACTGGCGAGGTGGAGTTGCCCAAGACCGATGAGGGGAAGGACCCCGCCGCCGTCGCGCTGGGCCGTAAGGGCGGCTTGAAGGGCGGGAAGGCGCGCGCCAGCATGCTCAGCGCAGATCAGCGGGCAAAGATTGCGAAACTCGCCGCACAGGCTAGGTGGAAGCGATCCCGCTAGCCGACCTTCCGATACGGGACCTGCAACTGCAACTCCGCAACGTCGTTCGTAAAATCGAGAACCATGTTGATGGGTTCTTCATCAGACCGCTTATCGTTATAAACATCAACGTCGGTCTTGAGTTGCAAACAGTCGCCGACAACCTGCTGTCTGCGCTGCGCGAACGCACGCTCCATATGCGCATGCGGCGCGGTGTCGATATCCGCCCACAGCGTTCCCTGCTGTGGTCCACCATTCACTGCGTGCTTGGCGCGATATCGCCGGCCGTGCTCATCCGTCCGATATTCCTCGCGCAGGGCTTTTGAAATATCGTCGGCGAGTTGATTGATCACATCTCGCGGCCGAGGTTCCCACAGCCTATTCGTAATAGCCCAGCCGGCAACGTCATGCGGATCGATCGGGCCGGTTCTGCCAGTCTCACGGCTGTATCTTGCGAAGAATTGCTGAAGCTGCTCGCGGTACGTCATAAGATTCTCTCAAAGATTGACTGGGGCGACCTGCCCAAATCCGTCCACAGTTGCCGCAGGGACGACAAATTGGCGTACCTTCACTTGGTATCGCTTCAGAAAGGCGTGGTTATTCGTGCGGCGCTGGATCTGCCCAACCACAAGCCCCGGATGCACATTCATTCGCTGAGCAAACAGAACGACGCGCTGCTCAGAGAAGAACGGGCGCACTCTGGCGATGAAGTCATTCATAGGCGCGGTTGGCACGCAGAAGTCCGCCGCTGCGGTGTTGGCAATGCGCTCATCGTCGGGCTCGTTTGCGTTGGCGGCACCGTCCTCGCTTAATTCAACATCCAAGCACTCGGTTTTTTGTCCGTGCTTCTGCAGCACATGCTCTATCTCATGGCGCAAAACGAACCAAAAGTTGTCGATGCGATCTCTCGACATGGACATCCCGATAACCGGAGACTGCTTATCAAGCCACAGGCACACCCCGTCTATCTTCGCGCTTGGTAGCGACTCAACAATCACAAATCTAACGCCGCACTCGCCCAAGAGCCTTGCTACCTGTCGCGTCTCTTCCGGCGCTGCGATGAGCCGCCTTAGCTGCTCGACAGCCTCTCGCAGTTTTCGCTCAGAGTACGCGGGCACAGTGATACTCTCGGCAACTTGACGCACGCGGAATAGCCACGCAAGTTGTACTGGCGGGGTTTCGTCGTAGTGAGTCTTCTTGGCGGCATATCGCAGATGCGGCACTTGATCCAGTTTCTCGACCTTAAAGAAACGTGCAACCTGCACGCTGAGCATTTCGCTATCAGTATCCTCAAGCCAGCCGCGCTTGATCATCTCTCTGATAGGAAAGTGCCTCTGGAGCATGGCTCGGCATTCGACGCCCGGATCAGGATCACTCGCCTTGGAGAGGTCGTGGGCTGTCTGCAAGTTCACAAAGAACTCAGCCGGCACATCGAACGCCTTCCCAAGGGCCTTCGCCATCTCCGGGCTAATGCCTCGCTTACCAGAGATGATCATGTTCACTGCCTGCTCCGGGCAGCCGAGCACATACGCCAAGTCGCGCTGCGACCAGCCGCGCTCTTCGAGTTCGTCTTTCAGGAAAACTCCAGGAGCAGGGACTGCAGTAGTTGTGTGATTGCCCATGCTTCTATCTCAGTGGTAGTCGGCTATTTCCAAAACAATGATTCGCGGCGGACTGCTGCTCGTGTCTAGCTGAAATATCAGTCTCCATTGGTCGTTCAGTCGGATTGATCTCTGCCCCTCGCGGTCGCCGGAAAGCTTCTCGTAATGAAAGCTCTTCCAGTTCCTAAGCGTTCGCTCATCTGGCGCGGCGCGCAGTAGCACCAGCTTCTTGCGGCATGACGTGATCACGGAAATAGGGAGCTGCGTGTGCGCCGCTTCGTCTGTCTCAACTAGCGCCAGCTTCTTGTTCCCGAAGATCACTTCCATGCGAGCGCATTTTATGGGAAGGTTGCGTCCATTGCAATAGCGACTGAACGCCATGCGTTAAACTGAATAGAATGCTTGACTGGTCACGCATAGCGTACTATGATGGATTACATGAACAAGCTGCCCCTTAAGAAGCGCGCTCAAATCCTCGGCCTCCTGGTTGAAGGCACCAGCCTGCGGGCCACCAGCCGGCTTGCCGACTGCTCCATCAACACCGTAACCAAGCTGCTCGTGGACGTGGGTACTGCCTGCGCCGAGTACCAGGACAAGGCACTGCGGAACCTGCCCTGCAAGCGCGTCCAGGTCGATGAAATCTGGTCTTTCGTGTACTCGAAGCAGAAGAACGTGCCCGATGGCATGGAAGGGCAGGCCGGCGATGTGTGGACCTGGACGGCGATCTGCGCCGACACGAAACTGGTTCCGTCCTTCCTCGTGGGCGGACGCGATGGCGGCTACGCGATGGACTTCATTACCGACCTGGCCAGCCGTATGGCTTCACGTATCCAGCTCACCAGCGACGGCCACAAGGCTTACCTCGAAGCCGTGGAAAGCGCGTTCGGTCGCGACGTGGACTATGCCCAGCTCATCAAGATTTACGGCGCGGCCCCGGAAGGCCAGCGCCGCTACAGCCCTGCTCAGTGCGTCGGAACCCAGGTTGCCCATGTCAGCGGCGGTCCTGCCATGCAGCACGTCAGCACGTCCTACGTGGAGCGCCAGAATCTCACGATGCGTATGAGCATGCGCCGCTTTACCCGCCTGACCAACGGCTTCTCAAAGAAGGTCGAGAATCACGCCCACGCCGTCGCGCTGCACTTCATGTACTACAACTTCGGCCGCATCCATAAGAGCCTGCGGATTACCCCGGCAATGGCCGCTGGCGTATCGGATCACGTCTGGTCACTGGAAGAAATCGCCGCCCTGCCCTGAATGGCGAGGTGATATACTTGACAAGTGTTGATTTTCGGGGAAAGCCACATGGGTCGATTCAGATTTGATTTCGACAAGGGGCTGGAAGCAATTATCTATATCGCCGCTCGTATTCCCGACCCCACGTTTCACCACATTTCCAAGGTTCTCTATTTCGCCGATCTAGATCATCTTGCGAACTATGGTCGTTTTGTGGCTGGTGATCGTTACATTGCGATGGAGTACGGCCCAGTACCAAGCAACGTGCATAACATTATGCGCGCGGGGCGCGGTGCTAGAGAATTCGTCGATCAAAAAGAAGCTATTAAGAACTCCATTAGCGTTCCTGGTCGCTACACCGTGCATCCGCTTAGAGAATCCCGAAATTCAATCTTTAGCAGATCAGATCTTGAATGCATTGATAGGTCCATCGCTAAATACGGTAGAAAGAGCTTTGGGCAGTTAGTCGATGAAAGCCATGATGCAGCATGGCGGGCGACATCTGAGGGACAAGAGATGTCGTTGCTAGAAATAGCGCGGATGATGGAACACACCGAAGAAGTGCTTGAACACTTAGAGATTGCCGACGAACGGGCAGCGTAGTCGTGCTTACGACAGGTTGCGTCGTTGAGGTATTCGCGTCGCACATCACGCCACCTCACAACAAATACTATGTACTTGTGTGCCTAGATCCGCTGGTCATGGGTTTCTTCATAAACAGCGGAATCAATAACTACATCAAACGCCGTCGTACCCTTCTTGATGCGCAAGTGAAAGTACTCCAGAGCGAGCACAGATTTCTGAAATACGACTCGTGGCTTGATTGCAGTGACGTACACGCATTCACCCGTCAATACTTGGATCGGGAAGTGCGGACTAACCCGTCTGCGCTGCTTGGGAGGTTGTCACCCGCGGCGCAGGCAGCAATGTTGAACGCCGTAAACGCTAGCTACACGTTGGCGCAAGAGCACATTACATGGATCGGCGCGGCCTTTTCTGGGCAGGCAGAGAATTCGGCTCAGAATTCAAACTGAGACACTACCCAACCTGGACGTCCCTGTGCTGCTGCCTCGATTGTGTGCGAAAATCTAGTCCACAATGTAGTCCACATCGGTGAACACATTGTGTGAGAACTCTTTTTAACCAAAGAGTTAGGTGGCTGGTGCTGTTCCCATCACCCGCTCCAAGGATTGAATTCCATGGAGGTCCAGTGACATCCAGGAAGTGCTGGGAAAAGGGGGCTTCGGCCCCTTTTCTCGTTAGTTTTCATTGGTGGGACGTTCCACAGACGTCCTCCAAGATCCGTTTACAGCCAGTGCTCTTGGACCCATTACTCTGGCGCACCAAAGTTCGTGTTGACCCAGCGGGACAGCACGTGGGTGACAGTCTCTCCAGGCAGGAATTCCTGTTCGATTCTGCCTTTGGGCAGAGTGAGTAAATGGCGGTAGAAGTCCTGCTCGTGATCTAACAAGCCATCGTGCGGTTCCGCGCCGGCATTGATCGGCTCCGGCACCGCGAGTGCAGCGGCGTGGCGGTCGAACAGGGCGCGCTCCATGAGCAGAGGTTGCAGGTGGGGTTGCAGGCTGCGAGCGCGTGCCAGCATATGCAGGCCCCAGGTATCCATGTCGCCCCAGTAGCCCAGGTGACGCTGGCGCAGCCAGTGCGCGCGCAACCATGCCAGGTCGAGGCCGGAACCGAGGACGGCGATGGTATCGGGCAGTGGTGGCAGCAGGTGCAGGCAGCGATCGTTCTCGATCAGCAGGATGTGCCCGGCCGGTAGCGGTGTATCCATCAATTCACGGGCCCGCACGCGCTGCTGGGCGAAGGGTAGCAGCCCCGGTGTCAGCGGCGCGACCAGCAGCCAATGGTCGCCCTCATCGGCGGCATCCAGAAAGCTGGTGAGGCCAAGTTGGGATGCCTGTCCTTCGAAGCGGATATCCAGCAGCGCGGTCACCAATCCGCGGTTGCGTTCGATGAACTTGCTGTCGATGCCGGCCAGGGCGAGGCCGCGCAGGGGGCGGCCGGCCGCGATGCCGGGTTCCAGTTCGAAGGTCAACGCGGCCGCTTGCACGACCTCCTCGTCGTTACGCTCGTGCCATAGCCCGCGCTGCCGGATCAGAAGTGCGTGGAAGCGCGGGTCGACGCGATCGAGCAGGTATCGAAGTCGTTGCAGTTCCAGTTGCACCTGGGCATCGCCCGACGCCTGTGCCCACTCCTCCGGTGAGGAAAGTTGCCAGTGCAGCGGCAGTGACACCGGCTCGGCGGCACTGCGGAAGGCCGTGTCCTGCCATCGCACTTCGCCCACGGTCACTGTCCGCCAGCGTGCGATGTGCTCGCGGACCCGGGCCGTGTGGTGCGCGAACAGCGCTGGTGGTGGGCGGCCGATGGCGAGCTGCAGCGGCCAAGCCTGCGGATCGAGCAGGCGGCGTTCACGCTTGTCGGCGCTGTGCCATTGCCGGGTCAGGAGGTTGGCGAGTTCATCAGGCGACTTCAACATCGTGCTCCTGTCGCTGGGTGCGGTTGCGCGCATGCGCTTCCAGCGCTTCCCAGCTCAGCGATGTCATGGTCGCCTGTGCGCCCTTGCGGTGGACGACGATGGCGGAACGGGTGTGTTCCCGCAACAGGCGCAGTTCCTTGTTGGGTGTAACGAAGAGCGGGTGCAGGCCGAATTCCGCCAGGGCGCGGATGATGCGTCCGGCCACCGCCTGGGAACTCTTGGAGAAGGCCTCGTCGAGCACGATGGTGCCGAACAACGGCCGCTGGCTGCCCGGTGGGCACAGGGCGTAGCTGAGCGAGGCGGTGAGCACGTAGCTGGCGATGATCTCCTTCTCCCCGCCGCTACCCCCCTGGGAACTGGTGCGCTTCTCGATGATCTTGCCGCTGCCGCGTTCGATCACCAGAACGGCGAACTGCAGCCGATAGCGTGGATCGAGCAGGGCCAGCGCACCCAGGGTCTTGCGCCGTTCCACGGCATCGCGCAGCAGGCCGACCAGGTCGGCCAAGGCACGGTAGTGGCTTTCGCCCTGGTCATCCTTGAGCTGGGCCGAGCGTAGGTGGGCTCGCGCCTGCCGCAGGGTGCGCAGGCTCTCGTGCTCGACCCGCTGCGGCTCCAGGCGCAGGTAGCGGTCTGGCTGGAAGTCCACCCGTTCCAGAGTGGCATTGAGATCGGCTATGCGTTCTTCAATCACGGAGACTTCGCTGTCGATCTCGCTAAGCAGCTGCGTCACGCCCTGATCGGAGGACTGGTTAAGATAGGTGAGGAAGCGGCCGAGTTTCTCGGGAAGTGCTTCCTCGTCGAGCACGCGCAGGCGTTCGCGATAGGCGGGTACGTCCTGCAGTTCGGTGCCGACCTCGGACAATGCGCCGGTGTCCGCCGCCTTTGCTTTGGCCATGTCGCGAACGAGCTGTTGTTCGACATTTCTGAGACGCGCGGATTGGCGCTCGATGGCCCGCTGGATACCCTCCCTTTCCCGGCGCTCCAGGTCGTCCAACTCGGAAGGCTCGTCGACCCGTTGCGTTTCCAGGTGTTGGGTAGCCAGCGCTCTCTGCGCCTCATCCAGCCCGCTGCCGATTCTCTTGCGAATACGGCCCACGGCGTCGTTCGCCTGCTCAATGGCCTGGGTGAGCAGCCTGATCTGCGTCTGCAGTTCGATCTGCTTGCCGCGTAGTGCCTCGGTGCCCGCCTTGGCGATCTCCCATTTGATTCTTGCCTGCTCGACATCGGACGCCGGCGCCGTCAATGCTTGCAGTTGCTGCCGCAACTGATCAAGTTCCGCTTGCGCACCAGGAACGTCGATATCGTTGAACACCGCATCTTTGATCCGATCCAGCAGCGAGAGGCCTTTTCTGGTGTTCTCTACCAGTTCCTCGGCCTTACGCATTTCACTCTGGCTCACCGCATGCAGCTCCGTCGCCGTGGCGAGATCCTGCGCGAGGCGCGCGAGCTGATCGCGATTATCGAAGCCGGTCATCCAGTCGCGCCCGAGCGGCTTCTGATCCTGCTTGTCGAAGTAGCCGCTGCGGCCGGACATCAACCCCTGTACGGTCATCGCATACGGCGTGCGGCGCAAGGCCTGAACGTCGTCCACGCAATGCCGATCGATGCTGGCGAGCAGGTGCTTCAATGCCTGACGATGGGCATGAGGCTTGAAATTGAGCTTGCGGGTGAATCCATCGTCGAAGAATCGCGCCTGCTCGGCAGGCGCATCCGCTTCGCGCAGCCGAACATGAAGGCGGTTATCACGCGCATTGATCCAGGTTAGTGCAGCGGGAGCATGTTCCGGAGCGATCAACAGACGCAGGCGTTCGCTGCCAATGGCGCGTTCAATGGCGCCACGCCAACGTGCCTGCTCAGGCTGGACCTCGACCAACTCGGCAACGAAGGGTAAGGCGCTCTCATCCAGGCTGAGATGGTCTGCGAGAAGACTGCGAAAACGCTGTTGCTCGACCGGGATGTTCGAACCGGGCCGCTGCTTCGACTCGTCCAGCTCGTGCTTGAGCCGGTCACGCTCGGCAAGTAGCGCTTGTTGCTTCGCTCCTATTTCCCAAGCCGCCCGCTTCTGCACTTCCCAACGTTCTGTTTCATCGATCCGCCGCTGTTCGATTTCCGTCTGGTTGGCCTGCACCGCAGCAAGCGTCAGTGCTGGGCTCAGACCCAAGCTAATGGTCCATGCTTGGTAGTCCTTGGCCTGGCGTTGGCACCGCTCGAGCTTCTCTTCCTGCGTATCGATGTGTCGACGCAGCTCCTCGATTCTCTGCCCGCCTGCCTGCAGGTAGATCACCTGCAGCGCCTGATCCTCTGCTTCTGCCAACGCCAGGTCCTTGGACAGCGCCTCGGCCTGTTGTTGCTGTTCGAGCAGTTTGATATTTTCGGCGGCGGCTCGGCGCTCCCACAGGGTGATCGCCTGCTCTCCGAACCAAGCCGGCAGCAGCGCCAGTAGCCGGTTGTGTTCGTCCAATCTGACGGACGTTTCCTGATGATCGGCCCATCCTTTATCGATCGGCGCCAGTGTGTCGCGCTGTCTGCGAGCGGTCTCGAGTTCCTGTCGGATGCCGGCCAGCGTGTCGAACTCATCGGCGACGGCGCGCGCGCTGTCGAAGGCGGAACGGTCGTCCAGCACCAGTTCGCGGAACACTGTGTCGATGCTGTTGAGCTGCTTGAGGCCGGCAGCGCGATTGAGCAGGGCGAACGCGTTTTCGCCGACCTCGAAGTGGTTGCGCAGGCGTGCCAAGAAGGCTTGCTTGGTATCGTAGACCTTAAAGCCGGGGCAAGTACGTTCCAACTCCTTCAGCGCCCGTGCGCCGCCATCGCGGTGCGTTTCCAGCCACTCGTCCAGGCTCGGCGTGTCGCCCTGGCAGAACAGCCAGCGGCGCTTGAGGTCGGTCAAAGCCGAACTGGTGCCGTCGAGCCAGAACACGCCGCCGATGCGCAACACTGCTTCGCCGTTGCTGAAGCGTGCGGCGATCGCAGTAACGACAGGACCGGGCCGGGCAATGTGTTCGTTGGCTTCGCTGTCGTTGCCGGCACCAGACACGCCGCGGACGTAGGAGACTAGGTCGCGATCGCTTTCATGGCCACCGGTGGAGGCCAGGTTGTAGCGGGGGCTGGCGACCAGCAGGGTCATCAGCGCGTCGACCAGCGTGGTCTTGCCGCTGCCGGTGGGGCCGATGATCGCGGTGCCGGCCAAATCGATCTGCGCGCTGTGGCGACCGTCGAAGGCGCCCCAGTCGTACACGTCCAGGTGCGTGAGCACGTAGCTACCCGAAGCGAGCGCAGGTGAGGTGCTCATTCGTCCGCCTCCTCGACCGATGTCGGGCCGATATCGCCACCGCCGGTAGCCTCGCGCAGTGCTTGCACCAGGTTGGTGAGGTTCTCCGGATTGGCCAGGTGGGCGATGATCGGGCGTATCGTCACCCGCTCCTGTTGATCGACGTCGGAGACGATGCCGTGGCCTTTGAGCTGCTCCAGCAGAGTCAGCAGGCGTTTCCTTTCCTGGGCGTCGCTGCCCAGGTCGCCCAGATAAGCCTGCAGGTGCGGAATCAGATCGTCGAGTGCGACTCGGGCATCACCGGCGCCGACGCCGGCTTCCACTTCGTGGGCGACGAATTGCTGGCGCAGAATCGCGACCAGCAGCGATTGCTCCAGGGTCAGGCGCTGCCGGCGCACCAGCGGGTGCGACCATTCGTCGTCGTCCCGGTCGGGCGCGGCGGCCACGACGATGAACGCCAGGCCGCGGATGTCATCGATACGCAGCGCCAGTTCCAGCCAGCCCAGCATCCGATCCACTTCATCCCGGTGCAACAGCGCGTTACGGTAGAGATTGGGCTTGCTGGCTTCCTCCAGGAGCCCGTACTTCATCAGCTCCAGGATCGTAGCCCGTACCGCTGCGGCCACGTGGGCCTGATCGGATGTCTTCGCGCTCCCGTCGGTGAAATGGGCGCCGGTGTCGCATCCGCCGGAGCTGGCCACGGTCGGGTCGATACCTTCAGTGCCGGCCGTCATGTCAAGGCTCCCATTCGAAGTGCTCGAACGCCGCCGGGTCGAGCCCGAGCAACGGCACATGGAAGCGTAGGTTCTGATCGTCTCGGGTGGCGAGATCCAGGGTTTCGCATTCTTCGCCGATGGTGCAGTCCGCTTCCCGTGCCATGCCCAACCATACGGCGAGGGATTCCAGGTCGTGCGTGGGTGGCAGCCGCTGTGCCAGGCCGGCCAGACTCAGTGGCTGGTCGCTGCCGCGTATCGTTTCCACGGTGTCGCGCACTAATGCCTCGCGGTCGAGGCTGTCCAGCGAGGACCAGAACTCCTCGTCGATCTGGTCGATGTCACCGGCCATGCGTTGCAGATCCAGATCGCGCAGTGCCTGCTGATCCAGAGACTTGAAGCGCAGCCGTTCCACCAAGGGTAGGCCGCCGCAAGCGATGGCCAGAGGCGGCAGGCGGGCCGGTTGCCGGCGTACCGAAGCGATATTCCAGTCCACTGCCTGGGCATGGCGGAAGACCTCGTTGAGCAGTTGTCCGACCCGATGATGTTCGGCTGCCAGACCGGTGCGGAGAAAACTGCGGACATCGCGTTCGCTGCGCGAGCGTGCGCGGATGACTGAGGCCGACTCCTTGACCAGACGCATCACCAGCCACCGCAGATCGGCCTGTTGCGACAGTGTCAACGCGATCCCGGCCTGGGGATGCTGCAGGATGGTGCGCAACCGGCGCTTCATCGCTTCAAGCTCGATTTCCTGTTGCAACTGCTGATGGAACGTCTGGAATACCCGACCTTCAGCGGTTTCGAGCAATGTGTCGTGGCCGTCGAGCAGGGTGTCGACGATCGCGCCGCGGTGGTGGCCTTCGTTGACGACGGCGTGACGCAAGCGCAAGTCGGCAGCGCGCCAGGAATCCTCCACTCTTCGGAAGTCCGCGCGCAGACTGGTCGCCAGCGCGTAGAGTTCGCGGATACCCTCGGCCGCTTCCTTGGCGTCAGCGACCTCGATCCGGCCGGCTTCAGCCTCATCCAACTCCCGTTGCAGGTCGGCTATCTGCCGGCGCAGATGTTCGGCCCGGCTCTGTGGATCAGGGTTCAGCCGAGCTTCCAGGCGCTCGATCTCGCGCTGAACTACTGCCAGACGCGAAGCCGTGGAGGTCATAATGCGGCTGTCCAGCGCTTCCACGAAACGCAGCGCAGTTTCCAGCGCATCTGTGGCGTACAGTCGCCCCTCGCGCTCAACCACAAGGGAGCGCCGTATCCAGGTACGCAGCTCCCTGCGTGCCAACATGGCGGTATCACCGCTGATCTCGAACTCGCTCAGTCCGACATGCCCAGCCAGCAACTCGGCCAAGGCTTGCTGGGCATCGTCGTAATCGACACCGTCCTGACTTTCCTCGAACAGCGCCTGCAGACAACCCAGCACCAGTGGAGCTCGGCGCCCAGCCAGTAGCTGCCACGCAGGATTCTGCTGGCGCGCCAGAATGTAGGACTGGGTACGCTCGTGGCTGTTGCTATCCATCAGGCCGTCGCTGGACGTTGATCCGTGTGGGTCAGAATCTGAAGTATCTCCGCATCATTCATTCAAGCGAAAGGCATTGCCTCCCGGAACTGACTGTCTGTAGCCATAGCCGTGGCTGGTTTGCGCTGGAAGGCATGTGTTGCCCGTTTTTGACGCGCGGTTTAGGGCACGTTCCGAACCGGCCATGCCCTGCACCTCAACTGCTCTCTCCCAGGTGGCCTTGTTTCTCATCCCTGCTCTGGGGTTCCAATGGCATAAGGTTGCGGCTATCTATTCCCAGGACTTCTCAGGGTCCAAGTGCTGCACCAACTCCATGGCGTCATGCAGTACCCGGCCAATGACAACTAGGCCATCCTCAATCCGGTAGATCAGGAAATGCCTCGGCCGGCGTACGATGCCGGTCACAGTACGTGCGCGCTCCCGACTGAGTCTCAGGTGCCAGGATCGGACGCCTTCGCCGAGTTCCGGGCGGAGGATATTGCCAACCCTGTCAGGTTGGCTGGAGATGTCGTGCAGTGCAGCCGTGATCAGGGCTGCGTAGCGTGTGCGGGCGGCCTCTCCAAATTGCCGTTCAGTCCACGCGAGTAATTTCACAATATCGGCTTTGGCTGGGCCCGACAGCCGGTAGCCAGCCATCAGTCTGCCGTGTGTGCGAGTTTGACCGCCTGCTCACTCAACTGGTCGATGAAGTCTTCGATCTGGTCTTCGGCAACATCCGTGTAATCGCCGGCAGCGATTGCGGCCCAACCCTGGTCAGCCGCCTCCTTCAGCGCCTTGAGCTTGGCTGCTTCGAGCCGCTCACGCTGCTCGATCAGGCGCAGGCCTTCGCGCAGCACTTCGCTGGCGTTCTGGTAGCGCCCGGATTGCACCAAAGCTTCGACGAGATCGTGTTGATGCTTGCTGAGTACCACGTTGCGCGTCGGCATGGTCGTTGGCTCCCGAGACGATGGCCTGAGTGTAGAACGATTGGCATAATAGGCCAACGAATGCGAAGACCCGCACTCCCTCGGGTAGGCTGGGCGGCGTGTACAGCGTTGTCTTCGCGAGAACGACCGAACGGATATGGCGCGCCGGAAAGCACCCTCGCCCATCTCGTTTCAGGCTTGGTGTGGATTGTCACTACCCACATTGCCACAAACCCACAATTGATGGATACTGAACCATCTCAATTTCCCGTCCTTGGAGCGCGCCCATGAGCCGTCTGACCATCGACGTCACCGACCAGCAGCACCAAGCCCTCAAGGCTTTGGCCGCGCTGGAAGGCAAGTCCATCAAGCAGTACGCGCTCGAACGCCTGTTCCCCTCCGCCTCCCCGGAGGAGCAGGCCCTGCAGGAGCTGAAAGCCCTGCTGGCCGAACGTATCGCGCAAGCCCAGCGCGGCGAACTGGTTGAGGGCAGCATCACCGACGTCGCGGATGATGAGCTGCGCCACACAAGCAGGACATGACGCTTCCCTACCGCCTTACGCAAGGCGCCGTGGCCGATCTGCGCGGTATCGTGCGCTACACCGTCGAGCAATGGGGCAAAGAGCAATGCCGTACCTACGTTGCTCAGATTGAGGAAACCGCCTGCGCCCTGGCCAAGGGTGAAGGCCCGTTCAAGAACCTGGACGACGTGCATCCTGGCCTGCGGATGAAGCTGGCCGGGCACCACTACATTTTCTGCCTGCCACAGCCTGACCGCCCGGCACTCATTCTCGCCATCCTGCACGAGCGGATGGATCTCATGGTCCGTCTCAAGAACAGGCTGCGGTAGTCCCAGGACGGACTGACATCCAGCCTTCGGCGGGTAGCCTGATCGAGCCGCCTGATCCAGCGCCTATCGTTGCCGGTACGTATCTGTGTTTCGGCTTCGAGGCATCGCCTGCCCGCGAACAGCAATTACTGCTGCTGCCAAAAGATGCGCCAGCTGCTTGTGCCACCGTCATCTGCAGGCGAAAAGAAACCGGTGCTGAGCGATAGATGCTGGCTCGTGGCAATTTGCAAACCTCACTGGACCGCAATGGAACTTCTTGTGCTGCTGCCTCGCTGGTGTGCCAGAATCAAGTCCACAATCGAGTCCATATCACTAGATTCATTGTGGAAGAAGCGTTACCCATCAATGAGTTGGATAGCCGGTGCTGTTCCCATCACCCGCTCCACTGCAACATTCCGCGGAAATCCGTGGACGGCCAGGAAGCGCTGCAAGTCGTTGTCACGACCGAAGTTTTTCGTGACTCGACGTTCCAGAGCCGTCTACCGAAATCCGCCTGAATCCGGGACTTTTGGGCCCATTTTTGGGCCCATTTTCACGGGTACGGCGGCTTCCGGATTGTTGCTGGAGGAGCACGGCTGACGAGATAACTATCCGGTTCCTGAAGCTTGTTCAGGAGCCAGAGCATGGTGCTCTCAGACATGGCTGTCCGGCGCGCGAAAGCCACCGGCAAGGCCTACGACCTCTACGACACGCTGGGCTTGTATCTGGCCGTCACCGCCAACGGTGGCAAGAGCTGGCATTTCCGCTACTACTGGCTGAACAAGCGCAAGCGGATGTCGTTCGGCACCTATCCAGAGGTGTCGCTGCTCGAAGCCCGCGCGCTGCGGGACGCAGCTCGGGCTTTGGTGGCCAAAGGCATCAACCCGCGTGTCCACCGCAAGCAGAAGCGCGCCGCTGCCAAGCTCGCTGGCGAGCACACCTTCGAGGCTGTGTACAAGCAGTGGTTCACCCACCGCGAACTCAGTCTCAAGAAGGGTCGGCAGTGCACGTCCTCGACGCTCCCGCGCATCTTCGACAAGGACGTTCTGCCCTTGTTGGGCAAGCGCTCGATCTACGAGATCAAGCGCCCCGATCTGCTGGAAGTGATCGCCAGGATCGAGCGGCGCAAGGCGCTGTCCGTCGCCGAAAAGGTGCGAACCTGGTTCAACCAGATGTTCCGTTACGCGCTGGTCGTCGTGCCGGACCTGGAGTACAACCCGGCGTCCGATCTCGATGTGGTCGCGGTGCCCTTGCCGCCTGTGAACCACAACCCGTTCCTACGTATGCCCGACCTGCCGAAGCTGTTGCAGCGGCTGCGCAAGTATCGCGGCAGGTTGCAGACCCAGCTTGGACTGCGGTTCTTGCTCCTGACCGGCGTGCGCACAGGCGAACTGCGGCTGGCGACGCCGGATCAGTTCCATCTGGACCAGGGGCTATGGATCATCCCGCCAGAGATCGTGAAGCAGTTGCAGACGGACATGCGCAGGAAGCGTCAGAAGCCGCAGGACATCCCGCCGTACATCGTGCCCCTGTCAGCGCAGGCCATCGAGATCGTTCGGCATCTGCTGGACCAATTCAAGCCGGCGCAACGTTATCTATTCCGGCACGACTACGACTTGAAGAAGCGCATGAGCGAGAACACGCTCAACACCGCGCTCAAGCGCATGGGCTATCGCGACCTGCAGACCGGGCACGGCCTTCGGGCTGTCATGTCCACCGCGCTCAACGAGATCGGTTATCCCCTCAAGTGGGTCGATGCGCAGCTCTCGCACGTCGATCCCAACAAGACCAGCGCCACCTACAACCATGCCGAGTACGTCGAGCAGCGCCGACGCATGATGCAGGATTGGGCCGACCGGCTCGATCTCTTCGAGCAGAACATGGTGGAGGCGGCCAGCATGCCCCTGACCATTCACGTGGAAGGTGTATCCGCGGTCACGAACGAACAGGCAAACGACGCCGAGCCTCCCAAGACGACCGCGACCTCCCCGATCCTGCTGGTCACGAAGCCTGGGGATGCGGTGCCGCTGGTTACCACTGCCGCTCATCGACTCTCCGCTGTGACCTTGCCACAGCCAACAGCGCAGCCGCTTTCCGATGTCCAGCGCGAGCGGATGGAGCTGATCGATGTCTTTGAGTCACCGCACAACCTACCGGTCGCCGCATACGCGAAGCTGGCGGGGAAGTCCCGCCGCTGGATCAGCTACGAGGTCAGGGCCGGAAACCTGCTGGCATTGAACGTCGGCAACCGGGGCCAGCGTGTGCCGGACTGGCATCTCGACCCGCACAAGCATGCCCTGATCCAAGCCGTCCTGAAGCTGAACAGGGACGCAGACCCTTGGAAGATTTACCACGCGCTGCTGAAACCGCGTGGGGCGCTGGGCCGTCGGTCCGCCATCGAGGCCGTCACGGCAGACAATCTCGACAAGGCCATCATGGTCGTGTCCACAGACGTGAGGGAAGGCGAATGGTTTCCGCTGCAGGTGGCGTAGCGACAAGCACCACGCCAGATTGGCGATCGGTGCCGCTGGTGAAGCCCCGTGAACGGTGTCCGCGTAGGCCTTATCCATGGGGGTTCAGGCTCAACAGGCTGCCGTCATCAAGCCGGCTCATCCAGCGCGCGGCGCTGCCAGTGCGAACCGGGTACTGTTCCAGCAGGGCATCGACATCCACAAGGTTCGTCTCGCGCGACCAGGTGAGGAACAGGCGCACGGCCTTCACGCTGGTGCAACAGGACAGCAGTTGCCCGAACAACTCCTTGCGGGGTGAGCGCAGCCCATCGAAGAGATTGCGTGCTTCTTCGAGGCTTTGCTTGACGCCGGCCTCGTACAGCAGCTCCAGGACGGCGCGCTCGGAAACAGCGACCTGCAGGTGCTCGGGCAGGCCCGGCGGCGTGGTCAGGGTCTTGTTGGCCAGAGTGGTGTCCGGCCAATCGAACAGGCGAGCGTGGACGTAGCGTGCCGGAAAGCGTGAGGTGAACCATGCTGGCAACGCGAAGCGGCTGTCGCCCCACAGTACCAGCGTGTCCCGGCTGCCCAGGTTGTGCCGCACGCCTTGCAGGGCCAGGGCACTCTTGCCGCCGACATGCAGGCCGGGCACACGCTGTTGCAGGAGCTTCAACGCACCGTAGACGCCGAAGTCGTCGTTCGGGAAGGCATAGACGCCCTGGGCCAGGCGCACGAGCCACCCTCCCTCCGCATAGTGGGCGGCGAGCTGGGGCGATACCCCGAACTGGTTCAGGGTAGCAAGGTCGAACGGCGCCCCACGCGGTAGCTCCGCCTGCAGGCGCTTGATTACCTGATGTCTGGGACTTCTATCCATGTAGGAAAAATAACACAAAATCCAATCAACCGGAAGTGCCCTATGCGGTGATCGCATTGAAAATACCATCATATTTTATTTTCCATACAACATCTAATCGAGGCAGCGAGCTACTGTCTACCCTTTCCAGGCCTTGTATAGGGCAACTCGTGGCTACCCGGCCACAGACAAAGGGGTGCCGTCCCGTACCGCATTGAGGGCGGAAGGCAGTTTGTGCCCTGTTTACGATGGTCCCTTTCTCACAGCAGGCTGGACATCATGGGTATACAGCGACATGGCGTACCCGAGGGGGTATGGCTTGACAATGTAAGGAAAATTCCTTACCATGCAGGCATGAAGATCAAAGACAGGAGTCCGACCATGCCTGGCATCCACGAACTTGCCACACTCACATCCAAGGGACAGATCACGTTGCCCAAGTCCATCCGGCAAGCGTTAGGCGTGACCACCGGCGGCAAGGTGGCGTTCGAGCTGCGCGGCGGCGAGGTCGTCGTCACCCGAGCCGAGGCCGAGCACGAAGACCCGGCGATCGGCGCCTTCCTGGGACTGCTGGAAGTGGACATCCGCGACGGCAGGAACGTCCGGGCGTTGCCGGAAGATCTCGCCCAGGCCATGCTCGCCAACGTCGGCCACGCCAACGACCTCGATGAGCCCATCGAGGGTGAGGTCGCGCTCTGATGCAGCGTCATGGGTGGGTGCTGCTGTTCCATGAGTGCATCGTGGAACAACTGCAGAAGCTGCACGCGGCGGACGAACGTGCACGGCGCAACGATCCGGAAGGTTTCGAGCACAACGCCAACGTCAAGCTGTTCCGAGCGCTGAGCCAACTGATTCTGGATACCGTGCCGAGCGATCCGGCGCGGGACGAGTACCGCCAGGGCAACACCCTGGGACCGGAGCATCGCCATTGGCGGCGCGCGAAGATCGGACGGCGGTTCCGCCTGTTCTTCCGCTACGACTCCAGAGCGAAGACCATCGTGTTCGCCTGGGTCAACGATGAGCAGACGTTGCGCTCGGCGGGTAGCAAGTCCGATCCCTACGCGGTGTTCGAGAAGATGCTCGAACGAGGAAACCCGCCGGACGATTGGGCAAGCCTGGTGGCCGCGAGCCGGTCCGACTGGTCTACACAGGAGACGCGATAAACCCTCCATACGAGGTAAGAGCGATGAAAACGACATCCCGTACCACGAACGCAGAACGCGCCGGCAGATGGTTCGGCCGCGCATGGCGGGGATTCGTTCGGCAAGAGGCCCGTGCAGTCCAGTGGCTCGCCGGTAAGGGGCTGCCGGCCGGCGTAGCGCGGCTCCTGCTCTGGATCGTGAAGCTCGCCGTCTTCGCCGTGCTGCTGTACGTCGCGTTCTGGCTGGCCTTGTTGCTCGCGTTCGCAGTAGCTGCTGCTTGGCTTGTACGGAACTCCGAATTGGATGACGAGAAGCAGCCGGAACTCAGGGACGGCCATTCAGGCGTCGGTTTGTACGACAAGGATGACTGGCGAATCGACATGGGCGACCCCGACGATCCGTAGCTGTCTTAACAACAACTCATCGGCCAGCTTTGCTCATCCTCGTATCTCCAGTAAGAAGGCTTGCTAACCGCAAGCCATTCAACCTCAGAGCTTGAGCTGCTTGTTCTGGCGGTATATCCCAAATCTCAGCAAGTTGAATTGAGACTGTTGCTGCATCCCAAGGCATCACAGATACTCCGCGTACCTTGGCAAAGGGGCCATCGCTCTCTGATACCACTCGGTCTCGTGGCATCAATTCAGCAAGTTTCCGCCCATTAGCAGAATGCAACATCGCAGGCCCGACGCTGAACCAGCACCCTAACTCTTTGGCGCGTAATAGTTGCGAAGAAGAGTCTGTGAACCAGTGGAGAACTGCGATACCGAAGCCAGAATAGGCCTCAAGAAAATCCAGAGTCTCCCGAGCGGCCGCTCGTGAATGAATGCTTAGGACACGCCCCCCAAGCGTAACGCACTTCTGTAGCACGGATTGAAATATGTGCCGTTGAAGCTCCTTGTGTTGCCTATAACGGGCCGAACCATCCAGGCCAATTTCTCCAACGCCTGAACAGTTCTCTATCTGAGCAAGCAAGGTGTCCAGTTCGCTAAATTTCTTGTCAGCAACTTCTGGGTGAAGGCCAGGAGATATAAAGATGCTTTCTGTTTCAGGAAGGATTTTTGATGTGGCAGAAAAGGCTCTCGGGCTGGTAGTCACTAGCCAAACAAACTCCACTGCAGGATTTCCTGTGATTGGACCCGCCTAATTTCCTAGGAATGGGACCACTCGATTTCCTGGGAATGGACCCACCCAATTTCCTCGCAATGGGACCACCCGCCGGAGCTGCTTTTCGAGCCCGGCGGCGCGCGCTGTTGCGCGCCGCCGCGGCCTCAGGAGCGAAACGGCGATGTCAACCCAGGCGATGTCCTATTCGGGGGTAAGCCCCGGAGCGAGCCCCGCCCCCCGGGCGCTCGATCGTGGCGCAGCGCCTTCTACGGCGAGCACCGTCGTTTCCGCAATCACCACCCAGTCGCGGGCGCCGGCCCGCTCACACAGCCAATCCGCTTATCGTCGTGCAATTTGCTCGCACGGGGAGAACTGGATGGCGCGGAGGGAATTGACGGTGCAGAGATATGAAGAAATCAAACGACGGCTCGCCGAGGGCCGCAGCGTACGTGAGATCGCGAGCGCGTTGAGTTGCTCACGCCGCCTGGTGCGCGAGATCCGCGACGGCGTGCGCGTGACACACGCGATCGCCGCGAGTCCGGATCCACTGTGGATGTCGCAGCTGGATTGGCCGGTGATCATTCACGATCTGGGGCTGGGTCATCCGCTGAAGTTCATTTGGGAAGAAAAGGCGCAGACGCTGACGACGTACTCCAACTTCTGGAAGCAGTTTTATCGCAAGTTCCCGCAGTGTCGCAACGCCAGCGTTACCGCCCGAACGTTCGAGCCCGGGGAGCGCGTCGAAGTCGATTACGCCGGCGATCCGATCGAGTGGTACGACATCAAGACCGGCGAAATCCACAAAGCTTATGTGTTCGTGTCCGGCCTGGGCTTCAGCCAATTGCTGTTTGCCTGGGCGGCGGAGGATATGAAGAGCCGCAACTGGATCGCCAGCCATCGACGCATGTACGCCTATTACAACGGCGTGCCTCACGTCACCGTACCTGATTGTTTGCGGCAAGGGGTCGTCAAATGTCACTTGTACGACCCCGATCTGAACGAAAACTATGCACACATGGCCGCGCATTTTTCCACGGCAATCGTTCCGGCGCGCGTCAGAAGGCCGAAGGACAAGGCGATCGTCGAGGGACTGGTAAAAATCCTCGGTCGCTACTTTCGCTTCCGCTTTCGTCACTCACGATTTACCTGCATCGCCGAGATCAATCGAGCGCTCATGGTATGCGTTGAGCGGATCAATGACCAGCGGCACCGACGCTTTGGCGTCTCGCGCCGCGAACGCTTCGAGACAATCGAAAGGGCCGCGCTCAAGGCGTTGCCCACAGCCGAGTACGATGGCGGGGAGTGGAAGGAGGCGAAACTGCATCCCGATTGCTTCCTCGCCGTGGAAGGCGATTACTACAGCGCGCCGCACATCCATCGTCATAAAACGCTACGAATCAAGCTCACCGATAACCAGGTCGAGATCTTCCTGAACCTGGAACGCCTGGCGGTCCATCCACGCTGCCGCATGAAATCCGGCCAGCGGATCAAGATCAAGGAACACTTCCCGCCGAACTCCGATGCCTATTACGAGTCGACACCGCAGCGGCTGTTGTCACAGTCGCGTTTTATCCACGCCGATCTTCACGCGCTCTTCATCGAGTTGTTCAACGACGACGTTTTTGCACATATCCGTCGCGCCATGGGGCTGGTCTCGGCATGCACCAAAGAGATCAATCTTGTTGGACACGAACTTGCCAGCGTACGTATCGCCGCAGCCATTGCCGCCATGCGCCGCTACAACCGGATCCGTGTCCCGTACTTCAAGGAATTGCTCGCTCAGGCGCGTAAACAATCGATGAACTCCCAGCCCGAGCGCGACATCGTGCGCAAGCCCGGCAATCCCATGCTCCGGTACGTTGGCGGCGCAGCGCTGCAGGCCGCTGACAAACCTTCTCTCTCATCTACTGCAGCCCAGGAGAATCTACCGCTATGAGTATTGCCATGGTAAAAAATCAGTTGGCCGAGATGAAGCTGCTCGGTATGCTCGGCGTGCTGGACAACGCACTCGCCGAGGCCACCCGCGATCAGCTCAGTAGCAGCGAGTTGCTCAATCAGTTGGTGCAAGCCGAAGTCGATTACCGGCAACAGCGTAAAACCGCTAATCGCATCAAAGCCGCCCGGTTCCGCGATCGTCCGGCCTTCGAAGACTTCGACTTCACCGCGAAGCGTTCGCTCACTCGAGCACAGATCAAAGAGATCCAAAGCCTCGACTGGCTCGCAGATGCACGGCCACTGATGCTCCTCGGACCCACTGGCGTCGGCAAGACCTTCGTGGCGCAGGCCGCGGGACTTCACGCGTGTGCTACCGGGAAATCCGTCATGTTCACCAGCATCACCAAGTGGCTCGAGAATCTCAATCTGGCACGCTCCAGCGGCACGTATCTGCGCTATCGGGACAAGCTCGCCAAGTTAGATCTGATCATCTTTGATGAGATGGGCAGCCGCAAACTGACCGCCACCGAGGCTCAGGATCTATGCGAGATCCTGGAAGAGCGATCGAGCAGCAAATCCGTGGTGTTCACCTCCCAGTTGCCCCTCGCTCACTGGAGCGAGGTGATCGCGGACACCGTCATCGCAGACGCCATCTTCGATCGGCTGCAGCACTCGGCGCTGACCATCGAGGTCACCGGCGAGAGCTACCGCGGTGTCAAGGCCAAGAAACTTGCTTCGCGCAAAAAGGACGCGTAAAACTCCTCGCCAGCGGCTCCGCCGGTAACCCACGCAAGGTGGGTCCAATCAGAGGAAATCGGGCGGGTCCATTGCGCGAAATCCTGCACTCCACCTTTCTCAGTGCATCAGCATAGACTTGCTTCGCATTGGGATAGAGGTCCAGGTGACAATGGAAATCCATCAGATTACGCCATCTGCTCGAAGCAAAACCGCCAGCTCGCTCAATCCTTGTTCAATAACACGCCGATAATTTTGGCGATCAGCCTGAGGAGCAAAAGACAGCGTTGCACCAAGGAAGGAATCAAGGCCACGTTGCTCAGCAGAAAGAACCGCGCATGCTACCGCCATGGGGTCATCCGCACTCGCTTTGCCTGATGAAGAAAGGGATGAAAACTTGTAATTTGTCGTATCGGGATGTCCCCAATGGTGAATGGCAGCCTTGCGAACCATGCATGGCACACAACGTCCGCAGTGCATCCGGTTGTAAGTGCGAAAACGTCCACAGCTTGTGGTGTCACACGCATGCGTTTCGAGGATCGTTTGATTCGCACATTCCCGCAGCATCTCTCCTTTAGTCTTGAACCGGTATGGCATGAGCAAACTTGCTTCGATGCCTATGCCTTCGAGCATCTCTTGCAGCAGGCGCATGAATAACGGATGCGTAGTTCTGGTGCTAAGGCTAGCCATCCTGCCTGGCAGTAGTGGCGGATTAAGGCTAATGAAACCATTCTCTGCGACTAGAATCTCTGGTTTCTTCTGTGATAGCAGTGATGTTGCGAGCACGGCTAGGCCATAGAAGGCCATTGAGCGAGCCCTTGTAGAGGTTTCTTTTTCACCCTCGAAAACAATGCGGTGACTCCACTGTTGATGCCAATCTGTACCACCCAATGTTTTGGCGTAGGCAACTTGTCTGGCCGAGTCCTCAAAAGCAAGGTGCGAAACGAAGATTGGCTTACGCCCTTGAGCGACAGCATCAATGCCTCCTATCAGGCTATCGAGCCCCCCGGAAAGCAATGCAACACAGTCGCGGTCACAGAGTCGACGCTGACCTTTCGGTGGAGTAGGGCCGCCTTCACTGAATCGAAGTGTCCAGAAATCACCAGTTAGCACCCGCAGCATATTCTCCGCAATGCGTTTATTCTTTTCCCATGGGGCTGGATCGCTGAGCGTAATATCAAGCTCAATCTGGCGAGTCCATCCGTCCGCACTTTTCTTGCGAAGGACAGCTATGTCGGCTGCACAAACGGCGAAGCAAAAGAGCACAAAGTCCCACACTGGGGTTGAAGGCGCATAGCCAGCCTTCTCCAGTTCTCGGCGCCAGCCGTGGGCTATGCGGCCCACCGTTGGTCGTGATGATGACTCCAAGAAGGTGAATGCGCGCGCTCCCGAAGGCAGGGAAGCCGGTAGTGCATCGACGCTCGAACAGATAATGTTCATGATTCGGCAAATACCGTTAGCGCATCTTGCAGCGCTGCATTCGCGATTTCTCGCATGGCTCGCTCCACGCCACCAGCGCGGGCCTTCTCCATCGATCGATTGACTACAACCATGATGTAGTCGAGCACCTGTCCCAAGCGACTCTGAACAACCTGTGGTGCGTATTGAAGTTTCTCGAAGACTCGACCAAGTTCAAGCTGGACGCGGTTGTAAACATCAAATGCCACGGTATACGCCATCAAGCTGGCTATCTGGTCGTCCGTTAAATTGAAGATGTCTGCGTTTGGCTCCATTTCGTAGAGATGGGCAATGGCGTGATCCATGGCATTCCTGGCAGACTCCTCATCGACGCTGCCCCCAACTGGAACTAATCTCTGCACAACTTCGAGCGCGGTATCCTTCGCCGAAAGTCCACGCTGCCTTATCGAGTCGACCCATGCGTTAATGGCGGGATCGTTGCCATCACGGGCTGTAGCCAGGAATCCACCCAATGACGAGGCCGCAATTGCGCTCGTCCGCATGCGGCTCCCGGCCCTCGACGACCCTCCCATGCCTTTCTTCACGAAGCTTGAAATACCTCGACGAAGATCGGAGCTGCTGCCGGACCGAACAAACCCCGTCAATGCTCCACGAGCTTGTTGATATCGTCCAGGCGGGGCTGTTGCTGGGCCTGCAGGTGGTGATGCCGCTTGGCCCTCGTCATCCTCTCCACCTTGTGACGACTGCCTATACGCAACGGTCTGCCGAAGCCGGCAACTCGCCTGCAGGGCATTCGCTCATTACATCAGAACCGGACGATGGAAGCGGGCGGACGTTGGGCATCTTCCTCGTCGTCGCTCCTATCTCCGGCTATTTCGCCATTGATGTGGCTCTCGGCAGCTTCGTGAGAAATCGAAGAACGGGCGCTCGTTCATCAAATCCTCGCTAGTTTCTGGTGCGGTGCTGCCTTACCTGAGGACACATACCATCCCGGAGGAAGTCATGGTTTCAGAGAAGTCTACCTCGAAGAAGTCCGGCCCTTCCACCAAGGGCGCAATCAAGCGCACACGCCTGCCGAGAGAATCCCGTACCCCCGCGCCAGGATCGAAAGGGAATGCCAAGACGCGCAAGAGCGCACCACCAATTACCGGACTCGATGCCGCTCCACCGCTTGCCGAGCGAGTGGAGGCTGAACGCGAGCGGATCTTCAAAGCGGTTTCCATAGTCCAGTGCTGCCGGTACGCAATAGTCACGAAATGGGAGGTCGACGATCTCGAATACATGATCCCGGCGTTCGAGGCTGTCTGTAATCTTCTGGATGCCTCTGCGGAGGAACTTGAACTGATTGCGTTTGCGTGTGTAGATCTTATTTGAGCGGTGAGCGCCGGGGCTGCCTGCAGACGCTGGGCAACCTGATATTGGGTGCACCTAGCCGGATGTGCAGCGCCGTGACTGGCGCTATCCGTACCTGACCTCGGGCTGCTCGCGCAGATACCGCCGAACGGTGTTGCGTGATAGCCCGTTCTGCCGGGCGATCTGGCGAATCGATCGCCGCTACCGTCTGAGTATGAGACTCTGAACTTCTACTGCTTGCTCCTGGATCGTAACCGTCCGGGGAAGTTATCTTTCCTGAAGGGGTAGCCGGAAGGATACTCGTGTCCGCGTAGATTAAGGCGGACACATGGACGCTTCGAGCGTAGCGACAGCGGCGCAGACGATACACTCCAGCATTCAAGACCTCGGTGATCGAGGCTTGCCGGGGGCAGGGGTGTCGATTGCAGTGATCGCCCTGGCCAACAGTCTGGTGCGAACATGCTGCGCAAGGGGGTGGTCGAGGCGGAAGGCTCGAAGTCCGTGGCTGAGGTTGAAGTGCTCGCGGTGAGATCCGGATCAAGGTGCAGCGCGGTAGCTTGCGATCAAGATGAGTTGGCCGGCTAAAGGTGCCGCGGCGTGTAGCGTCTGGCTGCACGAGTTGTTGAGATGATCCGGATCGAGGCGGTGTGGTTGGCGGTGGGACCGCTGGACATACGCGCGGAGACACACACGGCGTTGGCACGCCTACCGCTAAGAACGTGGCTGATAGCATCGGTGCGGGGATGTTTTCATGCCCTATTTGAACTGGCCGCGTTTCTCCGATCCAACAACCGCAGCTGACTCAGCGTGCCGCGTCCTGGTGTGGACATGATGGATAGCGTCCAACCCAGGTGTTCGCACAGCCGGCCCAACAGCTCCAGGCCGATGCCGCCCCCCTCCCGGCCGCCGCCGCGCGCTATTTGCGTATAGATGCGGCTGATCTCCTCGGGCGTCATGCCGTGTCCAGGATCCTGGATGACGACCGTAGCGTCCGTTTCCAGGCGAATGTGAATTTCTCCCTGGTCGCTGTTCTCGATGGCATTACGCAGCAGGTTGCCGATGGCGGCCTGCACCAGATGCGGCGGAGCCGACACGCTGGACGGTGCCAGTTCGTCTACCACGATCGACAGCGCCTTGCCCCGCAACAGATGACGATGGTCGTCGATGATTTCCGGTAGAAGCTCATGTAACAGCACGACATCGTCGGTGCGCATCAAACGCGCGGGATCCTTGGCCAGCGTCAGCAACAATGTGATCAAGTGCTCCACGTCGCGCGCGGTGCGACGGATTCGCTGTATCTGGTGGCGCACGGCTGGTAGCAGGCCGGGCTGGTCCAGGGCCAGTTCGGCGGCACCCCCGATCACCGCTATGGGTGTGCGCAACTCGTGGCTGGCGGTGTTATTGAAAGCGCGCTCGCGTTCGACAAACTCGTCCTGCCGGTGCAGGTAATCGTTCAACGAGTTGGCGATGATATGCAGCTCGGAACTGGCCTTCCGGTCCACCGTAACGTGCTGGCCCGCGCGATCTGGCGCCAGGGCGCCAATATCATCCGCCAGGCTCAGCAGGGGCCGCAATGATCGCCGCAGTCCCCATGCGACCATCAGCCCCATCACCACCACCAGGGTCAATGCCAAGCCAGCCACAAACAAGGTCAGTGTGGCCTCCTGTGCTTCCAGATCGGCGATGTCCAGGACGATGGCGTAGTTTACGCCGTCCACACGCTGAACCAGCACCACCGTTTCGCGGCCGTCCAACCAGAAATCGTCATGCACACCCTCGGGCAGTGCGGACAGGGCGGGTGGCGTCACGTGCCCTGGTGTGCCGTAGAGCTGCAGGCTGTCGGTGTGGCGCCATTGATAGCTTGGGTCTTCCGCCGTACGCTGCAAGTGGTTTTCCAACTCGCGCTGCAACAGCGATTCCCACACCAAATTCTCGGCGAACTCGTTGACGAGGAAGCCATGCAGCGTCACTGCCCCGGTGAGCGCTACGGCATAGCCGAATAGCCACGACATGACCTGTGCGTGCAGGCTACGACGCGTCGTCACGAGCGGGGGATTCGTAAGGTGCGGCCAAACGGTAGCCGGTACGCGGTAAGGTTTGAATGAGCTTGACCGGGAATGGGCCGTCCACGCGGCGGCGTAGTTCGTAGATATGAGAGCGGAGAAGGTCCCCGTCCGGCGGGTCGTCGCCCCACAATGCGTGTTCCAACTGCTGGCGCATGACGACCGCAGGACTGGCCTGCATCAGCGTCTCCAGCAATTTCCGGCACGCCGGGTACAAATGCAGCACCTGTCCGGCTCGAGTGATTTCCAGCGTGGCTAAATCCAGACGCAGATCATGGACTTCCAGCACGCTGCGGCGCTGGCGCCCCTGAGCGCGCGCCATCAGCGCGCTCAGCCGTACTTCCAACTCGGGTAGCGCGAAGGGCTTGGTCAGGTAGTCGTCGGCACCGGCACGGAAGCCGGCAATTTTGTCCGGCAATTCATCGCGTGCGGTCAGCATGATGACCGGCACGACCGAGGCGTGATCCTCGCGCAAGCGGCGTAGCACATCGGGACCGGCCATCCTCGGCAACATCCAGTCCAGGACGATCGCATCGTAGATTTGGGTGGTCGCCAGATGCAGGCCGGTGGCGCCGTCAGGCGCGGCATCGAGGATGTGACCACGCATCTCGAAGTACTCAAAGAGATTGGCCACCAGACTCCGGTTATCTTCGATGACCAGCAGCCGCATCGACGAGGTTCTCTGGACAGTAATGACGCAGGCTTGAAGCATTGCAGGTCTTACGTCAGAAAATTGTCGGACTGCGACGGTTTTCATACATGCGATGGCCCACCCTCCTGCATGGCGTCGTCCTGCCCGTAATCTGATGAGTTCAATACACTCCCGCCTCCCGCGCGTTCTTCGCCCCGTGCCGCTACTGCGGGTCTTGATAGCACTTGCGCTGTTGGCAGGCCTGGGAATGCGTGAACCCATGCCAGCTGACGAGCCACGCTTCGTGCTCGCCGCGCAAGCGATGGTGGAGTCGGGTCAGTGGTTATTTCCGCACCGCGGCACCGAACTGTATGCCGAGAAGCCGCCGATGTTCATGTGGATGCAAGCGGCCAGCTATTTGCTGGTACGTGACTGGCAAGTGGCCTTCTTGCTGCCGTCGCTCCTGGCGGCGCTGCTTACGCTGTGGTTGACGGGCGATCTGGCCCGCCGGCTATGGGGATACCGGGCCACTCCTTACGCTATGTTCGGGCTATTCGTCTGCCTGCAATTCGGGCTGCAAGCCAAGCGTGCCCAGATCGACATGGTGCTGGTGGGCATGACCACGCTGTCATTGTGGGCGCTGCTTCGCTATTTGCTCGAGAAGCCGAATCCGTGGCTGCTGGCGCTGGGTACATTTTCTGCAGGCCTGGGTACGGTGACCAAGGGAGTCGGCTTCCTGCCGCTGCTGGTTTTTTTCCCGTGGCTGTGGGTTCGCGCGGCGTTTCGGCAGACCGTGCAACCGCAGCGTTGGCATGCACTAGCCGGTGCAACTGCTTTCCTGTTGGGCGCAAGTGTCTGGCTGGTGCCGATGCTGTCCGCCGCGCTGTCCTCTACCGATCCGGCAACGTACGCCTACGCACGTGAAATACTGTTCAGGCAAACCGGCACGCGCTACGCAGACGCCTGGCATCATGTAAAGCCGGCGTGGTACTACCTTCAAGCGATGCTGACGTTGTGGCTGCCCGGCACGTTGTTGGCGCCCTGGCTACTACCGGCATGGTGGCGTCGTATCCGCCGCAAGGATGCACGCTACGTACTGTTGCTGACATGGGCATTATTGGTCCTGGCATTCTTCACCGTCAGCCCTGGAAAGCGCGATGTGTACATCTTTCCCATGCTACCGGCGTTATGCGTTGCAGCGGCGCCGCTGGTGCCGGCACTGCTGCGGCGTACCGCCGTGCGTGCCTTGCTCTGGGGATACCTAGGCATACTGGTAATCGTGACCATCGGCGCGGGCCTCTGGTTGCTGCTGGCGTCGCCGGAGCGTTTGCGGTGGATGGTCGAAGACCGCGGCATGGACCTCGCCACGTTGATGCCGCTGTCGTGGTGGTTGCTGGCCTTTGGAGGAGCCGCCTCTGTAGCGATCATAGCGACAGGGTGGGGAAGGCAGCGACAGCCGGAAATAGCGCTGGTGATCGTCACTGCGGCGTTGTGGGCCACTTACGGCGTGGGTGTCATGCCGCTCCTGAGCCCAGACAGCTCCGCTCAAGCGTTGATGCGGCGTGTCGGTGAACGCATCGGCCCCGATGCCGGCCTGGCTATGTTGGGGTGGCGCGAGCAGCACCTGCTCCAAGCCGATCGGCGCGCGATGGATTTCGGCTTCACGCAGCCACGTGCGGCTCAGTGGCAGCGCGCGCACGAATGGGTGCTCGAAGATCCAACTCGTCGCTGGCTATTCTTGCGAAAAGAGGCCATCGGACCGTGTCTGGATCCCCGGCAGGTGATCGACATAGGCCGGTCCAACCGGCGGGCGTGGGCGCTTGCGCGAGGCGATGCCTGGATCCCAGGCTGCGAAGTGTCCGCCGACGAGCCTGTGAATAGCAGCGAAGACTGAAGACCATGCGATGGGCCGCGCGTTGGCCAAATGCGCCGTGCGCCAGCCGGCCAGGCCACGACATTTCTCCGACCTGCGGTGTCGCATACTGGGCTACGTCGTGAGATGTGCCATGACCTCCCTATCCATCGTCATTCCGGTTTTCAATGAAAGCGGCAACATCGCACCCTTAGTTCGCGAAATTATCCAGCATCTGCGCGGACAAGTCGCTTTCGACATTATCTGCGTGGATGATCGATCCGAGGATGATACTCGCGACGTGCTGATCGCGCTGGCAGCCGAGGTGCCCGAGTTGCGCATGCTCGTGCATCAGTGCCGCTGCGGGCAAAGTGCCGCTATTCGTACCGGAGTGAAGTATGCGCTGTCCCCATGGGTCGTCACGCTCGACGGCGACGGCCAGAACGATCCGGCTGACATTCACGATTTGATTCGGGCGCGCGCGAATGCCGATCCATTGGTCCGTCTGGTCACGGGCTGGCGAGTCGATCGTCAGGACGCTGCCGGCAAGCGCTGGGCTTCACACTGGGCTAATCACATTCGCCGGCGCCTGCTTCATGACGACACGCCGGACACCGGCTGCGGTATCAAGCTGTTCAATCGCGCCGCCTTCCTGGATTTGCCGTACTTCGATCATATGCACCGCTACCTGCCTGCGCTGATGCAGCGCGCCGGCTGGAAGACGATGAGCGTACCGGTGTCCCACCGACCGCGCCGTACAGGGCAATCCAAGTACACCAATCTGGGTCGTGCATTGGTCGGCGTCCGCGATCTGCTGGGCGTATCCTGGCTGATCCAGCGCAGCCATGTGCCCATTGTGAGCGAAATCGGCTCGGGGCGTAAGCTATGAGCGCGCTGGACCAGGAGATCATGTGGCTGGGTTGGACCGGCTTGCACATGACGCCGTGGAAGCTGATCGGACTGACCGGTGCGATGCTGTTCGGTGGGCGTTGGCTGATTCAGTTCGTCGCTTCGCGTCGAGCGCAACAGCCAATGATTCCACGTCTGTTCTGGTATATGAGTTTGGGCGGCAGCCTGATGGCGCTGAGTTATTTTCTGTTCTCATCCAAGCAGGATGCCGTGGGTGCGTTGCAAAATCTGCTGCCGGCGTTTACGGCTGCGTATAGCTTGTACCTGGACATTTGCCACGGTCGCCGACAACGTGCAGCCGAGGAATCGTCGCGGCCTCTTGATGCGGAAAACTCGACGGCTGCACCGGCAAATGGAATGCTGAAAGGCAGGGTCATGGCAGGAGGAAAACGAGTGCGGTCTTATGTGGCTCCATCATAGATTCAATGGAAGATGAGAGTGGCCTTGGTCCCCCGCCCGACGGCCGATTCGAAATCGAGTTTCCATCCGAAGTGGCTACAGATACGCATGATCAGGTCGATACCAATCCCTCCTGATGTGCTCTGGCCGGATTTGGCCATGCGAGTATAGATTCTGCTGATTTCCATGGGCGTCATTCCGTGTCCAGGATCGTCGATGACGATCGCACCAGGGCGATCGGAATAGATTCGAATGACACCGCGATCGCAATTCTCGATCGCATTACGCACGAGATTACTGATCGCAACGCGAACGATGTGAAGCGGTGCGACCACCGGCATGGGCCACTCCAGTTCCACGGTGATCGACAAGTCTTTCCCTTGGCAAAGGTGCTCATGGTCGGCCACGATGGCGGGTAGTTCGTCCCGAACGTCCACGTTATCGGAATGGGCAGCCAGCGTATCCGGAGCACGTGCAAGGGTCAGAAGCACCGCCACCAGATCTTCCATCTGGCCAATGATATGCTTGGAACGCAGCAGGTGCTGCTTGATGGCCGGTGTGGCATCGGGATGATCCAGCACGACTTCGGTCACGCCCGACATCACTGCGATGGGCGTGCGTAATTCGTGACTGGCCACGTTGATGAACTTGCGTTCGCGCTCGATATAGTCGCGGATTCGATCGGTGAACCCATTGACGGCGGCGGCAATCGTATAGGTCTCATGAGCGTCCTTGTCAGCGGTCGCGATCCTCTGGCCACCGTCGGGAGGAAGTTTCGATATTTCGTCAGCCATCCGTGTCAGCGGGCGCAGCAGTCTGTCCACGCTGTAGAAGGATAGTACGGTCAGAACGACGATCACCAGGATGATCGAGGCGGCAATCACGGCTGCGACTGCAAGTTCCCTGTGCTCCATATCCGTGATATCGAGTGCCAGAATTCTACGCCCCTCAGCACCGGTCTCTACGAGAATGGCGAACAGCTTTCCATCCGCGACCACTTCATCGTGCATGCCATCCGGCAGTGCCTGGAACTGCGACGGTATAGGCCGGTTGCCGCGCTCGCCGTACCAGTGAAGGGCATCGAGATCCGCCCAGCCGTATTCCGGGTCTTGGGCAATCTTCCGCTTGATATAGGCCATCTCGTTTTCCAGCATCGACTTCCATATCAGGCTCTCTACGTACTCGTTGACCAGGTGGCCGTGTAAAGATACGGCCAACGACAGTACGATCGTGTAGCAGGCCAGGCTGACGACGATCAGTTTTCTCAAGCGTGGGCGAGGCTTCATGAATTGAATTCCGGATCGACAATCCGATAGCCGATCCTCGGGATGGTCTGCAAGAACTTTGCCTGATGGTCGGCATCCAAGCGCCTGCGTAGTTCGTAGATGTGTGTTCGCAACAGATCCTTGTCGGGCCGGTCGTCGCCCCAAAGCACGCTTTCCAAGCGGTCCTTGGTGACGAGACTCGGACTCTCTTTCATCAGCAATTGAAGCAGCTTCCGCGGCCCGCTATGAAGCTGAATGAGCCGGCCATCGCGAGTGACCTGTTGAGATGCCAGATCGTAGCGCAGCGCGCCCACTTGCAGGACTTTCTCACGTCCCACCCGTCTCGCATGCAAGGCCAGGATTCTGGCTTCGAGCTCCGCGAGCGAAAACGGCTTGGTCAGGTAGTCGTCAGCGCCGGCGGCAAACCCGGAAAGCTTGTCGGGAAGGTCGCTCTTGGCAGTGAGCATGAGTATGGGCGTATCCACATCGGCGGCACGCAAGCGCTGCAGCACCTGCAATCCATCGAGCCTCGGCAGCATCCAGTCGAGCACGAGCACGTCGTAGTGTCCGTGGGCGCCGAGTTCCGCGGCCGACTCACCATCTCTGGCCGCGTCGAGAATGAAGTTTCTGCGCTCCAGATAGGCGAACAGGTTGCTCACCAGTCCGGGGTGATCGTCCACGACCAGGACGCGGATCGGCGCCTGATGCCGGGCATTACGAGCCATGTCCTACCTCGGTGGTCCAATGTTGCCCTGCAGGCGATTACCCTTCGAATACTCGCAGGTGAGGAAATTGCCTTTGCGCCACGTAGGTTTCTTCTGCGGCAGTCGATGGGCGACCGAGCAGCTGATTGCGGTGAGGATGTCGTCCAAAGGCGGCTATGACCGTTCGTACATCATGAGCCTGTTTCACCAGGGATTGATATATCGGCTGCAGGTGTCCCGGTGCTTGCACTGCTATTTCCTTGCGAAGCTCGATAAGCAGATCAAGACGGTCGAGGTGATCTGCTCCCTCGCAGTGGCCGAGCGGCAGACCATGGACGATCCTGAACCAGGGCGTGGGCAGCGCAAGATAGTGACCATTCGATAGCCCTTCCAGTGCCAGAGCCAGCGCAGCGGGATCCTGCGCGAAGGCACGGGCGCTGTTTCGCCAGACCGATCGTGAGAACTGGTCGAGCACGATGATGAGTGCGAGTCTACCGTCCGGATCGGACGCCCAATGATCGAGATGGCCCGCGGCTGCTTCTGCAGTGAGTTTGGAGAAGCGGGTTGTAATTTCGCTGTCCGCACCGCCGCGCATCCGCCAGTACCAATGGTTTTTGTGGACGGCGGTATCGATCTGGAGCGAGCGCCCTTCCGGAAACCAGAACTCGAGGATCTCTCGCCAAACCCGATCGTCGCTGCCGTGGTTCATTGCTTCGCCTCAGTGAAAGTCCCGTGCCCCAACTCGGGGGTTTGTCCGCCTACCGCATTGCGAAAAGCTCCTGATGGAAATGCTGTTCTACAGGATATCCGTGAGCGGCCAGGTCGCGCTTCAGCGCCTCGCCAAAGGCGGCTGGCCCGCAGAACCAGATGCTCGTTTTGCGCCATTCAGGCACGGCAGTCCGGAGGCGTTCACCCGTCAGGAAGCCATCACGCGTGTCAATCAGAATATGCAGTGTTACGTTCGCCGACTCGGCATCAGCCGTCAACTTGTCGAGCGCCTCCTGATCGACTTCCGCGGTGCTGTGGAAGAGATCGATCCGTTGGTTTTCCGGCCAGTCCCGCTCCTTCTGTTCGAGCGCCATGTGCTTCATACGTGCGATGAAGGGCGTGATACCGATGCCGCCGCCGATCCAAATCTGGTGCGCCCGGCCGTCGTCGAAGGTGAAGCAGCCATATGGCCCCTCGATTCTCACCGTATGCCCAGCATGTAGATTTTCCCGCAGGCAGCGGGTGTAGTCTCCCAGTTCCTTGACTATGAAGGTGATCCTGGGGTTCTGCGGGTGCCAACTGGAAGCGATGGTGTAGGGGTGTGCACCTTCCGAGGCGTGTGATGTGACAAAGGCGAACTGGCCAGGTTTGTGACCCGGCCAACCCTGCACGTCGGTCTCGATTTCAACAGCCCTCACGTCGGCGAAATAGCGCATGGACGTGATTGTTCCCGGGACTTTCCGGCTCGCGCCAATCCGGCGAGCCAGTACTACGAGCGCTGCCCAGGTTCCGGCGGCGAGCAGTACCGCTGTCAGCCAGCCCACAGGTGACGCCCAGTAGCTGAAATTCATCAGTACGATGGCGTGGAAGACCAGCACCAGATAAGCAACGGCCAGGAGACGATGCGTCTTGTAGAACAGCCGGTACGGGAATTTATGAATCAGCGCCAAGGCAATCAGTGCTGCGGCGGCGTAGAAGGCCCATTCACCCACGCCTTCTGCCAAGCCGCGTTGGTTCGACAGCCAGGCCGCGACCGGATTGTCGATCTGAGCTTTGGCACCGCGTGCCGGACGTTCGAGCCAGCCCCAGCCTACCGCCCATTTCGGCCATTTCGCCCACATCCAGTGAATGGTGGCCACGACCAGGACTGAGATGCCGAGCCATTTGTGTAACCGGTACATCTTGTCGAGGCCGCCCATCCAGACTTGGGGCCACAGTGGCCGCAGCGCCAGTATCATCGCCAAACCCATGCAGCCCATGGCGACAACGCCGGTCAATTGCACCATGGTTGCGCGCAAACCGAAGAAGGTGGAAGATCGAAAGACCGTGGGCTCGGCCATGAGCCACAAGACGACCAGGAGAAGAAACGCCCCCCAAAAGGCACGCTTTACGTTTCGCATAGGGCATCCTTGAAATGATTCATCGATTGGGAAAGTTCACGCTCACACCCAGTCCGCGCCCGCCGAGGCCGACACCGATGTCAACGGTGCCGCCATGCGCAGCGGCGATTTTCTCCACGATGGACAATCCCAAGCCGCTTCCCGGGACGGCCTGTCCTTCGATACGAAAAAATCGGTCCCGCAGGCGAGCGCGGTCGGTCTCTGAAACGCCATTACCATCATCTTCCACGGCCAGCAGTAGCGCACCGGCACCACGTCTCACGCTGACGACGATGCGGCCGCCCCTGCGGCCGTACTTGATGGCGTTGTCGAGCAGGTTGTCGATCAGTACTGCAAGCATCGCCGGATCGCCTTGCAGGACACAGTCCGTCTCGGCCTCTAGTTCGCACTCGATTTCCTTCCGGCCAGCCTCGTCTGCGCATTGCGCCATGCAGTCGGCAGCCACTTGGCCAAGATCGACTGCTTGGCGTGTATCGTGCTCGACGTGCTCGAGTCGTGCCAGCAGCAAAAGTTGTTGTGCCAGGTGCGTGGTGCGGTTGACGCCGGCAATCACTTGTTCGATGGCTCGTCGGCGGATCGCCTCATCCTGTGCCGCCAACGCTACTTCCGCCTGCACCTTGATGGCCGCCAAAGGCGTGCGCAATTCGTGCGCGGCATCGGCCGTGAACGCGCGTTCCTTGTCGAGCGAGTGCGCCAGCCGTTGCAGCAGTCCGTTCAGCGCGGTGATCAGCGGGCGTACTTCATCCGGTACCTGTTGCAATTGAATCGCCTCCAGGTTGATGGCATCACGCGCGCCGATCGCATCCGACAGCCGCATCAGTGGCCGCAGACCATGGCGGATGCTGAGCCAGGTCAGCAGCGCCAGCAATGGCAGAGCCAGAGCCAGCATCTGGCCCATGCGACCGGCCAGCTCGGCAATAGGATGCTCGCGTATGAAGAGCGGCTCCAGCACCGTCACCTGATAGTCACGTTTGCGATCATGCACGCTGTAACTGCGCCAATCTCGACGGTCGATGATTCGGGTGGCATAACCCTTTCCCGGCCGATAGGGCGCATCGGGGGCTCCAGCGCTGGCCAGGAGCAGTTTGCCGTCGTCGCTCCAAACCTGAAATGCCAGCGGCGGCGCTTCGTCCCCGTGTTCATCGTCTTCGCCGTGTTCCGCTTTGTTCGCTTCACTTGTCTTTGCGAGCCGCGCCAAACGCTTGAGATCGAGCGTCAATAGCGTGTGTGCTCCCTGTTGCAGGCGGACGTCGGCAAGCTCATGAATTTCTTTGTGCGCCTTGTGGTAGCCGACGCCTAGCATCGCGCTCCAGACCACAACGAGGCTGCCGAGTAGCAGCCAGAGCAGGCGACGACGGATGGAGTAGCGCTTCATGGCGCTTCCCTGGAGATCAGGTAGCCGACGCCGCGGATAGTCTTGATCAGATCGCTTCCGAGCTTTTTACGCAGGTTGTGGATATGCACTTCGACTGCGTTGCTCTCGACTTCTTCGTTCCAGCCGTACAGACTTTCTTCCAGTCGTGCGCGCGATAGTGCCGTGCCGCGATGTTCCAGCAGGTCGACCAGAATCGCGCACTCTCGCTTTGAGAGCGAGATGGTTCTCTCACCACGTGTCACTGTCAGGCTGTCGGGCACCAATACCAGATCTCGATAGTGAATGGCATCTATGCTTCGGCCGTGAGCGCGCCGGAGCAGCGCTCGGATGCGCGCCACCAGCTCGGTCAGATCAAACGGTTTGATCAGGTAATCGTCAGCGCCCGCTTCCAAGCCGGTGACGCGGTCGCGTACGGTATCACGGGCAGTGAGTACCAGCACGGGCAAATCATTGCCACGCGCACGCAATTGTCGCAGCAGATCCAGACCGGTCACACGTGGAAGGCCCAGATCCAGCACCACCAGTTCATAGGCGGTCGTTCCCAGTGCAAGTTGAGCGCTGCGGCCATCCCGAGCCCAGTCCACGGTAAAGCCAGCCTGCTTCAAACCGGCTTCAATGCCGTTTCCGAGGATCGGGTCATCCTCTACCAGCAATAAGCGCATCGTCTCTCCAACCGCCTGTCTCGCGCGAATCCTCCGTATCGGCATTCAACCTTAAGGCGATCTGAAAGCGGCGGCAAAATTGGCTTCTCCTTCTTAAGGTTCGCTTCAGCGCCTAACCGCAATTTGCACTCATGCCAAGCGGCATACCGGCATCCCGCCAAGTCAACCTCACCTTGCTGAAAGGAAATATCATGAATATACGATCCGCCAAGCTCACGACTGCGCTGACACTTCTTGCCTTGTCGTTCGGCGCTTTTGCTTCCACCTATGACGGTGAATGCACCAACCAACCGCAATCCAAGTGGATGAGCCCCGCCGACGTCAAGGCCAAGTTTGAAACCCAAGGGTATAGCGTGGGAAAGGTCAAGACGGGCGGAAGCTGTTATGAGGTGTACGCCAAGGACAAGAATGGCAAGAAAGTCGAACTCTTCGTCAATCCGGTTGATGCCAGCGTCGTTGGCCGGGCAGGCAAGAAATGAAGCCCGTCTCGACCGTAAGCGCGAGCAGTGCCGAAACGGTACGGGTGTGGGACCCGCTGGTGCGGATCTTTCACTGGTCACTGGTGCTGGTTTTCTTCGGTGCCTATGCTCTCGGCGACGATGGCGACTGGTGGCATCAAGCTCTTGGCTACACCGCGCTCGGGCTGGTTGCATTTCGTCTGGCATGGGGACTGGTGGGTACGCAGTACGCGCGATTTTCCAGTTTCGTGCCGACGCCGCGCAAGATGATCAGTTACCTGAAAGACCTGGTGGCGCGTCGTGAGGCGCGCCACCTCGGTCACAACCCGGCAGGTGCCGTGATGATCGTGGCGCTGCTGCTGATGTTGATCGGCACGGGCACGACCGGCTGGTTGCTTACCAGCGATGCCTTTTGGGGCAGCGAAGCGCTGGAAGAGGTGCATGAAGGATTTGCCAACGGCACGCTTTTCCTGGTCGGTCTCCATATCGTCGGCGTCATATTCAGCAGCTTGCGTCATCGTGAAAATCTGGTGCGCGCAATGGTTACCGGACGCAAGCGCGTGAAGGATTGAGTATATGCGCAACCCCGACCCGAGCCTATCGAAGACACCAGAACTGCACGCCTTCCATTTTCAGGAATTCCTCGGCATTCGCGCCCCGCAGCATGGCGAGCGTGGTGAAAACGCCTGCTTGGCTGCAGGTGTCCGCGGCGACTGTGACCGAACGCGGCGCATCGGTCGTCGGCCATCCGGTGCGAGCATCGATGATGTGGCCGTACCGTTTTCCATTCACCTCGATGAAATGACGCGTGGCGCCGCTCGTGGCCAGGGCGCCTGCGCCCAGCCGGATCACTTGACCGGCACGCTCGGGCGCTGCGGCAGACTCTATGCCGACTTGCCAAGCGCCTTCGTGGGGCTGCGCACCAGCGGCACGCAGGTCGCCGCCGAAGTTAACCAGCACCGGATCGTCGGTGGCGGTCTGGGTGAGAGCTACGGCGCGATCGACGGCGTATTCTTTCCCGATGCCGCCGACGTCGATCTCCATGCCTTTCGGCAGGATCAATTCCGGCCGCAGCCAGCTTACGTGCTGCCATCCGATGTACTTGCGTAACGCTGCAACACTGCTCGCGGACGGCAGCGCTTCGCCGGAATCGAACCGCCAGGCGCGCCGCAGCACGCCCGAGGTGAGATCGAACGCGCCCTCGCTCAGCTGCCACAATGCGGCGCCGAAATCGATGAGATCTGCGGTTTCGTCATCGACCACCAGCGGTCGGCCACTCCCCGTGTTGATCGTATGAACGACGCTATCGGAACGATAGCGGCTGAACTTGCGCTCGATGCGCGCAGCTTCCTGCATGACGAGTGCACCAATGCGGCGCACAATCGCTTCGTCGGCGGTCTCGCACAGAACCTCGCAGGGGTTTGCCATGGCGTAGAACGAAGCACGCCAGAAGCCACGCTCGCGCTGCAACTCGAGCTGTGGTGAAGCGGGCACGGACGTCATGATTTCGCGGCGTCGAGTCGTCAGAAACCGAACTTGTAGCCGAACTGCACCATGATAGCGGTCAGCGGTGGCACCAGTTCGTAGCCGGTAAGGACGCCGAAGCCTGGCTCGTGCGCGTCCGCAGTCTGGCGATAGTACTCGAGCCGTAACGAGTACTCGCCGAAGGCCGCCCTGCGCCCGTACTTGAGTCCGACGGTGAGCGCGTCAAGATCCGCCAAGCGGTAGTCCGCGGATGCGTATTGTGGCAGGGGCTGGCTGTCAAGCAGATATGTCCGGTAGAAATCCGCCGCGGATTGCGTGTAGTAGCGAACCCGTGGTTCGAGGTAGTCATAAGGCGACCGGTTCCAGCGGTAGGCGGCTTCGAGCGTACTGGAAGTCACACCCCAGTCGTCGTCCATGAGGCGATAGCCTACGCGTGCCGAGTCGCGATCCAGAGCGTAACGCCACTCCGTATACAGGCTCTGCTTGGTGCGCGAGTCCGGCCGTCTCTCGTACAGGTACAGGCCTAGGTCGCTGCCTGACGGACCTGCGATTGTGCGCCCGGTGCCGGGGTCGAGAACGGACAGCACCTTGTACGGATCGGTGAGATAACCGTCGGACAGGCTGTACGAGTAGCTCAACGAAAGCAATGCGCGGCGGCTCAGAATCTGTGTAAGGCCGATCAAACCGTCTACGACGGTCTTTGAATCCGTGCCGCGCTTACTCGCCGGGTCGTCGGTGCCGCGCATGGGAGCGAACGGTACGGGCGTACCGCCGACCGGATCGATGCTCTCGTTGCCGTAGGCCGCGCCGATGAACAGCGTCGTGTTGCGCTGATTGAAGTCGCGTTCCAAGCGCACGTCCGCGCCGAGGTGCAGGTAGTCGTACTCGTTTGAGCCGTTCACGCCGAGCGCGATGCGGGAGCGTTCACCCAAGGGCTGCGACCAGGTCGCCGACAGCGCGACGCGCGTGTCCTTGAAAGTATCGTCGAGCGGCAGTTCTCCGGGCGCGATCTGATAGCTGCCGTTACCGGAGGGTCGCGTGAAGGTCTGTACGGCATCCGTCGGTACCGCACCGGATGGCGAAGCGCCGGTGAGCGTGTCCACGGACAGGCCAATGTCGAGCGAGCGGTCTTCGTCGAACGCGCGCCGAATCGCTGCCTTCAAGCTGATGTCGCGCACCCGATCATCGTCTTCCGAGTAGTAGAGCAGAGCCGAATCGACCTGCCACTTCGGAGCTTCCTCGGCGAGCACTCTACCGGCGGGCAGGGCGCCCAGAAGTCCGCACGTGGCCGAGGCGAGGGCGTTGCCGATCGATCGTACATTGTTCTTCAGTTGCATCCGCAACCTCCGCCGCCGAAGCCGCGGCCGCCGCTCGAGGCTTCCTTGCTGAAATAGATGTGCTCGTCGATGGCGATGTCTAGACTGTCCGGCTGCATGTCCGGGCGGGCGTGCAGGTCTCGTTCCCAGGGCTTGACGAGTGTGCAGCCGGCGAGCGCGGCTACGAGCAACGTGCATGTAACGAGCTGCGGGAGCCTGCTCAGTGGCGTTTGCATTGATTACTCCTGGAGGAGCGTTCGGATTTGTGCCTCGCGCTCGGCACGCTGCGCTTCGCGAAAGCCGGTGTGGCGCGCGCGTACTCTGCCGTGGCGGTCGATAAGAAAGCTCATGGGCATGCCGGTGACGTCGAATTGGGTGGCGAGCTCGCCTTCGGGGTCGTACTCGACGCGAAAGCCCGCCGGCGTTTGCGCCAGGAACCGCTCGGCTTGCGGGCGCTCGCGGTCGAGATTGACGGCAACGATCAGCAGGCCTTCGGGGCCATAGCGATGCTGCAGCTCCGCCATCCACGGGAAGGACTGGCGACAGGGGGTGCACCAGGACGCCCAGAAGTCCAGCAGGACCACTTTGCCGCGATCCGCATCGAGCCATGGAGGAGGGTCCTTGGCGTCTTCGGCGCGAGCCAGTCCGGCGCAGGCGGCAGCCAGCATGATGGTCAGCAGGAGCTTGTGGATCAGAGCCTTCCCACTTCGGGCGTGGCCGACTTCAACAGTATTGGGCATTCTCGACCGTCATAGATCCAGGTACTGGCGTTAGACGGGTGATGCCGCAAAGATCAATCGCTTCGGAGCAAGGATTCTTGCGCTTGAATACCGGACGGACGGAAGTACCGTTCCTTCGCGCCGTCCGCTCAATAGGCCGCATCGAATCCGATCAACAGGTAGTGCTCCCGGGTCTGGTGACCCACGTACGGCGGGCCCGCGGGATCCTTGCTGAGCAGGTCGGCGTTCACTTCGATGACACCCTTGAGATTGCGCATGAAGTAATACGAGGAGGCTAACGAGAGCGAGTTGATCTTGATACCCTCGAATACCGTGCCGGTGCCGCGGAAATCATCCGCCTCGGCATAGTTGTAGAGCAGAGAGAAGGTCCAACGGTCGCTGTGGACATGGTCCACGCCGACGAAGCCGCCGAACCAGTCGAAATCGCGTTGTGGCTCGGCATCGAGGAAGTCGCGCCACTCGTTCCATATACCTTGCGCGAACCAGTGAGTTCTCGGTGTGAGACTGCCGGAGAGATCGAGCCCGAGGATGCGCTTGTCCGTGTCGCGGTTGCCGGTCACGGTACCTGCGAAGCCCGCCGCACTCTTCTGTTGTCCGGCGAGGCCGAAAATTCCGACATTCACTCCGCCCGCAGTGAAACCGACACGCCCAAACAGGCTCTTGCGCGAGTCGTTGTCGAACATCTGGTCGGGCCGGCGATAGCCTGGACTATCGATGGCAAAGTTCTGGGTGATGCCATTGCCGTTCACGGCCCCGATGGCTATCTCGAGCGGACCCAAGCCTCGATCGAGGATCAGGCCGCGGTCGTAGGTGATGCCCGCAGCCCGATAGGCATAGAAGTCCTGGAAGGTGAGGCGAACCTCGCGCGGAAACATCAAGTCCGATATTTGGAACTGTCCGAGCTGTGCGCCCACACCTGAGCCGAGCACGTCGTCGTGGCGAAACCACGCATCTTCGATGAGCGTTTCGCCGTTACCGCCCTTCTCCGCGAAGATTGCGTAGAAGTAGAACGTGATGTGTTCGGAGAGCGGCGCGCTCGACAGCAGCTTGATGAGGTAGGGAGCCTGAAAGTCGAAGCTCGAGGCGTTACCGGTCGGACCGGTCGCCGGATCGATATCTTTTCCCTCACGGCCTTGCGCGAAGGCCTGCGCACGAATGGCAAGCGGCAAGGACTTGGGCAGCGCCAGCCGCTCGTCGCCCAGATCCATCATGGTCTGTCGCCAATTCGGCATTCGAAAATTATTCGCTACAAACGACTCCCCGAACGCATTCAACCGTGGAAACGCATCGTGGCAGGCAACGCAGCTTACGTTGTATTGCCGCGCGAGTGCCGGCATCGCCTGCGATATCGTGGGCACGATCCAGCTTGTGAAGGCGAGAGCACAGATCCACGAGGTGTGAATGCTTCTCATTGGGGCTCTTTGAGGTGCGGAACGATTTTGCTGGGATTCTTGTAGATGGCGGCGATGGTCGCCGTTAAAAGCTTGGGCCGCATCCAAAAGTTTAGAATGATCGAAGAGGGAATACCAGAGTCTCCCGCGCTCTTCGTTCCAGATCTCGATGTGCCGTAATCATAAATCCGGAAGTAATGAGAATGCTTCCAGCTACGATTTCAGAGGCGCGCTGACTCAGTGCGGGAAGCCTACCGCGTGTTGGACTGTGAGCGGCCCAATGCGAGAACGGCAGCGAAGCGCGCACCATTCGTCCCGATCGCGGCGTACCCGTCGCCGGCGCCATGCAGAAACGGGCAAAGGAGCGCGGCGTGATCCTGCGGGCAGGCAATCCGAGCACCTGATCATTTCCGCAAGCGGCGGCGCAGGGGCAGCAGCGCCGCGATCGCGCCTGGGAGCAGCCCGGCCACGGTCGCGAGCATCCAGTCGTCCGCATGCAGCGGACTCAGGTGCACCAGCTCGGCGAGTACCGGATGCTGCACCAGTACAGCGGCGGATGCGATGGCTGCCACGACGCTGATGGTGGCCGTGCGCGTGCGCAGTCCACTCAAACCTGCGGTGATGGCTGCGCTGGCCACGACCAGTGTCACCATGGCCATGCCACGGGCGTGCTCCACGTCCTGCATCGCTCCGAGGCTGCGGACGTACCCTAAAGTGACCGCGAGAGTGACGACCAAACCTGCCAGGCCGATGAGCACCCATTCGGTGGTGTCGAAGAATCGCGGACGTTTAGTGTTGTGTACGTTGTGCAGCTCGTCCGATGAGGGCAACTGCTGAAAAACCAGCAGCGCGGTGGGGTGAATGATCAACTCCAGCCAGACGATGTGTACCGGGAGATACACCAGTGCGAATCCGGCAAACGGGATGAATGCTGCGGTGAGCACCAAGGGGATGTGCACCATCAGCAGGTAGGCGAAGCTGAATTTCAAATTTTCGAACAATTGCCGCCCTTCGGCAATGGCGCGAATGATGGTGCGAAAGTTGTCGTCGAGCAGCACGATGGAGGCGACTTCGCGTGCGCTGCGTGTGCCGCGTTCGCCCATGGCGATGCCAATATCGGCGCCCTGCAGGGCGGGCACGTCGTTCACGCCGTCGCCCGTCACGGCGACGATCTCGCCGGATGCTTGCAGAGCGCGCACGAGATCGAGTTTCTGACTGGGGGCGCTACGAGCGACGACGTCCACATCCTGCAAGCAATCCGGATCCTTTCGGCGCAGGCGCTCGACGAGGTCCGTTCCCTCGATTACACGCGGTGGCGCAGCGCCGATACCTGCTTTCGCGGCAATCGCCTGCGCGGTGGCGGGATGGTCTCCGGTGACCATGATGACGCGGATTCCGGCCGCCACTGCTTTGCGTACCGCTTCTGCAGCACTCGGTCGAAGGGGGTCCTCGAAAACGAGCAATCCGAGAAAAGTGTACCCGCGGTCCGGTTCACCGCCGGCCCAGTGCGGCAGCGGGCGACTCGCTACCGCGATCACTTTATGACCGGTCGAGGCGAACTCGAGGGTCGTTCGTTGCCATTCCTCGCGTTCTCCGGTCGAGAGATCCGTCATCACGAGAATGGTTTCCGGAGCGCCTTTGATGAAAGCGTGTAGATCACCGGTCGCGTCTCGCACGATGCCGACCTCTCGGCGGCGATCTTCAGTGAACGGGAAGGTCGCTATGCGTTCTGCGCCCAGGCTCACGTCCGCGAGACGGGCGAGCACTTCCCGGTCCATGGGATCGACACTGGCCGGTCGGGAAGCACGGGCTGCAGCGAGCAGCAGTTCATGCTTGGTGAATGAACTGGACGGTAGAAGATGTTCCAAGCGCAGCCGGCCCTCTGTGAGCGTGCCGGTCTTGTCGGAGCAGATGCAGCTCACACGGCCGATGTTCTCTACCACGACAGCACGACGTACCAGTGCCTGATGTCGAGCGAGCCGGTGAACGCCCACACCCAGAAAGAATGCATAGACCACCGGAAATTCCTCGGGGAGCGCCGCCACGGCCAATGTCACCGCGCTTACCAGCGCATCGACCACGCCGTGTCCTTGGTAGTAGCGTGTCGCGGCAAGCGCCAGACATATGACGACCGCCGCGACGACCAGCGTGGCGACCAGCGAGCCGAGAGCCTGCTGCAGCGGGGTCCGTTCGTGTGATCCTGCATGCGCCGAATGGGCGATTGCTCCATACAAGGTTTCCGCACCGGTGAACACCACCCGCAGGTGCGCCTCTCCGGTGAGCAGGCGGGTGCCGGCTGCGCCCCATGCCTCGTGATCGACAGCGATTTCGTCGGCGCCGCTTTCCAGCCCCGCGAGCGTATCTTGTGGCAGCGGACGCTTGCGCACCGGGAGCGCCTCACCGGTCAGCGCCGACTCCTCTGCTTGCAGGTTCTCGCCCGCGAGCACGATTCCGTCGGCCGGAAACGGCTGTGACTCCTCGACCAGAACGGTATCACCGACGACAATCTCCCTTGCCGGGAGCTTCATCCAAGCGCCATCCCTCAGTACGCGAGCTGTCGGCGCCAGCCTGTCCGATAGACCTTCAGTGGCCACCTGCGTGCGCCGGTGCAGATAACCGTCCATGATGATGATCGGCAGCAACGCAACGGCAAGGATCGTTGCTTCCAGCAGATCGCCGAGCCACAGAAAGATCAGCGCCGTACCGATCAGGAACCAGATCATCGGGTCGCGGACCGTCTCCCGCATCACCTCGCGCCATCCGCTCGGGGCGGCCGTGACGATATCGTTCGTGCCATAGCGGGACCGTCGTTCGACGACTTGTGCGATTGTCAGTCCGTCCGGGTCGAGGCCGGCTATCCGCTCCGAGGATATATGGTGCTGCATGGACTGAATCAGCTCGAGGGCCGAGCAGTGCTCCTTATATAGAAGTGCTCCTGGAACGATTTGCGGAAGCCTTGATGGCAGGCCAGGCAGCTTTGCTGCACTCTGGCGAAGTCGGCGATGACTGCTTGGCCATCGCTTCGTTTTACAGCCTCGCCCATCGAGGTCGCAGCGTCATGCGCCTGTCCATCGAAAGCTCGGAACGTTCCGGCATCGGCTCCAAGCCAGGCGAGAATGCGAACCTTTTCCGACATGAGCGGCTCCGCGTGGTTGGCGATCTCGGGTGCCAACTCGGCGACCAGTGCCCAGTCCTCCTTGGAAATCGCGCCAGCGACAGCTTGCATGTCACGGCCAAGCTTTTCCATCACGATGCGAAGAGCCGTTGGCTTTGCGGCTTCTACGGACTGTGCACCTAGTCCCGCGGCGGAGGCCGTCAAGGCTACGGACAAGGCGATGATGAAGAATCCGCGAGGGTGCATGGCGATCTTCTTTTTGTGGAATCAAGGCGTCGAGCGTGTGGCGAGTGCGATGGCAACGTGGTCTTGGGCCGGACTCACTGTTCGTGATATCTTTGCAGGCACATTCCAGCCGCCATCGAGCGCCTTGTAACGCGTCACCAATCGTATGGTTGCGCTGGTGCGCGCGCGCATGGCTGCGGTTTCGGGAAGCTGAATCTTGCCCCGTGCGGCCAAGCACCAGATGCACTAGAGACCACCGGAGTCCGTAAGTCAAACCCTGAATCGGGGTGAAAGTACGTGGCTCCGCGATTGATCTGCAGCGCATCATCGTCAAACGCGGCATGCACATCAGCCGCTCTGAGAAGCACTCGTCCCACTCCAGATTCGATAGCTGGACGCCTACTTCGTTAAAGGCGCGATACTCCGTCACGTTCTCGTGTCGATCCGATGTCCGATTCGCGTTCTGCGTCTCGGCGCTGTGGCTCGTGTTCTACAATACCAGCTTCTGGATCGATACCGTGCATGCCATGTGGCATGGAGATATCGCATCGGGAGGCTTCCTCGTTAGCCTGCTCGTGCTGGTCTTGTGTCTACAGGCCATGTTGCTGCTGCTACTTCCATCGCGCCGATTGATGGTCGGCGTCGCAAGCGCGCTTTTCATCCTCGCTGCCCTGAGTTCCTACTTTTCGATGAAGTATGGAATCGTCATGGACAAAGATATGCTGCGCAACGTCTTCGAAACGAATTCTGTCGAATCCAGAGGGCTCATATCTTCGGGTCTGATGGCCCGGGTCGCTGTGCTCGGTGTCGTTCCGGCGTTGCTCGTGTGGACGGTTCGGCTGCCATCAATCGAATGGTCGAGGCGTTTGCGTATGCGGGCTGTGGCCGTCGCCGGAATCCTTCTCGTGTGCGCCCTCGCGCTGTTTGCCGCCTCCGCCAGCTATGCAGTATTTTTTCGCGAATACAAACCAATTCGCTTTACTTTGATGCCTGCCGCGCCCCTTATCAGCGCGATCGGCGTGTGGTTCGATCACGCGAAAGGTAGCGGAGGCTCCGTGGTCAACGTGAGCGGACAAGCACGGCGCACCACGCCCGTACACGCAAGGCCGATCGTACTCGTCATGGTCGTTGGGGAAACGGCGCGTGCTGCCAACTTCCAGCTAGCCGGGTATTCACGTCCGACGAATCCCGAGCTATCTGCGCAGCCCGGGCTGATCTACTTTCCTGATACGACGTCGTGCGGCACGGCAACGGCAATCTCCGTGCCCTGCATGTTCTCGCATCTGTCGCGCCGTGCCTTCGATGTCGATGAGGCGTGGCGCTATACGAACGTGCTGGATGCGCTGCATGAAGCAGGGTTGGATGTCGAGTGGCGCGACAATAACGCCGGCTGCAAAGGTGTATGTGTCCGTATTACCCAAATCGACTACGTCGGACACAAGGACAGCCAGTTGTGTCGCGATTCGTACTGTTACGACGAGAAGATGCTGGAGGATCTTCCTGCGCGCATCGACATGCTGACCCGAGATACGGTGATCGTACTGCATCAGATCGGCAGTCATGGGCCAGCATACGCGGAGCGTTATCCGCCGGAGTTCGAGCAATTCAAGCCAGCGTGTCATTCGAATCAGCTGCAACGCTGTACGGCGGCGGGAATCGTGAACGCATACGACAATACGATTGTCTATACCGATCACGTGCTTGCTCGTACGATCGAGATACTGCGCCGCGCGTCGGATCGCGTCGACAGCATGTTGCTTTATGTCTCCGATCATGGTGAGTCGCTCGGTGAGCAGGGGTTGTATTTACACGGCCTGCCATACGCATTCGCACCGGATACCCAAAAGAAGGTGCCGATGTTGATGTGGCTGTCATCATCCTACATGGTGCGGAGCGGGACAGTATTGGATTGCGTCAAATCACAGGCTGCGAAATCTTTCAGTCACGATAACATCTACCACACGATGCTTGGTGCGCTCGAAGTGCGCAATATCAGCTACGATTCAACGCTGGATATTCTGGCTCCCTGTCGAGGAGCGCAGGAGCCGAGCGATGGTGCCTGAGTGAGCCTGGTGAACCGGGAAGTTGGCGATTGATGCAGGCGACTGCAATCGTCTAACAATGGAGCAGGACCCACCAGTGAAGAAGATTACCGAAGCAGACGCCGAGCTAATCGCCCTGATGCTGAAAGGCGACGAGATCGCCTTCCGGCGCTTCTTCGAGACATACTTCCCGAGACTTTATCGTTTTGCCGCGCCTCGCCTGGGCGGCGATTCGGATGCGGCCAAAGAAGTGGTACAGGCGACGTTGATCAAGGCAATGCGCAACCTTGAAAACTATCGTGGCGAAGCTGCCGTATTCAGCTGGTTATGCCAGATCTGCCGCCGACAGATCATTGACCATGTGCGCACGCACCGTCGCCACCTGAGCCGCCTCGCGCTGGTGGAAGACAGCGATGAAATGCAACGAGTGCTCGAAGCGATTGCTGCGCCTTGCGATGATGAGCCATTGCACGGCTATAGCGCCGATGAAACGCGACGAATTGTGCAGTCAGTGCTTGACAAATTGCCGAATCGTTACGGCGACGTGCTGGAGTGGAAGTATATCGAAGGCCGAAGTGTAGAGGAGATCGCAGCGCTTTTGGGCGTCGGTCAGATTGCCGTTCAGTCGATGTTGGCGCGAGCGCGTGTAGCGTTTAGGTCGGTACTGGAAACCGTCTTCGGGATGGCGGCGAACGACGTACTCTCCGGTATGCGTGGACATTGATTTATGAGCAATCGTGACGATTTGAATTCGGACGACGCGGAGATCGCCGCGATTCTTCGCGAGACCGGAATGCGCGCCGAGCCTCCGGAGGGCATGGTGCGAGAAGTTCAAGCGGCCGTGCATGCGGAATGGCAGGCCGTCGTGAAGACGCGCCAGCGACGGCGTACTTTCATGTGGGCGGCAGCAGCATCGGTCTGCGCCGTTATATTGGGCGCCACGATCAGTTTCAAGGTGACGGAGGAGCGAGGCCGGCCGGTGGCAACCATACAGCGCGTCGAAGGCGGAATGTTCCGGGCGTCGAACGGCGAAGGCTGGTTGCGCATCGGCGAAGGGCAGCGCATCGGGATTGGCGACATCGTGCGCAGTGACGGGCGTGCGGCGCTGCAGTTCGATAACGGTCTTTCTGTCCGTATTGATCGCAACACGTCGTTCAGCATCGCCGCGCGTGATCGTTTCGCGTTGAATGCAGGCGCCGTCTATGTCGATGCGAAGCCGGGCGAGCCCGCGAAGGACTTTATCGTGGCTACGCACGCAGGGATCATTCGGCATCTTGGAACGCAGTATCAAGTGCGTATGCGGGTCGATGGAATCGAAGTCAGCGTCCGTGAAGGCCGTGTGATTGTCGAAGGCGAGATCGCCAGTGTCGTCGCAACGGCGGGGGAGCGGCTGGATATCTCTACGCAAGGATCAGTGCAAAGGGAACTGATTCCACCGAGTGACGAGGCTTGGCGATGGGCGAGCGAGGTCGCGCCGCCGTTTTCGCTCGACAGCGTATCGCTGGCTGCATTTCTAGAATGGGCGGCGCGGGAAACCGGCCGGTCTCTCGTGTACGAATCACCGCGCGTACAAGCAACGGCCACAAGCGTAATTCTTCGTGGTTCCGTCGATGGGCTTGCGCCGGAGATCGCCCTCTCTGCGGTTCTCGCGACGACGCCGCTGCGGCGTGTTGAGACAAAAGCCGACGTGATCGAGGTCGGCTTCGCCTCGCCGATTGATTCGGCAGCCGACACGCGTCTTACTCCCTGAGCGCCGGCTCCAACGCCGCGCGAACGGCGCGGTGTTGTGTGGAGAGTTCCATGAGGTTCTTAGTTCGCTCTGTCGCGCATTGCGCCTTGCTTTCGATCGCCTCGCTGGCGGGCGCTGCAGAAGAAGCCAAGATCGACTCACGAGCTGACAGCTTTGCAATGCTCGCTCCGCCTAGCCCGCATTTCTCACACCGACCGACATAACTGTATATAAACACATGTCAGAGTTATCGCGATCGCGCAGGCACGAGCGCGGCGCGGCGCGCCGATGAGGAGGTGGATTTTTGGATATAGAATACCGCCGCTGCGAGCGAGCGGTAATCGAGGCGATGGTGCAACGTTGAGGCAGTCTGGTTCGTGGGGGTGCGGTTTATCGCGCCGCAGCGCTCAAGGCGTGGAAGGCTGCGATGAACTCGCGCTGGGTTGCACAGGCCTCACTCATGGCAAGTTTCACGCGCCGCACGCTCACGGTGACGACAGCGCCGATTTTCAGTAATCGCAGTCGAATGGTGTTCGCACAGGCACGTGCGAGCGCAGTGCCAGCCAGTCCGATACGACGTAGCGCGTGCATCAACACGTAGGCAGCCGAGGACAGCCAGAGGCGCAACTGATTGGCCCGGAACGTGGCGGTTGAGAGTCGATCGGCGAACAGATCCAGCTGCGCTTCCTTGATGCGGTTCTCACATTCCCCACGGGCGCAGTAAAACTCTTCATACAGCGCGCGCGTTGGCCACTGCCGCATCGACACACTGGTCACGATGAAGCGCGGGTTGGCTTTATCCCCGGTTTGTTCCGCTTTGGCCACCACGCGTCGCGCACGACACCAGCTCTTGCGCGTTCGATACACCAGTTCCTTGAAGCGCCGCGCAGACTGCTGCGTCTCGCGTGATTCGGCCGCCGCGGCCTGCAACTCGGCGCCGATCGAGCGCACCAGGCGGGCGTTCCTGGCGAGCCCAAACACATAATCCACCGCGTTTTGCTCGCACCAGCTCATCAGCTCCTCGCGGCAAAAGCCCGAGTCGGCGCGCAGAATAATCTTCACCGCGCCCCAGCGCTGGCGGATCTGCGCCACGATGCGCTCGACTTCCTCGCGCGCCCCGGCGGCCCCATCGATGTTCGAGCGACGCAGCTTCGCACACAGCAGATGCTCGCCCGCAAAGATGTACAGCGGCAGATAACAATAGCCGTCGTAATAGCCATGGAAGAATCGGCCTTCCTGATGACCGTGCAGCGGATCATCGGTGGCATCCAGGTCCAGGACAATCTCGCTGGGCGCCTCGTGGTGGGCATCCAGATACAGATCCACCCACAGCCCCTCGATGGCCTGTGTATCGGGGCGGATCTTGTGATAGCGGCTGATGCCTTGCGCTGCGTGCAACTCCAGACGGTTCAGCGTGCTCTTGCCCGCCAGCGCCGCACAATCGCCGCGACGCTTCGGCTCAAGCTTGCCCAACAAGGCGCCGAACACTGGGTCATGGCGCAGACTGTCATGGTCGTTCAGGTCCTCATACCCTAGCGCCATCGCGAACACGCGCTGCCCGATCAGCGTCCTCACCGTATGCTCGATTAGGTTCGGATCGCGCGAATCGACAAAACACCCCGCCAGCCGATCGATCAATCCGATCGCTTCATCGCACTTGCCCAGCAGCAATGCGCCGGCATCCGAGCTGACCGTGCCGCCGTCAAATGCCGCCACCACCCGGCGGCGTTCTACACATGAAAATTGCAGTTGTTCAGCGTTACACTGTGTCGGCATCGGGGACTCCTGTGGTTGGGTCTTAACTCGTCGTCGTAAAACAAGTTTTACCCAATCACAGCCTCGATGCACCCCCTAGCGGTGAGATATCCGGGCTAGTGGTCGAGCGTTCATCGATCTCCCGTCGGATCGGGAATTCGAGCGCCGTGGCGCGCGAATCGGCAGGGTTCAGGTCGTTGTAGACGATGTTTTCGAGCAGACCTTGTCGCTTGCTGCGCCGTATAGGGTTGTGAACGCACTGCATGTCGACACGCACGTAACGACGATCCGCCAGCATCTCTTGTTCAAGGAAGGCGATCTCTTTAGTCGGCGCGTGCTCGATGAGACCGAACGTCTTTTGCGTGAACAGCGATATCTTGGCGAAGCGTCGATCCGCACGCTGCACTATAATGACGACAATACGGTTGATGTGTTAGTGCGTGTGCGCGACGTATGGACGATGAGTCCCGGTATTTCCTTCGGGCGTAAGGGCGGGGAGAACAGCACAAAATTCGCATTCGAGGATACGAATTTTCTGGGTCTTGGCAAGACCATTTCGGTGGGTCGATCCCAGAATGTCGACCGCAGCGCCTGGCGGTTAGGGTACGTGGACCCGCATGTGCTCGGCAGTTGGTGGCGGTTGTCGGCGGCGCACTCAACGCTTAGCGACGGCTCGGACGATCAGCTTTCGTTCGGGCGACCCTTCTACTCTCTCGACAGTCGCTGGTGCGCAGAACTCAACGCGATCGATACCGACGCAACGCTGCCTCGCTATTCGCTGGGCAAGGAGACCGAGCGCTTCGGCGCGCGCGTTCGCGCGATAGGATTCGACGGCGGCATCTCGCGCGGGCTCGTAGATGGACGGGCGATCCGCTACCTATTCGGCTTACGCTACGACAAACGCAGTTTCAGCACCGATCCGAGTGATCCGACAGCCCTCATTCCCAGTGATCGTAACTATGTCTATCCGTACGTCGGCGTGCAGTGGATCGAAGACGCATATATCACGACCAGGAATCTCAATCAGATTGGGCGAACCGAGGACGTGCACCTCGGGCGCTCTCTCACGATGACTGCCGGATGGGCTTCCTCGGCGCTGGGCTCGACGAGTAACGCATTCATGCTCAGGACGGATGGCGAAGCAGGATTCGACCTTGGCAATGAGCAGTACCTGATCGGAAGCTTCGAGTTGAAGTCGCGAGTCGAGGCAGGCGATCTGCGCAACGCACAGCTCGAAGCGGATGGGCAGTACTACAAGCGGCAGTCGAAGCATCGTGTGTTTTTTGCGAGACTCGCCGCGACATGGGCATCGTATCTCGATGAGGATACACAACTTCTCCTGGGGGGTGACAATGGATTAAGAGGTTATCCGTTGCGCTATCAGGCCGGTACGTCAAGCGCTGTATTGGCCTTGGAGCAACGGTTCTACACCAATTGGCAGCCGCTGAAGCTGGTCAATGTCGGCGCGGCCGTTTTCGCCGATGCAGGTCGTATGTGGGGACGCGATCGATTCGCTGCCGTACCGAAGGGTTGGCTAACCGATGTCGGTGTCGGTCTGCGCCTTGGGAGCGCGCGCTCCGGCCTCGGTAACATTCTGCATATCGACATTGCAATTCCTCTCGATCGAACCGACGATATCGACGCAATGCAACTCACGATTGAAACAAAAAAATCGTTCTAATGACCTACTCCCTTCGGCAGGCATGGTGGCGCGAGGTGCGCTGGCCATTGCTGGTATTCATCCCTTTGGCCGTGTTGTTCGCGCTGACGGACGCGGATATTGCGATTGCACGGAGATTTTTCTTCGATGCGACGCACGAGCGCTGGCTCGGCGCTCACAACTGGTGGATCGAAGCGTTCCTGCACACGGGTGGTCGCTGGGCGATACGAGTCATCGTGGCGGCCGGGCTCGCGATTTGGATAGCAGCGTCGGTCCACTCGCGGTGGCGCGCACTGCGGCGGCCCGCGGCCTACTTCGTGATCGCGACCGTGCTCGGTATCGGTGTCGTCGGCTTGTTGAAGTCCGTCACGAACGTAGACTGTCCTTGGGATCTCGTGCCGTTCGGCGGACGTTTTCCGCTCGTTCCCTTGTTTGCGGATCGTCCTGATGCGTTACGCGCCGGCCACTGCTTTCCTGCTGCGCACGCAAGCTCGGGCTATGCGCTCGTAACGTTATACTTCGTGTTTCGCGAGCGCGGATACGCATTCGCGCGTGCAGGGTTATGGGTTAGTATAGCCTGTGGCGTTACCTTCGGCTTTGCACAACAGGCGCGCGGGGCGCACTTCTTATCGCACGACATGTGGAGCGCGTTCATCGTATGGGTGGTCGCCGCATCGGTGTACGTATTTTGCTTTTCAATGCGGCTCTACGAATCGAATCCTCCGGGAGCAGTCGATGGATCGTTGGATCTGGTACGCGATCGTCTCGATGGTGTTCGCAGGTGCGACGGGAGTCGTCGCGAAGCTGGGACTCACGGGAATCTCGGCGGAACTCGGTCTAGCGGTGCGTACCAGTGTTGTTTTCCTGATCGTGCTTGCAACTGCAGCAGTGATCGTGCCGCGCTCGGAGCTACAATCGCTGACAGCGGTTAACCTCGGCTGGCTCGCCCTGTCGGGAGCGCTCGCCGCGATCTCCTGGATCTTCTATTACAAGGCGATCCACGCCGGCGAGGTGGCAACGGTAGCTCTGATCGACAAGGGAAGTGTGGTCGTCGCAGTCGTTCTTGCGTTTCTCATTCTGAAAGAGCCCATTACCGCGGCGAAGCTCGTAGGTGGTTCGCTCATGGTCCTGGGCTTGGTCGTCGTCGCGCGCGGCTGACGTAGCGCCGATGTTGAATCGTTCCAATCGAATGACGTTGCGACATGTGCTGCGTGCGCTCGTTGCGTGCATAGCCAGTTGCACGAGTACGGTGTACGCATCACCTTATGCGAATCGTCGCGTAAGCGATGTGCTCGACGAGTTGCGGGGCGCCGGTTTTGTATTCATCTACAGTACGCACACGGTCCCTGCGGGGCTGCGTATCACGGTAGAGCCAGTCGCACGTGGCGGTGTCGAACTCGCACGTGAGATTCTGGCGCCGCACGGCCTTATGCTGCTGGAGGCGGCACCCAAAATCTATTCGATAGCGCGCGCGGCAAAGACGGCTGGTCCGCGACCGCCGTCAGCGGACGCATATCCCATTGAGGAACTCGTTGTACAGACGAGCCGCTACACCCTGAGCAATGACCTCGCTACGACGGCGACATTTCTGACGCAGGATCAGATCAAAGATCTCCCGCAATTGGCAGGAGAGACGTTGAGAGCGGTACAGCGGCTTCCGGGAAGCGCGACAAACGGCTTTTCGGGCATCGGTCCAGTACGCGGCGGCGAACCTGGTGAGGTTGCGATTATTCTCGACGGGCTGCGCCTGTATGAGCCCTTTCACTTAAAGAATTTTTTGAGTCCGGTGAGTTTGCTCGACTCGCGACTGATCGATTCTGTCGCGTACTACTCGGGCGGTTTCCCCGCCATCTACGGTGACAGAATGAGCGCCGTCATCGAGGCACACAGCATCCGTCCTGGCCAACCGCGATACTTCGAACTCGGCGTCGATTTATTTCATGCATCGGCGCTCGGGTCCGTTTCTTTTGCGGAAGATCGGGGGCGCGCACTGCTGTCGTATCGACGCAGCAATCTCGGCGAACTCGCGAAGTTCAGTGAAGCCGAGTTCGGCGAACCGAATTACCAAGACGCTTTCGGACGCCTCGGTTATTCGCTTACCGAGCGCACGAGAGCATCGTTCAATGTGCTCGTATCAATCGATACGATAGAGGCGCTTCGAGCGCGCGAAACGCAGAAAGTTACAGCCGAGTATCGCAACGTATACGCGTGGGCGACGCTGGAACATGAGTGGTCGGAAGCGGCAAGCTCACGCGGGATCCTGTCGTACACGGACCTGTCGAACGACCGCTATGGCCGCATCAGCGAAGCGGCGCGGACTGCAATGCTGAACGACGAGCGAACCTTTCATGTGCTCGGCCTTCGCTGGGAAAACTTGCTGGATACCGACCTGCTACAGCATCGTTTCGGCCTCGAGGGGCGCAGGCTCTGGGGCCAGTACCGCTACGTAAGCGATGTGAGCCTCGCGGCAGGTACGCCATTTCCCGGATCGCCGGCACTGCAAGTGCAGCGCGATTTGTCCCCCGAGCCCGATGGCTATGAGGCCGTCGCGTATTGGGATGTGAGGACAGACATCACCGATCGCTGGACTTTCCAAGGCGGTTTGCGATTCGACACGCAAACGTACGACGGTTCCGGAGATGGAGCGCAATGGAGCCCGCGTCTGAGCGCACTGTACGCACTCGGGCGGCATTCGAACTTGCGCGTCGGCTGGGGACGCTTCTATCAGCCGCAAGGCATCAATGAGCTGCAAGTCGAGGATGGAATCGATCGCTTCAATCCTGTGCAGTCCGCGGACCATTTTATCGTCGGGTTCGATCACGCATTTGCAACAGGGCTCGATCTGCGGATCGAAGCCTATCGTAAGCGATACCGCAGATTGAGCCCGCGGTTCGAAAACATGTTCGATCCTGTCGTGCTATTTCCCGAAGCCGAGTTCGACCGGGTCATGATCGATCCGGACAGTGCGCGTGCCTATGGTATCGAGGCTCTCCTGCGGTTGCGGCCGCACGGGTCATGGAGCGGATGGCTGAGCTACGCTTGGTCGAGAGCAGAGGATCGGATCGACGGCCGGGACGTTCCTCGTAGCTGGGATCAGCGGCATGCACTCACGTTGGGTGTCGTATGGTCGAAGGGGCCGTGGACCGTCTCGCTCGCGAACAGCTATCACAGCGGTTGGCCCAGGACGCCGCTCCGCATCGAATTCGATTCAGGCGTTCCCCGCGTATCGAGCGGGGTACGCAATCGCGACCACTTTGGCTCCTACAACTCGCTGGATCTTCGGGTGACTCGGGTGTTCGCCTTGAGCCGCGGTGTCCTGGATGTGTTCGCGGAAGTTACGAATGCGACGTCCAAGGCCAATGCATGCTGCGTGCAATACAAGTCCCACGTCAACGAGAGCGGAAGCGTGCACTATGAATCCGACGTTGACAGCTGGCTGCCACTTGTGCCTTCTGTAGGGGTCCTATGGCGGTACTGAATTGCCACGTACCGGGGTGATTTCAACGTGCGCACCTTCAGCTGCCTGGATCAGTTTCTGCCCATGGCCTTCGCTCAGATCACTTTCGGGAAAGCCTGCGGGACATCGAGGCCTGCTTGGCCTCGCAGCTTGGCAAGTGCTACTTCGAGTAGGCTGTATATGGCTTCGATGCTATACAGCTTTCGATGAGCTTCAATGAACCGGTAGATCTGCCTAACCCTTCCCGAGCTAAACTTGGTGGGCATGGAGTAACTCCCAGGAGACGCTTGCTATATACCACTCTCCACTAAATCCTGGGAACTCCAGCAATGAACTTGGCGCTGCTGGCTTGGAGACCGGCGCATGTCCGCAGTCGCTTGCAGACGCGATCGAGCAGGCTTAGTTACACAACCTGCTCGCTTCGACGCTTGAGGTGCGCCAGTGCGAAGCGCTCGTCCGCGTCGACCTGGCCGACCGTCTCGTATTCGACGTGCCCGCGGCGAGTTTTCCGGCGCTGGATGAGCGCTTGGTGGGCATTGACCGTCGCGCGAACCGTCCGCGACTTCGAGTCTAGCGTGATGTGGCCTTCGATACGGTGGTCTCGCCCGCCTTGATGCGAACCTCGCGCGCAACAAGCGCCTTGCGGCCGCGGCCGGGCCCTGCGGGCACAGGTGCCTGTGCAAGCGCAGGAAGCGGGCCTTCGAGCGTTCACCGGAGTCGAAGCACCGCCGGTTCTCGACGGTGAAGCCGCCACTTAGCAGGACATTCGCACTGTTCTTCGAGATCGTGAGCCGCCGCTACGAGTGGGGCTCGATGCCGGTGACCGGCAACCGCCCGGTGGCGACAGCTATCGGCTGCGCACGAAGCGGAGCACTGACTTGGATCACCAGACCAGCGCGCCAACGGAATCGGCGATCAACTGATCATCAACCGTGGGGCAGAACTTGATTTCTTCAGTCATCCTTTGCTAGCTGTTAGCGCCAGAGTAATACTTGTCAGCGCCGGTGTGATACTGACCCACTAGCGGCTTCCATAGAACTTTTCCACGAACGAGCGACGGTAACTCTGGTGGCAGGCTAGGCAGCTTTGCTGGATCTTGGAGAAAGTCGCGATGACTGCTTGGCCGTCACCCCGCTTCGCGGCCTCGCCCATGGCGGTCGCGGCGTCATGCACCTGTCCATCAAGACCCCGAAACTTTCCAGCGTCTGCTCCAAGCCAGGCAAGGATGCGCATCTTTTCCGACATGGGCGGCTCGGCATGCTTGGCGATTCGTGGTGCTAGCTCGGCGACCAGTGGCCAGTCTTCTTTGGAGATCGCGCCCGTGACGGCTTGCATGTCGCGACCAAGCCTTTCCATTATGGTACGAAGCGCCATTGGCTTTGCCGCCTCTACGGACTGCGCACCGAGTGCCGTGGCGAAGGTTGCCAAGAGCACGGACAGCGAGACGATGAAGAACGATCTGGGTTTCAAGGGCTGGCTCACGAATTTCTCCATTGATGTTGTGACGAATGCTTTGGGTCTAACGAATGGTTGCAGGTGTCTTCAAAATTCCAGACTCAGCGCGATCGATCCGAATGCGTGATGGCCCGCCTGCTGGTCGAACTCGCGGGTTCTCCAAACGCGCATCACGGCGAGCCGTACGCCACGTCCAGCAACGATCCATTGGCTACTGATGCCGAGAGCTGCTTGCGCGACCCAAGGCCACCGGCTGACATGATGGCTATGCCGGAACATGTTTCCGTCGAGTGAGAAGTCCCAGGCGACGGCTTTACCCTCCAGGTTCAGGAAGACATGTGCCCCAGGTTTGGGCGCCAGGACCGATTGCGGCGTTGTCGTGCGCAGATCGGCAACACCAGAGGGCGGGCGGTTTTCTGCGCCAGGGCGGATCGGATAGCTGCCGAAGTCGTTCGGTATGTTCCAGCCCGCGCGAAACTCCACGCCGGTACTGGCGGCGGTTTCGATGTTTCCAACCCGCAATGCATAGCCGCCGATCACGTCGCTGCCCCATCCAGGACGGACAGCACCCTCCGTGTACGCCTTGAACTTGCGCTCCATGGCCATCTGAAACGCCGGCTCGTTGCGCAACTGGTTGTCCCAGCCGCGAAAGCGCTCAATGCCGCGTGCCCGATGCACCAGATCCTGAGATTGCTCGGCCAGCGACCAGGGGCCGATCACGCCCAGGGTCAACTCACGCACGTCAAGCATTTCGTAGCTGGCGGCTTGTGGGTGGATGCGGCGATTCCACGCCAAACCCAGGTAGAGCAAACCAGCGTACGGTCGGTCATCTGGAATCACATCGGTGCGTGTCTTGTTCTCGGGCGTGTACATGGACTGGCCAAAGCGCACGACGAGGTTTTGCGACGATGTCTGGGCGCCGGAATCGCGCCAGAACCCGGGATCAGCCCAGCCGATGAAGCGGGCGTACAAACCAATCGGCTGGGGCAGGCACTCCGGACGGAGCCCGCCTTGCAGATCGCGTGAGACTGCTGTTAGCGCGACACCGTTGGTATAGTTGCGATCGGAGCCGGTGAACAAATCGTTCTCCAGACGCAGGGTGCCGCCCCGCCAGCGCAGGGATTGCTCTGGCGAGCAGGAGGGAGGATTTGCAGAGAGCGAGACTTCGGAACCGAAAGCATCAATCGGGCTGAACAATGCACCCGCAATCAACAAGGCGGCGCACTGCATCGGCTGCTGCACCTTGGTGCCGCGCAGGCTCCAGAGATACCCGTCGATGCCAATCATGTTGCCCCATCGCCTGCCACCCTGTTGACGTAGAAGCGTTCGAGGGCACTGACGATTTCCTCGGCTTCGTCGACGCAAGTGAACAAGTCGAGATCGGATGGAGAGACATAGCCTTCGTCGAGCAGAAGATCGAAATCAACTACGCGACGCCAGAATGCACGACCGACTAGTACCACCGGAATCCGCTGCATCTTTCCGGTCTGGATCAGGGTGAGCACCTCGAACAGCTCATCAAGCGTTCCATAGCCACCGGGGAATGCCACCAAGCCCTTGGCGTGCAACAAGAAATGCATCTTGCGCAGCGCGAAATAGTGGAACCTGAACGCCAGGTCCGGGCACATGTAGGGGTTGGGTGCCTGTTCGTGCGGCAGCGTGATGTTGAGGCCAATCGAGCGTGCGCCAACCTCGAAAGCACCGCGGTTGGCGGCCTCCATGATGCCTGGCCCACCCCCGGTGACGACGATGAAATCACGGCGGTTCTGCTGCTGAAAACGCGCCGAAATCAGACCCGAGAAACGCCTCGCTTGCTCGTAATGACGTGCCTGTTCGACCCGGCGGTGGGCTCGCGCAAGCTCTTGCCTCAGCCCGGCATTCTCCGCAGTGACGAGCGCCTGACGCTCCAGCGCGCCAAGGCGGGTCTCTGCCGTCTCGGTATCGCTCACGCGTGCGCTGCCGAAGACCACTACCGTCGAGCGGATGCCTTGCTCGTGCAGGATGCGCTCAGGTTTGAGCAGTTCGAGTTGTAGTCGCAGCGGCCGCAGTTCGTCCTGGCCAAGCAGCTCGATGTCTTCGTACGCAAGACGGTACGTTGGCGACTCGCGGATGGCGCGCAGGCGTTCAGCGAGATCTTCGGCGGGCTTCATCACTCGTGCGCCAGAAAGTCCGGCCAGCGCAGTGCATGACCATGCTCGGGCACCGTGACCTGCCAGCCGAGTTGCTGTTGCAGGAGTTCGGCGAAGGCCTGCGCGGCGGACAGTTCCCCATGCACCACGAAGGTTTGCGCCGGTGGGTGAACAAAACCCCGAGCCCAATCCAGCAACGCCTTCTGGTCGGCATGCGCCGAGAGGCCGTCCACGCTGTGGATCGCCGCACGTACCGGGATGTCCTCACCGAAGATGCGTACACGTTCGGCCCCCTCGATCAGGCGCCGGCCAAGCGTCCCCTGCGCCTGGAAGCCGGGAAACAAGATGCTGCACTCCCGGCGTGGCAAGTTGTGGCGCAGGTGGTGCCGGATACGTCCCGCATCGCACATGCCGCTGGCAGAGATGATGATGGCCCCGGAGCGGATCCGGTTCAGCGCCATCGACTCCTCAGCGCTCGCTGTGAAACTCAGGTATGGGAGGTTCTGGCCGCGCGCGTGCCATCCTGCCAACCGCTTCGCCTGTTCGTCGAACAATTCGAGATGTTCACGCGTGATGCGTGTGGCCTCGGTGGCCATCGGCGAATCGACGAATACCATCGGTTGTCGCAACCACCCCTCGCAGGTGAGTCGATGCAGGTGATAAAGGACTTCCTGGGTTCGGCCAACCGCGAAGGCCGGCACGATGACGTTGCCGCCGCGCTCGAACAGGGTTTTCTCGATGATGCCGATCATGTCCGCTTCGGTCACCGAAAAATCCTTGTGCCGGCGGTCGCCGTAGGTGGACTCGATGACGAGGATGTCGGCGTCCTCGATGGGTGTCGGGTCGCGCAGGATCGGCCGTCCCGGTTGCCCAAGGTCTCCGCTGAATACGAGTTTTGTCGGGTAGCCATATTCGGTAACCCAGACTTCAATGATGGCCGACCCGAGGATGTGTCCGGCATCACGAAAGCGAGCGCGCACCCCGACGCGGGGAGCGAACTCCCGGTCGTATTCGATGCCTCGTACCTGCTGCAGGCATTCGTGTGCATCCTGCAGGGTATACAGGGGTGGCAGCACGGTCTTCTCTTTGAATCGCTTGGCATCCCGCTTCGCGTCGCTTTCCTGGATGTGAGCGCTATCGGGCAGCATCACCCCGAGCAGATCAACCGTGGCTGGCGTGGCGTAGATAGACCCCTTGAATCCTGCGCGCGTGAGTTTGGGCAATAGCCCGCTGTGGTCGATGTGGGCATGGGTCAGGAGCACAAAATCAATCGACGCCGGGTCGAACGGGAATGGCTCATGGTTACGTGCTGCCGCCGTGCTTCCGCCCTGAACCATGCCGCAATCCACCAGGAAGCGTACGTTGAGCGCTTCCACCAGGAAACACGACCCGGTAACTTCGCGCGCAGCGCCCAGAAAATGCAGTTTCATGGGACGTTCACTCCGGATTTTTCTTTTGTATCGGGCAAGTGCTCAGGCCAAGCAGACGGTAGCCCGGACAGCGACCAGCCAGGCCGGTGATGAGGGGCATGATTCCGATGAGCCCCAGCCAGCGCCAGGGCGAGTCCAGCCACAACGGCAGGCTGAGCAGAATCAGCCCGAGGACGATGCGGACAATGCGGTCGACACTTCCAACGTTGATTTGCATAATGGTCTCCTTGTGTTTCGTCAGCGGCTTGAAAACGCGACGGGGGCGTTAGCGCCCCGAAGCGGATGGGTTGCGGTCGATGCCGCTGTGGATGCGTCCCAGCCACCACCAAGAGCCTTGTATAGCGCCACCAATTGCACGGCCGCGTTGGTATGGGCCCGCGCGGCTGCGGTTTCGGCCTCGTGCAGGCTGCGCTGGGCGGCCAGCAGCTCGACCAGGGCGATGTCGCCCGCGGCGTAGCGAGCCTTGGCGTGGCCGTAGCTGGTGCGTGCGGCATCCAGTGACATGCCACGGCGCTCAAGCGTGTCTAGCCCGCCGTGGTAGTCGCCCAGGGCGCGCTCGGCGTCGCCCAGCGCCGTCAGCACGGCCTGCTCATAGGCCAGCGCGGCCTGCCGCTCGGCGGCCTCGCGCGCCCGAATTTCGGCGCGCACACGGCCACCGTCGAACAGGCGCCAGGAAATCAGCGGCAGGATGGAGAAACGCGAGCTGGAGGCATCGAACCAATCGCCCGTGCTGAGCGCTTGGAACCCGCCGCCAACACCGATGGAGAGCTTCGGGAACAACTCGGCCGTGGCCACGCCGATGTCGGCAGAACTCGCTGCCAGGCGACGTTCCGCAGCCAGCACGTCCGGGCGTCGGCGGAGCATGTCGGCGCGCTCGCCCACCGGCAGCGCCCGCAGCGTGCTCGGAGTCAAAGGGCCGTCAAGCAGTGCCAGTTCCCTCTCCGGCGGTGCGCCCAGCAGCACGCCCAGGCTAAGCACTGCGGCGCGCTGACGCGCCTGGATATCCGGGATGAGCGCGTTGACTGCTGTCCATTGAGCGTACGCCGCCTCCACGCCGGCGGCCGACGCATCGCCCAGCGCATGCCGCAGGCGCACCAATTCCAAGGTCTGCTGCAGCGTATCCAGCGTGGCCTGTTGTGCGTGCAACTCATAGCGGGCGCCGACGGCGGTGAACCAGGTGCGCGCGACCTCGGCCACGATGCGCATGCGTACGCCCTGTGCCTCGGCTTCAGTCGCCTGCAGGCGGGCACTGGCGCCTTCCAGCGCGCGCCGCTTGGCCCCGAACAAGTCGACCTCCCAGGCCGCGTCGAAGCCCGCGTCGTAGATGGTCTGCGTGGCGTCAAGACCGGGGATGGAGCCTACGGGCAGGGGTCCGTTCTCGCTTTGACGGCGCCGGTTGACGCTCGCGCCAGCGGCGGCGGTGGGCAATGCCTCGCCGGCCACACGATCGCGCAGGGCGCGTGCCTCATCGATGCGTGCCGCAGCCTGGCGCAGATCCAGGTTCTGTGCCAGCGCCGTGGCCATCAGGCGATCGAGGATGGGATCGTCTAGTGCAGACCACCATTGGCTCAAGTCCGCGGACTGGGATTCGTTTGCCAACGGCAAGCTCCAGCCGCTGCCGACGTTGACCGGCGGCGGCTCGCGGTAGTCGGGGCCCACGCTTGCGCAGGCAGTCAGCAGCACGCAGGACAGGGCCAGCGCGAGCGGACGCGCGCGCCCAGGGGTCAGGCCAGTGACGGTTGCGCGAAGAAAGGGAGTGCGAGGCTTGGATTTCATTGCAGGCGTCCTCGGACGAATACGGTGGCCATCGTCAGCGTGGCTAGGGCGATGACCGCCAGTGGCCACAAGCTGGCGAGAATGTCACCGGGCGGCATGGCCTTGAGAAAGCTGCCTTCGACGATGATGAGGAAATGGGTCAGTGGGATGGCCTGAGCCAGCCATTGCAGGACGACAGGCATGTTTTCCACAGGCGTCGCAAAGCCGGACATCAGCACCGCCGGCACGCCAATGGCGAACGCACCCAGGATGGCCTGCTGCTGCGTCATGCTGACGGCGGAAATCATCAGGCCGATGCCGACCACCGAGGCGATGAACAGCACCAGGCTGGCGAGCAGAAGTGCGAACGAGCCGGTAAATGGAATGCCGAACAGGAACACGCCTGCGCTGATCATGAACAAACCCAGCAGCGTGCCGATCGCCAGCGCCGGCAGTGATTTGGAAATGATGATCTCTGGCGTCGAGGTGGGCGACACCAGCAACTGGTCGAAGGTCCCGAGTTCACGTTCGCGCGCGATCGACAGCGAGGTGATGAGCAGCGCGCTGAACAGCGCCAGGATGCCCGTCAGGCCGGGCACGATGAACCAGCGGTAGACCAGATTCGGGTTGAACCAGTGGCGCACGACCACGGGCGTTGGTGCCTGGGCGTCGGGCACGACCTCGGCGCCGACATCGGCGGCGATGGTGGACAGATAGGCCACGGTGATCTGCCCGGAGTTGCTGCGCCGGCCATCGACCAGTACTTGCGCGCGGCCACTTTCGCCGGCGGCGATGGAGCGCGAGAAATCCACCGGGATGGCGAGCGCGGCGATCACCTCGCCACGGTCGATCAGCTCGTGGAGCTGCTGCTGGCTGTCGACATGCCGGACGTGGGTGATGAAGCGGGCGCTGTCCAGGCGCTGTACCAACTCGTGCGACCACCGCCCCGCATCCTGATCGTAGACGGCGATATCGACGTTGCGCACTTCCAGCGTCGCGGCAAAGGCGAACACCAGCAACTGCAGGATCGGCGGCACGAACACCACCATGCGGCTGCGCGGGTCGCGCAGGACGCTGAGCACTTCCTTGATGAACTGGGCGCGCAGGCGGGTGAACGAGAATGTGGAAGTCAACATCGCGTCACTCCAGGTTCTTGCGCGTGGCGCGCTTGGCGATCACGAAGAACAGCACCCCGATGGCCGCCATGGCCGCCAGGTTGGGCAGGAACACGGCCCAGATGTCGCCGGCCAGGAACACCGTCTTCAGCGAATCGACGAAGTAGCGCGCCGGAACCACCAAGGTGATGGCGCGGATCGGTGCCGGCATGGCGTCGATCTCGTACAGAAAGCCCGACAACATGAAGGCCGGCAGGAAGCCCGTGAACAGCGCGATCTGCGCGGCTAGGAACTGGTTGCGTGCCAGCGACGAGATCAGCAGACCCTGACCCAGCGCCGGCACCATGAATACCGTCGACAAGAGCAACAAGGATAGCAAGGAGCCGCGCATCGGGACGCCGAACACGAACACCGCCAGCGCCGCTGCGCCCAGCGTGGACAGCATGCCGAGCGCGAAGTACGGCAGCAGCTTGCCGATCAGGATTTCGGCCACCGAGGCCGGCGTGGACAGCACTGCCTCCATGGTGCCGCGCTCCCATTCACGCGCCACCACCAGTGCAGTCAGCATGGTGCCGATGATGGTCATGACGATGGCGATGGCGCCGGGAATCAGTGCGCGTCGGCTTTCCAGCTCGGGGTTGAACCAGTAGCGCGGCTCCAGCATGATGGACTGCGCTGGCACTCCGACGTCCAGTCCGGCACGCCAGGACTGGACCACGCCACGGGCGTAGTTCTCGACGTAGTTGGCGGTATTGGGGTAGGAGCCATCGGTGACGATCTGCACCAGCGGCTCGCTGCCACGGAGGGCCAGACGTTGCTCGAAATCCTGCGGGATCACCACGTAGCCGCGCAGGTCGCCTGAGACCAGTTGGTTGGCCACTTCGCGTCGGTCATGAGCGAAGTGCGTATCCAGGAAGCGGGTGCCCGAAAACGCTGCGGCCAGCGACTGTGCCGATGCGCCGGGTGACTCCAGGACCACGCCGACACGGACATCCTTCGCATCCAGCGACACCGCATAGGCGAACAGCAGCAGCAACACCACCGGCAGCACGAACGCGATCAGCAGCGTTGAGGGGTCGCGCAGCGCCTGGTAGCTTTCCTTGGTCACCAGGGCGATCAAGCGCCGCAGATCAAAACGGCGCAAGTCGGTCTGCAGGGGGCCACTCCCGTCTTTTTGCATTGTGGCGCCCTTCATGTGGCGCTCTCCAGTTCGCGGTCTGACGACTCCACCAGATGAATGAAGGCGTCCTCCATCGTCGGGTCGGGTCGTTCGGGGCTGACCGCGGAACGTTTGAGCGCGTCGGGCGTATCCAGCGCGATCAGTTGCGCACGCGAGAGCATGGCCACACGGTCGCAGTATTCGGCCTCGTCCATGAAGTGGGTGGTGACCATGATGGTCACGCCCTTGCGGGCCAGTCCGTTGATGTGGGTCCAGAATTCGCGCCGGGTGATCGGGTCCACACCCGAAGTGGGTTCATCCAGGAACAGCACAGGCGGCCGGTGCATCAGTGAACAAGCCAATGCCAGGCGCTGCTTGTGGCCCAGCGGCAGGGAATCGGGCGTGGCAGACAGCCAGTCGCCCAGATCGAAGGTTTCGATCATCTCGGCAATGCGCTCGCGCCGGGTGTTGCCTTCCAGTCCGTAGACGCCGGCCGAGAATTCCAGGTTCTGCTGCACCGAGAGCAGGCCGTAGAGCGAAAACTTCTGCGCCATGTAGCCGAGCCGGCTCTTGGCTGCGCCGGTGGCGCGGCGCAGATCATGGCCCACCACATGCGCTTCGCCAGCCGTGGGTTTCAACAGGCCGCACAACATCTTGAAGGTGGTGGACTTGCCGGCGCCGTTGGGGCCGAGCAGGCCGAAGATTTCGCCCTTTTGCACCTCGAAGCTGACGTTGTCGGTGGCAGTGAACTCGCCGAAGCGCTTGGTGATGTTTCGACACGACACGGCAATGTCGGAACCCAGCTCAACCGGTGGCAGACGCTCGGCCAGCGTCGACGTGCCGCCGGGGCCGCCACCGAGCAGATCGATGAAGGCGTCTTCGAAGCGCGCGGGCACCTGCGCCAGCTCCACTCGCGCCTGATCGGACAGGGCCTGGAGCTGCTCCGCTTGAGCGCCCTCGCGCAACACCACGCGCACGCCGGCGCCCTGGATCACGCCATCGCTCACGCTGGGCAGGTCGAGTGCCTGGGTCAGGACCGCTCGGCGCTCGGCACCGACGTCTTCCAGACGGAAACTGCGGCCTTCGAGCTGCGCGGTCAGCTCCTGCGGCGGGCCATCGAACAGGAGCTGCCCTTGGTTCAGCAGCAGCACGCTCTCGCAGCGCTCGGCTTCGTCGAGATAGGCGGTGGACCAGACCACGGCCATGCCTTCATCGGTCAGCGCCTGCACCATGCGCCACAAGTCCTGGCGGCTGACCGGGTCGACACCCACGCCCGGCTCGTCCAGCAGCAGCACCTTCGGCCGCGCCATGAGCGCACAGGCAAGGCCCAGCTTCTGCTTCATGCCGCCGGAGAGCTTGCCGGCCAGGCGTTTGGTGAAGGGTCCGAGCCGCGTGAAGTCCAGCAGCTCGGCAAACAGATCGGCGTTGCGGTCCGCATCCATGCCGCGCAACTGCGCATACAGGCGCATGTTCTCCATCACCGACAGGTCTTCGTACAGGCCAAAGCGTTGCGGCATGTAGCCACTGGCGACATGAATGGCGTCGTTGTCCTTGACCACGTCATAGCCTGCCAAGGTGACGTGGCCGGCGTTCGGCACCAGGAGGCCGGTCAGAATCCGCATCAGCGTCGTCTTGCCGGCGCCGTCGGGGCCGACCAGACCCGTCAGCCGTCCATAGTGGATGCGCGCGCTCAAACCCCGCAGCGCCTTTACGTCGCCGAAATGCTTGTCCACGTCTTCGATGACGATGGCAGCGTCTTCGCCCGCACCCGCAGGCACGGCGGCGATAGCAGGGCTTGCCTGCATTTCAACGCTCCCCCGCCGGGATACGGGTGCCGGCTTTCGCATCGACCTCGATCGTCACCGGCATGCCCTGGCGCAAGGCACTGTCGCTGTCGGCTTCGTCGATGACGATGCGCAGGCGGTAGACCAGATCCGTGCGCAAATCCGTCGTCTCCACCGTCTTGGGGGTGAACTCGGCGCGCGGCGAGATGAAGCCGATCTGGCCGCGATAGACCTTCTCTGATGAATCGCTTTTGACGCGCACCACAGTACCGGGCGCGATGCGCCCCAAGTCCGACTCGCCCACGTAGGCGCGCACGTAAACCGGCTTGTCCAGGCTCAGGCTGTAGACCGCGCTCTGGCTTGCGACCATGCTGCCGGGCTCCCGCACTCGTGCGATGACGGTGCCGCTACTGGGCGCCATCAACTCGGTGTCCGCCAAGGCTGTCGTGGCTTGCGCTGCGGCAGCCTGTGCGGCCGCAAGGCGAGCTTCTGCCGCGGCGATGTCTTCCTTGCGAAAACCTTCGGATGCTTGCGACAGGGCCGCCTTGGCCGCTTCGACGCCAGCGGCTGCCTGGTCGCGCGCCGTGCGGGCTGCATCGACCGTGCGCTGGCTGCTGGCGCCCGATGCCAGCAGGCCACTCTGGCGCTGGAAATTGCGCTCGGTCTCGGTGGCGAGCGCCTGGGCCTGCCTGAGGGCTTCGCGCGCCTGGGTGATTTCCTGCGGTCGCAGACCGCGGCGCAGCTTGGCCAGTTCCGCCTGCGCCACCTGCACCTGGGCCTGTGCTGCCGCAAGTGCTTCCCGATAGGGTTGCGCGTCAAGCGCCGCCAGGCGCGCGCCCGCGCTGACGGCATCGCCCTCATCGAAAGCCATTTGCATCACGCGCCCGGGCTGACGGAAGGCCAGTTGCACCTCGCGGATGTCGACGTTGCCGTAGAGGCGCAATGCATCTTGTTGTCCATGGTCGCGCGACAACCAGAACGCCAGTGCGCCGCCAAGAGCGAGCACGACGACGGCGATCACGACCCAACGGGTTTTCTTGAAGAGGAGGTTTGGAGTTTTCATCGATGGGTTTCCGCTGGATAAAGGTGCTCAGTGCTCGCGTGCGACCGGCGCATTCGCCGCTGACCGGCGCCAGGCGATGGCCGCTATGCCAGCCCACACCAACGTGCGCAGCGTCATGGCGACCACCGTGCGTCGCTCCCAGGCGCCACCCAGAGCCACATGCACTCCGAAAGCGAGGAACACGAGTGCGGTCGCCACCGTGATGACAATCGCTAACCACGCGGCCCAGCGCCGGCGCATCCACAAGCCGACGCCGGCGACGATGTAGGCGAACCCAGCCAGAAAATTGAACCAGAGCACGAAGGGCACATAGTGGCCGGCGGCTTGGCGCGCCGCGCCGTCGACAAACAGAACGGCGCCGCCCTCCCGAAGAGTGAGCAGACCGAAGCCGATCGCAAGCAGGGAGATCAGCCAGTGCCAGATGCTGCGTTGTGGATGAGTGGTCATCTTCATGGCCTTTACTTGATCGGGGAAACTCCCAGGCCTTCGTCGTCGTCGCGGCGTGCGTGTGCATTCCGCCGGGCGGTCGGGCTGAGTGTTGAATGACGCGGATTTGCGCTGGAGGCGCAACGCGATCGCATGACCGTGGTGTGCCTCTCGGCTGACCGAGGAACTGCGTGGCGGCAGGATGGAAGGCGTTTCATCGGGTGTGCGTGATGCCACGGAGATAGATGGCAAACACGGCTGGCGCGTCGCGACGAATGCGACTGACCTTGCCGGCCAACAGCGACTGCATGACCAGTCCCTGGATCGTGCCGATGAACAACACGGCGGCGGCATCCACGTCCAGATCCGCATCCAGGTCGCCTTGCGCCTTGCCTGCCTCCATCAGGCGGCGCAGGCGCTGTTCGTATTGACGGAGCAAGGTCTGCACCATCCGCTTGGCGAGCGTCTCGCCAGAGCGTTGCAGTTCTCCGAACAGCATGCGCGGCACGCCGGGATGCTTGGCCACGAAGTCGATGTGCGTCATGAACATGGCTTCGAGTGCTGCGGCAGGAGACGCGGCGCCCTCGGCCGCCTTGTCCACGCGCACCAGTAGACGCTCACCGACCCAGGTCATCGTTGCCTCCAGGATCGCGTCCTTGGTGGGGAAGTGGCGAAACAGCGCGCCCTGCGTCAAACCCATTCGATCGGCGATGGCCGTGGTCGTGATTTCGGCCGGGTTTTGCTCCGCGGCCAAGTCCACCACCGCTTGCACTGTGGCAGCACGCCGCTCTTCAGCGGACAGATGTTGAGGACGTTCGCTCACCGATCAGACTCCATAAAGTAAGTGACCTATTACTATCCTAACATGCAAAACATCCGCGTCGCAAGATCGGGAATACGGTTCATCGCACGGGAAAGGATGGTTCCTGCCCCATCCATGGATCGTGGCCAAGTGAGCTGACGAGACCCAGGAAGCGAACACGCCCCTCAGGCGGATCATGAGTAATCGGTCGGCAAGTCGGCCACCTCAGTCAGAGCAAGAGAAGCGATTTCGTTCGAGCGAAGGCGGAAATCCCCCGGGCGTTCTTCAAGGCTTTGCATCTTTTCCCTTAGGCATTAGGATAGTAATAAGTTACTTACAACATCGGAAGATCAGAGATGAACACCCTTGCCATACCTGACAAGCCCGCGCCGGCACCGTCCGTCTGTCACCCCGATGTCCTGGATACGCTTGCGAACGCGTGCCGGGCACGCGGCACTGGCGGGTTGTCGCCGGCGGCGGGTTTGCTGGCTTGGTACGACTGGGCGCTGCACCTGAGCCTTTCACCGGGCAAGCAGCGCAGCCTGATCGACAAGGGGTTGCACAAGCAGCGACGCTTGGCGCGTTACGTCGCGCACGCTGCAAGTGCCCACGGCTGCCCCACGTGCATTGAGCCGTTGGAACAGGATCGGCGCTTCGAGGCGCCGGCCTGGCAGCAATGGCCGTTCAACGTGATCCACCAGGGCTTCTTGCTGCAGCAGCAGTGGTGGCACAACGCCACGACCGGCGTGCGCGGCGTGTCGCGCCATCACGAGAACATGGTCACTTTCGCCGGGCGGCAGTGGTTGGACATGTGGTCGCCATCGAATTTCGTCTGGACCAACCCGGAAGTGCTGGAAGCCATCAAAACCAGCGGCGGCGTCAACCTGTGGCGCGGCGCGATGAACTTCCTCGACGATGCACAGCGTCTTGCGCTTGACGATGAACCGGCCGGGGTCGAAGGCTTCAAGGTCGGCCAGGACGTGGCGGTCACGCCAGGAAAGGTGGTGTTCCGAAACCACCTCATCGAACTGATCCAGTACACGCCGACGACGCCCGATGTGTATGCCGAGCCGGTGTTGATCGTGCCTTCCTGGATCATGAAGTACTACATCCTCGACCTGTCACCGCACAACTCGATGGTGAAGTACCTGGTCGACCAGGGGCATACGGTGTTCATCCTTTCCTGGAAGAACCCGACCGCGGCCGATCGCGACCTCGGCCTCGAGGATTACCGGTGGCTGGGGGTCATGGATGCACTGGACGCGGTCACGGCCATCGTGCCCGAGCGCAAGGTGCAGGCGGTTGGCTATTGCCTGGGCGGCACCTTGCTGACGATCGCCGCAGCCGCGATGGCGCGCGATGGCGACGAACGGCTGCGCAGTTTGACGCTGCTGGCGTCGGAGACCGACTTCCGCGAGTCGGGCGAAATCGCGCTTTTCATCGACGACAGTCAACTCGCCTGGCTGGAAGCCGGGATGTGGGACAAGGGCTATCTCGACGGCAAGCAGATGGCCGCCTCTTTCCAGATGCTCAACTCGCGCGACCTGATCTGGTCGCGCCGCGTGCGCGAGTACCTGCTGGGCGAACGGCAGGAGTTCAATGACCTGATGGCATGGAATGCCGACGTGACGCGCATGCCGTATCGCATGCACAGCGAGTACCTGCGGCGTTTGTATCTGAACAACGATCTGGCCGAGGGACGCTACCGGGTCGGCGGACGGCCGGTGGCGATCGCCGACATCGAAGTGCCGATGCTCATCGTCGGCACGGTGCGCGACCACGTTGCCCCCTGGCCATCCGTGTACAAGATGCATCTGCTCAGTGATGCGGAGCTGACCTTCGTACTGACCAGCGGCGGGCACAACGCCGGCGTGGTCAGCGAGCCGGGGCACCCCCGGCGCAGCTACCAGATTGCGACCCGCAGCGTCGGCGCTCGCTACGTCGATCCGCAAACGTGGCGTACCGAAACCCCTCTGAATGAGGGCTCCTGGTGGCCAGCCTGGCAGCAGTGGCTGGCACGACATTCGACCGAGCGGGTATCGCCGCCCGCCATGGGCGGCACGCAGGTCCCGCTTGGTGATGCACCGGGAACCTATGTGGCAATGCGCTGATACGACGCGCCGAAGCCGAGACAAGACAAGACTATTTCAACAGGGACATCGCTAGGGATGGCCTACACCCGCCCCGAAGGGGGCCCACCATGACCGAAGGGCACTGCAATGAGCAACGAACTGCCAATCCATCTCTACAAAGCCAATGCCGAGCTGCAACTGCAGATCACGCGCTTGCTGCAGGAGAGCAGCCATCACTGGCTCGAAGTCATGCAACAGCTCAGCGCTGGCGGCGTGCTGGAGACCACCTCGCGCATCCAGGGCCTCCAACAGGCGGCCGACTGGCAAGCGCTCGCGACCCTGCCGTCCGAGGTGTTCTGGCGTCTGTGCCAAGGCCGCATGGGCGATGCCCAAGCGGTCGGGCAAGTAGCAGCCAAGAGCCAGACGGCCTTTGCCAATGGACTGCGCCAGGCGCTCACGACTTGGCAGGAGTCTGTCTCCGAGGCATTCGGCGCGAGTGGCGACGCAGCCTCTTTCACGCAGCTTTGCCAGCGCTGGACGCAGCCCTGGACCGCCCCAAGCGCCGTACCCCAGGGCAAGACCAAGAAATGAGGGGACGGCAATGAATACGACGCAACGGACGGCGCTGGTGACGGGAGGCAACCGGGGGTTGGGCGCTGCGATCGCCCGTGCCCTGCACGATGCCGGCCACCGCGTGATCGTCACGCATACCCCCGGCAACACCACGATTGGCCAGTGGCAGCAAGCGCAAGCGACACAGGGCTACACATTTGCTGCCTACTGGGTGGATGTATCCGACTACGAATCAACGCAGGAACTGGCGCGGCGCATCCACGCCGACGGTCATCGGATCGACATCCTGGTGAACAACGCCGGCATCACCCGCGATGCAACGCTGCGCAAGCTCGACAAGGCCGGTTGGGATGCCGTACTGCACACCAACCTGGACTCCATGTTCAACGTCACCAAGCCGTTCATTGATCCGATGGTCGAGCGCGGCTGGGGTCGCATCGTCAACATCTCGTCGATCAACGGCAGCAAGGGCCAGTTCGGGCAGACCAATTATTCGGCGGCCAAAGCCGGCGTGCACGGGTTCACGAAGGCGCTGGCGCAGGAGGTCGCGCGCAAGGGTGTGACGGTCAACACCGTGTCGCCGGGTTATCTGGCCACCGAGATGGTGATGGCGGTGCGGGAGGACATGCGCCAGAAGATCATCGATGCGATTCCGGTTGGCCGTCTGGGCCAGCCGGACGAGATTGCGGCACTTGTCGCCTTCATCGCCAGCGAAGCCGCCGCCTTTATGACCGGCAGCAACGTGGCGATGAACGGCGGCCAGCATATGTATTGAGTAGTCGAGGGGCCTGCGGCATGAAAGTCTGGACCATTCGCTTGGGCAGTTCACCGAAGAGCATCCTTTACACACTCGGGTGCTCGGACACGAAGCATGCGCATTGACACGAGGGTGTTTGCGTGCTGACGGATAGTGATCTGCAAGTCCTCCGGTTGACCGCACGTTTAGCAGGCGTCGTCACCCTGATCCTGATTGACATCCCCATCGCTTGGTGGCTGGCTCGTACCAAGACCTGGTGGAAAGGGCCGATGGGAGGCTGCCTTGGAGCCTAGATTGCTACGCTATTTCGTTGCAGTCGCGGAAGAGCTGCATCTCGCCCGCGCGGCCGAGCGTCTCGGGATCGAGCAATCTCCCGTATCGCGAGCAATGCGCGACCTGGAAAGCCAGCTTGGCGTGCAGTTGTTCGACCGCAGCACCCGCCTGACGCGGCTGACCTGGGCCGGCCAGGTGTTCCTAGGCGAATGCCGACGCGTGATGGCCACCGTGGAGCAGGCAGTCAAGAGTGCCAAGGCGGCGGCACAGGGCTACCAGGGCCATCTGCGCATCGCGATCTGCGACGGCCTGGCGCAGCCCCGCATCGCCACCTTGCTGGCACGCAGCCGCGAGGAGGAGCCCGAGATGGAGATTCGCGTCTTCGAGCTGCCGTTCGCGCAGCAGCTCAAGACGCTGCACGACGATCTGCTGGACATCGGCTTTGCGTTGTCAAACGCGGTACATGATGGCCTCGTCGCCGAGCCGGTGTGGACCGATCCGCTGTCGGTGATCGTGCCCGCACGCCACCCCTTGCTGGCACACGTGCAGGTGCCGCTGGCCGAAGCCCTGAAGTTCCCGCTGGTTCTGTGCCATCCCGAATCGGGATCGGGCTGCCGCCATCAGATTCAAGCGCTGCTGCAGGACGCAGGCACGCCGCTCAAGCTGGTCGATGAAGTGACCAGCCTGGGCGTGATGCTGACCCTGGTCGGTGCCGGCTACGGCATCGGCTTCGCCATCGCCTCGCAGGTGCAGACGCTACAGCGCCCGGACATCTCCATTCGTCCCTTGGCCGGCAGCCCACCGGTGCTCTCTACCTACCTGCTGCGCCGCCGGGGCGAACCCTCGGAGCCCATGAAGCGGTTCATCGAGCGGGCGAAAGGCGGGCGGGACCGCGCCTGTCGATGATGAGTCAATCCTTTGAGGACGCAGCTCACCTGTCCGTAGCGGCCTGTGGCGTGATGTGCCAGTGGACAGATAGACTTCGGTATGAAATCCGATGCTCTGGCTGTTGATGGATGTGCTTGGCTCGCTTTGGATCACCCGCAACGGCCTGCGTTGACCAGGCCGAAGACTTGAGTCCACAATCGAGTCCATTCCGTGACGCTTGGATCGGAAAAAACGTTCGTAATAAACGAGTTAGCGACCGGGTGCTGTTCCCATCACCCGCTCCACTTCATCAATCCGCGGAATTCCGCGGACGGCCAGGAAGCGCTGCAAGTCATTGTCATGTGGGAGGTTTTCCTCGACTCGACGTTCCAGCGCCGTCCACCGGAATCCGCCTGCAGCCAGGACGTTTAAGTCCATAAATAAGTCCATATTTGTGGGTGCGATGGATTCCGGATTGATGATAGAGGGGCGAGGTCAACGAGACGAGCATCGGCTCCTGATTCCTGCACAGGAGCAAGAGCATGGCACTCTCGGATTTCGCTGTTCGACGAGCTAGGGCAACAGGCAGGGCCTACACCCTTGCTGACACGGATGGCCTCTCACTGGCTGTAACGGCGGGCGGTGGTAGAACCTGGCACTTCCGTTATTACTGGTCGAACAAACAGAAGCGTATGTCGCTGGGTACGTACCCAGAGATCACGCTGCGCGAAGCGCGTGGCTTGCGTGATGAAGCGCGAGCTCTGTTGGCTAAGGGCATCAATCCACGTGCCCATCGCAAGCAGAAGCGCGCCGCAGTCCGTTTCGCTGGCGAGCACACTTTCGAGTTGGTGTATAAGCAGTGGTTCACCCATCGCGAACTCAGCCTCAAGAAGGGCCGGCAGTGCACCGCATCGGTACTCCCGCGCATCTTCGAGAAGGACGTGCTGCCGGCATTGGGCAAGCGCTCGATCTATGACATCAAGCGCCCCGATCTGCTGGAAGTGATCGCCAGGATCGAGCGGCGCAAGGCGCTGTCCGTCGCCGAGAAGGTGCGAACCTGGTTCGACCAGATGTTCCGCTACGCGCTGGTTGTGGTGCCGGACCTGGAGTACAACCCGGCATCCGATCTCGATGTGGTCGCGGTGCCGCTGCCGCCAGTGAACCACAATCCGTTCCTGCGTATGCCCGACCTGCCGAAGCTGTTGCAGCGGCTGCGCAAGTATCGCGGCAGGTTGCAGACCCAGCTCGGACTGCGGTTCCTGCTTTTGACCGGCGTGCGCACCGGCGAACTGCGACTGGCGACGCCGGATCAGTTCCATCTGGACCAGGGACTTTGGATCATCCCGCAGCGCGCCATGAACCTCGAAGCGATCCGCAGGAAAGGCGTAGACGCCTTGAGCCAGACGCAGAAGCCAGCCACTCCTGACGTACTGGGCAGCCAGCTGGGGAGAGACGCCGAACTGGCGGAGCACAGCCAGATCGAACGGAGCCCCTCGGGGAAGCTCCGTTTGGAGGTGCTTGATTACTTGATGTCTTTTATTTCTGTTAATAATTTATAAATTTAGCATCTAATAATCATTTCGGCGCACCTAGGCAGATCTCACCTCAGGGGTGACGTGGGTAGCAATCAGATTCCGATTTGTGCGCCTATTGTGATAACGTAGCGTACAATTCAGATCAGGAGGTTCCCTATCATGGCAACCACCGCCCGCTCCGCCCGTCTCGGTCTGCGCGCCACACCCCAGCAGGAAGCCGTCCTGCGACGCGCCGCCGAAGCAGCGCACAAGTCGATGACCGATTTCATCCTGGATAGCGCCTGCCAGGCCGCCGAACAGACGCTGCTCGATCAGCGCCTGTTTCTGGTGTCTGGCAGCCAATCACGGGCCTTGCTGGACCTGCTGGATCGGCCGGCACAGGACAACCCTGGCCTGAAGGACCTGTTCTCCCGAACGGCGCCCTGGGCTTAAGCCAATGCCGCTGACGGTGCCCCAGGCACTGGAGGCCAGCCACGTACTGGATGGCTTCGACTGCGGCAAACCCAGCCTGGATGACTGGCTGGCGCGCCATGCACGACAGGCGCAGGCCAGCGGTTCCGCCAAGACCTACGTGGTCTGTGACGGTCCCCGTATCGTGGGGTACTACAGTCTGACGGTGGGGCAGATCGACACGCTCGAAGCCCCGGATCGTATCCGCAAGGGCATGGGCGCCTATCCCATCCCCGTTGTCATCCTGGCCCGGATGGCGGTGGCCCGACAGGACCAGGGTCGTGGCATTGGCGTTGGGCTCCTGCAGGATGCGATCCGCCGCACTCTGGTCATCGCCGAACAGGCCGGTGTTCGGGCACTGTTAACTCATCCGATTGACGAGGATGCCTCGCGCTTCTATCTGCGTTTCGGTTTTGCGGCATCGCCGGCCCGCGAACAGCAACTACTGCTGCTGCTGAAAGATGCGCGCCGACTGCTTGTAGCGCCTCCATCGGCAGGCGGAAGGACGCTGTAGCGCTGCCCGATAGGCATCGGTTTGTGGCCCGCATCACTTCAGAGCTACGAGTTCACACATGATCGATACTGAGCGCCTACATCTTCAGTTCGGAGCACGCCCATGAACCGCCTGACGATCAACACCACCGACGACCAGCAACATCAGGCTCTGCAGGAACTGAAGACCCTGCTGACCGGCCGGATCGCACAAGCCGGGCGGGGCGAATTGGTCGAGGACAGCATCACCGACATTGCGAATGAGGTACTGCGCCACATGCGGACGCCGTAGTGCATAGCCGCTTCCACGTCCAAGTGTAGATATGCGGGCCCGCTGTTGAACATTTCTGCAGCGGCGGAGAACTGGCGAAATGGCTCTTAACAGGCGTCAGCGGAACGCGGTGGAACAGCTGTACACACGTCTCAGCCACGTGCGAAAATTGGGCCCGAAATGCGGCCCATATCACCGGCCGCATGGACGAGGAAGTCTTTTTCATCAACCGCTTAGGGACCGGGTACGATTCCCATCACCCGCTCCAGTCCACTGAAGGCCATGGAGCGCTGCGAATTAGAAGTTAGTCAGAGGCTTAAGCCTCTTTTTCGCGGCTACGACGTTCCAGAGACGTCTACCGAGATCCACTTACAGCCAGTCATTCAGGAAGCGGTCGATATACGACATCAGCCGAAGCGATCTGGTCGTAGTGTTGGCAAAAATCGAGGCACGTGGCGCATTCACCATTGCCCAGAAGTGCCGGCTCTGGCTCCGGCAACTCTTCCGGTTCGCCATGGTCAAGTTCCCAGGACTTGAGTGCAATCCCGCGTCGGATCTGGATGCCGTTGCCCTGCCGAGAATGCCCGTTGCCCACAACCCCTTCTTGCGGGTGGAGGAGTTGCCGCTGCTTCTGCAGGGATCGCGTGGCTATCGGGGACACCAGCAGATTCGGCTTGGTCTGCGCCTGCTATTGCTGGCAGGTGTACGCACAGGAGAGCTGCGATTCGCAACGCCGGATCAGTTCGATCTAGAGTGAAGGCTCTGGACTGTTCCTGCAGAATTTGTAAAACAGCTGCAACTGATGATATCCATGTTGACGGAGAACAGCCCAGCCCACTTGGCGGTGGTCAGCGGCGTGAATTGCGGGGTCAGCTCTTTGGCAAGGTTGGGGTCGATGGCCTTCAGCGCGTCGTGCGTGTGGCGCGCGGTTTCCTCGGCCTTTTTCTTGACCTTCCTCTGGGTCAGATCGATTTCGTCCTGAACTTTGGCGATCGCGGCAGAGACAGCCGCTTTCATCGGCGTCCCACTGCGCCTTGCGCATGCCGGGATTGAGAGTCAGGATTCGCAGACGTGGATGCGGTTTCTCAGCGCGGCACAGTGCTGGCATCCGTCTACCCTACTGGGCACGAAACTCCGCATGGGCAGAGAAAGCCCCCGCAGTCAGGTCAATGTCGGCGCCTGAGATGCCGGCTCTGCGCGCCGCATCCTGCCAGCCATCGACCACTGCCGCCACTTCCTCTATCACCTGCCGAGCAGGGTCGTCACCCAGCCCGTAGAACACTGCCGCGCCGAGAACCGTCTCCAGGCTCGGCCGGTTGTCGACATCGTCGATGTTCAGGACATGCTCCGCCTTGTAGATGTTCGGGTTGACATCAAACGCCGGCGCGAGGCGCCACCCCATCTTGCCAAGCACAAAGCCGTGATTGCGCAGGTGATCATCCCGGTTGCCGACCGCGACGTTGAATGCCACGCGACGGAATAGCTGCGCCAGGTCCGCGTCCGCATGCTCCGCATCTCCCTGGGCGCGGATGAACTGGGCCAGTTCCAGGTAGCTCGTGCCCTCGCTCTGCGTCTTGCGCAGCAGCGTCATCGCCGAAGCATAGAAGCGCCGGGTACCATGCGCGCGATCGAACCTCTGCACGCAGAAGGTGTGAAAATCGTTGCCCAGCCTGATCAGCCTCGCCGGTGGTACATCCACGCCAGCCTTCCGGGCCAGTTGGTGAACCACGTACTCCCAGGCCCCAACGTCCCGGTCGTCCTCATGGGCGGGGAATTTGGCGATCCAGAGCGAGCCGTCTGCCTCCGTGAAGTTGGCCTTAGGTCTGGCCCCACCCAGCGAGGCGCCCGGCGCGACGAGTACCGCCAACCATCTGCGCAGGGCATCGAGGTCGTCGATGCGCCGGCTGCTGAGTTGATAGGCGACTACTTCCAGTTCACGCAAGGTCGTCACTGGCGGCGCCGCCATCGTCTCGTCGCCGAGGAAGGTTTCCGTACCCGGCCGACGAAAGCGCAATGCGCCTTGGCGGGTCTGGTCCTGCACACCGATGAGGAAGTCCCAGGCGTAGAGCGTGCGGGGCGGCCGCTTCTCGTCCTTGGCCTGCAAGGCCTCACGGCGCTTCATCAGCGTTTGGCCCCAGCGGTCAGGCGACGAGTCCAGAAAGATGCCGAAGTTGCCGAACTCCGGCTTCGGAAAGAAGGGGTGCTCGTCCAGGGAGAGGTCGGGATCCAGCGCAAAGGCGCGAGGGTTCTGGAGCCAGTCCCGTTCATAGTGGAAGCGGATCTGGCCACGGTCATGGGCCAGCGTGCCGACCAGGCATGGAGGGTCGAGGTCATCATCCAGCCAGACTTCCAGGGCGTTGTCCTGCTTGGTCATGCAGACCCCTCGCGATTCCGGGCCGGCGGAGGGTTGACCTTTCGGCGCCTGGTATCGGGTGATGGTTCCAGCGCCAGATCCTGCAGCTTGCGCCCGATCCGGTCGTCGGCGGCCAGCAGATTGAGATCGCCTTCGAGGCCCAGCACGGCCAGCACCCGGACATAGGCCCCCAGGGTTGCGCCGGGGTCGCCCGCTTCCACCTTGTACACGGTGGTCCTGGAAACCCCCGCCCGTTGGCCCACCACCGCGTTGCTGAGCTTGCGCCTCTTGCGGGCAAGGCGCAGCCGTTCACCCAGCTCGGAGAGCAGACGCTGTTCCTGGGGGAAGACAACAGGTGACTTACGGGGCATGTTTTCTATTTAAGACAAAAATATCAAATTTTGTCCATTATAGCGTAATAAATAGCCTGCGACTAGAATTTGTCAACAGCTGTCAAACTGGTACAAAATCAAGTCCATCTCTACTCTGTGAGCAGGGATATCAATGCCCGCGAGTGCGGCCAGTCTCAACGCCAGCACTTCACCACGCGTCACGCTGCGCGTGTCGTTCACGCTTGGGAACTTCCCGATGGCCAGCCGGCCATCCTCATCCACCAGCGTGCACTTCGGCCGCATGCCACCCAGCGAAGTCCCCTTGCCCTGAAGGTATCGCAAGTCCTCGGACGTCTCCTGGCCACGTTCGACGGCTCGGCTTGCCTGATAGATTCGCTCCAGTTCGATCAATGGCGGAGTGCTGCGCTGACCTTGGGGCACCGTTCGGTGCCAATTCCCTTCTGGATCGCGCAGACGCAAGGCCCCCACTCGGCTGAAGTCGTCCACAGCTAGCAGGTAGTCCAGTTCGGTGAGCGGTGCCAATTGTGGATCGGCCTTGCGGCGTTTGGCATAGTTACGGGCGATGACGCGCCGGCCCCAAGCATCCGGAGCGGTGTCGGCAATCGCGCCATGGAACACGGAGTTGTGCGCCGAAGCGGCCTTGTGCGACTGGTGGCCGGGTGTCAGTTGCAGGTCGGTCGATACGTTGAAGCGTGCCGGGTTGGCCAGCCAAGCCTCGTCATAGGCGAAAGCGCAGTGTTCACGCCGACCCTGCCGGACGTAGACGAGTGAACCCAGTGGAAGACCAGCCTTTCCGATGCAGACCTGAACCTGCTGGCGAATCGGTGCGGTGATGACCATCACAGGGCGCCTGATGCGCCGCTGGGCTTACTGCGTACCCGTTGGGGCAAGCGCTCGTCCATCAGTGTGAGGCCGATTTCATCGTTCGGTGTATCCAGCAGGCGCTCAAGCGCCTGGATCTCACCGAAGACATGCAGTGCGCGGGCGAAGAAGTGGATGGGGATGCGCATGTCGCCTTTCTCCATACGGCGCACGGTGGACAAGGACGCCCCCATGCGCTCTGCGAGAGAAGCTTGGGAGATGTGGCGGCGCCGACGTGCAAGGGAAATGTCGCTGCCGAGCTTCCGGATGGCACGCTCGACAGGCTTGGGAGCGGGAATATCTGGCATAAGAACTCCCAATGAACCTCTAAAGATCGATTTACGGTCTCAGGGGAGCTGTTATATCTTAAGAGTCGAGATTAATCCATAAGAGCTCTGATAAGAGCTATTAATTATAATAGAGACTCTTACAGGAGTGTTAATTGTTTCAGAGAGCTCGATACCCAGTCTCAGTGGGGACTTCCGGCACCGATCCGTACAACATTGCCAGCATGCATGGAGCTGGTACAAAATGTGGCGTATCTTCGTTTTTAACGGAAATAATGCTTTATAAATCAATGAGTTGGGTGCCAGATTCTGTTTTCATCACCCGCCCGTTTTTGGTTGATTCGAGCGTCGTCGAGCGCCATCTTCCGAACAACGCGGTTATTCCTGTTTGCTCCAATCCGGTTTGCTTGCCTCGACCAATGCGTTCCAGGCGAGCCCCCCAAACTACGCAGTTTCCTGAACCTTGCAGGGGCCGCGTTCGGATGACCGAGCGCCGGTCTGTCATTCCTGACAGACCGGGATCGAGAGCGACGAATCGTTGATGGCTCCGATGAGCTGAGGGGCTTTACCGGATTAGAACGATGCCGTCAGCGTAACCCGGAACGCACGCGGCGATCCGGGCGTGATGTTGTTGTTGCTGTTGGCAAAGACATAATAGTCCTTGTCCAGCAGATTCTCGATGTTCACCTGTGCGCGCAGACGTTCACTGAACGTGAAGAATGCAGCGGCATCCACCCGCGTATAGCTCGGCAGTTTCACATTGATGGCCGGAGAGGCCAGATTCTGCGTCGATGCGAAGACATCGTCCTTGTGGATGACACCGACTCCGATGCCCCACATGGATGAGAAGTCATACCGGTTCCATAACGAGAAGGTGGCTTTGGGAAGCGCGCCAAGATGCGCGCCTTTCAGAATCGTTGCCGATTGATCGTGCGTCACCTCTCCTTCCTGGTACGCGAAGGATCCGATGAGGGACCATTGGTTGGTGACCGCGCCGGTCGCGCCGAGTTCGATACCTCGATTACGCTGCCCCTTGACCAGGATCATCGTTCCAGGCGGAGGTCCGCCCGGCTCACCCGCCTGGGGATCGGCCACTGCAATATTGGAGCGCTCGAGACGGAACAAAGCCGCCGACAGGGAGAGGGCGGGCAACGCATCCCATTTGGCGCCAATTTCATAGTTGGTGAATTCTTCCGGATCAAGCGATGCGTTGCTTGCCGACAATGAGGCGAGCTGATCGCCGGCACGCGGCTGATACGTCAGGCCATAGCTGGCGTAAAGGGACAGCGCTTCCAGCGGCTTGTGCACGAGCGCCAGGCGCGGGGACAGCAGATTATCCTTGGAGTCGAATCTCGCAGCCGTGCGCTTGTTGGTCAGATCCACCTTGAAATTGTCGAACCGTAGACCGGCAATCACCTGCCAGCGGGGCGATAGCACGATTTCGTCCTGGGCATACAGGGCGATGATCTTTGCGGTGCCGTCGTTGTCGGCATCGGTGGCCGACTGGCGCCAAGTCACCGGTTGCGTCGTGCGAGGGTTGTTGACCGGCACCGTGATCGAAGTGGTGCCTGGCGCGACGCCGTCGAAGTAACCGGTATTGCGGAAATTTTTTGTATCCTGGCGGCCGAGCTCGATCCCAGTCAGGAGGTTGTGCCGAATGACGCCGGTGGTAACTGAAAAATTCAAGTCCGTCTGGTTAAAGAAGTTCTGTCGCTGAGTCGCGCTGTTGTAAGCGACAATTGCCACCATGGTGCCCGGTGGATTGCCCGCGACTGCCGCCGTATTGACCGCCCCCGCAAAGACGTTCTGATAGAACTTGTCGTAGTCGGCGTAGCGCGTGCGATTGCGCAATACCATGTCATCGCTGAAACGATGCTCGATGAGCGCGTTCGACGACTTGACTGTGCTTTCTGTCGGTGACTGGTCTGGATCGCCGATGAAGGTGCCCGGGTCGAGATCCAATGGCCGGCCTAGATAGGAGGATATGCCGCGATCCGCGACGCGCTCGTCGTGAAAGTATTCGACGCCGAGGCTGATGGTGGTGTTTTCACCGGCTTTGAACGATAGGGTCGGATTAATGCCGTAGCGCTTCAGTGTCACATCGTCACGGTAGCTGTCCGAGTCCTCGTACAGGCCGTTCACGCGGAAGGCGACCGATTCATTGAGTCCTTGTCCCGCATCGAGGGTGATGCGCTTGTTGCTGTTCGAACCGCCTTGCAGGGTCAGGGCGCGAACTTCCTGCCAGTCAGCTTGTTTGGTGACGCGATTGATCAGCCCGCCGGTGCCCCCGCGGCCAAACAGCATGCCGTTGGGTCCTTTAAGCACTTCGACCTGTGCGATGTTATAGAGGTCGCGGTAGTACTGAACATCATCGCGCAGGCCATCGAGAAAGAAGTCACCGGTCGAGCTGACGCCTCGGATGACGGGTGTCTCGCGGTTACCTTCACCTTGAGCCATCACGACACCGGGCACATATACGACGGCATCACCGATATTCTGCATATTCAAATCGTCAATGCTTTTGCGAGTAATGACGCTGACGGATTGCGGCACATCCCGAAGCGGCGTGTTCGTTTTCATGGCATCGGCAGCAGATGCGCTATAGGCGTCCGGCTCGGCGATGGCGCGAACGGTCGGCAGCGTTGTTGTGGGCGGTGCCTCGGCCGCATACGCTGCAGGTGCAAGCGCAGTACCGACGACGAACGAGAGAAGTAAACGATGAGTGCGGGCGGTCGGGTGCATGGATTTCATCTTGATTTTGATGCTAAGTCGGGTTATTGCAAAATAGAATGCAAACTATTCGCATTCCGTAAACTTTAGACCGGATGATGTCAAAAATTTGTCAAACGCACCGAATGGGGAGCCCTCCGGGAGCGATGGGCAAACGTATCTTGTTGATCGAGGACAATGCCGATCTGGTCGCCAATCTGTTCGGTTACCTGGAACCGCGCGGATTCGAACTCGATGTCGCCCGCGATGGGCGCGCCGGATTGAGGCTTGCGTTGAACGGTGGTTACGATGCGATCGTGCTTGATTGGATGTTGCCCAAAATGGACGGACTTGCGTTGCTGGGTACGCTGCGTGATGGTGGCTCGATGCTGCCCGTGTTGATGCTCACTGCGCGTGATCAGCTGGAGAGCAAGCTCACCGGCTTTCGGGCCGGCGCAGACGATTATTTGACAAAGCCCTTTGCGCTCGCCGAGTTGGAAGTACGTCTGCAGGCTTTGCTGGTTCGCGCGCAGGGCAGACAACAAATTCTGCAAGTCGGCGATCTGCAGCTCAATGTAGCGACACGTGAAATCTGGCGCGGAGCGGTCCAACTGCATCTGTATACAGCCATCACCAACCTGCTCGAAGTGCTGATGAAGGCGAGTCCGTCCTTGGTCCAACGACACGAGTTAGGACTGGCCATATGGGGTGATAATGCGCCGGATCGTGATGTGTTACGCGCCCATATCTATGAGCTGCGCAAACGAGTGGATGGCCCATTTCCCGTCAAATTGCTGCAGACGATCCCGAAGGTCGGCTATCGCATCGCTGCGCCGGAGCAGCGCAACTCATGAGTGAGCGCAACAGTCTGCGTAAGCGGATCGTGGTCGGCGTGGTGTGCTACACCGTGCTGCTTTCTCTGCTGACCACATTGCTCGGCTACTGGGTCAACGAGCAAGCGGAGCACCGAACCTGGGAGGCGCTGCTGCAGGGAGAAATGGCGCACTGGCTACAGCGCGGCGCACAGGACAAACACTGGGAAGATACCGATGCGGTACGGGCATTCGGCCGCGCGGTGGACAAGCCGATTCCGGCCGTGTTTGCATCCCTGCCACCGGGCGTTCATGACGAGCTCATCTTCGACGGCAAGGTATATGCCGTACTCGTCGAAGGTATCGGAAAAGATCGCACGGTACTCGCACTCGATATTTCCGAGATGGAACGCCAGGAAAGGACGTTGTTTTTGACGATGGCGATATTTTCGGCTTTGCTCGTTTCAGGTCTCGGTGGTCTGACTTATATGGGCGCAAAATGGTTGGTCGAACCACTCACACGACTGAGTGACACGATCGGCAACCTGCGTCCTGGAGTGCGCCATCAGCGGGTGGTGATTCGCGGCTCCGATCCGGTGGAGACCACCGTGATCGGTCAGGCCTTAAACGAATATCTGCACAGCAGTGAAAAATTCGTCGAGCGCGAGCACTCATTTCTCAACATGGCAAGCCATGAATTACGCACCCCCATAACGGTCGTCGCCGGCGCCGCCGAGGTTGCCGCCGAACAACCGAGCATCGAGTTGGCGCGTCCCCATCTCTCTCGCATTCTGCGAACCTCTCACAGCATGCAGGACTTGGTGACACTGCTGCTCGTTTTGGCGCGTGATCCAGGACGACTGCGGTCGAGTGCAACGTCCGTGAACCTGGCTGATCTGGTTCATCGCGTCGCGCTGGACCATGAATATCTGCTCGAGGGCAAGGAGCTTAAGCTTGCCTTCGGCGCTATGCCGTCCCGCGAAATGGTGCTGCCGGTTCCGGTTGCACAGGCAGCAATAGGCAATCTGGTTCGCAATGCGATCGAGAACAGCAGTCGCGGCACGATCCGTGTATCACTGGACGCATCGGACACCCTTGTGATCGAAGATCCGGGCAGCGGTATGACCGAGGAAGAGCTGGCGCGCCTGCAGGTGCAACTGGCACGCGCCGGAGGCCGGCAGGGCGATGGCATCGGCCTCGATCTGATCGCACGGCTGTGTGATCACCTGGGCTGGCGCCTCGAATTCGATATGAGTGTGACGGGCGGCACCATCGCTCGATTACAACTGACCGAGGTGTTATCGGTGAAGAGTGAAGGGCAATTCCGTGATCGAGAGCATGGTGTTGTCGAGGTATCTCTAACCGCTTAGAGAGTCTGGTGTCTCCGCTCGTGCAGGAGCGATCGCGGTGCCGGCGTCACTGCTTCTAGCCGCAAGTTCCCGGCAACTTCACGACACGTGAAGGTCCTCAACGCCTGAGATTACCGCGATTTTGTGACGATCAGAGGGGTGTGGTTGGGTGCATGGTGTAGCCATGTAAAAGGATAGGACCAGGCTTGCATGTTGGTCGGCGGTGCGGCATGATGTAGCCATGCACATAGATGCCGTGCCCAACCGCACCTCGCGCCCCACCTACCTGCTGCGTGAGTCATATCGTGAGGGCAGGAGCGTGCGCAAACGCACGCTGGCGAACCTCTCGGCGCTATCGGATGAGCAGATCGAGGCGATTCGCGCCGTGCTGGCCGGGGTCGCAGTCAGGCCCGCTCAGGAGCTGTTTGAGACGCTGCAATCGCGCCCTCATGGGCATGCGCAGGCCGTGCGTGTAGCCATGCAGCGGCTTGGGTTCGAGGCGCTGATCGCCTCACGTCCCAGCCCCGAGCGCGATCGAGTGTGTGCGATGGTGGCCGCACGCGTACTGGCGCCGCACACGAAGCTGGCCACGACACGCTGGTGGCACAACACGACCTTGGCGGAAGAGTACGCGGTAGCTGAGGCCGACGAGGATGATCTGTATGCGGCGATGGACTGGCTGCTGGAGCGACAGGATCGTATCGAGCGCAAGCTGGCTGCACGGCACCTGCAGCAAGGCGCCCTGGCACTGTATGACTTGAGCTCCAGCTACTTCGAAGGCTCGCATTGTCCGCTGGCGAAGATCGGTCACAGTCGCGACGGCAAGAAGAACAAGCTGCAGGTCAACTACGGATTGCTCACGACCCGGGCGGGTTGCCCGGTGGCGATCTCGGTGTACGAAGGCAACACCGCCGATGCCAAGACACTCATGCCCCAGGTGCAGAAGTTGCGCGAAGGCTTCGGATTGCAGCAGCTCGTGCTGGTGGGCGATCGCGGCATGATCTCGCATAAGGCGATTACTGAACTGCGCGAACTGGACGGTCTAGCCTGGATCACGGCGCTCAAGAGCAGCCAAATCCGCACCCTGGTGCAAGGGGAGGCGTTGCAGCTGGGCCTGTTCGATGATCGCAATCTGTTCGAGCTGGTGCATCCTGACTATCCCGGCGAGCGGCTGGTCGCCTGTCGTAATCCGCAACTGGCCAAGCTGCGTGCGTATAAGCGCCAAGCGCTGCTGGAGGCGACGATGAAGGAGTTGGACAAGGTGCGCTGTCGCGTCGAACGCGGTGCGCTGAAAGGCCAGGCCGCCATCGGTGTGTGCGTGGGCCGGGTGCTCAACAAGTACAAGGTCGGCAAGCATTTCGCGCTGGACATCGGCGAGCGGCACTTACACTGCCAGCTGCTACAGGAACGGATCGCAGCGGAAGCTTCCCTGGATGGCATCTACGTGATCCGCACCAGCCTGCCCAAGAAGCAGATGTCCGCGGCGGACACGGTGCGCAGCTACAAGGCGTTGGCCCAGGTCGAGCGTGCCTTTCGCTCGCTCAAAACGGTCGATCTGAAAGTACGGCCGATCCACCATCGGCTCGAGTCACGCGTGCGCGCGCACATCTTCCTGTGCATGCTGGCCTACTACGTGGAGTGGCACATGCAGCAGGCTTGGCGCGAACTGCTGTTCGCCGATGAGGACCTCCAGGCCAAGCTCACGCGCGATCCGGTCGCACCCGCCCGCCGTTCCGAGCGGGCCTTGCAAAAGATCGCGCAGCGCACGAGCGAGGACGGAACGCCCTTGCACAGCTTCCACACCCTGCTGCAGGATCTGTCCACGATCGTGCGCAACACCTGCATCGCCCGTGGCGCACGCACGAATCCGGTTCCCTTTCAGATGGTCACAACGCCCAGCGCAAGTCAACACCGAGCGCTCCAGCTACTGCAAACCATCACTGTGTAGACACTGAGCCGACACCGCAAAGATGATCAGCTCACTGATCTACAAGGGAATCTTTCGCTCCGCGTAGTAGGAACTTACGTCTAGCTGCCGGGACGGGGTATGTCTTGGCTCCTGTCCCGCTCCTTCAGCGCTTCGAATCCGATGATCACGTCCAGCAATTCGGTAGTGATCTCGTCCTGCCGGACCGTACGTACCTCCGCGGCCAGCGCTTCCAACCGTTCATCGACGGACTGTTCGGCTTGCTGCATCCTGGCCAGGCGGGTGGCGTTCTCGGTGAGCAGCGCCTCTGCCGCAGCACGGGTCAGTTCCGCGAGCAGGTAGTTGCGGATCAATGCCGCCAGTAAGCGATCTGCAGGCAGACCAGCGCGCGGCAGGCTGCGCGAGGACCACGGGCGCTGCACGAGCGCATCGACCAGCGCAGGGTCGAGCGGCAGCAGCCGCTGGGACACGGAGAATTGCCGACCGTGCCCGGCACGCTGCATGAACACCAGCGATACGACGACGTCCCCCGCGGGTGCCGTAAGCCGGATCGCATCGAGGCGGGTGATGAGGCTGGCGGCGAGCCGCTGCAGACCATCCGGCGTGGCGGGTGGGAACAGTGTTGCTTCGGCTTGTATATCCCGTCCTGCCAAGGCCTCTTCCATACGTGCACCCACGCAGATCAGCCGGGTGGCGCAGGTATGCGGCTGCATCGTCCGAGCCGCCTCGGCGGCGACGATCTCGTTGTAGTTGCCGCACAGGCCGTGGTCGGAGCCGAACGCGATGACGACCGGCGTGGCCTGCGGCGCGGCGCCGGCTGGCAGCGGGCCGTAACATTGCACGAAGGCATGGAGGCCATCGAGCACCGTTTGTCTGTAGGCGCCGATGGCGCGCGCCGCCTGCTCGTAGGGCTGCGCGTTGATCGCGGACATCGTCTTCATCGTGCGCACGATGCTGCGAATGCCGCGCATCGTTTCAGTACGCAGCGTCAGCAGTTCAAGCGTCTGTGCCATCGTGCCCGCCAAGGGCGGCGATCGCGCCGCGCGCCGCCTGGATGATCCGTGTTCGGTGTTCGTCGGTCAGCTTCTCGTTGTTCGCGATCTTTACCGCCAGGCCGGTGTCGTCGGCGCGGACCGCGGTGCGGATCGCGTGCATTGCCGCGATGGTACGCTCCTCCGTCATACCGTCGAGCAATCCATCCATCGCCGCGAGCAGCACGGCCAGTTGTTCGGCGGCCGGCATCGGATCGCGCTCGGCCTGACGCAGTGCGGCACGCGTCGCGGCGCCGCGCGTCAGCCGCGCTCGTGTGACTTCGTCGAGCCGGGTGCCGAAACGGGCGAACTCCTCCAGTTCCTCGAACTGCGCGAGCGTTACCCGCAGGTTGCCGGCAACATCGCGAAAGGCGCGGCTTTGCGCCTTGCCGCCGACACGCGATACCGAAATGCCGAGATCGACGGCCGGGAACTGGTTCTTCTGTACCAGCCGGGGCGATAGATAGATCTGCCCGTCGGTGATCGAGATCAGATTGGTGGGAATGTAGGCCGACAGATTTTCAGCCTGCGTTTCGACCACCGGCAGCACGGTGATCGAGCCGCCGCCGATACTCGGTGCGAACTGCCCGGCCCGTTCCAGCAGGCGCGCGTGCAGGTAGAAAATATCCCCCGGAAAGGCCTCGCGGCCGGGCGGCCGCCGCAGCAGCAGCGACAGCTCGCGGTAGGTGTGGGCGTGGTGGGTCAGATCATCCAGCACCACCAGTGCATCGCGACCCTTGGCGGCGAAGCTCTCCGCTACCGACATCGCGGCATAGGGCGCGATGTAAGCCAGCCCAGGCGCATCCTCGTTGCCGGCGGCGATGATTATCGACCGATCCATCATGCCGCCGTCACGGATCGCACCGATCACCTTGGCTACCGCGTCGCCGCGTTGGCCGATGGCGCAATAGATGCAAACCGCCTTGGTGGTCTTCTGGTTCAGGAGGGTGTCGACAGCAATCGAGGTCTTGCCGGTCTGCCGATCGCCGATGATCAACTGACGTTGGCCCAGGCCCACCGGCACGGCGGCATCGATTGCCTTCACCCCGGTGGCAAGCGGGCGTGTGACGGGACGCCGCTGTAGAATTGCGGCCGCCTCGGCCTCGACCGGGTGCAAGAGGGTGCTGGCGATCGGCCCCATGCCGTCGCGCGGATTGCCCAGCGCATCGACGACACGCCCCAGCAGCGCGGGTCCGACCGGAACACCGACGACCTCGCCGGTCCGGCGAACGTCTTCGCCTACACTTAGTTTCTCGGACGGTCCCAGCAATACGACGCCCAGCCGGTCCGGCTCGAGATCGAAGACGATGCCGCGCACTCCCGAGGCGAATGCCAGCAGTTCGTCCGACAGCGCGCGTGCCAGGCCGGCAACGATGGCGATGCCGTCACCGACCGAGACCACCCGGCCGATCTCGCTGATCGCCGGCAGGACGGGCGTGCTTTCCAGCAGCATCTCCACCAGTGCGCCGGTGCTGGTGCCGGCCCCAGCATCAGGCATCGGCCGATACCGTCGCTGTCGTTGCTGTCGCCCGTGCGGCGAAGTCTTCCAGGATTGTGTGCAGCGCGTCGAGGTAGCTGTCCAGTGTCCACGCGGCCTGCGCGCCGCCCAGCTTCAGCGTGAGGCCCCAGGCCAGCGACGGATCGGTTTCAAAGCGCACCGAGACGCCGGGCAGGACGCGACCTAGCTCGTTGCGCAGATGCGTGGCCAGATCCGGCGGCAAGGGTTCATGGGTGAGCGCCACGACCTCATGGCTGTCGCCGCCGGCTGCGCGCAGTTGTTCGGCGGCTTCGCCGAGTTGCGCCGTGCAATGGGCGATGATGCGCTGTTCCAGGATCTCATCGGCCAGATCCGACAGGGCTTTGCGGGTCAGTGACAGCAAGGCTTCGGCGCCGCTGCGGTGCAGGTCGATGGTGTATCGGCGCGCCTCCTCGGCGCGCTGTGCCGCCTGGCTGGCCTGCTTTGCCGCCAGCCGTTCGCGAGCCTGCGCCAGCAGGTTGTCGTGTTCGGCCTGCGCAATCCGGCGCACGCCTTCCAGGGTTTCATGCCGGTCCGCGTGCAGCGCAGCGATTTCGGCTTGGTGCCGGGCATGGGCGGCCTGCGCAGTCTCGCGAACCTTCGCCGCCTCGGCCATGCGTTCGGCGATTTCCTTCTCGCGGGCATCGATCCCATCCAGGATCGGCCGATAGAGGAAGCGTTTAAGCAGCCATACCAAAACCAGGAAGTTGAGCAGTTGCGCGACAACGGTGACCCAGTCGATCGACATGCCTAGCCACCTGCCGCCTGCCGGGCCACTTCCTGCGCCGTGCTCCAGAACGGATTGGCGAACACCAGAATCAAAGCGACGACGAAACAATAGATGGCACTGGACTCGACCATGGCCAGGCTGACGAACAAGGTTCGCGACAGCGTGGAGGAGGCATCGGGCTGCTGTGCGATGGCGTTCAGTCCGGCCACGGCCGTGCGGCCTTCAGCAATCGCCGCACCGGTCGCGCCCACCGCTACGGTCAGGCCTGCGGTGATGACGGAGATGATCGCGATAAGAGAGTATTCAGTCATTTGGGAACCTTCGTGGTCTGGGCCGCCATGGCCGAGGAAATGTAGACGGTGGCAAGGACGGAAAAGATATAGGCCTGAATGACACCGGTCAGCAGGCTCAGCATGCTCATCATGACCGGAAAAAAGAAGGGTGCTACGCTGAGCAGGACGGCCACGATCACCCCGCCGCTCATGATGTTGCCGTACAGCCTCATGGCCAGTGAAATCGCGCGCAAAAGTTCACTGACGATGTTGAACGGCAGCATGATGAATGAGGGTTCGAGATAGGTGCGCAGGTATGCACGCATCCCGTGACTGCTCATGCCGAACAGCGGGACGGCCACCAGGACCGATAACGCCAGCGCCGTGGTCGTGGACAGCGAACCGGTGGGCACATCGAAGCCCGGCACCACCGTCATCAGATTTGAGGTGAAGATGAACAGAAATAGCGTACCGACGAAGGATAACAGCTGACGGTCGCGGCGCTGCGTGATCTCAGCGATCTGGTCCTGGATACCACTGACGATGACTTCCAATGTGATGCGCCAGCGGCTCGGCGGCACGTCCGGGCGTAGGTTGCGGGTGATCAGATAAGACACCCCGGTCAGCAGCGCCATCACCACCCAGGTGTTGGTGATGGTCTTGTTGATGGCGAGGCCGCCGATCGTGAATACGATGTAGTTGTCCGGGCTCAGTGGCATCAGGGTGCCTCCGGCTTGGCAAGTAAATGCGCCGGTAGTCGCCGCCTCAGTGCGACGGCCAGGATCCGCATGACCAGGAAGGCCAGCGAAAACGTCAGCAGCGCCACGGTCCCAGCTCGTACGACAACCAACCAGCCCAGCGCTGCCATGGCCGCGATGCGCAGTACGGCACTGACCAGCAGGACCACCCCCGGTCGTGTCGAGCGCAAGGCTTGGTGCAGCCCGAGCGCCAGGCCCGTGAAAAACAGCGCGCCCCCCACCGCGCCGGCCACGATGCCAAGTCCGATGGCGCTCCAGTCGATGGAGGTCATTCCCTTCCTCCTTCCTTGCCAATCCAGTTCCAGGCCACCAGTATCCCCAGCACCAGCCCGCCCAGCAGCAGTGCGATGGTCCAGGAAAACCCCCGTGGGGCGACTCGATCCAGCCACAGGCCAAGCAGCGCGCCACCGACCGTCGGCGCGGCGATCGACCAGCCGATCATCCCGAACACCCCAATGCCGCGCAGCGGGCTGGGTCCTGGGTTATCGCGTGCCGCCTTCATGCGACGGGCTCGCTTGACGATGTCCGCAGCCGACGGATCGGTTTCATTGTTCATGGTGCGGCCTGCGCAGGGTGGCAAAGCGGCGCACCATGTCGGCTTCCAGTCGCGACAGCGCCGCACGCGAGGCACGTTCTTCGTCTTCCATGCCCGCGAAACGTTCGCCGACGGTTTCGCGCAGACTCTCCAGATCGGCACCATGCACGCCACGGCGCACCGCGATCTCGACCGTGTGTCCCTTCTTGAGCAGCAGTCCTTCGTCGATACCGAAGACCTGCTCGGGTGCATCCAGCGGTGTCACCAGCAGTACCGAGGGCACCAGGGCGGTCACGAAATCGATGTGATTGGGCAGGATGCCGAAACTGCCGTTGGCGGCGGTTGCGACCAGGCGGGTTGCCGGCCCTTCGAACAGGATGCGCGCCGGCAGCCTCACGTAGACCTGCATCTGATCGGCCATGCTCATGCGGCAGCCTCCTTCAGGTCCGATAGACCGCCGATCATATAATAGGCGCCTTCGGGCCGGTCGAAGCTGGACTGCTCCAGCAAGGTTTCGCATCCGTCCAGCGTCTCGTTGATGGACACCGACCTGCCGCCGGCACCGGCTGACGCCGATACCGTATGAAAGGGCTGCGTCAAAAACCGCTCCAGGCGGCGTGCACGTGCGACGATGGTGCGATCGTGCGCCGACAACTCCTCGATCCCCAACATCGCGATGATGTCGCGCAGTTCCTCGTATTCTGCCAGCGTGCGCCGCACCGCGCGGGCGATGTCGTAGTGACGCTGCCCGACGACGGCGGGAGTCAGCATCACGGAAGATGAGACCAGCGGATCCACCGCCGGGTACAGGCCTTCGCCGGCGCGCTTGCGAGACAGCACAACCGAGGCGGACAGATGCGAGAAGATGTGCGCCGCCGCCGGGTCGGTGAAGTCGTCGGCCGGTACGTAGACCGCCTGTATCGAGGTGATGGAGCCCTTGCGCGTCGAGGCGATGCGTTCCTGGAATGCCGCCAGTTCGGTGGCCAGCGTCGGCTGATAGCCGACGCGCGAGGGCATACGGCCAAGCAGACCAGAAACTTCCGACCCGGCCTGCACGAACCGAAAGATGTTGTCGATCAGCAGCAGTACGTCCTGTCCGAGATCGTCGCGGAAAAACTCGGCCATCGTCAATGCGGTATTGCCGACCAGGAAACGCACGCCGGGTGCTTCGTTCATCTGCCCGAACAGCATCACCATCTGATCGCGCACGCCCGCTTCATCCATCTCGCGCCAGAGTTCCTCCGCTTCGCGCGAGCGCTCGCCGATGCCGCAGAACAGGCTGACACCATGGTGATGTTCTACCGTGTTGTGGATCAGCTCGCTGAGCAGGACGGTCTTGCCTACTCCCGCACCGCCGAATAGACCGGTTTTTCCGCCGCGTTCTATGGGCGATAGCAGGTCGATGGCCTTGATGCCGGTCTCGAGCACCTCGGCACGCAGCACGCGTTCCGGAAGGGACGGGGGTGGCCGGTGGATCGGGCGGTACAGCTCAACCTCGGGCGGCGGCAGGCCATCGATGGGGGCGCCGAAAACATTCAGCATCCGCCCGAGCAGCGCCTCGCCTACGGGTACCTGAATCTCCCCCCCGGTAGTCGAAGCCGGCATGCCCAGACCCAGCCCGCGCACCGGGCCCAGCGCGATACAGCGTGCGGTACGGTCGTCCACCAGCGAAGCGACGACCATCGGCACCTCACGCACCTGCAGCAGTTCCCGGATGCGTACATTCTTGTTGCCGGTAAAGGCGACATCGACGATGCCGCCGCGGATCGCGACGACGGTGCCGGCGGCAGTGCCGTCCGCGAGACAACCGTTCATCAGTGCCGCCCTCCTTTTGCGTGTCTTCGCGGGGCCCGGCGGCAAGCTTCAGGTGATGCGGCCGTAGATATGTACCCAGAGATCGATCAGCAGCAGGATCCACATGCTGACGAAGCTGGCCTGCACGACACAGTCCTTGAGACTCCACCGGGTATCGATGGTCTCGTCCAGCCGAAAGAAGTTCGGGAAACTGACGATCAGATACAGTACGTACAGCGAGGTACCGACCGCCAGCATCTTTTCCTTGTCCACGTAATACACATGGTTGGCGATATCCGGCGTTATATAAAAGAAAGTCTCAGCCCAGGCGAAAAAAATGCTTGTGATGAGTACGATGGCAAACCACGCTGCCTTTCTCGCGGCGAGTCCCCAATCTCCCGCCAGTGCGCGGATACGCCGCATCAAAATGACCGCCAGCGTGTGATAGACGATAAAAAACGCCATGGTATTGAAATACATCCCAAGCGGAATGCGCTGATGCTGCGCCAGCGCCGTCACCTGATCCGGGCCGGCAAGAGCGGAGTCGAAATACCAGCTGACGTTGGGAAAATGATAGCGCAGCCCCAGAGCCGAAAAAAACCATTCGGTATGAAAGTACGTGGCAAAGAACACATACACCGCCATGTAGATGTTGACCTTGAACCAGTAACTGTCACGCCAGGCAAAGCCGGAGCGGCGCCGCAGCCACCAGGGCAGCAACACCAGATATGGGATCCACATGGCAAGATTTTGCACCACGTTCCAGAAGTTGCCGGTATCGAGCCAGCCCATCTTCTGTACGACCAGATTGAAGACGATGAAAACCGGCGTAAAACTCAGAAAGAGTTTCTCGGCCCAGGCCTTATCCGGATTTGCGGAAAACCACTTGCTTTGGGCGGTGCTCATGGTCGATAGACTCCAATCAACTCAGGGACAGGCCGCCGTCCACGGCGATCACCTGACCGGTGATGTAGGCGGAGGCTGGACTGGCCAGGAACAGGCAGGTCGATGCCACCTCCTCGACATTACCGATGCGCCCCATGGGGAATCGGGCCGGATCGTTCGATGGACCGATCAACGGGAATTTCTCGGTGATATAGCGCATGTTGGCCGCGGTCAATGTGTCGGTAAGAATCGCTCCGGGTTGTACGGCATTGGCGCGGATATTGTGACGGGCGTATTCGATGGCCACAGTCTTCACCAGCATGTCGGCACCGGCCTTGCTGGAGCCGTAGGGCGCGTGGCCGTGGATCATGGTCATGCGGGCGGCGAGCGATGACACGTTCACGATGGCGCCGCCGCGGTCATCGATCAGCATCTTTTTCACCGCCTCGCGCATGCACAAAAAAGCTCCCCGCGTGTTGACGGCGTGCACCCGATCCCATAGTTCGGCCGAGGTATCGGTAAAAGGTACGACCGGATAAATACCGGCGCAATTGATCATCACATCCACGCCGCCGAAAGCTTCCGCGGCGCGATCGAAAAGCGCCACGACCGCCGCTTCCTGGGTAATATCGGCCGGTACACCCAGGATATCGGCAGCACGGCCGCTGCGATCTTGAAGATCGGCGACCGTCGCCTCCACCTTGGATGCTGTCGAGCCTGCCACGACGACTCGTGCCCCTGCAGCGACCAGCAATTCCGCCACGGCGCGGCCGATACCGGATGAACCTCCGCTCACGACCGCCGAGCGATCCTGCAGACCGAAGAGTTCCATCAGCCGGACATCGTTCAAGGCCATATTGCCGGAACCTCCCACGCCCACGAGGCTTAGTTCGCCAGCCAGCCGCCGTCGGCGGAAACCAATGCGCCATTGATCTGGCGTGCCTCGTCGCTGGCCAGAAATAGCGCCAGAAGGGCGATGTCGATGGGTTCGAGAATTCCGGGCATGGTCTGGTGAAAGACGCCGACGCGCGCCGTGCCCTCGGCATCCCACTTGTTGGGGTCCATGCTGGATACGATACTGGTCTGCACGCCGCCGGGCAGGATGGCATTACAGCGGATATTCTGCTGCGCATACATCCAGGCGGTACTGCGAGTCAGGCCGATCAGGCCGTGCTTGGAGGAGGTGTAAGCCGCACCCGCCACCGCACCGCTGGCGCCTGCAGCCGAGGCTACGTTGACAATGGCACCGCCACCGCCGGTCAGCATGCACTGCACTGCACGGCGACTGGTGAACATCGGCCCGGTGAGGTTGACGGCTAACATTCGGTCCCAGACGTCATCGGGCACCGAGCCGACACCGTGGTTGTAATCCATGGCGCCTGCATTGTTGACCAGCACGTCGATCCGGCCGTAATGATCGATCGCTTGATCGATCATGGCCTCGGCCTCGGCGCGTAAGGTCACATTGCCCTGTACACCGATGATCCTGCCGCCTGCGCTGCGGATTGCAACGACGGTTTCTTCGAGAGAGCCGGCATTCAGGTCGCTGGCGAGTACGGCGGCCCCTTCGGCGGCGAACAGTTCGGCGGTAGCCCGTCCGATGCCGCTACCCGCTCCAGTGATGACAGCTACCTTGTCCTTTAGACGCATGTTCTACTCCCCAAGGTCTGACGACGCACGGCCCCATTTTCATTGTTGGAACAGCGGTGCGTTCATTGCATCGTCCGTTGGGACTAGTGATGTGCTGTCCGAATCGTCGGCATGCGCGGTTGCGCCGGACTTTATTTGCCGTCGAGAGCGGCCGGCTGGTGAACTTGTCGCTGCCCCTTCCTTGCATAGCCTGCCTGGTTTTGTCAGCATCCTTGATGTTGTTGTGGGCAGTTCAAAGAAACGATATGCATATCGGCGTAGTTTTTCCCCAATGCGAGATCGGCAGCGACACGGCAGCGATTCGCGCCTATGTCGAGACGGCGGAGGCGTTGGGGTTCCACCATGTCATCGCCATCGATCATGTCGTCGGCGCCAATCCTGCAAGTCGACCTGGCTGGAATGGACCCTATGATATCGACACCCAGTTTCGCGAACCGATGGTGCTGCTCTCCTTTATCGCGGGCATGACGCGCCACTTGGAGCTGGTGACGGGCGTCATGGTTTTGCCGCAGCGACAAACGGTACTGGTCGCCAAGCAGGCGGCCGAGTTGGACATGCTCTCTGAGCAGCGCTTTCGCCTGGGCGTCGGCACCGGTTGGAACGAAGTAGAATACGAGGCACTTGGAGCCGACTTTAAATCACGCGGTGCGGTCCTGGACGAGCAGATCGAGCTTTTACGCCTGATCTGGACGCAGCGAGCCGTGACCTACCAGACTCAGCATCATTGCATTACCGATGCCGGCATTGCGCCGCATCCCGCTCGCTCGGTTCCTATCTGGCTCGGCGGCGGCGGAGCCGGAGCACCCGATGGGGTATTGCGCCGCATCGCCAGAACAGCAGACGGTTGGTTGCCACCATTTCTACCCGATGCCGCCGGTGCCGAGCGTGTACAAAAGATGCGTACCTATTGCGCCGAACAGGGTCGGGATCCGACCAGCCTGGGGATCGAAGGCTATGTGGTGGCTGCACGCAGCGACACCCAGTGGCCGGGCTATGTCGAAGCATGGCGGCGTCTCGGGGCCACCCATGCCGTCTTGAACATGATGGACGACGGGCTGTCGGGATTGCAGGCGCATTGCCGGCGCCTGGAGGAATGCGCCGCCGTCTGCGGCCTGACACCCCGGTAAGGTCAGCCGCCGGAGGGGGTTACGCCGCTCGTCCATCCGGCGGCTTCTGTAGCCGCAGACATCCATACCATCATCGGCAGTCCGATATCCGTGCCGCTTTCAGGGATGGGGATTCCTGGAAGGGTTGCTGCGGTTCGCCGATAGATCAACCAGTGAGAAATCAACAAGGCTGATGACAAAAAAACGCCGCATCAGGCGATGATGCGGCGTCTGGAGTGGCCTGCGGCAGGCCGCGCATTCGACCGTCTGTTACGGCCTGGTGAGCAATGCGCGGGCTTGCCTGTGGTTCTGCCTTCGATCCTGTTCTTTATAGGGTGAGTGATATTTAGAACTCGTAGACGAAGTTCACCCCATAAGTACGGCGTTCCGACCAGGTCGCGGCCTGTGAGGTCCAGCCTGCCGGTGAATAATCCCCGGTCACCGAGTCAGGTAGCGGAATGGAGTTGCCCTGAGCGATGACTTCAGCCGGCCATTTTTGATTGTTCAGATTCTTGCCCCATAGATCGACGCGCAGTTTGGCCTGATTGGCAAGCTCGGTCCTCCAGACCAAACGTGCATCGAGCAGCCCGAAGGAGGGGCGTGAATACAGATCTCGACCCGGTACGGCAGGCCCTGCAGGAGAGGTAATGTAGGTCTTATCCTGCCAGCGATAATTCAGGACGGCCGTCAATGAATCGGTAGCCATATTCAGGAGGGTCCAGCTGAGCCCCGCATTGATGCTGTTTTCCGGCGCATACGGCATCACGAATACATCCTTGACGTTATCGCCGATCTGGTAGGGCGAATAGGGATTCACCGACGGATCGAAGATCGTGCCGGCCGGTGCTAGCACCCGATCGAACTTCGCATCGAGATAGCTGTAATCGAGGGTGAAGCTCAGTGCCTCGATCGGCTGCCAGAGTGCCTCCAGCTCAAGCCCCCTGACCGTGGCCTTGCCGGCATTGAGGGCTAGTACCACGGAAGGATCGGTCGGATTAGTGGTAAAGAACATCTGCATGTCGTCGAACTTGCTTTCGAACACCGCCGCATTCAGGCGGACGCGACGATCGAGCAGGTAGGACTTGAGGCCTAGTTCATAGACCAAAACCTTCTCGGGCTTATAGGCAAGTTCAGCGAATCGCCCGGCCTCCACCGCCTCGGACATGCCTCCCGACTTGTAGCCGGTGGCGATACGCAGATAGGAGCTGACATCGTCAGTCCAGGCGTAGTTGGCCGTGAAGGCCGGATTGAAACGGTTGTATTTCACCGAGTTTGAGTTGGCAACGCCGGGAGTGGGCTCCTCCCCAATCGGGAAACCGAAGAAAGTATCCAGCATTTGTCGCTCGGCCTGACGCTCATCCTTGGTGTAGCGGGCGCCGAAAGTAAGCGATAGGCGGTCGTCCAGTACCGGCGGTGTCCAGGTGAACTGGGCAAAGGCCGCCTTGGACTTGGAGTCACCCTCGACATAGCGATCCTTGACCAGAAGCAGCGGCGGCGGGAAGAGTTCCGTGATCGTCAGGTTCTCGAAGTGGCGTACGTGCTCATCGAAGTAATACAGGCCCGCGACATAGTCTATACGGCCGTCGAACAGGCTGCCCACCGCCTGCAGCTCCTCGGAGAACTGATGCGAGCGAATATCGTCGAAGGTGCGATAGCTGGTGAAAAAGGCATCGCCATAATCCTGATAATAGCCGACACTTATTTCCCGATAGCCGGTGAGCGATTTCAGCGTCAGCGCATCGTTGACGTTCCAGGCGAGCGTCAGGCCGTGCGCCTCGAACGTACCCTTACTCTCCTCCAGATCGAAAGGCCGGTAGGTGTGCGACTCCGGCTTGCCGCTGTCGCTGTATCCCGGAATCAATCCGACCAGGCCGGAGTTCGTATAGTAGGTCGGCGTCGAATCCAGATCGCCCCGCTCATAGAAGTAATCCGCCGTGACGGGTCCGCCCACATCCCAGCGCAGCGCCACACGTCCGGCAATCTGATCCTCCTCGCCGAAATCATGGCCGGTACCGAGGTTTTTCACATAGCCGTTCTGTTCACGCTTCAGGAAGGACAGCTTGGCGGACAGACCGTTCCACTTGGGCAGATCGAGCACCGAAAGACTTCGCAGCCGGCCCTTGTTGCCGAAGCCGAGTTCCTGCTTGAAACCGAATTCACCCGAGGGCTTCTTGCTGATCAGGTTCACCGCGCCGCCCGTGGTGTTGCGTCCGTACAAGGTACCCTGCGGGCCGCGTAGCACCTCCACGCGTTCGATGTCGGCAAGATCGAAGGTGATCAACTGCGGCCGGGAGATATAGAAGCCGTCCTGGTAAAGACCGACCGCGCTATCGACGGTCACCTGCATCGCATCCGATACACCTTGCCCCCGCATGTACAGGATGAAGGTGTTCGGTGAACTTGGATATTGCGTAAAGGTGATGGCGGGAGTAGTCGCCGCCACACCCTGATAGTCGGTGATACCACGGTCGGCGAGCTCTTCGGCCGAAATCGCCGTAATCGCGATCGGCGTATCCTGCAAAGATTCTTCGCGCCTTTGGGCAGTGACGATCACCTCCTGAATACCGCTGGCGGTGAACTGTTGCTGTTGAGCAACGGCTTCGTGACCGTAAAATCCCGCAATCGCCGCGCCGGCGGCAAGACCGGCCTGCAGGTTGCGTGACAGGATCTTCTTGTTCAGCATCGATCGATCTCCCTGAGCTAGGGGATGGCCAGAACTCCTACTTAGCGTAAGAGATAATATTATTCGGTAGTTACCTTACCACAGCGCTGATTGAGCTCGCTATAAAGACCCGTGGGAAAATACTCGCCGACGTGGCCGCCGAACATAGTGGTTTTGGCGGATGGGCCTTAAAATCCCGCCTCGTGAACCCTCGCATCGTAGCGATGACTTCTCTAGATCAGGCCGATGGTTTCATTGCTCCCTGAGGACCAAAACAGCTGCGGAAATGCCACAGCCGCTCATGGATGAAGGCACTCAAAAAATGACGCTGCCAGTATTCCGACAGGCGTCTCGCTCAATGCCTGGGTCAGTTCCTTCGGCCTATTGGTGGTGCTGGCCGTTTTGACCGGAATGGGTTTTGGTCTGCGGCGCTTCGAAGTCTGCATCAGGAAACGAAACGCCTGCCGAGTGCGGTCAGTCGCGCGCCTGCGTGCCGGATGAGCGCCAATAGTCATTGGCCGCGGCGATCGTCTGGAAATGAATCGCCACGACGCTCGATGCTGCAATGAGACTATCGGGGTCGCTTGCATAGACGCTGCGCAGATCGCGAAGGACCTCGGTGTCGGGCTGCGTCGCCCGAACACCCCGCCGGGCGAGCGTCGTGGCAAGCTCGAAGCCTTCCTGGGGAGTCTTCGTGATCAGTGATGCAAGCCAGGCCTGCTCGCTCTTGGCGGCAGAGTGCTCCTGGGCATTCGCCGGCAGCATGAAGACACACAAGCTGAAGGCCAGTGTCAGTGCCGAAATCGATTTGTTGGCTTGCATCATGAGATTCTCCTGGCGGCGCGATGATGCGCTGCGTTCGAGAGTAGGGCAGTAGGCGCTGGAATGCCATTAGGGAATGCGAATGCAGCGGCGACGGCATCCTCGGTAACGCCGTAGAGCGCAGCGAGATTCGCCGGCGTGGCGATGGCGACGGGAGCGCCGATACCGACCAGACCCCCCGGCGCGAGCAGGGCGATACGGTCGGCGACACGCAGGGCATGCTCCGGCTGGTGGGTGGACATCAGCACGCCGATTCCCTGGGTGCGCAGATGGTTGATGTGTTCCAGCACCCGGATCTGATTGCCGAAGTCGAGACTGGCGGTCGGTTCGTCCATCACCAGTAATACCGGTTGCTGTGCCAGGGCGCGTGCGATCAATACCAATTGGCGTTCGCCGCCGCTGATGCGGGTATAGATGCGCTGGCGCAGATGGCCGATCCCGAGCGCCGCGAGACAGTCCGCAGCGATTTGGCGGTCGTGTCGCGAAGGCACGGCGAACCGGCCGAGGCGGGCGGTGCGCGCCATCAGCACGATGTCCTCGGCAGTGAAGGCGAAGAGTCCGGCATGCGCCTGCGGCACATAGCCGACGTGACGGGCGAAGGCGGCTCGCGGCCAGCCGCAGACCGGTTCGTCGAGCACTCGTACCTCACCCGCCAGCGGCGCCAGCAGGCCGAGCAGGGTTTTGAACAGCGTCGTCTTGCCGCTGCCGTTGGGACCGAGCAGGCACAGCACCTCACCGGCGGCGACGGCAAACGAGATGTCCGTGCCGACGCAATGGTTGCGGTAGCCGATACTCAGCGCGCGCGCTTCGATTGCCGCCGCGGCGCTCATGATGGTATCCAGGACGTTGTGTGCTCAATATGGCGTCGCGCCTTCATGCCGTCTTTCCACCGCGAGCGAGCAGGAACAGGAAAAAGGGGGCACCGACCAAGGCGGTGAGGATACCCAGCGGCAGTTCCATGGACACGACGGTGCGTGCCAGGGTGTCGGTGATGACCAGGAAACCGGCACCCAGCAGCAGCGAGGCCGGCAGCAGGCGCGAGAAATCGGGGCCCACCAGCAAACGCGCGATATGCGGCACCACCAGGCCGATCCAGCCGACAATGCCGGCCAGCGAGACCGTGGCCGCGGTGCTCAGCGTGGCGGCGGTGACCAGGATCAGGCGCAGGCGGACGACATCGATGCCGAGCGCCGAGGCTTCCTCGTCGGCGAGGCTGAGCAGGTTCATGCGCCAGCGCAACAGTGCCATCGGCACCAGGCCGGCCAGCATGGCGGGTGCCGTTGCCGCAAGCTCGCTGCAGGTCACCGCGTTGAGGCCGCCGAGCAGCCAGAAGGTGATCGAGGCAAGCTGGGCGTAGGGGTCGGAGAGAATCTTGATCAGCGAGATACCGGCACCCAGCAGCGCGCTGATGGCGACGCCGGCCAGCACTAGGACCAGTACCGGGTCGTGTCGGCGCACCAGACTGGCGATCTGGTAGACGATACCGACGGCCGCCAGCCCGCCGACAAAGGCCAGGCCCTGCACGGCGGCCAGCGGCAGACTCAGGAAGATGCCGAGCGAGGCACCCAGTCCGGCGCCGGTCGATACGCCCAGGATGTCCGGCGACACCAGCGGATTGCGGAACATGCCTTGATAGGCGGCGCCGGCAGCGGCGAGCACGGCGCCGACGAGGAGGCCGGCGGCGATGCGCGGCAGGCGGATGTTCCAGATCACCGTTTCCACCGCCTGTGGCAGGCCGGAGTCCGTCCCGGCGAGGCGTCCAGCCAGCGCGCGCAGCAGATCGCTCGGCGATACCGGATATTTACCGACAGCGAAGGCCGTGGCGACGATCGTGGCGAGCAGCGCCGCGGCGACCAGCCAGAGCGATACGCGATGACGGGCCGGCATACTCAAGCGTCGCCTTCCAGCAGGCGATCGAATGCACTGGTCGCGAGATCGGTGCCGTAGAACAGCCGGTAGAATTCGTCGGTGTCGGTGCGCACGTCCTCGAGCGTGGGTGCAAAGGAGCGGCCGGCGTGCAGTCGCGCCAGCAGCCAGCACACGCCGATCAGGCGATTGATGCCCGGCGGCAGGTCGAGCCAGCCGAAGGGCGTGCTGGGTGCACAGTACACGCGCCCGGCGCGTACCGCCTCGAGCGCACGCCACAGCGGATCACGAAGCGCCCGACGGACAAAGTTACGGTCATGGGTGATGATCACATCCGGGTTCCAGGCCAATATCTGTTCCAGCGATACCCGTGCCAGACCGCCCCGGCCGGCGGCCGCGGCGACGTTGATGCCGGCGGCGGCGTCGATCACCTCCATGTTGATCGAACCCGCCAGTCCGGTTTCAAGGCCGTCGGCGCCGCGTCCGAAATAAACACGCGGGCGCTCGTTCGGCGTCAGTGCGGCACGTACCCGCGCGGCGCGAACAAGCGTATCGTCGGCCCAGGCCGCCAGGCGTTCACCGCGCGCAGCGACGCCGAGCAGCTGTCCGACTTCACGCAACTGCACCGGATGCTCGGCGAGGCGGCCCTGGATCAGCAGGCAGGGCAGGCCGGTCTGCTCCGCCAGCCGCCGCATGGCGGAGACATGGGTGGCATCGGTGCTGCCGACGTCGAGGATCAGGTCCGGCTTCAATTGCAGCAGGGTCTCGACCGACACGGTGCTGCCGCGTCCGCCGAGACGTCCTAGAAAGGGCCGGTCGCGCGCCGCCGGCGCAAGCCAGGAACGGGCCTCCTTGCCGAGTTGCAGCGGCCAGCCGAGCAGCTTCTCCGGCGCCAGGGCGTTGACCAGGATACCGGCCGGCGCGCCGGCAGCGAAGATGCGCGCCACGCGCTGCGACGGTGGTATCTCCCCGAAGGCGGCGGCGATGCCGGTACCCGCCGCCCTCGCCGTTCTTGCCGCTGTCGGTGAGGCAATGGCCGCCGACCACGAGGCAAGCGCCAGGGCTTGCAGGAAGTCACGCCGCCGCATGTTCACGCGGCGGCGAAGGGAAGGGTGGATTCGTCGAGCACGACGACCCGCCTCATGACCGGCCGCAGGGCCGGCAGCAGGATAACGGCGGATGTATTGACGGCTGCTTTCATGGTGAAATGTCGACGTACAAAGAGGCTGCCATCCGCCTGCCCCGGATCAGAACCGGTAGCTGGTGTTGGCGAACCACATGCGGCCGGGCTGCGGGAAGCCGTTGGAGAACGAGTAGTCCTTGTCGGCGGTGTTGTTGACGCCGGCTTCCAGGGTCAGCGCCTTCGTCGGCCGATAGGCGGCCTTCACGTTCAGCGTGGTGTAGTTGCCGAGCTGCACGGTGTTCGATACCCAGCGGTCGCTGTTGTTCTCGACGAAGGCGACGACATCGACGGCGTCGATGGGATGGTACAGGGCGTGCACCGTCAGCTTGCGTTTCGGCACGTCGAGGACCTTCGTTTCCGAATTGCTGACGTTCTCCGGATCGAGATAGGTGAAGTTGCCTCCCAGTTCGAGCTGCGACGACAGCTGCGCGCGCAGGCTGAGTTCGATGCCTGGATAGCGCACCTTGCCGACGTTGCGCCGCTGGCAGACGTTGGTGCCGGCGGTGCAGGGAGAATCCGGGTTGGGTGCCCAGTCCTGGATCTTGTCCTCGACCTCGCTGTAGAAGATCGCGGCTTCCGCCTTCGCGCCCCGCCAGAGCGTGCCCTGATAGCCGACCTCGTAGTTGATCGACTTTTCCGGTTGCAGGCCGGGGTTTTCGATGAACCTGCCGAAGTTCGCGTTATAGCGGTCCTGCAGCGACGGCAGGCGGGTCTTCCTGGCCACGGTGGCGTAGAAGCGCGTCTGCGCCGACCACTCGTAGAACAGGCCACCCTGCGCGTCGGTCGCCGACTTCGCGCTCGGCAGCGTCAGGCCCGCCACGTCGGATTTGTAGATCTCGTTCGGCTTCAACCGGTGGCGGCCGGCACCCAGCGAAATCAGCAGGTCGGGACGAATCTGGTAGTTGTTCTCGATCGCGTAGGAGACCAGTTCGTCCTCCATCCGGTCGTACCTGGTGGGGACGTAGGAGTCGTCGTCCTTGTCGTGGACGTCCTTCTTGTAGAAGGCGAACAGCCGCAGAGTGTTGTTGTCGATGCGGGTCGATTCCAGTTCGACCGAGCCGCCGGTGGTCTTGTCGTTGTAGACGCTGGGGCCGGTGCCCACGATCTGCGTGAAGGTCTCGTCCGTGTACATGTCGATCGCGTTGTCGAAGGTGTCGTGATACAGCCTGACCTTCAGCGTCTCCTGGTCACCGAGCGCGGTGCGCGTGTTCAAGTAGATGCTCTCCTTGTCCCAGTAGGGCCAGCGCCAGAATTGGTTGCCGCGCACGACGGCCGAGGGCGGCTGGCCCTTTTCGCCTTCCTGCCTGATGTAGCTGAGTGCGTATTCGTCGGTGTCGTTCGGCGTCAGACCGATCTTGAAGGAGGCCTTCTGGTCCTTCCGGTAGGAGTTGTTGCGCCGGCCGCCGTTCTCGGTCGTTGGGATCGTTGGTGGCACGACCTGGGGCGGCTCGTAATCGGAGGACATGCGGAACCAGTCGCTTTCCAGGTGCGATAGGCTCCCCTGGAGGTACCACAGGCCCTGGTTGGTGCCGGCATTGATTTGCGCCTGACGCTCGTTGCCCTCGCCGAAGCCGACCATGACATCGCCTTCGAAAGCTTCCGTCGGCTTGCGCGTGATGAGATTGATCACGCCGGACATGGCGTTGGGGCCGTAGGCCATCGAGGTGAAGCCCTTGGCGACCTGGATGCCCGCCAGATCCGCGGTGGTGAAGCGGCTCATGTCCACCGCGCCGTCGAAGGGGATGTAGACCGGGATGCCGTCGACATACAAGCCGACCTTGGTCGTTTCGAAACCGCGGATGGACACGCGTCGTTCGTTTTTCTGGCCGTGGGAAAGCGTGATGCCGGAGAGCAGGTTCAATGCGTCGGCGATCTGGATGCCCGCCAGATCCGCGGTGGTGAAGCGGCTCATGTCCACCGCGCCGTCGAAGGGGATGTAGACCGGGATGCCGTCGACATACAAGCCGACCTTGGTCGTTTCGAAACCGCGGATGGACACGCGTCGTTCGTTTTTCTGGCCGTGGGAAAGCGTGATGCCGGAGAGCAGGTTCAATGCGTCGGCGATGTTGTCGCGGTTGAACCGCCGCATTTCCTCGCGGGTCACGACCGCGCCCACCTGGTCCGCGCCGATTTCACCGATTTCGGTCGCCGTGTCGGTCACGACGATGGTGCCCAGCCTGAACGGCGTGGCGGTACTGGTCGGAACCGTGGTTTGCGCCTGGGCCGGCGAGCCTGCTGCCGTGGCCAGGAGGCTCGCCAGCAGGGTGATGGCCGGCGCCGGGATCGCGGCTGCTCGTCTGCACATGTTTATTTTCCTTGGTAATATTAGCTTGTATATAACGATAGGCCTGGCGATGGATAGGCCTGTCGATGGGCTTGTCGCGTACGCTTGTCTGTTCCGGCCTCAGGGTGTCGTGAAGAGCTTTCTCAAAGCCTTGTCCGGCAACTTCCAGAATGCGCAATCCAGAACACGCAATATATCATTGTATATAACGATTGATGTGATTTGAAGATGGTTATCGCCTGCGGATCAGCCGCCGGTGTCGGAGTAGCCCATGATGGCCTTGATTTCCAGGAACTCCTGCAGACCTTCCCGACCCCATTCACGGCCATTGCCGGACTGTTTGTAACCGCCGAAGGGTGCGTCGATATCGGTGGGGGCGCCGTTGAGATGCACCATGCCGACGCGCAGCCGGCGGGCAATGCGGCGCGCATGCTCCCGATCGCCGGAATACACATAGCCGGACAGTCCATAAATGGTGTCGTTCGCCATGCGGACGGCTTCCTCTTCATCCTGGTAGGGGATCATGACCAGGACCGGACCGAAGATCTCCTCACGCGCGATGGTCATGTCGTTACGCACATCGGCGAAGATTGTCGGCTTTACGAAATAGCCCTTTTCCAGGCCCTCCGGTCGTCCCAGGCCGCCGGCCACGAGCGTGGCGCCCTCATCGAGGCCTTGCTGCAACAGGCATTGAATCTTTTCGAACTGTCGCCGGTTCGATACCGGACCCATGGTGGTGCCGTCCGCCTTGGGGTTGCCTATGACGGGCTGGCCGGCGGCGGCTTTTGCAATCGCCACGGCTTTATCGTAGACCCTTGCGGGTACCAGCATGCGCGAAGGTGCGTTGCAGGACTGGCCGGTGTTGACCATCATCGCCCGCACGCCGTCCTTGACTGCAGCATCGAGGTCGGCGTCTTCCAGGATGATGTTCGCGGACTTTCCGCCCAGCTCCTGGGACACGCGCTTGACTGTATCGGCCGCGGCTTTGGCGACCTGCACCCCCGCGCGTGTCGACCCGGTGAACGACACCATATCGATGTCGGGATGGCGCGAGATGGCTGCGCCCACGGTGGTTCCCTCGCCATCGATCAGGTTGAATACGCCTTTCGGTACACCGGCTTCCACCAGGATTTCGGTGAACAGGTGCGCACTGATCGGGGCGATTTCGCTGGGCTTGAGCACGATGGTGCAACCGGCTGCCAGCGCGGCCGCCACCTTGCAGCTGATCTGATTGATGGGCCAGTTCCAGGGCGTGATCAAACCGCATACGCCGATCGGCTCGCGTCGTATCAGGGTCGAGCCGATGGATTCCTCGAACTCGAAATCCTTCAGTACAGCCAGTACGGCACCGAAATGGCCGAGTCCGCTTGCTGCCTGCGCGCGCAAGGCGAACCTCATCGGCGCTCCCATTTCATCCGAGATCGCGGCGGCCATTTCCTGCGTGCGGGCCCGATACGCTTCGATGATGCGCTCGAACAGCTCGATGCGCTCCTCGCGCGTCGTTTGCTGCCAGGTTGCAAAGGCGGTTCGGCCCGCGCGGACTGCCGCATCCACATCTTCGGGGGTGCCCAGCAGGATCTTGCCGATGGCGGTCTCCGTCGCCGGGTCGATAAGCGGGTGTTCCCGCCGACCGGCGGGGACGACCCAGGCGCCGTCGATAAAGAATTTTCGAAGATCGTACATGGCGCTTCTGCCCCGACCGTGGATATTCGATAATGGATCGAACGAATCATTTACATCGTATCGGCATGTTACGCGCTTGAGGATACGCACGCACACGCGTGTAGGACATTCCCCGAAACGGCCGGACGCGCGGCCTGTGCCACAGTTTTCCCGTGCGAAGGCGAGCATGGTTGGACCACGCCTGGGGCACGCGAACGAACAAACTCACACGACGCCGTCCAATGACCGCTGCTGCAAGTCTTTCGCCCATCCCGCCGGCCCTGGATGCCGTATTGGACACCCTGGGTAAGCTTCTCGGGTACGGAGTGCTCATCGTCGACGCAGGCGATCCGCGGCGGCCGATTCTGTATGCCAATCACTGTTTCATTGAACTCACCGGACATGAGATCAAAGGTGCCTCGGATCGCCGTGTGGCCCGGTTCATCACTCTGCCCGCCGACCCGAAATTGAATCGCGAATTCCAGAAGGCATTGAAGACGGGCCGGTCCTTCGTGGGGGACTGGCCGATCGATCACAAGAGCGGCACGGCCTTCCTGGGGCGCATTCGCCTGTGTCATTTGCAGAATACGTTCCCGCAGGAGGCCGCCCCGGAGGAAGATCTGTCTCCGGGACATATTCTGGTCACCCTGGAAAATCTGTCCAGGGACCGGAGGGATGCGAAGGATGTCGAGCAGCGCTGGGAGCGGGCCGTGCGCGGTACCTCCGATGGGCTGTACGACTGGGATCTGCACAGCGGCCACGTCTGGTACGCGCAGCGATTTCGCGCCATCCTCGGCTACGACGCCCAGGAATTTCCCGACACGTTCCTGGCTTTCCAGAATGTACTTCACGAGGATGATCGAGTCTTGGTACTAGGCAAGATTCGCGCGCACCTGGAAAGCCGCACCCGCCTGGACATCCGCTGCCGGGTGATCACGCGCCAGGGGGAGATTCGCTGGTGCCGGCTGCGGGGGGAGGCCGAGCGTGATGCGGGCGGGCGGCCCATACGCCTGTCGGGAGCCCTGAGCGACATCAGTGAACAGATCGATGCGCAGGAGGCGTTGCATCGCAGTCAGGACTTCTACGGCACCATCCTGGATTCGCTGCCCCTGCTGATCCTCTATCTATGTCGCGAGGAGCGGGTCGTGTATGTGAATCGTCCGGCGCAGGAGTTTGCCGGGCGCTCCCTGGGGAGCCTGCGTGGCCGTGCGATCGTCGAGGTGCTGGGCCAGCGTATCCATGCGCAACTGAAGCCGTATCTCGGCGGGGCGCTGCAAGGACAGGTGATGGAAAGCCAGCAGCGCTACCGCAATGCGCTCGGCTATCTCATCGATCTGGAGGCGTCCTTCATCCCGCATTACGGCGATGCGGGTGAAATCCTGGGCTGCTTCATCGCCGCACGCGATCTGACCGAGCGACGGCAACTGGAGGCCGAACTGCGGCAGAGCCAGAAAATGGAGGCCGTCGGACGTCTGACGGGCGGCATTGCTCATGACTTCAATAATCTGCTGTCGGTGATCATCGGCAACATGCAGCTGCTGGCACGCTCATTGCGTGAAAGTCCGCGCCTGTTGCGCCAGGCGGATACCGCCTTGAGCGCCGCCATGCGAGGCGCCAATCTGACCCGACGCCTGCTGGCATTCGCGCGCCAACAAGTCCTGGAGCCCCGGGTCGTCGATTTGAATCTGCTCATCGGCGGCATGTGCGAATTACTGCGGCGCACGCTCACCGGGGACGTGGAAATCGCCAGCGACCTGAGGACGCCGCTCTGGACGATCCGAGTGGATCCGGGGCAGATGGAGAACGCGGTGCTCAACCTGGTGCTCAACGCCCGCGATGCCATGCCGGCCGGGGGTATCATCTCGATCACGACGCGCAACAGGGTCATAGGCGGCGTGCGCGCCGCCCAGGAAAACATCGCGGCACCGGCAGAGACAGTCCAGGAGTCGATGCCGTCCGAGCTGGTGCCGGGCGATTACGTCATGCTGGAGGTGAGGGATGGCGGCATGGGCATGTCCGAGGAAACACTCAAGCGCGTATTCGAACCGTTCTTTACGACCAAGGATGTCGGCAAGGGCAGCGGCCTGGGCTTGTCCATGGTGTATGGCTTCGTGAAGCAGTCCGGCGGACACATACAGATCCGCAGCCAGTTGGGAGAAGGAACGAGCGCCTGCCTGTATTTGCCCAGGGCACATGAAGATGCGCCGTGCGTCGAGGCGCAGGAAGGTCAGGAACCCGATCTGCCGCGAGGTACGGAAACCATTCTGGTGGTCGAGGACAACGCCGCGGTTCGGGCGACTGCCGTGGACATCCTGAGCAGCCTCGGCTACCGCGTGCTCGAGGCCGGCAACGCCCATGAGGCGCTGGCATGCTTTGAACGGGACACGGATATCGCCCTGGTGTTCTCGGACATCATGTTGCCGGGCGGGGTTCTGGGGTCCCAATTGGTGGATGAGATCATGGCTAGACATGCGGATGTCCGCGTATTGTTGACGTCCGGATTCAGCGAAACTTCGGTCATGAGCCGGGGCATCCTGGTTGGGGTCATCGATTTGCTGGCGAAACCTTACACGCTGGAAGAGCTGGCGCGGCGTGTCCGCGACAGCTTGGACGGCAAGAAAAAGGAGGTCTGAGGGTGTTTTGGCGGGAACGGAATTTATTGCTGGCAGTGGACGACGAAGCCGGCTTCCTGGAGTTGATCGAACAAATCGGCCAGGGCATCGGTTGCGAGGTGATCACGGCCGATACGGCAGCAAGCTTCCGTGACCAGCTGACACGTCGCCAGCCGGCGTTGATTCTGTTGGATCTGCAAATGCCGGGAATGGACGGTATAGAGGCGTTGCGCTATCTGGCGCGCCTGGGTATCGGCAGCGGCATCCTGCTGGCCAGCGGCATGGACCAGCGCGTGCTGGCCAGCGCCCGTCAGCTGGGGGATTCCCTTGGATTGCGTATGCTCGGGACGCTGCAGAAACCGGCGATGCTCGATGAAATCGAGAGCTTGCTGACGACCCATCTCGAGCCGGGCGCGCGGATTTCCGCGGAAGAGTTGCGCAGTGCGATCGATGAGCACGAACTGCTGGTGCACTACCAGCCCAAGCTGCGGCGTGCGGGAAAAGATTGGCTGGTGGGCGCCGCGGAGGCGCTGGTGCGCTGGCGCCATCCCCGCTTGGGCCTGCTGTATCCGGCTGAATTCCTGGCGTTGGCGGAACAGTCGGGGTTGATCGTCGACATGACGGATTTCGTCCTGGCGGATGCGATCCGACAGATCGGTCAGTGGCGCAAGCAGAAACTGCATTTGGCCGCGGCCGTCAATCTTTCGCCACGGCTGGTTCAGGATCTGGAATTTCCTGATCGGCTGGTCCGCATACTCACGGAGTTCGACGTTCCATCGGCGCAGTTGATGCTGGAAGTCACCGAGGCGGCGTCGCTGGATGATCCCGAATTGGTGATGGACATCTTCACGCGCCTGCGTGTAAAGGGAGTCGGCCTGTCGTTGGACGATTTCGGTGTCGGCCTGTCATCGCTGACGCAGCTATACAAGATGCCGTTCAGCGAGGTGAAAATCGATGGAGAGCTGATTGCCGAAATCGCCGGCAGCAAACCGGCAGCTGCGGTGGTGCGCGCCATCGTCGATCTGGCGCACAACTTGTCGCTGACGGTCTGTGCGGAAGGCGTGGAGAATGCCCAGACCTTCGATTTCCTGGATCAATGCGGTTGCGATGCTCTGCAAGGAGAGTATATCGCCAAGGCGATGCCGGCTGCAGAGATGGAATCGTTCATCGGCGTGTGGAACGACGGACGTCACCGTTCCTGATTCGCCGGATCCGGACTGCAGGGGCCGGCGGCGGCGCCATGCGGGGCGAGGGCGGCACCCTACATGCCGCGGCGGGCCAGCTCCTTGGTTCGGCGTAGCATCTGCAGCGGTGCCGACAATGCGATGCGCGTTCCCTTGCCTGGCTCCTCGAAGGTGATCGTGCCGCCGAGCATGCGGGCGCGGTACTCCATGATTTTCAGTCCCATTCCCGGTGCGCCCCGAGCAAGGGCGGTGCTCAGCCCGATACCGTCATCGGTGATGATCAGGTGAAGCCGGCGCGCCGTATAGCGTAATTCGATGGAAATCGCGCGCGCGCGTGCATGGCGCGCCGCATTCGTGGTGGCCTCCTGCGCAATTCGATACAAGTGGGTTGCCGCGCTTTCCTCCAGTTCCGGCAGCTTGAGGGCGCCGTTGTCGAAAGTGCAGGACAGGTTGTAGATGTCGGAGCAATGTTCCGCCAGTAGTTTCAGTGCTTCAGGCAGTCCGCCGTGTTCGAGGTTGACCGGTGTCAGGCCGCGGGCCAGAGAGCGCGTGCTCTGGATGGCTTGTGCCAGCAGACCGCTGATCTTGGTGATTTGCGCAAGATATTGCGGCGATTCCCGCGAGACCTGCATTTCCAGACCCTTGACCAGCAGTGACAAGCCCGTCAACTCCTGACCCAATCCGTCGTGCAGATCGCTACCGAGACGGCGTTGTTCCCGGTTGGAGATCTCCAGGATCTCCTGCTCCAGGACCTTGCGTGCCGTGACATCCTGAATCGTGGCGACCAGCCCGGAAACGCTCTTTTGATCACGCAGCGGCATCAGGGTCAGCGTGTACCAAATCATGGACCCATTCGGCGCGATCCGCGCACGCTCCTGGTCGATGAGCGGACGCGCCGTGCGCATGCTGTCGGCGGCCAGTGCTTCGATCTCTTCCGTATCCTCATCTTTCCAGATTTCCGACAACCGGCGTCCCAGTATGTCGCCGGCTTTGCAGGGCGCCAACTTCAGCAAGGCAGCGTTGATTACGGTCAGGCGGTTGTCGGCGTCCACCGCGTAGATGATCTGGGGTAGATTGTCGATGAGCGTACCGAGCAAGATGCGCTGCTCCTCCAACGCCGTTTCGGCCAGACGTCGTTCGCGGCGTTCGCGCGCCTCCGTCAGGGCGCGTTTGACCACGGCAGGGAGTCGTTGCAGTCGATCCTTCAGCACATAGTCGGTGGCGCCGCTCTTCAGGGCCTCGATCGCCCGCTCCTCGCCCAATGAGCCGGAAACGAATATGAACGGTACGTCCCGGCAGCGTTCCATGGCGATTTTCAATGCAGCCAGTCCGTCGAATCCCGGCAGCGTGTAGTCGGCGAGTACCAGATCGGGAGGAGGCGCATCGAGCGCCTTGCGGAAATCGCCCTCGGACACGGCGTGCAGCCACTCGACCGCGAGCCCGTTCCTGGCAAGTTCGAACCGGATCAACTCGGCGTCGCTCGAATCATCCTCGAGCAGTACGAAACGCAAATGTACTGTCATATCCTCATCCATCGGCGTCGATCCTGCTTCCTGTTTCGGGCGGGTATGCCGGTGCCTTGAGGAAAAAGCGGAAAATCGCCGCGATCGGACCCTTGTGCATGTGCGGGTGATAACCCAATATCGAAAGTTCGTTGCGTCGATCAAGCATGGGGGGTCCTGCTCGCGGCGCACGATGAAGCTAGCGGAGCGCGCGCGGTGTCGGAACAGACGCGGGTCGTGATCATCGACGACCATCCCTTCGTACGGGAGGGTTTGAAGCAGATTCTGACCGGACAGAAGGACTTCATGCTGGTTGCAGAGGCGTCGTCGATCGCGGATGCACGTTTGATGATTTCCTCTCGAACTCCGGACGTTGCCGTAGTAGACCTGGCCCTGGGTCCCGACGACGGCAGCGAACTCGTACGCTGGCTTCGTGCCAGCCACCCCGACGTGCGCATCCTGGTGTTGTCGATGCAGGATGAAGCGCTGTACGCCGAAAACCTGCTGCGGCTAGGTGTCGGCGGCTATGTGATGAAGAGCGTCGCCGGCGCAGACTTCCTGGCGGCGCTGCGCAAGGTGGCCCGTGGCCAGCGGCATGTCAGCGCGTCGATGAGCGAGCGCCTGCTGAGCCGGCTCGTGCGCGGCCGGACACCGGGCAAACAGGAGGATCCGGTTTCGGCGCTGACCGAGCGCGAACGGGAAGTGTTCCATCTGATCGGCGCCGGAACCAGCACCCGAGAGATTTCCCAACGCCTCAATCTGTCCATGAAGACGGTCGATGCACATCGGCGCCACATGCGCGAGAAGCTCAATTTACGTTCGACCAGCGAGCTGATCCGCTACGCTACCCGCTGGGTCAGCGAATATGCAAGTTCCATGCTCGTGCCACCATAGCACAGGCCTGCAGGGAGGAGAACGGCAGGACCGACGACGCATGGCTGGAAAGATTATGGTACGGATTTCAAGGACATCCCGGATCCCGCCGGCGGCATTGCGGCCGCCCCGGCAACAGGCGCGGGTGCCGATATTAGGGGATTGTCTGATATTCCTCTGCGGGGCTGCTCGACGACCATTTCGTCGCCGTTACGGCGGTTCCGCTCATGCGGCCGGCCAAGCCTATCGAAAACCGGCCGGGCGAAGGCCGGCCGGACAGAAGAGCGCAGTCGAGGAGTGCGCGGCCTGTACGGCTGCACTCGTGTGGCAGCAGGGGTAAGGTGTTTATTGTCACGGTTCTACCACCGGATTCTCACTAGGAGTACTTTAAAATGAATGTCGGGTCTTCTTTATCCAAGACCACACATCGCCCGCCGGCCGGGATGAGCAGCAGCCGCAAGCGGCGCGTGCTGATCGTCGATGATCATCCCATCGTGCGCCAGGGGCTGAGGCGTCTCATCGAGGCGGAAGCCGACCTGGAAGTCTGCGGCGAATCCGAAACAGCCCGCGAAGCCAAATCGCTGATTCGCGAGCTGGAGCCGGACGCGGTCATCGTCGATGTCTCCCTGAAGCAGGGTGACGGATTGGAACTGGTGAAAGACGCCCGGGCGCATTATCCCTCGCTGCCCTTGCTGGTCCTGTCGATGCATGATGAGGCGATCTATGCCGAGCGGATGCTGTCTGCCGGCGCCAATGGCTACATCATGAAACAGGCCGCCTCCGACCAGTTTCTGGTTGCTCTGCGGCGCGTACTGGAGGGCGGCATTTATGTCAGTGAAGCGGTCGGCAACAGCATGATCGAGAAGTTCGCCTCCGGCGGCGCGTATATCTCCTCCAATCCGGTGGACAGTCTGACGAATCGCGAACTGCAGGTGCTGCACATGATCGGCAAGGGACTGTCCACGCGGCAGACGGCCGAGGCCCTCAACTTAAGCGTAAAAACCGTCGAGTCGCATCGCCAGCGCATCAAGCGCAAGCTGTCGCTGCGCACCTCCGCGCAGCTGATGCAGTATGCCGTGAATTGGTATGCGGGGCGCGAACCGACCCAGAATGCCTGAGGGTACGGTGAGAGCGCGCTGAGCGGCACGGCCATGCGCGAGTAGTATGTCTGAACTGCTTACAACGACCGGCGCCTATCCAGCCACCACTTTCCTGATCGGGCTGATACTTGCCGGCGTGCCGGCTCTTTATCTGTTCGTAACGTCCAGGAGAGCGCATCGGCGACTGCGCGAACATGCCGAACGGCTGAGCATGCATCGGCGCAATCAGTCGATCGTCGAGGGCTCCGGAGAAGGATTGCTGGAACTCGATAGTGCCGGGATGGTGCTTTACGCCAACCCGGCAGCCGCAAAAATGCTGGGCTACAGCCCGGAAGAACTGCCGGGCCTGGACTATCGGATCCTGATCGATACCCACGAGGATGAGGATACGCGTGATCCGGTGCGCAAGACGCGCCACACCACCGATATGATGCGCGGCGTCGGCGCGCTGCTCAGGCGCAAGAACGGACAATATCGGCCGGTGGAGTACCGTATCCTGCCGGTCACGGAGCGGGGTGTGTCGGTCGGTACGATCCTGGTGTTCCGCGATGTCACGGAACGCGTGCGCCTGGATCATTTGCTCAAGGACTTGCAGATGACCGCGCGCATCGGCGGTTGGGAATACGATGTCCAGAGCGGGAACACCCATTGGACGGAGGCGCTGTACGCCATCTGCGGCCTGTCGCTGGATCATCCGGTCAAATTCGACTCGTTGCGGGAACGATTCGATCGTGCGGAGCAGGACCGGCTCGATGCCGCGGTGAAGAAGGCCATGGACAGCGGCGCGGAAACCGACATGCATCTGCCGTTCATGCGTGCAAGCGGCCGGCAATATTGGGCCCGCGTAATCATCAAGGGAGAGCGGCGCGGCCGACAGACAGTGCGTCTGCATGGTACGGTGCAGGATGTCACGGATCTGGTCGTGGCCGAACGTCAGCTGCGGGAAACGCGCGATTTTTTCGAGTTGACGTTGAACGCGGTCCCCATCCCCATCGATTATGTAGATCGGGATTTCATCGTAACCTATGCAAATCGCGCTCTGGAGGAGTGGCTGGGCCGGCCGCGCTCCGAACTGATCGGTAGATCGGCGTGCGACGTGCTGGATGCGGAGTCGGTCGCAAAGATCCGACCGCATCTGCCGACGGTGTTTCGCGGCGAGACGGTGTACATGCGCCAATCCGGCATGCGCAACGAGGTCATCTGCGAATGGGAGAATCACCTGGTGCCGCAGCTCGACACGCATGGCGTCGTCATGGGATTCTTTCATATCGTCTATGATCTGACCGAACAGAAGCGGCTGGAAGCGCATCTGCTGCAATCGCAGAAAATGGAGGCAATCGGCCAATTGACCGGCGGAATTGCCCACGACTTCAACAATCTGCTCGGTATCGTCATCGGTAATCTGCAGCTGCTGGAGCGTAGCGTGGCGCAGACTCCGGCCTTGGCCCGCAAAGTGCACACGGCTATGAGGGCCGCAGTACGGGGGGCTGACCTGACGCGCCGGCTGCTGGCATTCGCGCGGCGTGAGATCCTCGATCCGGCCGTGCTCGATCTCAATCGGCAGCTGTCGGGTCTGTCCGAACTGATGCAACGCACCTTGGGTGATTCGATCGAGGTGCGCATGGATCAGGCGCCCGGGCTGTGGCATACGCAGGCGGATGCCGGACAGTTCGAAAATGCGATCCTGAATCTGGCGATCAACGCCCGTGACGCCATGCCCCAGGGGGGACGTCTGACTGTACGAACCGAGAATACGACGCTGGATGCGCTGTTCTGTGCCGACCATCCGCGGGTAGAGCCCGGTGAATTCGTTTCGATCAGTGTCAGCGACACCGGTATCGGCATCGATCGAGAAGTGCTGCAGCGCGTCTTCGAGCCGTTTTTCACGACCAAGGAGTCCGGCAAGGGCAGCGGCCTGGGGCTGGCCATGGTGCATGGTTTTGCCGAACAAGCCGGAGGCGTCGCGACGATAGAGAGCCTCCCGGGTGCCGGTACCACCGTGAGAATATTGTTGCCGCGCTGCCATGAAGAACATCTGGATTACGTAGATACGATCGTCACGAAGATCGCCCCCGGCGGCACCGAGACCATCCTGGTCGTGGAGGATGATGCGGATTTGCGCGAAACGGCGGCGACGGCGCTGGGGCAACTGGGCTATCGAACGCTGACGGCCGCCAATGCGGCGGCGGCGCTGCGCATACTGTCGCGCGAAGATGAGATCATCGATCTGTTGTTTACGGATGTGATGATGCCCGGCGGAATGCTGGGACCGGCCCTGGCGAAACGGGCCCGGGAACTGCGGCCGAAGATCGGCGTGCTGTTCACCACGGGTTATGCAGAAAATGCCGTGCTCGCGGGTACAGTCGAGCTGATATCGGCCGATATCATCATCAAACCTTATCGCAATGAGGATCTGGCCATGCGTATTCGCCATGTGCTCGATCGGGAGATGCATGTTGCCTGAACAAGCCAACAAGCTGCTGGTGATCGACGATCAGCCCGATCTTTGCGAGTTCATTTCGGAAGTGGCCATCGGTCTGGGTTATGAAACCTGTGTGGTGACCGAACCGGAGGCTTTTCGCCGCGCCGTGCAGGAATTTCTCCCGACCGTGGTGGTCATGGATCTGCAGATGCCGGGTACCGACGGCATCGAATTGCTGCGTTATCTGAGCGAACGCGGCAGCAAGGCGCAGATCCTGGTGGCCAGCGGCATGGATCAGCGCGTGCTGGCGACGGCACAAAAAATAGGGCAGGCGCAAGGGCTGCATATGCTGGGTGCATTGCAAAAACCGATCCTGCTGGCCGATCTGGAAGCATTGCTGGGCCGCTGCCTCCTCACTGCCGCACCGATCGATCCGGAGTCGCTGGTTGCCGCGTTGTCGCGGCGCGAGATCCATGTGTACTACCAGCCGAAGGCCACGCGCATCGCACCGAACCGCTGGATCATCGAAGGAGTCGAAGCGCTGGCGCGCTGGCAGCATCCCACGCTGGATATGATTTCTCCGGCGCAGTTCATTCCCTTGGCCGAGAAGCATGGTCTGATACGTACGCTGACGGAGCAGGTTCTGGAAACAGCATTATCGCAGTGCCGTGCCTGGGACGCTGCGGGGCTCTCTCTGTCGGTTGCAATCAATCTATCGCCCCAGCTGCTGAACGATCGCTCATTTCCGGATCAGGTGGCGCGCATGACGGATCAGGCCGGCGCCGATCCGCGGCGGATCATTTTCGAAGTGACCGAAAGCGCCGCCATGTCCGATCCGGATACGACCATGGACGTCCTTACGCGTATGCGCGTGAAAAACTTCGGCCTGTCGATCGATGATTTCGGCACCGGCTATTCTTCCTTGAAGCAGCTGTACCTGATGCCGTTCAGCGAGCTGAAGATCGATACCTCATTCGTGCGTGACGTGTTTTCCCATGAGGATGCACGCACCATGGTGGAAACCATGGTGCTTCTGGCGCATAAGCTGCGCCTGACCGCCTGTGCCGAAGGGGTAGAGTCCCAGGAGGTGCTGGATTTCCTGGACGCGGTCGGCTGTGACCGTGCACAGGGCTATTTCATCGGCCGGCCCATGACGGGAAATGCGCTGGCGGCATGCACGCGGGAATGGAACGCATTGTATGGATCGATGGGGACGGTTCACAGTGCGTGACCGGTACCCGTCGGTGGCGGCGCGAACGCCGCGCGGTTAGGATGCTCGTTCACGAATTAGCCGGCTGATCCTTAATGAGCGAGTACGCCAATGAGCCAGTACGCCCAGGTATCCGGCCAGCTAGCCGAACCGCCCTCCGGGACGCAGCCCTCCGGGATGCGACCCGAGTCCTCGATCCTGTCTGCCGGCCAGCCTGGTCCGGAGTCCGAACCGGCGCACGGCATGGCGCCTGATCCGGCGCCCGCTCCCGACACCGTGGAGGCGGCATCCGGTGGATTGCTTTCAGGATCGCCTCCGGAATCGCGCTGGCGCGTCCTGTTGGTCGATGACGAGGCGACGCAGCGGCTCATCATGGCGCGGCTGCTGCGCCGCGCGGGCTACGAGGTGGAAATGGCCGCGGACGGCAGGCAGGCGCTGGCGATGCTCGAATCCGGCGATTTCCAGCTGATGATCACCGATTGGGAGATGCCCGAGATGGATGGCGTGGCGCTATGCAGCGCACTGCGGTCCTTGCGGCGGCAACCCTACATCTACACGGTGCTGCTGACCGCCCGTGATTCTATCGAGAATGTCGTGACCGGCCTGAGTTCCGGCGCCGACGATTATCTCACCAAGCCGGTTGTCGAGGCAGAGCTGATGGCTCGTCTGAATACCGGCAAGCGCATCGTCACCCTGGAGCGTTCGTTGCGCTTGGTCAATGAGGAAAACCGTCAGCTGTCCGTGACCGACCCGTTGACGGGAGTGCACAATCGCAGGCATCTCATGGAACAGCTGCCACGCGCAATCGAGCATGCCGCTCGTTATCACCGTCCGCTGGCAGCGATCATGTGCGATGTGGACCACTTCAAAAACATCAACGATACGTACGGTCATCAGTGCGGCGATGAAGTGCTCAAGGCCGTTGCGCAGCGGCTGCGCAGCGGTATACGGGCCGTCGATTGGCTGATTCGCTACGGCGGAGAAGAATTCGTCGTCGTACTGACGGAGACCAACATATCCGGAGCGGCGGTGGCGGCGGAAAATTTGCGCGAGCGGCTGGCCGCCGAGCCCTTCGTGTCTTCCTGCGGAAAGCTGGCGGTGACCGCTAGCTTCGGGGTATCGGGCTGGCATGGCGAGGTGTCGTCTGATGCATCGCTCGACGGGCTGATGGCCCATTGTGACATGGCCGTATACGACAGCAAGAACAGTGGACGCAATCGGGTCAGCGTCGCACCACTGGATTGAACCGCACTGCGCGGCCGCTCCGTTATGCGGCCGCCGCTTGCCGGCCGCGTCTCGATGAAGCCGACCTGCGCAATCCGGCCTGCGCAATCCGGCCTGAGTAATTCGGCCTGAGCAGCTCGGCCTGATTAACGGTCGGTCAGCCGGCTTTCTGTTGCTGACCGGTGATTTTCGGCCCAGCAGTCTGGGCGCGCAGAAAGGCAGCGGCGCGCGCGAATTCCGTGGCCAACGCATCGATCAGTTCCTTCAACCGAGGCTGGTCCAGTCCTTGCGCCTGGGCTTCCAAGGTATAGGCCAGGTCGCGCAGACGTTCGGCATGCACATTCGCACCGGCGCCCTTGAACTTGTGCGCGGCACGGGTGAGGCCGGAGCGGTCGAAGGACTGGAATGCCGTCTGGATTTCCTGAAGAATTTGTCCGCCGCTGGAGATGAACGTCGATGTCAATTCGTGAGCGAACTCGGGATCGTCCTGGACGATCTCATTGAAGCGGGCCAGGTTCACCGGTGTCGCACCGGTCGCCGGCACCTCATCGATCGGCGCCATGCCGGCGGCATGTCCGCCCAGTCCGAAGCGCTCGAGCGTCTCGTGCAGTCGTGCGATTTCCAACGGTTTGGTGAGAAATCCGTCCATGCCCGCCGCCAGACAGCGTTCCAGCTGTCCCGACATGGCGTTGGCCGTCAGCGCAACGATCGGTGTCCGGGTGCCGCCGCCCTCCAGTTTCCGGATGTGGACCGTGGCGGTGAGTCCGTCCATGACCGGCATCTGCAAATCCATCAGCACGATATCGTATTTGGTCTCGCGCCAGGCTCGAAGCGCTTCGGCGCCATTGTCGGCGACACGCACCTTGCAGCCCATGCGCTCCAGGTAACGCACCGAAACTTTCTGATTGACGGCGTTATCTTCCACCAGCAGGACGCTGCAGCCGTAGCGGCGTCGTGACTCGCTGCTTGCCAGCGATCCGCGGGTGATGATGGGCTGGCTTTGCATATGCCATTCGCGCGAGTCGCGTGCCAACACCCGGTCCAGACAGGCCAGCAGCTCGCGCGGCCGCACCGGCTTGGTGAGATAGGCGGCGAAGCCGAGCGACGCGAAGCGCTGCATGTCGCCGTGCCGGTCCATGGAGGTGAGCATGACGATGCGGGCGCTGGAAAGATCAGGATCGGTATTGATGCGCTCGCCCAGGGTGGCGCCATCCATGTTTTGCATGTGGTGGTCGGCAAGCACGACATCGAACGGCTGCGCGTCGGCTGCAGCCTGGTGAAGGATGCTGAGCGCTTCGATTCCCGATGCCGCCAGGCTGACTTCATATCCCGCATGCATCAGTTGGCCGGCGATGACGCGCCGGTTGGTCTCGTTGTCGTCGATGACCAGGACACGCCGGCCGACGCGGTTCATATCGAGCACGAGATGCTGCCCGGTCGCCTCCGTCGGCTGCAGCGGCAGTTCGAACCAGAAAGTCGAACCCTTGCCGACTTTGCTTCGAGCGCCGATCTTGCCGCCCATCATTTCCACCAGACGCCGTACGATCGACAAGCCCAGACCGGTACCGCCGAAATGCCGCGTCGTGGAAGAATCCGCCTGGACGAACGGCTGAAATAGCTTGGCCAGGGTGTTTTCCGAGATGCCGATGCCGGTATCGCAAACTTCGAATCGGGCGAGTACCCCGGTGTCGTTACGGCCCACACGGCTGACCTCGATCACGATTTCGCCCTGATGAGTGAATTTGATCGCGTTGCCGACCATATTGAGCAGGCATTGACGCAGACGGTGCGGATCGCCGATGACCCGATTCGGGACGTCCGGATGCACATGAACGATGAGTTCGAGATTCTTGGCCGCCGCCTGGAAGGCCATGATCGTGGCCACGTCCTCCACGTTGCTGCGCAGGTCAAGATCGATGGCTTCGATATCGAGTTTCCCAGCCTCGATCTTGGAGAAATCCAGGATGTCGTTGATGATGTTGAGCAGCGAGTCGGCGCTGGAGCGGATGGTATCGGCATAGTCGCGCTGCATGCGGTCGAGGCCGGTTTCCAGCAGCAGCCCCGTCATGCCGATGATGCCGTTCATGGGCGTGCGGATCTCGTGACTTACGTTGGCGAGAAATTCGCTCTTCGCCCGATTCGCCGCTTCCGCCTGCTCGGTCGCGCTCAACAAGGCCTCGCGTGCGGTGCGCGCCTCGGTGACGTCCTGAAGCGATCCGGACAGGCGCAGGGGTTCGCCGTGCGCATTGCGCTCGGCCGTGGCGCGGGCACGATACCAACGGTAATCTCCCGGCTTGGTGCGCAGACGAACTTCGATGTCGTATGCACAGCCCTCTTCGTAGTGCGCCCGAGTCGCGGATACCACCGTGGCGGCATCGCCGGGATGTAAAAACAGCTGTAGGAAGTTGCTGTCGCTGGGCAGTTCGTCCTGGCCGTATCCCAGCAGTTCACCGATTCGCGGCGAGCACCACGCAGTGCCGTTCGCCTCCAATTCCCACAACCCGTCCTGGGTGCCGTTGATGGCGCGCTCGAAACGCTGTTGTGCGAGTTTCAACGCATCTTCGGCGAGTTTTTGCTCATGGATGTCCTGGATCGATCCGGAAATCGACAAGGCGCGGCCGCTGTCGTCGCGCTCGGCCATGCCGTGCCGGCGGAACCAGCGATAATCGCCGTTCTTCATGCGCAGGCGCAGGTCGTGTCTGAACGGCGTTCCATTGCGGACGTGGGCCAGGCTGACCTTGTGCGCGGATTGTCGATCGTCGGGGTGAACCGTTTCCCGGAAACCCTCGAAGCTGCACGGCAATTCACCGTTTTCATAACCCAGCAGCGCGTGATAGCTGGACGAAAACCAGACCGTGCCGCACTGTAGATTGGACTCCCAGTGACCTTCCAAGGAGGACAGCGAGGCGCGCTCCAGCCGCCGCTCGGCACTACGCAGCCGCTCGGCCTGCTGGCGCAGCCGTTCCGCGGCCGAGATTTCCTCGGTGATGTTCCAGGCCACGCCATAGAGGCGGCGGACCCGGCTGTGCTGATCGAATACCACGCGTGCATGCGAGCGGATATACGAGATCCTGCCGTCGGCACCCAGGCAACGATAACGGCAGGAATAGCAATTACGGCCGGCCTTGAGCGCCTCGCCCAGGGCATCGGTGAACACGTTGCGATCGTCCGGGTGTATCAAGGTGAAGAACCGGTCGATACCAAGAAATTCCTCGGCGTCGCTGTCGGCCGGGTCGATACCGTGCAGGCTCAGGATGGCCTGCGGATCCCCAAGTATGAAACGCTCTCCATCGATGTCGTATTCCCAGGGCACGATGCCGGCTGCTTCGGTGGCGATGTTCAGCCGGTCGAACAGGGCGCGTTCCTGCTCGGCCTGGCGTTGCAGCAGGTCGGCGGCTTGCACCTCGTTGGTGATGTCCTGGGTGGCGCCCACCAGCCGCACCGGCGTGCCCTGACTGTCCAGCACGACATGTGCATAGGTCTGCATGTGGCGAATCATGCCGGCGCGCTCCAGGCGAAAGCGGCTCGAGAGGATTCGCTCACCGGCGGCCAGGGCTTTGGCGACGTCCCGCAGCAGGAGGCCGTAATCCTCGGGATGCAAATATTGCGCGAGTGCCTCGCTGTACTGGCTCAGGGGCAGTTCCTCGAGGCCGAAGACCCGGATGGGATTGCCGACCCAAAGGAATCGGCCGCTGGGCAGTTCTGCTTCCCAGACGGACAAGCCGGCTGCTTGGATGGCGATGTTCAGGCGATCCAGCGGCGATTGCGGCTGGATCATCTGGTCATCCGCAGCAGCGCGAAGAGGGGGCGGTGATTGCGGCGTCTGGCTTTCCGGTCCGTCCCGCGCGCCGGCCCGTCCGGATGCCCGGCGCACAAACGTACTCTTGAGCAGCCACAGCGCCGCCGCGCCGGTGCAGGCGGCGATGAAGTGCGTCACTGCGCTTTGCACGATCATGCCGGGTGCACCCCGGCTGATAGAATGCCGGACGCATGCCCGCGCACAGTGTTGACGAACCGGTTCGTCGAGGAGTTCCGATGCGCATACTGAAGATTGCCGTCTATGTCGCCGCCGGTCTGGCCGCCTTGATCGTCGTGGCGATGTTGCTGATCGTGCTGCTGGTGGATCCGAACCATTATCGGAACGATATCGAGCGATTGGCCGAACGCCAGTTGGGGCGCCCGCTGTCTCTCGACGGCGAGCTGAAATTGTCTGTTTTCCCCTGGCTGGCCTTGCAGACCGGGCACGCCAGCATCGGGGAAGCGCCGGGATTCGGCGAGGAGCCGTTTGTTTCGATTCGGGAGGCACGCGTCAGTGCGAAACTGCTGCCCCTGTTGCGCGGCCGGTTCGAGGTGGGTGCGGTACGGCTCGCCGGCGCCCGGATCCGGCTGCTTACGGATGCCCAGGGACGCAACAACTGGGACGATCTGGTTGCGCGCCAGGCGTCGGGACAGTCCGTCGCTGCGGCAAGCGACGGCGCTGCGCCGCCGCCGATCATCATTGCAGGGCTGGAGATCCGGGATGCGGCGCTGTTGATCGAGAATCGCCGGGAGGGCACGCGCAGGGCCGTGCGTGACTTCAATCTGAAGACCGGACGACTGCAATCCGGCGAGCCGTTCGATTTCACGGCAGGCTTCGTCCTGGAGCAGGAAGCGTCGTTTTCGATCAAAGTGCATGTTGTGACCCATATTACGGCCGACCTGGAGCGCAATGTTTACCGGTTGGCCGAACCCGAGATCGACGTCACATTGTCAGGTCCGGAATATCCTCGCGAGGGACTGCCATTCCAGGTACGCGCCGGCGTTCTTGAGGCGGATATCGGCCGGAAGCGTTACCAACTTGATGGCTTGAGCGTGGCCACGCGCTGGAAAGGTGACGGATTCCCGTCCGCGGGCGTGCCGATCGCCCTCCAGGCCAAGGTTTCGGACCTGGATCTGGCCGCCCAGACCCTGGAGTTGACGGATGTGGACCTGAACGTCGCGGGAGCGCAGTTGGGGGGCAGGCTGCACGGCGCCGGCATCCTGGATGCCCCGCGGATCTCCGGGCCCTTGACGCTGGCGCCGATCTCCCCACGAGAGTGGCTGCCGAGACTCGGCATCGAATTGCCGCTGACCCGGGATCCGGAGGTGTTCAAGCACCTGAGCTTTTCCAGTCAGGTCACGCTCGATAAGTCCTCGGCGCAATTCACCGACATGGTGATGCAATTGGACGACACGACGGCAAAGGGAATGCTGGGCGTGGCCGACTTCGACACTATGGCGCTGCGCTTCGATCTCGATGTCGATCGTCTCGACGCGGATCGCTATCTGGCGCCGCCGCAGGAAGGTGCCGGCGGACCACGGGACGAGACGCCCATGCCGTTGCCGCTCGAGGCCTTGCGCAAGCTCGATGCGCGTGGCCAGTTGCGGGTGCAGGAGGCGGTCTTCGCCGGCATTCGGTTCACTCAACTCCGGCTGGGTGTGAATGCTCGTGACGGCAAAGTGAGATTCCATCCCGCGGAAGCGTCGATGTATGGCGGCCGTTACAACGGCGATATCGGTATCGATGCGGCTGGAAAGGAGGCCCAAGTCACGCTCGATGAGCACGTCAGCGGCGTGGACTTCGCGCCGCTGTTCAAGGATTTTTTTGACTCGGAGCGGGTCTCCGGCAAGGGCAGCGCGAATATCAAGGCGTCCGGCAGGGGCCGGACCAGCGACGATATCGTGAGGACGCTGAACGGTTCGCTCGATTTTTCGGTAACCGACGGCGCTTTGGAGGGCGCCGACCTGTGGTACGAGATCCGGCGCGCCCGTGCGTTGCTGAAACAGGAGACCGTTCCGGCACGCAGCGGGCCGGCGCGTACGCCGTTTACCGCGGCGACCGGTTCGGGCGTGATTCGCGGGGGCGTGCTGTCGAACGATGATTTGCGGGTCGCGATGCAGTATTTGCAGGTGTCCGGCCAAGGGACGATGGATATCCCTGCCGAAACGCTCGATTACCGTCTCTTGGCCACCGTCATGAAAATTCCGCGCGAAAGCGCGCTGGGCGAGGAAATGCAGGAGGTGATCGATGCCGAGATTCCGGTCACGGTGACCGGTCCGTTCGCCGACCTGAAAGTGCGCCCCGATGTGGAGGGTTACCTGAAGGGCAGGGTGAAAGAGCGCGTCGAGCAGGAGAAACAAAAAGTCGAGGAAAAAATCAGGGAAAAGCTCGGCGACAAGCTGCAGGATCTCTTCAAGCGATGACGCGGGCGGCGCTTCCCGCCGAAGCGGCCGAACGGATCGTCTTCATCGGCAAACATCTATTGCGCTGGTTCGAGATCGCCGGCCGTAAGCACTTGCCATGGCAGCATCGGCCGAGCGCCTATCGGGTCTGGATCTCGGAAGTCATGCTGCAGCAGACTCAGGTCGCGACGGTCATACCCTACTACGAGCGCTTCATGGCGCGGTTTCCCGACGTGCAATCACTGGCGGCGGCGGAGATCGACGAGGTGCTGCACTTGTGGACCGGGTTGGGCTACTACGCGCGAGCGCGCAATCTGCATCGTGCCGCGCAACGTATCGTGGCGGAACACCGCGGACGTTTTCCCGAGACGCTCCAGGCGGTGCAATCGCTCCCGGGTATCGGCCGGTCCACGGCGGGCGCGATCCTGGCATTGTCCGCCTCGAAGCGGCACGCCATTCTCGACGGCAATGTCAAACGGGTGCTGTGCCGCTATTTCGGGATAGAGGGTTTTCCCGGCGAGAGCGACATCGAGCGTCACTTATGGAGGCTCGCCGAGGCTTGCACGCCCGTGCGCGGCGTGGCCCGCTATACCCAGGCAATCATGGATCTGGGCGCGACGGTATGCGTGCGTACACGTCCGGATTGCGCGGCCTGTCCATTGCACCTGCTTTGCGTGGCGCGTATCGAGGCACGCCAGTCGGTCCTGCCGACGCCGCGACCGAAAAAGCCGCGGCCGCGGCGGCGTGCGTATGCACTGATCCTGCAGCGCCGGGATGGGGCGGTGCTGCTGGAGCGCCGCCCGCCAAGCGGATTGTGGGGTGGATTGTGGACGTTCCCGCAGTTCGACACGCGTCGCGCCGCCGCACAATGGGCCGCGAACGCGGGGCCGGTCACGAACAACGTGCTGCACTTGCGCGCCCTGGCGCCCTATGCGCATGCTTTCACGCATTTCGATCTGAGTCTGCGGCCTTTGCTGATTCGGGTGGGTGAGCGCCCTGGCGTCGCCGATCTCGATCGCTATCGCTGGTACCATGCACACCGGCCCGCGAAGATCGGCCTGGCCAAGCCGGTCATCGATCTGCTTGCGGCACTGCCGTAACGGGCCGTGCTTCTGGTATTCTTGGCACATGGCGAGGATGGTCAAATGCGTGCTGCTGGGCGGCGAAGCCGAAGGGCTGGAGCGAGCGCCCTATCCCGGCGAGCTGGGTCAGCGCATCCATGAGAATGTTTCCAAGGAAGCCTGGCAGCGCTGGATCAAGCATCAGACGATGCTGCTCAACGAATATCGCCTGACGCCCATCGACCCAGAAGCACGCAAGTTCCTGGTCGAGGAAATGGAGAAATTCTTTTTCGGTGAAGGCTCGCAGCGGCCACAGCAATTCGTGGATCCCGATTCGCCGTCGTCCTCCCAGAACTGACCGATCTCCGCGATTGAACAACAGCGCCGACGATGGTCTGATGCAGGTGTCCGGTGCCGCGCGGCGGTCCGGCGCACAGGGTTGCCGCGCGGCTGACGCTGCCCGTCTGCCATGATCGCGCTGCTGGAGGCTGGGCGCGCCGGGCTGCTGAGACGCGAACACTGGGCGCGCAACATCGTTGCCGGCGTGGTCGTCGGCGTCGTGGCGCTGCCGCTGGCGATGGCATTCGCGATCGCATCCGGCGCGAAGCCGCAGCAGGGCATCTATACGGCCATTGTCGCCGGCCTGCTGGTTACGGCCCTGGGAGGCAGCCGGGTACAGATCGCCGGGCCCACCGGTGCGTTTATCATCATCCTCGCGGGCATTACCGCCGAGCATGGCATCGACGGCTTGCAGATCGCGACTTTGCTGGCGGGCGTGATGCTGCTGCTGCTGGGCCTGTCGCGCATGGGCGCGATCATCAAGTTCATTCCCGACCCGGTGATTCTCGGATTTACATCGGGTATCGCGGTCATCATCTTCGTGGGGCAATGGAAGGATTTCTTCGGCTTGCCGGCGGTGAGCGGGCAGCATTTCCACGAGAAACTCCCGGAGCTGCTGCTGTCGTTGCCGGAGCTGCATCCGGCGACCACCGCCCTGGGAGTGATGGCCCTGCTGCTGGTGATCTATACGCCGCGCATCCCCAGGGTGCGGCGCCTGCCCGGACCCCTGGTGGGTTTGATCGCAGCGACCTTGGTGCAGGCGGTATTCGATTTTTCCGGGGTGGCGACGATCGGCACGGCATTCGGCGGCATCCCTTCGGGCCTGCCGTCCTTCCAGGTGCCGGAGGTGACCGCCGGGCGGGTGATCGAGTTGATCGGCCCCGCTTTCGCGATCGCCATGCTGGGCGCGATCGAGTCGCTGTTATCCGCGGTCGTGGCGGACGGCATGGCGGGGACACGCCATGATTCGAACCAGGAGCTGATAGGACAGGGCATCGCCAACATCGTCGCGCCGCTGTTCGGTGGATTCGCGGCGACAGGCGCGATCGCCCGCACCGCAACCAATATTCGCAACGGCGGCAATTCTCCCATTGCTGGTATCGTGCATTGCCTGACCTTGGTGCTGATCGTATTGCTATTGGCGCCGTTGGCCGTGCATGTGCCGCTGGCCGCGCTGGCCGCGATCCTGTTCGTCATCGCCTGGAACATGGGCGAGGCCCGGCATTTCCTCAAGATGGTACGCCGCGCGCCGCTCGCAGATGTGCTCATTCTGCTGGTCACCTTTATTCTGACCGTGTTCGTCGATCTGGTCGTCGCGGTCAATATCGGCGTGATCCTGGCGACGCTGCATTTCCTGCGGCGTATGGCGGCCAGCGTGGAGGTGGAGCTCCAGAGCGGGCCGCAGTTGGAAGATGAACTCAGGCTGCGTGGCCTGACCCTGCCGCCGAATGTGCTGGTCTACCGGGTCGAAGGACCGTTCTTTTTCGGTGCGGTGGAGAATTTCGAGCGGGCCCTGGCCAGCACCCACACCGATCCGAAGGTCTTGATCATCCGGCTGCGATGGGTGCCGTTCATGGACATCACGGGTCTGCAGACGCTCGAGGAAGTCGTTCGGGATTTCCAGCGCCGCAAGGTGCGGGTGATGATGACAGGCGCAAGCGAGCGCGTGCGAGTGAAGTTGGATAAGGCGGGGCTCATCGATCTGCTTGGCCGGGAGAACTTCTGCGAAGACCTGCCGACCGCTTTGTGGATTCTGGCTGCGTCATCTGCACAGGACCAGGCGCTGCAAGGCGGCGATTGAGACGGCGAACCTGGTCGGGGCGAGTATTCTCGAAAGGTACTCTCGGACAGCCTCTCTTGTGCAAGATGCTTGCATGTGGACGACAATTCGGCTAAGTGCTTATTCCGATGGGTCCACACTACAATGGCGCCGACGTCCAGTCCGGAGGGTCGAGCAGTGCAGACAGTCGATGACAGCTCAGCCGGAACCTCACAGAGGGTTGCACAAATACCTTCGTCACGACAGCCGCCGTCGACGCCAGCCGTCGTGACGAACGCGCAGCTGGCGCGTATATCCGGGCACGAACCGCGGCGTGCCGATGGCGAGCCGCCGAACGATCCGCACGGCGCCGGATCCGGCCAGGGGCGATCGGTACCGGCGCGAATCCTGCGCAGCCTGCTGCATGCCTTTGGCGATCCCCGCGTCGACGTCGTGTTGTGGAATGGCGAACGGATCCTGTCGCCGGACAAGACGCCGGTGGCGACTTTGCGTATTGCCGACAGCCGCACGCTCCTGCGTCTGTGTACAGACCCGGACATTCAATTCGGGGAAGCCTACAGCGATGGGCGCATCCAGGTCGACGGTGATTTCGAGCAAATGCTCGAGGAGTTCTATCGGGGCGCGGATGCCAGCGGTTCCGTCGCCATGGCGCGCCGGGTGGTGCATCGGCTGCACCGCAAGCGCGCCAATACGCTGCAGGGTTCGCGTGCGAACATTCATCACCACTACGACATCGGCAACGAGTTTTATTCATTGTGGCTGGGATCCACGATGGCCTATACCTGTGCCTACTATCCGACGCCCCAGGCCAGCCTCGATGAAGCGCAGCTCGCGAAGATGGACCACGTTTGCCGCAAACTGCGGCTACAGCCCGGGCAGCATGTCGTGGAGGCCGGGTGCGGATGGGGTGCTCTGGCGCTGCATATGGCGCAGCATTACGGTGTGCGGGTCACGGCTTTCAATATTTCGCGCGAACAGATTGCGTATGCGCGCCGGCGGGCTCAGGCGGCCGGTATCGGCGATCGTGTACGCTATGTCGAAGAGGACTATCGCAATATCGAAGGCAGCTACGATGCATTCGTGTCCGTAGGCATGCTGGAACATGTGGGCATCGAGAATTATCCGGCGCTGGGCGAGCTGATCAATCGCTGCCTGAAGCCTGATGGGCTGGGATTGATTCATAGCATCGGCCGCAACCGCTGGAAGCCGATGAATCGCTGGATCGACCGGCGCATATTTCCGGGGGCCAATCCTCCTTCCCTGAAACAGATGATGGATCTCTTCGAGGGTTGCCGGTTCTCGGTGCTGGATGTCGAAAATCTGCGGCTGCACTATGCGTGCACCCTGCGCCATTGGCATGCGCTGTACGAGCAATCGAAGGATCGTGTGGCGCAGATGTTCGACGAGCGTTTTGTGAGAATGTGGCGTCTGTACTTGCTGGGGTCGATCGCTGCGTTCACGACCGGGGAGATGCAGCTGTTCCAGGTGGTGTTTTCGCCGGGCAGGAACAATCAGATCCCCTGGACGCGCGATGACCTGTATCAACCCCGGTCGTCCGCCGTACCCGTCGTGGAAACACGGGAAGAGCGATGATCAATTGTGATGTATTGATCGTCGGCGGCGGTCCGGCGGGATCGAGCTGCGCCCGCGCGCTGCGTCGAGCAGGACTGCAGACCGTGGTTCTCGATAAGGCCAGCTTTCCGCGTGACAAGGTCTGCGCCGGATGGATCACGCCGCAGGTCGTCGAGGTGCTGCAGATCGACCTTCGCGACTACGCAAGTGGACGGGTGTTGCAGCCGATTACAGCCTTCACGGCAGGCTTGGGTGAACATGCCGCCCGTACCGTGCGCTACGGCGGCATTGTGAGCTATGGTATCCGCCGTTGCGAGTTCGATCATTATCTTCTGGCGCGCAGCGGTGCGCAGCTGTGTCTGGGCGAGACCTGGAAAGACATGCGGCGCCAGGATGGCCGATGGTTGGTCAACGGGCATATCAGCACCGCTCTGGTGATCGGTGCCGGCGGCCACTTTTGTCCTGTGGCGCGTTTTCTGGGGGCGCAACTCGGCAAGGATGAGCGGGCCATCGCCGCCCAGGAAGCCGAATTCGTGATGAGCGCCGCCCAGGCGGCACGCTGCGGTGTTTCCGCCGAGCAGCCCGAGCTGTATTTCAGCGAGGATCTGCAAGGTTACGGCTGGTGTTTCCGTAAGGGCAATTATCTGAATGTGGGTCTGGGGCGCGAGGGCAATCATCGGCTTGCCGAGCGCGTGCAGGATTTCTGGAGCAGGCTGCAGTCACAGGGGAAGGTGCCGCAAGACGCATCGGCGCATTTCAAGGGACATGCCTATTTGCTGTATTCGCACGCGCGGCGTCCCGTGCTGGCCGACGGCGTCATGCTCATCGGCGATGCGGCGGGTCTGGCATATCCCCAGAGCGGAGAGGGCATCCGTCCGGCGGTCGAATCAGGGTTGCTGGCTGCAGGGGTGATCGCCGCTGCCGCCGGCGATTATCGTCGTGAGCGCCTTGCCGGGTACGAAGACAGGCTGCGGGAGCGCTTCGGTCCACGCGGCGGCGGCACGCTCTCGAAAGGTATTCCCTCAGGCCTGCGCCTGTCGCTGGCGCGCCATTTGCTGCAGACCCGGTGGTTCACGCGGCGTGTATTGCTGGACCGCTGGTTTTTGCATGCCCATCAGGCGGCTCTGCGCGTTTGAGCCGGACGTCCGCTGCGGCGTGACGATGCCCTGCATATGGGAAGAAGATCAATACACTGGGAGTCCGCCGACAAACCACATGCGGACTCCAATTGACGGCGGCCCGCGAATTCACTCGCGGGCCGCCGTGGGTTGGTACCGCTCCGGCCGCTTGGGTCCTGGATCGGTTTTAGTCTTGTCCGGATACGATGCAGGTGTAGGTTAGGTCTGAATCCACGGTAAAGTGGCCGCTTTCGCAACTCATGCCTGTATCCAGCCAGTTACCGGCAGGATTCGCTCCTAGTAGAGCATCCATATCGTCCGTCATGGGTACCTCGGCTATAAATTTCTGTAATACCCCCTTGTTGTGGGCGCCGTAGTAACTGGTGCCGAGCCGAGTTACAAGGCCGGCAAAGCCGGCGTTACCCAATAGCGCGCTTGCAGCGTTCAATCCTGCAGTATAGTCGCCATCCGCCTGTTCGCAGGCCTCTACTGCTTTTCCCGTTACCATGTCGATGATGGCGACGCCGGCCTTGACGATCACCTCGGCGGTCACCGCCGGGAAGGGCCGACTGCTCAAAGGAGTAGCCTCTATAAAGTCATTGATCTGATCGATAGAATCCTGCGCAGCGTCGATCACGGCTGGATTTACCGCGGTTTGAACGGCTTCGATCATAGTCGAGAGGATCTGTTGAACGGCGCCATTGCTGGTGTCGTTTTCCGTCTCCAGACCGCTGGCGAGGAGTTCAGCTGCGGACATGTTGCTGAGTGTGCTCGATAGACCAACCAGCCGCAGAAAACCATATGTGCTGAGAGCGCCCTGGATGCGCGCAAACTGTGCGTCGTCGACCTCGCCGGAGAGTTCGGCAATGTCTGTCATGGGGTCGGCAGAGATATCTTGTGCCGAAATTTCGGCGAGCCCGGCTGCTTGCAGTAATTCGACGATGTCGGCATCGGTCAAAGCGCTGTCGTGATCTACCCCATTCCCACTCACCGTGGCTGAGTTTGCACGCAGGGTGGTCATCGGAGAGATCACGACATCATCGGCATCGGTGTTTACCAGCGCAGACATAGTCAACATGAAGTCGGTGCCGTTGTGGATACCGAGCCCTGCATCGGAATCGGCGACCAGCATGGCGTTCTCGGGTATCGGTCCTTCGAGTTCGAAGCTGATCTTGCCTGTGCTGTCGGAGGCATTCGAGCGCGGATCATCCGGCTTGCAGCTTCCAGTGTCGGTCAGGCAAAACACCGCGCCTTCGATATAGGGGTCCACAACTGTGGCGGAGAGGCTGGTGAGGCCGCCGCCACCGCCACCGCCGCCACCACCACCACCGTCACCGCCGCCACCACCGCCGCCACTGCCGCCACTGCCGCCGCCGCCACCGCCGCCGCATCCGCTCACGGCAAGAGCAGTCGCGAAGATTGCTGTTGAAAGCAATTTTTTTGAATGATCGCTCATGTCAGTTCCTTCTTATTGTAGAGTTTGGATGTATTTGACGCCTTCCTTGTGATATCAACTAAATATCTGTAAAACCGAAGAAGGCGTATGTATCGGTCTTTTGTATCTATTAGTTGTTGGTTTTTTAACAGCGAACTTATTGCGCCTTTGGCTCTGCCGTTGTAAGAGCGCGAGTGTTCGTGTTCAACGCTGGTTATAACGGCTTGGCCAAAAGGATCTTTAGAAAATATCGCTTCATCGCGATCGAGCCGGCGCGGCTGTACACCAGAAGAAAATATTCCGCTGCTGAATCGACGTTCATGGCATCTGCTACACGGATTCTGTGTTACTGCATCGATGCATCGTCACGACTCGTTTTCGACGTGCCGATCGATACCTGAGCTTTTTCGGTCCAGCGCTATTTCCCTAATGATGTTTCATCGTTTTGCCTACTAAACGATCCTGTTCGCACGCCGATAGGTTTTGTGACAGTGAAAAGATAAACAACCGCCCCCCGAGTGAAATTTCGGGAGCCCAGGCAACCGATGCTGCTGCTGCGCGAGGGACGAATGGCTGAGCGTATTCGAGATACCGAGAACGTGTTGCACATAGACGGCGAGATGACCATCTATCGCGCACATGAACTCCTGCAGGAGTTTTCCGTGGCCGTTCGCGGTTGTCCAGCCGGCGCGGGCCTGGGTGCCGATCTGTCAAGAGTCACCGAATTCGATACTGCGGGCCTGCAGATTCTGCTATTGGCGCGTCGTATGGCGCGCGCCGACGGTGGATATTTTTCGGTATTCGATCCGAGCGAATGCGTCAAAGACGTGCTGATGTTGTGCAATGTAACCGACATGATCACCAAGGCGCCTGCAGCGGAGTCGAAGCAGTGAGCATTGATTCGGCACTGCCGACCTTCATTGCAGAAAGCAGGGATTTGCTGCGGGAGATGGAAGCCGATCTGCTCGCCTGTGAACACGGTGAGGCAAACGCCGAGATCGTCAACGCCATCTTCCGGGCTGCACACACCATCAAGGGTTCTTCAGGATTGTTCGGCCTGGATCCGATCGTCGAATTCACGCATGTCGTGGAGGGCGTACTCGATCGCATCCGCGACCGTACACTCGATCTGACCCGGGAATTGACGGCGGTGCTGCTCGAATGCCGCGATCATCTCCAGGCGCTGGTCGATTCGGTCGCCGACGGCCACGAGGCAAGCGACCCTCAACTTACCGCGGCAGGCGTCCGTTTGCTGGAGCGGTTGACCGGGACGAGTGGAGACGTCAGCCCTGCGCCTGCAGGTGCTGCAGGACCGGCGTCCGCTGTCTTGACCCCAACCAGGCAGTCCGAATTCCTGCGGGCCGAATCCAGCTCCGCAACCGGCGATTCCTGGTGTGCGTCGACCGACTCCTGGCACATTTCCATCCGTTTTCGTGCCGATGTGCTCAAAAACGGCATGGATCCACTGTCATTCATCCGCTACTTGACGACGATGGGCTCCATCACGGGATTACAGATCGTCGAGGAGGCGCTGCCGGCTGTAGATCACTTCGATCCGGAAACATGCTATCTAGGGTATGAGATCGGGTTCAAGACCGATGCCGGCAAGCAGCGTATCGAGGCGGCGTTCGAGTTCGTGCGGGAAGATTGCGATCTGCGCATTTTGCCGCCGCGTTCGCGGGTCGCGGAATACGTATCTCTTATCCGGGACTTGCCGGAGGCCGACGACCGGCTCGGGGAACTGTTGGTCGCCTGCGGTACGCTGACAAGCCAGGAGCTCGACCGCAGCCTCGACATGCAGGAATCGCTTGTGGCGAGCCATCCTGCGCAGGCGCAGCCGCTGGGCGAGTTGCTGGTGCGCAATCAGCTCGTCCAGCCCGCCGTGATCACGGCTGCGCTGGACAGGCAGCGGGAAGCCAGGGCATCAGCTGAAACAAAAGGCCGCGACGGTTCACTGCGCGTGGATGGCGACAAGCTCGATCAGCTGATCGATCTCATCGGCGAGCTGGTCACGGCCGGTGCGGCAACCAGCATGGCGGCGCGGCAGGCCGGCTTCTCGGATCTCAACGAATCGACGATGCGTCTGGCACGCCTCGTCGAGGAAGTGCGGGATCAGGCGCTCAAGCTGCGCATGGTGGAGATCGGACCGACGTTCTCGCGCTTCCGGCGCATCGTTCGCGACGTGGCGCGCGAGGCCGGCAAGGAGATCCGACTCGAAGTCAAAGGCGGCGATACGGAACTCGATAAAACGCTGATAGAGAGTATCACCGATCCCCTGACGCACCTCGTTCGCAATGCCATCGATCACGGGATCGAGCCAGCCGAGGTCCGCCGTGCGCAAGGCAAGGAACCGGAAGGCATACTGCAACTGAACGCCTATCACGAAGCCGGATCCGTCGTCATCGAAGTCGCCGACGACGGCAACGGTCTGAGCCGCGAGCGTATCGCCCGCAAGGCAATCGAACGCGGTCTGATCAGCGATGCCGGCACGCTTACCGATGCGCAGGTTCACGCGCTGATTTTCGAGCCTGGGTTCTCCACGGCCGAGCGGATTACCAACTTGTCGGGCCGCGGCGTCGGCATGGACGTGGTGAAACGCAATGTTACCGCCCTGCGCGGCTCCGTGGAGATCCAAAGCCGCGAGGGCCGAGGTACCTTGATCAAGGTTCGCCTGCCGCTGACCCTTGCCATCATCGACGGATTCCTGGTCGGCGTCGGCCGCTCATCCTTCGTCATTACACTCGATGCGGTGGAGGAGTGCGTCGAACTTGCCAGGGAAGAAAGCGAAGCTGCTCACGGTCAGCGCTACATCAATCTGCGCGGTTCGGTTCTTCCCTTCATCCGGCTGCGTGATCTGTTGGGCGTAAAGGCCGCACCGCCCAAGCGGGAAAGTATCGTTGTCGTTCGCCACGGCGGTTTGCGCGCCGGTGTCGTCGTCGACGAACTGCTGGGCGAGCAGCAGGCGGTCATCAAGCCGCTGTCGAAGATTTTCAGCCGACTGCAATGCGTCAGCGGCTCGACCATTCTGGGCGGCGGTGAAGTCGCCCTCATCCTCGACATCGGCGGGCTGGTCGAGCGTTGTCTTGCGCCGACCGCAGGGGCGCCAGAAACGAATACAGCCGACGTCATGTCCGTTGCCCATGCCACCTCAATTTCCAAGGAAATCTCCGGAGTCGTTCCATGTTAAAGAATATGAAAGTCGGCATGCGTTTGAGCATTGCCTTCGGGTTGGTGCTGATCCTGCTGGCATCGGTTTCGATACTGTCGCTGATGCGTCTCAACGAGATCAAGGCGGGAACCGATCAGATCGTGAACGATCGGTATCCGAAGATCGCCGCGCTCAGTCAACTCACCAGAAATCAGAATCTCATCGGGATTGCGATTCGCGACGTCTTGATGACACCCGACGTAACGCAGGCCAAGCGATACATGGATGTTATTTCGTCGTTGCGCGAACAAAACAGCAAATTATACGATCAATTGGATAGGGTCGTCGTAGACCCGGAAGATATTCAGCAGCTCAGCACCGTCAAGGCGGCGCGCAGCACCTATCAGGGCGAAGCGACGCTCGTTCTGGATACGGCGATGGCGGGTCGGCGCGAGGCCGCTACCGATTTGCTGCATACGAAGTTGCGCCCCATGCTGGATGCCTATACGGCTTCGTTGAGCAGCCTCGCGGAGATGCAGGCTCAGCGTATGGAGATGGACGGCATGAGCGCCGAAGCCGTCTATGTTGAATCCCGCCAGATCGTCATCGTATTGTCCATTGCCGCTGCCCTGTTTGCATTGTTGGCAGCCATCTGGGTAACCCGGTCCATCACGGCGCCGCTGAGCGAGGCTGCACAGGCAGCGAAGCGAATGGCTGACGGTGATTTGACGGTGCGTGTGCAGAGCACATCGAAGGATGAGCCGGGAATATTGCTCGCAGCGATGGGCGCGATGATCGAGAAGCTGTCCCATGTGATCGGTGAGGTGCGTTCCGCGGCGGATAATTTGTCGTCCGCCAGTGAAGAAGTATCGGCTACCGCGGAGTCGCTGTCGCAGGCAACCACCGAACAGTCTTCAAGCGTGGAGGAGACCTCTGCCTCCGTCGAACAGATGACGGCTTCGATCGGACAGAACACCGAAAATGCCAAGGTCACAGACCAGATGGCGACCAAGGCGGCGGCCGAAGCAACCGAAGGCGGTACGGCTGTGGAACAGACTGTCGAGGCGATGAAGCAGATTGCCCATAAGATCTCCATCATCGATGACATCGCCTATCAGACCAATCTGCTGGCACTCAACGCGGCAATCGAAGCAGCGCGTGCCGGTGAGCATGGCAAGGGTTTCGCGGTGGTCGCCGCCGAAGTGCGCAAACTCGCAGAGCGCTCACAGGTTGCAGCCCAGGAGATCGGTGAAGTCGCGACTTCCTCGGTTCAACTCGCCGAAAAAGCCGGCAAGCTTCTTGGCGACATGGTGCCGTCCATCAAGAAGACCGCGGAATTGGTGCAGGAAATAACTGCGGCAAGCCAGGAGCAGTCCTCGGGCGTGGGCCAGATCAACAGCGCGATGAACCAATTGTCGCAGCTGACGCAGCAGAATGCCTCTTCGAGCGAGGAGCTTGCCGCGACCGCAGAGGAGATGAGCAGCCAGGCGCAACAGTTGCAGACCTCCATGAGCTTTTTCAGAGTGGGTAACCTATCTGCGGCGCAACAGGCCACTCCGGCCGCAGCCTATGAGTTCCAGGCGGAGCGTACCGAGAACGCACCGAAGCCGCGCGCCCGCGCCACGGCGCATCTGCAGCATCTGGCTGCCGCGGCAACGCCTGCCGCGGCATATGGTAAGCCGAACGGCAAGTTAAACGGCAGGGTTAACGGGCATCACAACGGGCATTATGTTGGCGATACCGATGCGGCCGAGCACTTCGTGCGCTTCTAGGAGATCATGATGGCCATCGCAGCACACCCTATCGATGCCGTTGATGCCGAGCCTCGGCACGATCAGCATCAGTACCTTACGTTCATGCTGGGGCGAGAGACCTTTGCGCTGGGCATTCTGGGCATCAAGGAGATCCTGGAGTATACGCAGCCGACGGATGTGCCGATGATGCCGCCGTCCATTCGCGGCGTCGTGAATCTGCGCGGCGCCGTTGTCCCGGTCATCGATTTATGCGCGCGTTTTGGACGGCCTAGCACTCCGGTATCAAAAAAAACTTGCATCGTGATCGTCGAAACCAGGATGGATGCCGAACACCATGTGCTCGGCGTGCTGGTGGATGCGGTCAACGAGGTCCTCGAGATTCCGGACGAGGACATCGAGCCGCCGCCGACCTTCGGAGCTTCGATTCGCACCGATTTCATCCAGGGCATGGGCAAGGTGCGGGGTCGATTCGTCATCATTCTCGACGAGAAACGCGTCCTGTCGGTGGAGGAAATGGAAGTACTGGTGCAGACTGGTACCGATGCGATGCAAGCCTGTGCATGACGGCGGGAGCGCCGTTGCATCGAGAACGGCCTGGTTTCAAGAGAGCGTGACGAACATGTTTACCCGCAAGAAGCCCGATCCGGTACCGGATCAGCCGCCGGCCGGCGCGGCCGAGCGAGCGTGCATCGAGGCGCTGCCGATATGGGTGAAGCAGATCGACACCGCCCGTCTGCAGACCGAGGAGGCGATCGTTGCCCTGAGTGCGCGCTTTGCCGGCATCGCGGCCAGTCTCGAGGCGACCCTCAAGGCGGCGCCGCAGAATGATGAAGTCAGCGGCAGCGGTCTCATCACAACCCTGAACGACGGGAAACAGCAGCTTGCCCATGTCATGGGCGAACTGGCGGCGATTCAGGAGAGCCGTACGGTCCTGGCCGGGGAGATCCGTTCCTTGGCGGCCTATACCACCGAACTCGGCAAGATGGCCGAGGAGGTGGGGATGGTCGCTTTTCAAACCAATATGTTGGCGCTGAACGCGGCGATAGAGGCGGCCCATGCGGGAGAGGCCGGCAAGGGATTTGCGGTGGTGGCGCACGAGGTGCGGCAATTGTCGAACGCCTCCCGCAAGACAGGCACGATGATCGTCGAGAAAATCGGTGCCATCAACGATTCGCTTGCTCACATCATAGCGACCAATGAGCAGGCCGCGGAACGCGAGGGTATCGCGGTGCGGGATTCGTGCGCGCGTATTCAGGATGTACTGAGCCGATTCAGCTGCATGAGCCTGGAGATGTCGCGCTCCAGCGAGGATCTCAGGGAAAGGAGCAGGGACATCCAGAATGAGGTTGCGGAGTCGTTGGTGCAGCTGCAGTTCCAGGACCGCGTCGGGCAGATTCTCACTCAGGCCGTTTCCAGCATGCGCGATCTGCATCAGCAGGCGGGCGTGCTGGCATTGAATGATGAGCCGGATGCAGCCGTAGCCGAGTATCTAGCGCAGATGGCCCGTAGCTACACTACCCAGGAGCAACGGCGCAATCACGACGGCGGAGCGGCGGAAAAGGTGACCACCCAGGCCATCGAGTTTTTCTGAGCGGAGTGAGTGTGATGGCGAAACGGATTCTGATCGTCGATGACTCGGCCTCGGTGCGCCAGGTCGCGGGGATCGCCTTGAAAGGTGCCGGATACGAAGTGATCGAAGCGTGCGATGGCCAGGACGGGTTGGACAAACTCAGCGGCAAAGTGCATTTGATCATAAGCGATGTGAACATGCCGCGCATGGACGGTATCAGCTTTCTCAAGGCGGTCAAGGCGCATCCGAACTACAAGTTCACGCCGGTGATCATGCTGACGACGGAAGCCGGAGAGACCAAGAAGAGCGAAGGTCGATCGGCAGGCGCCAAGGCTTGGATCGTCAAACCGTTTCAACCGCAGGCGATGCTCGATGCAGTCGCCCGTCTCGTCCTGGCCTGAATCCGTTCATGCGGTTTTTCGCGTTGAAGGGCCACTTTGCTCCCTGTCCGGCGATTGTCGAGTCCAGCCTCGATTGGGCTGTTGCGTCAGGAGTCCGGCTGTGACGGCGCCGCTGGAAAGAAATGGCGCAGAGTTCCGCTTTTCAGCGACGAGCCTCACCCAGGCGGAATTCGAGCGCATCAAGGCGTTGGCATTCCGTCTTGCCGGCATCAATCTTTCGCAGGCGAAAAAATCACTCATTGTCGGACGTTGGAATCGACGCCTGCAGCACTATAGGCTCGGAAGCTTCAGTGAATATCTCGACCTGCTTTCGCAACCTGAAGCACGGGGAGAATTACAGACAGCGCTCAACCTTCTGACGACGAATGAGACGAACTATTTCCGGGAACGGCAGCATTTTGATTTTCTGCGTGAACGCGTGCTGCCCAAAGCCCGCCAGCAAGGTCGGTTCCGGGTATGGAGCGCCGCCTGCTCCAGTGGTGAAGAGCCTTATAGTATCGCGATGCTGCTGGCAGCGGAGCTTGGTAATGTTCCATGGGAGGTCCTGGGTTCCGATATCAGCACCAGCGTACTGACGACTGCCCGCGACGGGATCTACGCCATGGAGCGCGCCAGACCGATTCCACAAGAATATCTGCATCGCTATTGCCTGAAGGGAACAGGGCCGCAGGCCGGGACCTTTCGCGTCGATCGCGCAATTCGGGAACGCGTGCAGTTCCGATACATCAATCTCAACGAACCTCTGCCGGATATCGGCGTGTTCGATGTGATCTTGCTGCGCAATGTGATGATCTATTTCAGCGCGGAGACGAAATCGCAGGTGGTCACAAGAATGTTGCCGGCGCTGACGGCGGACGGCCACTTCCTTGTCGGGCATTGCGAGACGCTGAACGGCGTGACCGATCGCCTGGCGATGTCGACTGCCTCCATCTACACCAGGGCAAGTCGATGCGCCTGAGCATTTGCATCGCAGCTCCAGGAAGGCAGTATGGTCGAGGACGTCGTTGCGCATTCCCGAACGGTATCCGGGAGCGTTCATGAATCCGATTCGAGTGCTGCTTGTCGATGATTCCGCAGTGGTACGTCAGGTACTTACGGAACAACTGGCGCGCGATCCGGCGATCACCGTGATCGCAGCAGTCGCCGATCCGCTGTTTGCCATGGCGCGTATGCAGAAGGAATGGCCCGATGTCATCATCCTGGATATCGAGATGCCGCGCATGGATGGACTTACATTCCTGCGAAAGATCATGGATGAGCGGCCGACGCCGGTGGTGATCTGCTCGACGCTCACGGAGAAGGGCGCGACCACCACGCTCGAGGCGCTTGCCGCGGGTGCGGTCAGTATCGTGACCAAGCCGAAACTTGGACTGAAGCGTTTCATGGAAGAGGCATCCGCCGATCTGGCAACGGCGGTGAAGGCGGCTGCGCAGGCCAACCTGCGAAGGCTGAGAATCGGGGCACCGCCCGGCGATGCGGTCCGTCGGGATTCCACCCCAGCGATGAAGTTGAGTGCCGATGCCGTACTCGCTCCCGGAGGGTCGTGCGCGCTGCAGCAGACCACCGAGCGTATCGTGGCGATCGGTGCATCGACGGGTGGAACACAGGCGTTGGAGCATGTACTCACGGCACTGCCGAGCGGGTGTCCCGGTGTTGCCGTCGTGCAGCACATGCCGGAAAAATTCACACGGGCATTCGCCGAGCGGCTCAACCGGCTGTGCCGGATCGAGGTGCGCGAGGCGCGCCACGGCGAGCGTTTATTGCCGGGTTATGCGCTGATCGCGCCGGGGGGGAAGCATATGATGCTGAAGCGCAGCGGGGCTTATTACTGCGTCGATGTGATCGATGGTCCCGTGGTGAACCGGCACCGGCCCTCGGTGGATGTGCTGTTCCGCTCGGCCGCCAAGTATGCCGGCGCCAACGCTCTGGGCATCATCATGACCGGTATGGGAGACGACGGCGCTCGGGGACTGAGGGAGATGCGCGATGCCGGCGCCAGCACCATTGCTCAGGACGAAGCAACTTGCGTCGTCTTCGGTATGCCGAAGGAGGCGGTACGTCTCGGCGGCGCTCAGCGGGTACTGCCGCTGTCGGGACTGCCGCGGGCGATTCTGGAATGGGCTGCCGGCGCCAAATGACGCCCGTCAGCGGCGGACAGCCTGCAGCTGAGCGATGAAGCGGTCGGCCCAGACCTGAATGCTGTGATTCCTCAGTGCCGTCATCAGGCTTGCATGTCTTTCCCGGCGCTCCGGTAGAGGCATCATGAGAGCCTGAGCGATGGCCTGGACGACGGCGCGCGTATCATGCGGGTTGACTTGTAATGCCGCCTCCAGTTCATAAGCCGCACCGGCGAGATTGGACAGGATCAGTACGCCGGGATTCTCGGGATCCTGGGCGGCGACGTATTCCTTGGCAACCAGATTCATACCGTCCCGCAGCGGCGTCACGAGCCCTACATTGCCGATGCGCAAGAAGCCCATCAGGGTTTCGTGCGGATAATTTCGGTTGAGATAACGCACCGGCGTCCAGTCGGCGTCCGCGAAACGACCGTTGGTGCGCCCGGCGGCTTGTTCCAGGGCGCGACGGATGTCGACATAGGAGGGGACGTCTTTGCGTGAGACGGGTGCGATCTGCAGGTAGGTGATATGCGCGCGCTTGTCCGGAAAGGTCTCCAGGAATTGTTCATAGGTCGCGAAACGTTCCACGAGCCCCTTGCTGTAGTCCAACCGGTCGACGCCGATCATGAGCTTTCGGCCGACCAGGCTGGCGATCATCCGCTTGATGACTTCGCTGCCGCAGGCGCGCTCGGCGTCCGCCGCGATGGCTTCCACATCGACGCCGATGGGAAAGACGCCGGCACGTATGTCACGCCCGTCCAGCTGTATCCGCGACGCCGATTCCGTATCGGATGATTCCACTGCATGGATATGGGAGATCGCGGATCGGAACGAAGCCAGGTCACCGGTCGTCTGGAAGCCAACGATGTCAAATCCTGTCAGGTCACGAATCAGGTTTTCGTAGCCAGGCAGGATGCGCAACGTTTCTATATGAGGAAAGGGGATGTGCAGGAAGAAGCCGATGGCGTTGCGTACGCCTAATTCGCGCAACCGGCGGGCAAGTGGAATGAGATGATAGTCATGTACCCATAGCAAGTCGTCCGGGCGCAACAAGGGCAGGAGATTACGGGCGAACTGACCGTTGATATTTTCGTAGGCCTCGTATTCCTCGTGACGGAATCGGAATTTGCTCGACATGTAGTGGAATAGCGGCCACAGCGCGCCGTTGGAGTAGCCGTTGTAATAGCGATTGAATTCCTGGCGACGCAGCTTGAGCGTCGCATAGGTTACGCCGTCGCGCGTCTGCATATCCGGCCCCGCAGGCTCGGTGTCACCGAGTTCGCCTCCCCAGCCGAACCACAATCCGCCACTGTTCTTGAGCGCGCTCAGCACACCGACCGCCAGTCCACCGGGGGCAGCGGCCTTGCGCGGCAAGGAGACGCGGTTGGAGATACAGACGATTCGTGTACTCATGACGAGTATTCGGATCTTGAACTGCCTTGCGGAGCGCGTACAGTCCGGTGCCGTATCGGCGGATTGTCATGCAGCCAGCGGATCACGGCATCCACGTCGGCGAGATGATGCCGGGCATGCGTGGCGGAGCCGGTACCCACACGAATGGACTGTCCCTGCAAGGCATTGACGACCGCGAATGCGTCCTCATCGGTGACGTCGTCGCCGATATAGAGCGGTGTTCGGCCGCGAAAGGGATCCTCCTGCATGAATGCGTGCACAGCCACGCCCTTGTTCCAGGCTGCCGGACGAAGCTCCAGGACGCATTTGCCGGCTTGCAGCGCGAATAGCGGCCCGAGGCGTGCCGATATCGAATTCATCTTGTCGCGGACTCGATCGGCCAGTTCGGGCGCGCGGCGGAAATGCACTGCCAGACTGTAGCGCTTGTCCTCCAGCAGCAGACCTTCATGTTGCGCAACGAAGCGGTCGAGTTCCTCATGCGCGGCGGCAAGGCCGGATACATCGAAGGCAGGATCGATGAGCATGCCCAGCGCGTCACGGCGCTCGAGGCCGTGTATTCCGGAAGCGCACAGGCGCAGGGGGGCGAACAGCTGATCCAGGTTTGCAAGGCTGCGTCCGCTGATCAGCGCCAACGCACCGTCGAGACGCATCTGAAGCGTCTCCAGGAGCCGCTTCAGACTGTGGGGCGCATGCACGCTCTGCGGCGTCTCGGCGATCTCGAGCAAGGTACCGTCGACATCGAGAAACAGCGCCCAGTCATCATCGCTTAGAAGAACTGGATTCGACGACATGGGACTTGAACCTTACTTTGCTTTGCCTGCGGGCTCAACCCCGGGAGATGAAAATACGTCCGCCGAATTTCGTTGTACGCATATTTCGGCGTCGCCGTGCTGAGGCGATAGTGAATATTGGAGCAATGAAGGCGCGAGATCTACCCGCGCAGGCGCCGCGGTTCCAGCATCAGCACAGCAAACAGGTGCGCCGGATCGTGCCAGGCATGCGTAATCACAAGTCCCGTCTCCAGGGCGAACTGTTCGAAGCTGTCCTGCGTGTACTTGTGACAGTATTCGGTGCGCAGATGTTCGCCGTAAGCGATACGCACACCCCGGCCTCCGAGATGGACGATCTGGTCGCGTTTACTGACGAGGTGCATTTCCATGCGGCTTTGATCATCGATCCACAGAGCCGCGTGGTCGAAGTTCTTCAGCTCGAAGTCCGCACCGAGTTCACGATTGATATGACGTAATGCATTGATATTGAATTTTGCCGTGACACCGACTGGATCATCATAGGCCTGTTTCAGTATGCCGATATCCTTGCAAAGGTCGATGCCGATGAGTATCGAGCCGTTGGCCCGGATGATCGCGAGCAAACGAGCCAACAGGTGCCGGGCCTGCGCGTGGGTGAAATTTCCGAACGTGGAACCTGGAAAGTAAATGATGCGCTTGCGTGCCGATAGGATGTCCGAAGGCAATTTGAAGTCCCGGCTGAAGTCGGCGCATACGGGCGTGATGCGCAATCGAGGATAGTCGTGTGCCAGATGTCTGCAGGCATCGAGCAGCTGTCGGCGTGAAACATCAACGGGAACATAGGTGTGAGGTGTCTGTAAATGATCGAGCAGCTGGCGCGTCTTGAGACTGGTGCCGCTGCCGAGTTCGATCAGCGCCGCACCGCCCCCGATGATGCGGGCCATGTCGGCGGCATGGGTGCGCATGATCTGCAACTCGGTACGGGTGATGTAGTACTCGGGTAATTCGCAAATACTGTCGAACAGCAAGGAACCGAGTTCATCGTAGAACCACACCGAGGAGATTTCCTTGGGTGTTTTCTCGAGGTCCGCGAGAACGGCGTCTATCAATGTATCGATGCTGGAGGGCGCGGAGGCGGTGCCGGGGTGTTTTGCCATGACTCATCCATCGGTGGGTTGACAGGCACATGCCTAGGCGTTGCATGCCAGACGTAGTCCGGCGAACTGCCAGCGTGTATCCGGGTAAAAGAAGTTGCGATAGCTGGCTCGAATATGCTCGGCAGGTGTCGCGCAGGAACCGCCGCGCAGCACCCATTGGTTGCACATGAACTTGCCGTTGTATTCGCCGAGCGCGCCGGAGGCGCTGCGATATCCGGGATAGGCGACGTAGGGGGAGGCCGTCCATTCCCAGGTGTCGCCGAAGAGTTGCTGCAATTCGCTTCGGTCCCGGCAATGCGCGCGCGCCGGGCGGGGGTGCAGCGTGCCGGCCTCGAGCAGGTTGCCCTGGACCGGCAGCCCGGCGGCGGCGAGTTCCCATTCGGCCTCCGTCGGCAGGCGCGCACCGGCCCAGCGCGCGAAGGCGTCGGCTTCGTAATAGCTGAGGTGCGAGACGGGGGTGTCATTGTCGAGGTCTTGCAGGCCGGCGAGCGTGAATTCGGCGTCCAGCGATTCCGACCAGTACAGGGGACGATTCCAGCCGTGCCGAGTCACGGTTTGCCAGCCGTCCGAGAGCCACAGCGTTGCGCGCCGGTAGCCGCCGTCTCGGATGAAGTCCAGGTACTCGCCGCTGGTGACCAGGCGATCGGCCAGCGCAAAGGGTGCCACCAGGAGGCGATGCCGAGGCTGTTCGTTGTCGAAGCAGAAACGTTCATCCGGCCTGCCATGCCGGCTGGGCGCGCCAATCGCTTGTACGCCGCCGTCGAAGGCGATGAATGTCATGGGACGGGCCATGGACGGGAGGGCGGAATCACCGGTCGGTGCGGCGGACTTCGTTGCGGTGCCGCGCAGCGCCGCCGAGCGATAGGCGGGCAGCAGGGGATTGCAGGAGAACAGGTGCTTGATGTCGGTGAGCAGGAGTTCCTGGTGCTGCTGTTCATGATTCACACCGAGTTCGAGGAGGGCCGCGAGCTGGTCATCATCCGCGTGGGCATCCAAGAGCGACTCGATGTGTCTATCGACATGCATCCGATAGCGCATGATTTCCTGCACGGTAGGGCGGCTGAGCAGACCGCGCCGAGGACGCTGATGCATGGGACCGACACTTTGATAATAGGAGTTGAACAGGTATTCGAAGTCCTCGTGGTACGCCTGGTAGCCGGAAAGCATGGGTTTGAGCAAAAATTGCTCGAAGAACCAGCTGGTATGCGCTAGGTGCCATTTGGCGGGACTGGCGTCGGGCATGCTTTGCACTACGTAGTCCTCGACTTCGAGCGGCTCGCAGAGCTGCAGGGTCGTGGCGCGGACGTGTCGATACCGGAGACACCGCCTGGCTGGACGGGTCGAGGACGTTGCGGAGGCATTTGCCCGATCAGTGACCGACGTGTTCGTCGTCAGCGCCATTGCTCATTACCTCGCGAGATTCGAGATGTATTTGGACGGGGAGGCCGACTCGACCGCCGGCTCATAGAGTCAACGCATCGACATTGAAGTAAGTTGCATACAAATTGTCGCTAATTAGCGACATCGTTTAAGTTTAGAAAGCGTGTTGTCATCCGAAGATTCGACCGCGGTGCGATTCGCGCTTGTATGCGGTGGACTTGGAAGGATGCCGTCATCCGGGGGAGAGAACCTCGGTCGAGATCCCGGCCTGACGCAGTGGAAGACATCATGGATGCGAACTGCGGAGGCTGGAACACGGGCTGAAGGACGGTTCTCCTTGACTGGCCGCCAGCCCATCGCTATTAATACGCGCCCGCTTCGGCCTAGTCGCCGAAGTTCGGCGCGTAAAGATTCCAGTCCTCCGGCTGGACGCTCGTGGCCAGGTAGCTCAGTTGGTAGAGCAGCGGACTGAAAATCCGCGTGTCGGCAGTTCGATTCTGCCCCTGGCCACCATTTTCTCAAGATATTACAAGAGCTTACGAGTGGGATGTGGACGGCGAAGATCGCGTCTGAACTGCATTGCTACTCAGTTGCTACCCTGGCTGAAAAATGGTCGGCTTGCGGGGTTCGATCGATTTGGAGTGCTGAGGAAGTGTGTGTGCCTGTACTTGCTTGTTTTGGGGCCGTATGGGAGAACGAACAACGCTTTCGCCAGTGCGCGCCTCATTGGGGAATCGATGTATAGCGACTCCGCCACTGATGCAGCTTTGTTCAGGGGGGGCGTATCGGACCAAGCTCTCACTGGGGTAGGGGGTGCTCGGGGAGTTCTCTTTCACTAAGGCCAAAAATTTCGTTAGTGATATCTACGATGGATAGCTGGACGTGTCGACTTAGGAACAGCGTGAAGCCGCAGCTATCATCAGTCCAGCAGCTTCGCGAATAGCTCTTTTGGATCGACGCCTAAGGCTCGGGCGACATAGATGAATTCGATCACGTCCAAGCGCCGCTCACCGCTTTCCACCTTGGCAAGAATGGTATGAGACTGCTTCAAGCGGACCCCCATATCCCGCAAGGTCAGTCCGGCTGCTTCTCGTGCCTCCACCAGGATGGCGCGTAATCGTCGATGTTCCCGGCTGCGAAGCGACTTCAAAGCTGCACCCCTGAAAATGAGAGGGCAGACATATAGGGCACAAAATTATTGTCGCCATTTTCGGGACAAACGTGACTCAGGTATCAGTAGTCTCGGCTACCTAATGCATATGCTAGGTGCCTTAAGTGGAGTTGCTAACAAGGGAGACAGCATATGAAGAGATCCACGGCTACCGCACTAGTAGCGATCTTGCTTCCTGCATTCATCAGTGCGTGCGGTGGTGGTGGCGGTGGTGGAAACCAAGTCTCGGCAACACCGAGCCCACCCCCGCCGCCCCCACCGGCAGCTGCTGCTGAAGGTGTATTTGGGGGTGAACTGATCGGTAGTACGAGCAGCGAGTTTCAAGTATTGATCCTCGAAAATGGCGATGTCTGGTCACTTTATGGTCAGGATAATGGTTCGATCTTCTATGTAGATGGGTTTGTGCAGGGGAATGGTACATGGAGCGGTGAATCGTTCACCTCAAACAATGTCAAGGACTTCGGATTTTATCCTGCGATTTCTGGAACACTAGCTTCGACGTATAGCGGCGCAACGAAGACCATAAGTGGCACAGTCACGAATAGCTTGGGTAGTGTCCAGTTTTCTGGCAGTCCGATTCCCGACTCCTTGTACGACTACGACACAGCAGCGTCCTTGGGCGCCATCGCTGGGCATTGGGATACTCTCGGTACCAGCGGAGGTAGTATTTCGGTGGATATCACTGCAAGTGGCGTACTAACGGTTTCAGAGGGTGGCTGTAGCGGTTCTGGCTCGATAGCACCTCGGCCGTCAGGAAAGAATGTTTTCAACGTCACACTGACTTTCGGTCTGGCGCCATGCGTCCTTCCGAATCAGACGGTGACAGGTGTGGCTATCGTCTACCCTCTAACGACTGGTCAGGACCAACTCATCGGTGCAATGACAGACTCGGCCAGAACGGTAGGTATAGCGGTGTTCGGCATACGTTGACTTACTGTTGCGTATTCCGGACCAAGTTGACCGCTGATTCCGATTGAACGTGACCGGTCGTTCCGGCCGAACGTGACCGGCGATTCCGATTGAAGATGACCGATTTCCGGCATTGGCCGGAATCCTCAGTCATGTTCCCGGAATCCTCGGTCATCTTCGAGCGGAACGAAGTCGGTTCTGCGCTGGAACTTATATTTTTCTGGCTAAGCTGCCCGATTTTTTTGATTGGGGAGCCGATGCCAGCCAAACAGAGTGCCATGCGCAAAATCAAAGAAGTTCTGCGTCTGAAGTTCGAGGCGCGACTGAGTCACGAGAAGATCGCTGCCGCCATCGGCCTGTCGAAGGGTCGGTTTGCAGACTCTTGTGCTCGTCGCGAGAAAGTTGCCCCTTCACCGAGCCGGACTGGTCGATCAGCACGCGGCGCAGGCCGTAGCCCGCAGGCCCGCCTTGCCGAAAACCGAGTTCGATCAGGCGGCACTGGCCCGCGAACACCTTCGCGGAAAGCTCGCGGCTGTATTCACCCGCCATCGCGCGCTTGACGCCCTTGACGATGGTGGACACGGGTGAGCCGTCGTTCTCGAACTGCTCGGCGCAATAGGCCACCTGAATCCCGGCGCGGCGGCAGATGTATTCGTAGTAGGCGCTCTCGTCGGCGTCCTGGAACCGGCCCCAGCGGCTGACGTCATAGACGAGGATGATCTGGAAATCGGCCTTGCCCGCCTGCACGTCGGCGATCAGTTGCTGCAAGGCTTGGCGACCATCAATGCGCAGGCCGCTCTTGCCCTCGTCGGCGTAGGTGCGGACGATCTCGATGTTGCGCCGGGCAGCGTACTCACGGATTTTGTCGCCCTGGTTCTCCGTCGAGTACTGCTGGTGCTCGGTGGACATGCGCACGTACTGTGCGGCGCGGTACACCGACCCGGAGCCTGTTGGGCTTGGAGGTGATTCGTTCGATTGCATAGACCCGGTCACTTCGATGGTTGACGTTGTCGGGTCTGCCATTCCTTTCAATGGTTGCGTCGCCACCTGACGGAAGCTGCGCACACGGTTGGAATCGTTGCCATGCAGAATGTTCGAGAACCCGTTTGGGAACGACGATAGCGACCGGGTACCGAAGCGTCGATCAAGTCATCTCTTTGCACACGTCCTTTTTGCAGACGCAGTCGATGCTCACGGGCGTGATCTCGACCAGCCACGCATCGCCTTCCTCTGGGAAAGGCGCGGGAATTCGCCGCAGCTGGTACAGGCCGGACGGCAGAATTGACACGTCCATTTTTGCAAGGCCATTGCCCACGCCACTGGCGCTTCCGTTCTGGCCTCCTTCCACCGCATCGGGATTGGCGGCATGATAGGCGCGCCAGTAGCCGGGATGCCGGTCGAACCACGCGCGCTGGGCATCACGCTGGTTGTCGCGGTAGTCCGGATCGGTGCGGAGCTTGTCCTGCTGCCAGCGCAGCTTGCGAGCGCGCTGGCATTCGGCGGACGAGCAGTAGGTCTGGTTCGGGACTTGGGGGCTGGGTTGAAAGGCTTGGCCGCAGTGCGCGCAATTTTGGGGCATCGTCGTGATTTCCATGCAAAACCTGCATGGAGCTCGTGGCGGTGATAGTCGCAGGCCCATCCCCGAGGGCGCCCCTCCATTTCTACACCCATTTACACCCAATTCTGCCGCCTGTTGAAATGGGTGTAAATGGGTGTAAATGGGTGTAAATGGGTGTATTATTGGTTCATGTTCCGAACCGACACCCTCCAGATCACCCCGGAGGTCTTGGGCCTGGTCGCCCGGATCGACGAATTCAAAGGAGCGTGGCGCGCCTTGGGCACGCTTGCGCCCGACCGCCTGTCGGCGTTACGGCGTGTGGCCACCATCGAGAGCATCGGCTCATCCACTCGCATTGAAGGCAGCAAGCTCTCCGACCGGGAGGTCGAGCGGCTGCTGTCCAACCTCGCCATCAAGAAGTTCGACTCACGGGATGAGCAGGAGGTTGCCGGGTACGCCGAGCTGATGGATTTGATCTTTCGGGCATGGGAGGACATCCCCTTCACCGAGAACCACGTCAAGCAGCTGCATCAGATCCTGCTGCAGTACAGCCAGAAGGACGAGTGGCATAGGGGTGGCTACAAGACCAACTCGAACAGCGTCGCGGCCTTTGATGAGAACGGCACGCAAATAGGCATCGTCTTTGAGACGGCCACACCGTTCGACACGCCGCGCCTGATGGCGGAACTGGTGCAGTGGATCAATGACGAGCGCGAAAAGGCCGTGCTGCATCCCTTGCTCATCATCGGCATCTTCGTGGTCGTGCTCCTCGAAATTCACCCGTTCCAAGATGGCAACGGGCGTTTGAGCCGCGTGCTGACGACCCTGTTGCTGCTACAGGCGGGCTACACCTATGTCCCGTACAGCTCGCTCGAAAGCGTGATCGAGGCCAGCAAGGAAAGTTACTACCTCGCGTTGCGGCAGACGCAGGGCACGATCCGCAGCGACGCCCCGAACTGGCACCCGTGGCTGCTGTTCTTTCTGCGCTCTCTGGCTGAGCAGGCTCGGCGTCTGGAGAAGAAGGTCGAGCGCGAAAAGATCGTACTGGCCGCGCTGCCCGAGCTGTCACTGCAAATCGTGGACTTCGCCCGGGAGCACGGACGCGTCACGATGGCCGAGGCGATCAAGTTGACCGGGGCCAGCCGGAACACCCTGAAACAGCACTTTCGCGACCTGACCGAACGCAACCATCTGGAGCAGCACGGCAGCGGGCGTGGCGTTTGGTATGGATTGAAGTGACTGGCCTGTTCGATTCCGTGTTTGGGGATCGAACCGCTGGCCATTGAGGGGCGAAACGACTGTTCCGTTTCTTCGTCCAATGCGATGATTTGCCGATGAAACGGAACAGGACTGACCGGCTGCGCAGCGGCTGGGCTGCGCTATTTCGACGCCCATTTACACCCATATCATGGTGCTGGACGGCAAAGGCCGAGGCGCGTCGGCGACCACGCCTGCGTCGGCGCATCCGCCCCGGAGGAGATCAATGGCGCGGATGCGGCGGTCAAACGGGCAGCGATGCCAGGGCATGCAGCAACGATCTGCTCTGGCTGGCGGGATCGGTCTTCACATCGATGCCTTGATCTTGGGCGTCTTGCACCCAACGCTTGGCCCATGCCATGACCTCGTCGCGGTCGAACCGAACGAGCTTCTGGACTCGACGATGAAGGCAACGCATTCAGGTGCGATGTCGGCCAAGAAGCCAAGTCCTCGGGAAGGGTTCCATGCAGTTTCAGCCCAATGCGAACATCCGGGGGTTATGCATATGTGCCCTGCTCGTTACGCCGGAACCCGCTCCTATGGGGACGTCTCGGCATGGTTGAAGATAATGGGTTCAAGGTTCCGGTAGAATCTACCACCATTAAATCAATAACTTATGACGGCGCTCAAACCCCGTCCCGTCTAATATCCGGCGAGCTGTCTAATATTTTCGCGCCCGCTCTGGCTACGAGGCTTTCGGCGATAGATCTTCTGGGTCGTCCGCAGATCATCGTGAGTCAGCGCTTCGTTGGCTTCCATCACGTCCTCAGCGTCGCTGGCGCGCTTTGCCCTCAAGTCGTGGAACGTGAACCGCTCGGTGATGACCGGCTCAGGAGCCAGGAACCATTCTTTCGCTTTGACCCCTCCGCAGCAGTCGTCATGAGACGGTGCCACAGTTGGATCGGAACCCGCTCTCTATGTAGGGCTCCCGATCTTCCTCATGCCCGCATGCCGAGCAGCGATGGAGATTGAGCATGAGTCCGGCGATGCCGGCGAAGGGGTGGCGATGAGTCGCCCAATCGAATCCTGCGAGCCGTGGCCGAGCGAGAGTGACCGGCGCTTGAATTCCGCAACCTCGCGCGAGGTGAGCCCGTGCAGCCAGGTGTGGCGCCGCCGGTCGGCATTCCGTATCGGGCCGCGCTGCAAGCCAGTCCCGGGGCGCGGCGTTCTGTCCCCGGGCGCGGCTCAATTCCTCTACGCCTCCGGAGAATTGCGCTTGAGCCAGGACCGTAGGGCGTCATCCACGCGCGTCTGCCAGCCTTGGGCCACTGGCCCGGAAGCGCTGTATCACATCGGGCGACAGGCGGATGGTGATGCGTTCCTTCGTGGCCGCCTTCTGCGCGCCGCGAAAACGCCGAAGCACTGCCGCCGACAGCACCTTGGACGCGGGCTTCGCGCGCGCGAAATCCTCGGCGGTCCACTCCGGGTTGTCGTCGTCGATCATCTCCGGGTTCGGTTTACGTTTTGCCATATTGCTTCACCTCTCGCTTGTTGGCTCGGCGCCCTATCGTTGAGCAGAACCGCGTTGCCCGAGAGATCGCGGATACGCAGGAGCGAATCACTGCGAGTGCTTATGACTATGCCACCGTGTACACCGCCGTGATCATCTTTGGTGGGTATGCGGGCTTCTTTGCTATTTGGCAGATGACGAAAGAGTATTTGTCCAAAGATCAGGCGCTCTGGTCGGCATTGCTGATTATGCTTTCGCTTCTTTCGCTCGCTTAGACGTCAGAATTGCATGAGTCATACCATGGTGATACCATGACGACATGAAGATCGCCATCTCCGTTCCAGATGAAGTATTTGAGGCCGGAGAGCATTTGGCACAGCAGCTCGGGTTATCCCGAAGTCAGCTCTATTCGGATGCCCTATCGGCATACTTGAGCGAACGAGGGGCGGCAGCCGTCACGGCAAAGCTCAACGCGGTATATGCCACGGAACCCTCAAAGCCCGATCCAGCCTTTGCTCGCATGCAACTGACGCGCCTCGCCAATGAAACGTGGTGAGGTTTGGTGGGCCTCATTGCCGACTCCCACCGGCTCTGGGCCGGGATTTCGTCGCCCCGTCGTCGTAGTTCAGTCCAACCCATTTAACCAAAGCCGCATCGCCACAGTCGTTGTGGCGATCATTACTTCCAACCTTGCCTTAGCAGATGCTCCTGGAAACCTTCGCATCGGAAAGGCCGAGTCTGGATTGGCCAAACAGTCTGTGATCAACGTATCGCAACTCTATACGCTGGATCGTGAGCTGCTGACCCAACGTGTGCGCTCTCTGCCGGCGGAGGCCGTGCGCGCCATCGACGAAGGCCTGAGGCTTGTCCTTGGGCTCTGACGCCTGACGGAAAGCCCACACAGCGCTACAACGACTATCGCGACCACTCTCGATCCCAAATTGTTTTGGGCGACGCCCTTCGCGATGCATACGGCGACATCTTTCTGATCAAGGAGCACCCGGCCGCTGCCGACCGAAGCTCAATCACCGGCAAGTTCAAAAGCTTTTGCGGCGAATGGAGTGTCGGTACGGCCGCAGGCACGCCTGGCGAGACGTTCCCAGTACATCCCTCTTGATCCCCGCCCGCCGCCGTATTATCTTCCGCGGCAGTGATTGCCTAGGCAGCTATCGGTGCCTCCCTTCTACCAACCCAAAGCGTTCAGTCCTGCGAATTCCATCGGCTATTTGCTGCGTCGAGCGAACAAGCTCAGCATGGCGCGCGCGGAGGCGGCATTCGCGGGTAATGAGATCACTTTTACGCAGTGGATCGTATTGGCCTTGGTATCCAACGGCACGGCGGCGACCTGCGCGGAGCTGTCACGCAACATCGGGTACAGCAGCGGGGCGATGACCCGCCTGATCGACCAGCTCGAGGCGCGCGACCTGCTGGTGCGCCGGCGCGACGAGATGGATCGGCGTGTGACTCGGCTGGCACTTACCGCGGCGGGCCACGTCACCTTCACCGACCTCGCGGCGAAGGTGGTCGATCGATGGAACGAGGTTCTCGAGGATTTCGATCGCGAGGACATCACTCGCCTGATTGCGACACTCAACCGTCTCGTCGCCCGACTGGAGGCGATCGAGGAGCAGGGGAGTTGAGATCATGGAACGTTGGTCTGTCACCACCGTAACGGCGGCGGTGCTGGTGCTGGCGTCCTGCGCGGCGCCGCGTGAGCCGGGCAATATCGCTCCGATCGCCGTCCCGTCCCTGGGGCTGGCTGCGGAGGCTGCTGCGCCCATCGACGCGCAGTGGTGGAAGACGTTCGGCGACCCGCAGCTCGATCGTATCCTCGGCGACGCGCTCGCCGGCAGTCCGACGCTGGAGGCGGCACTGGCGCGCGTGCGTCTCGCCGAGAGCGCCTTGGCGGTGAGCGAGGCGGCGAGGCGGCCGCAGCTGACCCTGGATGCGAACGGACAGATTCAGCGCTTGAGCGATGCCTACATTATTCCGCCGCCCTATGGCGGCAGTACTCGCTGGATCGGTCAGGCACAGGCGAATCTCGGCTGGGATCTCGATTTCTGGGGTCGTCAGGCAGCTGCCGTGGGACAGGCCCGCGCCGAGACGGATGCGGCGGGGCTAGATTACGCCGCCGCCTCTCTCGCACTCGCGGGATCGATAGCGCAGACCTATATCGAACTTACCCGTGTCGAGCGGCAGTTTGGCCTCGCGCAAAGAGTTCTTGTCGAGCGGGAACAGGCGCTGCTGCTGGTCGGCCTGAGGGTGCGCAGCGAACTTGCCGGCGAGCGCGATGCGCGTGCGGCGGAAATCCTGCGCGCGGAAGCGCAGCAGGTGTTGGTGCGCGTGCAGGGCCAGCGTGAGATGCTGGTCCATGCCCTTGCGCTTCTTGCTGGTCAGGGCGCGGACTATTATGCAACGATCCGCCCGCCGACGCCGGCGCTCGACGCCGTGCTGCCGCTACCTGCCGAACTGCCGGCCGATCTGCTTGCACGCCGGCCCGATATCCTCAGCACGCAGGCGCGTGTCGATGCTGCGTTGGCGGGCCGGGAGACGGCACGCACGGCCTTTTATCCAAACTTCAACCTCATCGGTCTTGCCGGAGCTCAGGCGATCGGTCTCAATCACCTATTCGGCAAGGATGCCGTGACCTACGGTGCCGGCGCCGCCGTGCATCTACCGATCTTCGACGGTGGACGATTGCGCGCGGAGTATGCCGGCGCCAACGCCCGGGTCGATGCGGCGATCGCCGATTACAATCAGGCTGTGCTGAGTGCGGTGCGCGAGACTGCCGATGCGTTGACTCGCGTAGCCAACCTGTCCGCTACCCTCGACGTGCAGCGCACCGCCGCAGCCGGCACCGCCGAGCTGCGGCGCCTCGATGAAGTCCGTTTTATTTCCGGCCTCGGCTCGCGGCTCGAACTGATCGATGCCGAGTTGCGGCTGCTCAGCGCCCGGCAAGAGACCGTCGATCTAGAGGCCGATCAGGCTGTTGCGCGGATCAGGCTCTTGCTGGCTCTTGGCGGTGGATTCGATTCGGAGGCCGGCAGCGCGGCCCTTGTCGATACAAGGCCTTCCCCATAAGCGCCTGGAACCCCAGGAACCCAGGAATCCTAGAAATCCTAGAAATTCATGACCAATAGGAACGACGACACGCCGGAAGCTGCCGGCAGGCCTGCCGGGGCGGTGCCGGCACCGGCCGCAGCATCGGTGCTGCGGGGTAATCCGCGTGCGCGCCGCCGGGGTCTGCTGCTGCTTGCAACCGCCGTCGGCGTGGGGTTGCTGGCCTACGGCGCCGGGTGGTTATTGTTCGCAGGTGCCAGCGAAACGACGGACGACGCTTACGTCAACGGCGATCTGGTAGCGATTACCGCGCGTGATGCGGGCACGGTGCTTGCCCTTCATGCTGATGACACCGAACGTGTCCAGGCCGGCCAACCTCTCGTCGACCTCGATCCTGCGATTGCGGACGCCGAGCTGGAAGCCGCCGCGGCCGCACTCGGCCAGGCGGTGCGCGCGGTGCGCGCCGACTTCTCGCAGGTCGATGCAGCCAGGGCCGAGCGCAGCGAAGCGCATACGGTGTTGATGCGTGCCCGGGCCGACCTTGCGCGCCGCGAGCAGGCCGCCGCGCAAGGTGCGGTGTCCGGCGAGGAGTTCGCACATGCGCTCGAGACCGTGAAGACTGCCGATGCCGGACTGGAGCGCGCGGCGAGCCGGTTGGCACAGGCCGAGGCCCAGGTGCACGGGACGGACCTGCGGCGCAACCCGGCGGTGCTGGCGGCGATCGCCGGTTATCGGCGCGCGGCGATCCGGCGTAGCCATATGCACGTCGTCGCGCCGGTTGCCGGCACGATCGCCAAGCGCAGCGTGCAGATCGGCCAGCAGATTGGCGCCGGCACGCCGCTGATGGTGGTGGTGCCGTTGGATCGGTTGTGGATCGATGCGAACTTCCGTGAAACCCAGCTCGCCGACCTGCGCCTCGGCCAGCCGGTGCGGATCACCACCGATACCTATGGCGGCGGCGTGGTCTTCCACGGCGAAGTGATCGGTCTCGGCGCCGGTAGCGGCAATGCCTTCGCGCTGTTGCCGCCGCAGAATGCCACCGGCAACTGGATCAAGATCGTCCAGCGCGTACCGGTGCGCATCGGCCTCGATCCCCGTGAGCTCATCGAGCACCCGCTGCGTATCGGACTGTCGGCTCTCGTGGAGGTGGACACTTCCAGCCGCTCCGGCTCACCGCTCGGTCGCGAGGCGCGCAGCCCCTATCCGACGCAGCCGAGCCTGAGTCCCGACGTCGAGGCGGAGATCGAGCGCATCATCAGCGCCAATGCCAGCGAGAAGCGGTGAACGGATCCGGCGCACAAGCGCCCCTCCAGGGCGGCGCACTGACGTTGACGGCATTCGCGCTGGCGCTCGGCACCTTCATGCAGGTGCTGGATTCGACCATCGCCAATGTCTCGCTGCCGACCATCGCGGGCAACCTCGGTGTCAGCGCCAGCCAGGGCACCTGGATGGTGACGTCCTTCGCCGTGGCCAACGGCGTCGCCGTGCCTTTGACCGGCTGGCTGATGGGGCGCTTCGGCGTGGTGCGTGTCTTCGTCGCCTCCGTCAGCCTGTTCACGTTCGCCTCGCTGCTCTGCGGCTTGGCCTGGAGTCTGCCTTCACTGATCGTTTTCCGTATCCTCCAGGGCGCGGTGTCCGGTCCGATGATTCCCGGCAGTCAGACCTTGCTGATCGCCATCTTCCCGGCGCATCGACGTTCGACCGCGCTCGGGATCTGGTCGATGACCACGCTGATCGGCCCTGTCGCCGGGCCGATCTTCGGTGGCTACATCTGTGACAACTATCATTGGAGCTGGATCTTTTTCGTCAACGTGCCGGTCGGTATCTTTTGTGCGCTGGCCTGCTGGCGCGGTCTGCGTACACGCGAGACACCGACGCGCAAGCTGCCGATCGATACTATTGGTGTGGCGCTGCTGGTCGTCTGGGTGGGTGCGCTACAGGTGGTACTCGACAAGGGTAAGGACGCGGACTGGTTCCACTCGCCCTTCATCACGGTCCTGGCGATCCTCGCCGGTGTGTTGTTCATCGCCTGGCTGATCTGGGAACTCACGGATGAGCACCCGGCGGTGGATCTGCGCCTGTTCCTTAATCGCAATTTCTTTTTCGGCACGGTCGCCTTTTGTTCCGGCTATGCGGTGTTCTTTGCCAATCTGTTGCTGATGCCGCTGTGGATGCAGACCCAGCTCGACTACACGGCGACTTGGGCTGGCCTGGTGGCCGCGCCGGCCGGCGTGGTTGCATTCCTGCTGACACCGCTGGTGGCGCGCGCTGGTAATCGGATCGACGCGCGTATCATGGCGACGATCGCCTTCATGGCATTTGCACTCTCTTTTTTCATGCGCGCAGACTTCACCACCGGCGACGATCTTTGGACCTACACCCTGCCGCTGCTGGTGCAAGGCATCGCCATGAGCTGCTTTTTCGTCTCCTTGTTGACGATTCAGCTCGAAGGTATTCCAGCAGCACAGATCCCGATGGCGACCGGCATCAGCAACTTCGCACGCATCATCAGCGGCAGCTTTGCGGCCTCGCTGATTACCACCATGTGGGATCGGCGCGAAGCGATGCATCAGACCCGGCTAACGGATCACCTCACGGTACTTACGCCTGACTATCATGCGGTAGTGGAGTCTCTGCAGCACTTCGGTGTCAGTGCCGAGCAGGCGGCCGGCATGATCACACGGGAGATGGTGCGTCAGGCCTACCAGCTGGCTGCGAACGAGTTGTTTTGGCTCTCGGGCTGGATCGTGCTGGTCATGACCGCGCTGGTATGGCTCACGCGCCGCTCCCGGGCCGGCTCGGCATGACCTAGGACGATGACGTTTGATGTAGGTGCGGTAAAAAGTGCCGGAATGACACTGATCTCATAAACAGATAAGGCACTGGTTGTTTTCATCCTGCCAAGGGCTCGGTGGTTTCCATGTCCTCAGCCGGCATCGGCGTCCGCCGGTATTTGCCTGGCTGGCAGCGTCCAGGCACCGGATAATAGCGGCCAATAGATTTTCAGCCAGACGAGGAAGGCAGCGGCCCAGAGTAGCGCGGCGAGGCCATAAGGATTGCCGGGCAGGGGAGGATTCCAGCCGAGCAGAGGCAACACGCGCGCCACGACCGCCAGGACCAGCAGCAAGGCGGCCAGCTTGGTGCCGCGGGCAAAGACGAGTTTTTGTCCGGTGTGCAGGAGCCCGGCGATCGAGTACACCGCCATCACGCCGAGACCGAGGCCGCCCATCAGTGCCATATGCAGACCGAGTGAGGATGCAAGCGGAACTCCAAGGCTGGACAGGCCGAGCAGGATCAGGCCGCCGCCGGCGAACAGGCTGGCGCCAGTCAGCACCAGGATCTCGGCGCGAACGGCTTCGCGCCCGATGAAGGACTCGCCGGCCCGATCCATGAAAGCCGCTCCCGCGGCAATGAGCAGATATGCGCTGGCAGTGGCGGACAGGCCGGCCAGTTCGCCGATCGCTACCAAAGCCATCAGGCCGGAGGCGAGATTGATACGGCCGGGGTGCGGACGATACGGTGAGGTCGTCTTGCCGGGATCAAGAATGAGATTGTTGACCGAGACCGTGATACGGGCGAGCGCAAGGCCCAGAAGCCCCATGAAAACGAAGCCGGCCACATGCAGCAGGCGCTGCGCGGAGGCCAGATCGGCGGCGGCGAAGGCGTAGCGGATCAACGCTTCGGCGATGGCCAGCGCGCTGATCCAGCCGCAGAATCCAAGCAATTTGGTGCTGCGCTTGTGCCACGACACCCAGGCGACATAGCCGGCCAGTACCGAGAGCCAGGCGAGATCACATAGCGCGCCCAGCCAGCCCAGCGGATCGGCGCCGAGAAAGCCGACCAGCCGCCCGCCGAGCCAGAGTCCCGCCAGCCAGAACAGGAATCGTGCGGACGGGCGGCGCGTATCGGTCCATTCCGGAACCGCCGTGGAGATGAAGCCGAGCAAAGCCGCGCCGAAGGCGCCATAGATCATTTCGTGGGCATGCCAAAGCGCCGGTGGCGTATGCCGCACGAACGGCAGATCCAGGCCGAAGATAAGCACCCATTGCAGCGGCCATAACGCGGCATAAATCGCGCCGAGCGGAAAGAACAGACGCAGGCCTTCGTCGGTCAAGACGCGTGCCAGCGGAATCGTTGGAGTGACCGGCGCCGTGCTCATGGGGTCTGCCGCTCATCCACATCATGGATGTGGCGAAACAGCGGATCCTGATGCAGAAAGTGCTGTACGGTATCGAAGACCTCGCGCTCGCTGCGCGCACCCGGCATACCAGGCAGACGGCGTTCACCGATGATGCCCGCGCCGTGCATATCGAGCACCAGAATACGGTTCGCGATACGGGCTGCCTCCATCAGGTCATGGGTAACGAACAGCGCGGCGAAATGCGCCGCGCCCGCCGCTGCGATCACCAGATCCTGCATGCGCCGCTTGAGTGCCACATCGAGTGCCGTGAAAGGTTCATCGAAGTAGACGAAATCCGGTGTCACCACCAGGGCGCGGGCGATCGCCACGCGCTGGCGCATGCCGCCGGACAGCTCGCTCGGATATTTGCCGAGATCGCCGGCATCGAAGGCCACTCTGGCCGCCGCGGCCTCGGCGCGCGCGCGCCGCTCGCGCCGCCCCGTACCGGCAAGACGCAGCGGGTAGGCGATGTTGTCGCGTGCCGTGGCCCAGGGCAGCAGCCTGGGTTCCTGGAATACCATGGCGTGGCGCCGGTAGTGGCGCCGGACGTTGCCGCGCGAAGGCTCGAAGATGCCTGCGGCGATATGCACCAGGGTCGATTTGCCGCAGCCCGAGGGGCCGACCAGGGCCGCCACCTCGCCTGCGTCGATGCTGAGATCGACATGATCGAGCACGCTGCGGCCGATGTAGGAGTGGCCGATCCGCTCCAGCGCCAGCGCGCTCATCGCTTGACGCCCCAGGGTTCGGTGACGGCGCGCCAGCGTTCGAATTCGGCACGCACCGGATGCACGATGCCATATTCCACCGCGATCAGTGCCGCCACCGAAATCAAAATCCACGCCAGCGCGCCGGCGACATCGAGATTGGCGCGGCTGCGCGCCAGTTCGCCGCCGATGCCGCCGACATTGGCCAGCAATTCCGCCATCACCGCTACCTTGAATGCGGTGCCCAGCGTCAGCACCAGCGCGGGGAACAAGTGGGCGGCGACATGGCGCAATGACAGGCTGGTCAGGCGCTTGAATGCGCCGGCACCGAAGGCACGCGCCATGGCGTCGAGCCCGCGATCGCGCGACATGATGCCTTCGGCTACGCTCACGAACACCAGCGGCGAGGCGGCAACCAGAATGGTGAAGGCAACCGTGCCGTCGCTCGCGCCGAACCAGATCATGGCAAGTACGATCCAGGCGATCGGCGGTACGCCCAACAATACCGTGATGAGCGGACGCGCGAGGCGCAAGGCGGCCGGCGAATAGCCGGCGACGAGGCCGGTGATGCCGCCGGCAAGTGCAGCGAACACAAAGCCCTTGAGGGCGCGCCCAACCGTCAGCCGGGTCAATTCCCAGGTGTCGGGGCGGGACAATAGATCGGCGACGGTGGCAAGCGTGACGGCGGGCGAGGGAAGAATGAAATCGCCGTAGGCTTCGTGACCGAGTTGCCATAGTGCGGCCAGTAGACACAGGGCTGTCAAGCCGGCCCAACCCGACCAGAGGAACAGCCCGCAACGGCCCAGGCGACCCAGCAGCGATTGCATGCGGTGAACTGGTCCGGCGCTCAGAGATAAAATCCGTCGTCGGGCAGATGCCCGCCGATGATTGCCGGATCGGCATCGGCCAGCGTGGTCAACATGGCTTCGATGTCGTTGCGTGCGGCGCGGGCACGGGTCACCACGAGTTTCGATGTCGGGATGGAGGCCGCCAGTATTGCCGCTGGAAAATCCAGGAAGGGAGCCGCCAACTCGGCGGCAGCTTGCGGATCGGCATTGACCTTGGCTACAGCGGCTTCCAGCGCCGTCTGCAGTGCTTCGGCAAGTTCCGGGCGTGCGGTGCGCAGCGGATCCGTCAGCGCCAGTCCTGCCTGCGGCAGGACGGGTGCCCGTCCCGTCGCCTCGGCCCAGGCGGCCTGAATATCGATTACGCGGCGGATTTTTCTACCCATCAGCCGGCCCCGGATTGTGGCGCCGGTCGCCGCGGGCTCGGCGACGAGGGCGGCATCCACCCGCCCCATCAGCAGCATCTGCATGGCTTCCACCGGCGAGCCGGTGATCTGTATGGTCAGGTCGCTGGCAGGGTTCATGCCGTGATGTTTGAGTAGATATGCGAGCACCAGATCCGGCATGTCGTTGCGGAAGGGCACTGCGAGCTTGCGACCCTTCAGAGCCGGAAAGCTATCGATGCCGGCATCGGTGGAAACGATATAAAGCAGACCTTGGGTCAGGATATTGAGCAGCCGGATCTTCATGCCGCGGTTATAGAGATTGGCGGCCACCTGGGTCGGTAGCACGACCGCGGCCATCGTGCCCGAAGTCAGGCCGGCACGCATTTCATCGGGACTGCGCCACACTTTGAAACCCAGCTTGCCGCTCCCCTCGAAGGTTTGGGACTGCACCGCCTGGGCAAGAATGATGGACGGTCCGGCAGGCGGACCGTACAGCACCAGTTCGCCGGGTCCGGCCGCATGCGCCGGTGTGGAAATACGGGACAGTGCCGGCAGGCTGAGCAGGGTTCCCAAGCCGAACAGGAACTTGCGGCGGGATGACGGAGTGGGGAGGTGGGCGGCGGGCATCGGTGGTTTCCAGGTAAAGAGGCGATCCAGCGACGGCATGGACGATGGGTACTTACAGTTGCAAACGAGAATTATTATACTCCATGCCGCTCGTGACCGGCGACTGTTGCATGGGGCCATTTCACGGGTGATTTCCGCTGGCTACCCCGCAGTAGCCGACCTGCCGCAATTCGGAGAAACCATGATGATGTTGCCACAAGCCAAGCTGGTATGCGCCGTGACGCCGCGTGTGCCGACTCCGGATCGGTCATGCGCATTTCTCGGCTGCGCGGCCACTTTTTTGATACTGAGCTGCAGCGGCGGCAAAGTACTGGCGCAATCGGCAACGCCGGGGACGACGATGCTCAAGCCCGTGGTGGTCGAGGCCGACGTCAGGGAGCCGCTCGAGCGGCGTTTCGATGCCTTGCCGGGCGGCGCGGCGCGAGTCAGCCGCGAAGAACTGCCCGATAGCGCCAACTTGACCATCGCGCGGACGCTGGAAACGGTGCCGGGCGTCGTGGTGCAGAATTTTTTCGGTGGTAACGATCAACCTCGTATCCAGATCCGCGGCTCCGGCCTGCAGCAAAACCCGGTGGAACGGGGCATTCTGGTTCTGCAGGATGGCCTGCCATTGAACCGCGCCGACGGGTCCTACATCGTCGGCCTGGCCAATCCCGGGCTGGCCAGTTCGATCGAGATTTATCGCGGCTACATGGCCAACCGGCTGGGCGCGACGGTGCTGGGCGGGGCGATGAATCTCGTGTCTCCCAACGGTGCCGAGCAGCCCGGCTTCGGGGCTGAAATCAGTGCGGGTTCGTTCGATCAACGCAGCGCGGTAGCGCGCGCGGGTTTTGCCGGTGAGTCCATGGACGGCATGTTGCAGGCCGGACACGATCAACGCGACGGCTTTCGTGATTACAACCAATCCCGCCGCGACAGCTTCGAGGGTAACGTCGCCTGGCAGCTTTCCGAACGAGTCAAGACCCGTCTTTTCGTCGGCTACACCGATCTCGATTTCGATGTCAGCGGTCCGATCACCAAGGCACAATTGAAGGCTGATCCAAGCCGTGTCCACGACGGTCCGACGGTCACCCCTGAGGGTGCAATCAATCCCGGTCCCGATGTGCTCCATGATCGCCCAGGGCGGCGCTCCGAGAGCTGGCTGATCGGTTCGCGTACCAGCATCGAATTCGGCGCCCACCTCTGGGACGTGGTTCTGGGCTACACCCATACCGATGATGTGTTCCGATTCCCGATGGCCTCCGGCGAGCGTGTCACGCGCGGCGGGGATGCCACAGGCGTGCTGCGCTACGCCTGGCGCGGCGATGCGGAACGGGCATTGCCATTGTTCGAGTTCACCACGCAATACATCGATGGTTCGGCCGACCGGGAAAACTACCTCAATGCCGCCGGCGAGCGCGGTGCGCTATTCGGGGAGAGCCGCCTGAGCGCCGAGACTTTGACGGTACATGCCGGATTCAACATTCCGCTCGGCGAGCACTGGAGTCTGGCGCCGGGGTTGGATTACTCCAGCGCCAAGCGGCGCAACGACGATCGCTACACTGCCGCCACCCGGCCGACGATCGCCTATAACCCGGCCAACCCCGCAATGCAGCTGCCCAACGGCGCGGTGCCCGCGGTCAGTACCCGCTATGCACGCAGCTATGACGGCTGGAGTCCCAGTCTGGCCCTGACTTTCCAGCCCGATCCACACAACACTTTTTTTGCCGCCCTGAGCCGCAGCTTCGAGCCGCCCACGCACGATGATCTGCTGGCAACGGTCAATGGCACGCCCTACTCCAGCGCCGGCCGCCCGCAGCCGCCGAACCCGGGACTGGTCGCCGATGTGTTTCGCATCCCGGCGCTCAAGGCGCAAAAGGCGACCACCGCCGAACTCGGCTGGCGTGCCGACCATGAGAGCTTCGGTGTGGATGCGGTGGTGTATCGCTCCGAGGTACGCAACGAATTGCTCAGTCTGCGCGATGAAAGCGGTAGCTCGCTCGGCGCAATCAATGCCGACAAGACCATCCACTCGGGCATCGAACTCGGTGCCCGCAAGAGCCTGGGCAAGCGTACCCGTGCCAGGCTCGTCTGGACGTGGCAGGATTTTCATTTCGACAATGATCCGCTGCGTGGCGACAATGATCTTGCCGGCGCGCCGCGCCAGATCATCACCGCTGCGCTCGATCATGAGCTCACCGGTAGCTGGTCGCTGCAGGGCGTGGTGCGCTGGATTCCCGAACGCACGCCTGTCGATAATATGAATACGGTCTGGTCCGATTCGTGGGCTGTTACCGATCTGCGTACCCGGTACCGGTTCAATGACAACCTGACGTTGTTCGCCGAGGTCACCAACCTGTTCGATCGCAAGTATGCCGCCTCTACCCTGGTGGTGGATCTGGCGCGTCCCGATCAGGCGGCGTTCATACCGGGCGATGGCCGCGGCGCCTTCGTCGGCCTGAAGCTGCGGCTTTGAAACCGCGGCCTGAAGCGGCAGGAAATTTTTCACGAACTTGCGCTCGCCGAACGGAGTCGGCGGGCATGTAGTCGCCATCGTGGGTCAAGGGATCGATGATGATCGCCGCCTTCTGCTCGTTGATAAGGCGGACAGCTTCGGCCTGGACAGTCCTGATGTCACCGGGATTTTAGATGCATCTTATTTCCGTGGCGGGGGATAGCTTCTTGAAGGTTTGTTCGATACCGAACTTCACAGCGTCATTCTTGGATCCGACATCGCGGAATATTACGCGCAGCGGTTGATGGCGCGCTATTTCCTCGACGAAGGCTTCATCGATGCCCTGTATCTCGAAGCAGGCGATCAGGGCGTTGCCGTCGACAAACCATATCTTCTTGCCCTCGAGTATCCGAGTTGAAATCGGTAGCGTCAATTCGACGCCCCAGTCCAGCATCACTTGAAACAAAAGATCTTCAGGCGTGCGATCCGGTTTGATGTTGTCCACGAACAGTTCGAGCGAGTCCTTGTCCGGCGCATTCGGGGTGTAATACACATCCGCCATATTGGAGCTGTCGACTTTGAGAACCCGGCAACCGAGATCCAATGGTTTTTCTCGCGTGGCCAAGGTTTCAGTGTGCTCTTTTCGAATTCTGCCAGCAGCCTTTCGTATGCGATCCTTGCCGATGGCGGAAACCGTCGCATATTCCAGTTTGTATGCGGCTGATTTTTCAGAGCATGGTTCGGGCAGTTGAACCATTATGAATCGGCGATGCCCACCATCTTCGGCATTCAATTGCATCACCGCATGTGCGGCTGTGCATGAACCGGCAAAAAAATCCAGCATGATGTCTTCCCGATGACATAGGGATTGGATAAGTCTCTTGGCTACTTGGAGCGGCTTCGGAGTATCAAAAGGAATATTCAGTTCCGAGAGCAGGGCATCGTCACTGCCGGCGTAGTAAAGGAGAGAAGGAACATTTTCGAATAAATTGTCCTTCAGTCGATATTTCCGGGTGGGTTGCGTAGTTTCATCGGGACCAAAAATGATCTGTTCGGACCGCAACAGTTCCTGCATCGTTGCCGGCGGATTTCGCCAGCCGCGTTCGGGAACCGGGCAGGCCTTTCCGGTCAGCGGATGGATGAGCGGTATGAAATAATCCCCTGGAGCGTTCTTCTTGTTCGGCCAAGCCATCGAAACCGGACGGAAGACATCTCCGTTCTCGTCGATCTGGTTGTATGCCTTTTCTCCTCCGGTGAGATCCTGCCGATTTACCCAGTTCTTGTATTCCTTTCTGGCGCTCGCCGTGACGCTGCGTTCCTTGCCGATGATCTGTTTGGCCTTCGCAAGCATTCTTGCCGCATTTTCCTTCGGCCGCTTGAGCTCGGATGTTCGTTTAAAGAACTCTCGATTCTTGCTGTAGATGCAAATCAATTCGTGCTGTTGCGCAACGCCGGTTGCATCGCCTTTGGGATTTCGCTTGTCCCAAACAATCGTTCCAAGGTTGTTTGTTTCACCATAGATTTCCGTGAGAATTTTTTCCAGATTGGGGTACTCGTGCTCATCGATATGGATGACGATGACCCCATCCTCTCGCAGCAGGTTTTGCGACACCTTGAGCCGGGAATACATCATGGATAGCCAATTGGAATGAAATCGTCCATTGGTTTCCAGGCTGCTGACTAGACGATTTCCCTGGAGATCCACCTGATTGGAGCGAACAAGAAAGTCGGTCACTCCATCGGTGAAATCGTCGCTATAAACGAAATCCTTGCCGGTATTGTAGGGCGGGTCGATGTAAATCATCTTGACCTTGCCGAGATAGGTTTCCTGAAGCAGCTTCAGTGCATCGAGATTGTCTCCCTCGATGAACAGGTTCTGCGTAGTATCGAAGTCCACGCTGTCGTTGCGGCAGGGCCGCAGTGTTTTCGCAATCGGCGCATTGGCGGCGAGCAGGGCTTCACGCTTGCCCGGCCAGTCCAGGTGATAGCGCTCCTGCGGGCCTTCGACGATCGAGCCGGTCAATTCCTGGCGTAACCGATCGAAGTCCACAGCCAGTTGCAAGGTGCCGTCGAGGCCGCGAACTTCCATCACGCATCCCGGAAACAAGGCGCGAATACGGGCGATGTTGCCGTGTGTGCGATCGGGTGAATGCATTTTCGATTTATTCATGAGGGCTAGCGAGCCGACGAGTGCCGTTCCTGCTTTATCCCTTGGAGAATGAGACGCAGCAGTCCGTCGACATACTTTTCATCCATGGATGCCGGGTCGATCATGGATCTGAATGCCATCTCGGCAAATATGAACCGAACGACCTGCCGGGTGTCGGTGCCGTCGATCAGTTCACCTGAACGGAGCGCGTGCCGGAGGGGCTGCTCGAACACTCTGAGTATAGGTAACCAGGCGTCGATAATCGCCTTTTTCAAAGCCGCATTGTGGGTGGTGACGAGGAGCTTATTGAGTGCCAGCTCGATCGGACGCGCAACGAATCGGCAAAGTCCATGCATGTTGGTGGCGAGATCCCTTTCCCAATCCCGGGACGTGACGATCTGCAACTGGGATACATGCTCACTCAGCGCCTCTACGATCAGTGCGTCTCGATCGGGCCATCTTCTGAACAGCGTGGAGCGTCCGATGCCGGAGAGCGTCACGACTTCCTGCATGTCGAAGTCCAGCCGCCCCCTGCCGATGAGTTCCAGGACCGCGGTGGCAACGGCTTGACGGATGCGTTCGGTTCGACCCCCAGGGCGTCGTTTGATCGCGCTCAAGCGTCGAACCTCCAATCAGCGTTCGACCAAAGGCACTTACCTGAAATGTTCTGTGTTTGACAAACGAGCATGCTGAACATATCTTATCGGAACGTAAAGTCCCATTAGATCATTTGTAATACTATAAATAAGCAATTGTCGCCCGATAATGAATTTCCAGCAAGTGTGACGATCATTAGATCGATCGAGAGTCTACGGCCTGCAATCAAGCGGGATCTATACATGAAATCAACTGAGATTACGGATCGTGCGACGGGAGCGCCCATGACCAGGCCGCCAGATCAGTCGCGTCCGTCTCAGCGCAGGCGACCGCGGTGTGTCGAGCGGCAATCGGCGTAAACTTTGGTAATAGATATTATGCGTCTCGTTAACGAGATGAGGATGATGAACCTTCCAAGGACACCGCAATATGCGCCGTAATGCAGATTTCGATTACATCATCGTCGGAGCGGGGTCGGCGGGCAGCGTCATGGCAGGGCGGTTGTCCGAGAATTCCGCATGCCGTGTCCTGGTGCTGGAAGCGGGATCCGACAGCAAGAATCCGCTGGTGAAGATGCCGGCCGCCTTCATGGTCATGTTGCAATATGGCATGAACAGCTGGCATTACGAAATCGAACCACAGAAATATCTCAACAATCGGGCCTTCGTAGAGGCCCGCGGCAAGGGCCTGGGCGGCAGCAGCAGCATCAACGGTATGTGCTATGCGCGCGGTGCCCACGATATATTCGATGAATGGGCAGCGTTGGGTAACCGCGGCTGGTCCTATGAGGACGTTCTTCCGTTCTTCAAACGTTCGGAAGGGAACGAGCATGGAGAAAGTGCATACCATGGCGGTACCGGGCCGCTACGGGTCACGCATGCGACGCTGGACAGTCCGATGGCCCGCGCCTGGATCGAGGCAGGTCGACAAGCAGGCTATCCATATAGCGAAGATCTCAACGGCGCTCATCCCGAAGGGTTTGGAATTTCCGAGCAGACGATCGTGGACGGGCGTCGTTTCAGCGTCGCGGATGCTTATCTGCGTCCGGCGATGAAGCGACCGAATCTTCAGGTCGTGACCGGCGCTCATGTCACAAGACTCCTTTTCGAAGGGAACCGCGCGGTTGGAGTGCGATACCTGCATAAGGGGCGGGAGAGACAGGCCAATGCAAGCGCGGAAGTCATCCTTTGTGCAGGGACATTTCAGTCACCACAACTATTAATGCTGTCCGGCATCGGCGATGGGGGGCATCTGCGTTCGGTTGGAGTAACACCTTTCAGGGATCTTCCGGGTGTCGGGCAAAACCTGCACGATCATTTCAACTTTCTGGTTCAGCTCACTTGTCCGGAGCCGGTATCCGATTACAAGAATATCGCGAGTCCATTCTCCACACTGAAGATCGCGATGCAGTACTTTCTTACTCGAACCGGACCGGGCGCGAAGAACGGTATAGAAGCGATCGCCTATCTTTCATCCGGTGCTCCTTGTCATGCCGGAAAGCTCGATATGAAGTTGTACTTCCTGCCAATAATGCTGTCCGAGAATTCGGTGAAGCCGATTCCGGAGCATGGTGCACAGGTGTTGATCGTCATGACGCGCCCGGAGAGCCGCGGTAGCGTGAAGCTCCGATCGTCCGACCCGATGGACAGACTACGCATCGATACCAACTACCTGGCGGATGAGCGCGATCTAGAGGTAGGGCGGCGCGCACTGCATATCGCCCGGAGAGTCTTCGAACAGAAGGCATACGATCGTTATCGGGGGCGCGAGATCGATCCCGGGCCGAATTGCACCACTGAGGCCGAGATCGATGCTTACATCAGAAAACGGACCACGAGCAACTACGAAGGTGTCGGAACCTGCAAGATGGGACGGGACCCGTTGGCGGTCGTGAGCGATCGTTTGAAGGTGCACGGCGTGGAAGGGTTACGCGTGGTGGATGCCTCCGTCATGCCGCGAGTCTGTACGAGCGACTTGAATGCGACGGTGGTCATGATCGCCGAGAAGGCCGCCGAATACATTCGCAATGGCGAGTAAACCTGGGAATCTGTAATCAACCGGACCACCTTATCGGAGGTTGGATGTCGATGATCAAGCGAAGCACCCCTGAAATCGGCGGTTTTCCGACAAAACTGCTGAACGATAGCCACATGGCTTCCTTGGTCGGCGTCGGGAATCTGTATTTCGCGTCAGGACTCGCTTCCTTTCAGGGCGGCGACATGGCTGCGCAACTCGGAGACATCCGTAGACAACTCGTCGCACTGCTTGCCAGCGAGGGGATGACGCTGACCAATGTTGTCGCGACGACCACCTACACGACGGATATGCCTGCATTGCTCGAGCATGGCCATGTGCTTTTCGAGGCTTTCAGCGAAGGCCACCCGACGTCGAGTTATATCGAGGTGAAAGGGCTGGCAGCGCCGGAATTGCTAGTCCGAAGTTCTTTCTGAATTCCCCCGTTGGGTAATTAGTTAGCCGTTGCGGATCAGTGGCTTGCGAGTCTTGTGTGGTCTTTCTGCGCAAAATATGTACCCATGTAAATAGTTGCAACGGGGCCAATTTAGCGTAGAATACGCGCATGCATATCGATGTTGTACCCAACCGTAAGTCCCGCCCCGCCTACCTGCTGCGCGAGACGTTCCGCGAGGGAAACACGGTCAGGAAGCGCACGATCGCGAACTTGTCCAGCCTCACCGATGAGCAGATCCATGCCTTGCGCGCGATTCTCAAGGGTGAGCCCCTGTACCCACTCCAGACGCTGTTCAACGTCGTGGGATCGCAGGCACACGGCCACGTCGAGGCGGTGCGCCTGGCCATGACCAAGCTGCGCCTGAGTTCACTGCTGGGCACGAAGCCCTCACGCGAACGCGATCTGGTGCTGGCCATGCTGGCCGCCCGGGTGCTCTGCCCGCGCACCAAGCTCGCCACCACCCGCTGGTGGCACACCACCACCCTCGCGCAGGACTTCGGCGTGGCGGATGCGAGCGAGACGGAACTCTACGCCGCCATGGACTGGCTGCTCGAGCGCCAGGGCGCGATCCAGAAAAAGCTGGCCCAGCGGCATCTGGGTCCCGACAGCGTAGTGCTCTACGACCTGTCGTCGAGCTATTTCGAGGGAACCACCTGCCCGCTGGCGAAACTCGGCTACAGCCGCGACGGTAAGCGGGGGATGCTGCAGGTCAACTACGGCTTGCTCACCGACCGCCGGGGCTGTCCGGTCGCTGTATCGGTCTACGAGGGCAACACCTCAGACCCGCAAACGCTGATGCCGGAAATCGCGCGGCTGAAGCAGGAGTTTGGGGTCGAGCAGCTGGTGATGGTGGGTGATCGCGGCATGATCTCCCAGAAAGCCATCCATACGTTGACGAATGAACAAGGCGTACGCTGGATCACCGCGCTCAAGAGCACCTCCATCCGCACGCTGGTGAACCAGGGACATGTGCAGTTGGATCTGTTCGACGAGCGCAATCTGTTCGAGCTTGAGCACCCCGATTATCCCGGTGAACGCCTGGTTGCCTGCCGTAACCCGGCGCTCGCGCAACTGCGCGCACACAAGCGCGAAGAGCTGTTGTGCGCCACCGAAAAGCAGCTCGAGAAGATCCGCGCGTCCGTGGCCAAGGGGCGCTTGCGAGGCCAAGATAACATCGGTGTGCGGGTTGGCCGCATAGTCAATCAATACAAGATGGCCAAGCACTTCGCACTCGATATCCGCGAGGATCTCTTCGGCTTCGAGCGCAAGACCGACGGTATCGAAACCGAAGCCCGCCTCGATGGGCTCTATGTCATCCGCACCAGCGTCCCGGCCCAGATCATGGACGCGGCCGAATGCGTGCGCCAATACAAATCGTTGGCTCAAGTAGAGCGCGCGTTCCGAACGCTGAAGAGCGTGGATCTGCGCATCCGGCCGATCCATCATCGGCTCGCCGAGCGAGTACGCGCACATATCCTGCTGTGCGTACTGGCCTACTACATCGAATGGCACATGCGCGAAGCCTGGCGCGAGCTGCTGTTTGCGGACGAAGACCAGGCCGCCAAAGCCACGCGCGATCCGGTGGCGCCGGCGAAGCGCTCTGAGGCCGCGAAACGCAAAGCCCTGACGGGTCGGCTTCCCGACGCAACGCCCGCCCACAGCTTCTCAACGCTCCTGGCGGAGTTGTCCACGATCGTGCGAAATACCTGCCGCGCCGCGCTGCCCGGCGAGTCGACATCCACGTTCGCCGCGGTGACCACCGCGAACTCGAAACAACAGCGCGCACTGGAGTTGTTGCAGAAGATCACCGTGTAGCCAGGCGCGAGCACCCCAGGCTCAGGTTAAGTATCTGAGCCTGCGAATAAATTTACTCTTTCTTCACAAGAACTTCAGGTTAAGTATCTGAGCCTGCGAATAAATTTACTCTTTCTTCACAAGAACTTCAGGCTAGTCGAATTCGTCGTGACCGCGGCCAAGACATAGATATCAAGGCGTGAGCGTATAGCCATATTCCCGATGCCGGCGTTCGTCAGGCGCAGCTTCGGTCTGACGTTCGCGGAAATCTCGATCCAACTCGGGGCGCTGGTGTTCAGCGGTGCGCTGTCGGGTGCGCTCGGCGCGCTCTATGGTACCGAGTCACGACGCTCGATTCCGGCGGCGGCGGCCAGGGCTGCGGCGCGATCCGTTTTCTCCCAGGTGAACTCGGATTCGGTACGCCCGAAGTGCCCGTAGGCGGCCGTCTTGCGGTAGATCGGGCGCAGCAGGTCGAGCATCTGCACGATACCCTTCGGGCGCAGATCGAAGTGCGCCGCGACGAGTGCTTCCAGGCGCTCATCCGGCACCGCTCCGGTGCCGAAGGTGGTCACCATCACGCTGGTCGGGCGTGCCACCCCGATGGCGTAGGAGATCTGTACCTGGCAGCGCTCGGCCAACCCCGCCGCCACGATGTTCTTGGCCACATAGCGCGCCGCATAGGCGGCCGAGCGATCGACCTTGGAAGGATCTTTCCCGGAGAAGGCGCCGCCGCCGTGGGGTGCGGCCCCGCCATAGGTATCCACGATGATTTTTCGGCCGGTGAGCCCGCAGTCGCCCTGCGGACCGCCCACCACGAAACGCCCCGTGGGATTCACCAAATAGCGCGCCTCACCGCTGCCGAGCAACTTCTTCGGCAGTACGGGCTTGATGATTTCCTCGATCACCGCTTCCGAAAGCTCGGCATGCGAGATCTCCGGTGCGTGCTGAGTGGACAGCACCACGGTATCGATACTGCTCGGGCGGCCGTCTAGGTAGCGTACCGTGACCTGGGATTTTGCATCCGGACGCAGCCAGGGCAGTCGGCCGCTTTTACGCAGTTCGGCCTGGCGCTCGACCAGGCGATGGGCCAGATGGATCGGCAGGGGCATCAGCGCCGGACTTTCCGAGCAGGCATAGCCGAACATCAGGCCCTGATCGCCTGCGCCCTGCTCCAGATCCAGTCCGCGGCCTTCATCGACGCCTTGGGCAATGTCGCTGGACTGGCGGTCATAGGCTACCAGCACCGCGCAGCCGCGATAGTCGATGCCATAGTCGGTATTGTCGTAGCCGATGTCCCGAATCGTCTCGCGAGCGATCGTTTGATAGTCGACGATCACGTTGGAGGTGATTTCCCCGGCAAGCACCACCAATCCGGTGTTGCAGAGGGTTTCCGCCGCGACGCGCGCGTGGCGGTCCTGGGCGAGAATCGCATCGAGAATGGCATCCGAAATCTGATCGGACACCTTGTCAGGATGACCTTCGGAGACGGATTCGGAGGTAAAGAGATAGCTGCTCATGGACAGGTATTCCGCAGGGGTGATAAGCCGCGCCGGGGGCGCGGCAGGTAGGGGGCTTTACGGGCGCTGCAATGAATGAGATCGCAGCCACGGCATTGTTCGAGTGGTGCCGCGATGTGGCCGTCGTCGGTGAGGCCGACGATCGACAGCAGGGACTTCTCCGGGCGCATCATGAGCTGGGCATTCAGTTGCACCGGCATGTGTTCGCACTCCAGCGTCGCGAACAGCACGCCAATGTCGCCGATATTCCAGCCCGTATAGCCTGGAGCATAGCGGGTGGTGGTGCCGAGACCGCGCTGCTGAACCTCGTCGCAGGTGCGCCGGATGAGATTCTCCGTGAGCGCATGCACGGCCGCGGTGGCGGCGGCATCGAGCACCATCGCCTCGAGCATGCAGGCGTCATGCACGAGATGTTGAATCTCCCGCGATACAGCCTCGCCGAGTGTGGCCACGAATAGCCGCATGGTCCGAGCCTTGCGCATCAGCTTTGCAAGCCGCCGGCTGATGAGTTGCAGCCCCCCTGCGAGTTCGATGCCATCTTGGTGTGCCGAGCGCAGTTCGAAGTCGCGCCACGTGCCCCAAGGTTCGCATAGCGACGGCAGGCGGACGAGCTGCTGCAGACACATCTCCCGCACGGGCTCACTCATCCGTTCGGGTGAAGGATAGCCGATGAGGCGGCTTACTTCGTCGAACTCGGCCGAAGCGCTCATGCCCTGCAAGAGATTATCCATGGGACAGCCGCTGCGCAGTCAACCCGCGGCCGCCTTCGGCGACCAGCGTGTCTCGGTCGAGGGGAAGCGATCTTCCGCATGCGGCAGCTGCGTGGCCGCGACGAAGGCGTCGTTGAAACCACGTGCCGTCGAAAGTTCGAGGTATTCGACCCGCCGTGCCAGGAGTTCCGCTTCCTGACGCGATGTAACGTTCAGGAGCGCCATGCGCGCGCCATCGCCGGCGGCATTGCCGACAGCGGTCACATTATCGAGGCCGCAGTCGGGGAACAGACCGATGGCCAGCGCCCGTTCGAGATCGATCACACTGCCGAAAGCGCCCGCCAACACTACACGGTCAGGCTGTTCGGCGCCGAAGCGCTCGAGCAGCAGGCGGCTGCCGGCGTAGAGGGCCGCCTTGGCAAGCTGGATGGCGCGCACGTCCGCCTGGGTGAGCGTGATATCCTCACCGATGACAGTCTGCTCGGCCCAGGCGATCACGAATTCCCACATGCCGTCGGTGCCTTGGCGCAGGCGCCGACAGGGCAGCTCGGAATACAGACGCCCGGTGCTGTCGATGAGGCCGGCGCGGACCAGTTCGGCGACAGCCTCCAGCACAGCCGATCCGCACAGGCCGCGCGCGCCGATCTCCTCGGGCGGCTGCCGATCGCTCCAGCGTGGCACGCCGATGGTGCGAAAGCGCACCTCGTGTGTCGCCGGATCGACTCGGATCTTTTCGATCGCGCCGCGGGCAGCACGCATGCCGAAGCGGATATTCGCGCCTTCGAGCGCAGGTCCCGTGGGACAGGAGGCCGAGAGCAGCCGGTCGCGATTGCCGAGCACCAACTCGCCGTTCGTACCGATGTCGATCAGCAGCGTCAGCTCCTCGGAAACATGCGGAGCGGCGGCGAGCATGGCGGCGACGTTATCCGCACCCACGAAGCCCGCCTCGATCGGCAGCAGATGCACGTTCGCAGAGGGCAGTATCGGAATGCCGAGGTCACGCGCCTTCACATCCAGTGAGCGGCTCAGCGTCGGCGAGAAAGGTACCACCCCGAGGGAGTGCACATCGAGACCGAGCAGGATGTGATGCATGACTGTATTGGCGACGACCACGACTTCGACCACATCATCTGGCTTTGCATCGATGGCCAGTGTCGCATCGCGTGCGAGCTCACCGATCGCCTCGGCAACCGCCTGCTGCATGGCTGCGAGCTGTCCGGGTGGTTTAGCGCTCGCGATGCGGTTCATGATGTCCTCGCCCCAGCGGATTTGCGGGTTGTGAGCCGAGGCCTGTGCGACGACTTGACCGCTTTGCAGATCACAGAGCAGGGCGCCAAGCGTCGTCGTGCCAAGATCCACCGCCAGGCCGAGCACGCGCTCGCTGAAGCCGGGCTCGAAGCGAATCGCTTCCCGCCCCTGCCATACCGTCACCGTGAGTCGGCCGCGTCCGCCACGCAGCGCTTCGGCGAGCGTGCGCAGTGCAAGCGGATCGACCGCTAGATTCCTATCGAGTCCGAATCGAACACACAGTTCTTCCTGCAGGCGATCCCAATCGCCGCGCGATTCGCCGACTGTTGCCAGCTCGATCTCGACGAAATACTTGCGGATGGCAGGGGCGAGCGCACATTCACGCTCGCCGGCGCGCTTACGCACGATCGGTCGTCCCACGCGGCTCGCCTCGGGAACATAGATCACGAGCTCACCTTCCACGCACGCCTGACAGGAGAAGCGTTCCTGATCGCCGAGCCTTCCGGCAGCGCGGGCACGTCGTTCCGCATCGCTAAGCTCCGAGACGTGCGCCGCCTGCGAATGCAGACCGTCCTCGCCGGCCTCGCTCTCCAGTACCCGTACCAGGCATTTGCCGCAGGAGGCGCGGCCGCCGCAGAGGGATTCGATCTCGACACCGAGCAGGCGGGCCGCATCCCTGAGCGGCGTACCCCCAGGCACGACGGCATGCAGTCCTGCCGGCAGGAAACAGACCTCGAAACTTTCCGTGGTACCGGATTTTGTCATGGCTCAACCGGTCGCCAATACGCCGCGGAGCAGCTCGGTGAGTTTTGCAGAGGTCATGGTTCCGTGGATCTCCTCGTCGATGAGGACATTGGGACCGTCCTTGCACCGGCCGAAGCAGTAGAAGGATTCGAGGCGTACGGCAAAATCCGCAGTGACCCGGAAGGAATCGATGCCGAGTGTACGCATCGCCTCTTCGGCCAGTGTTGCCGCTCCCCGTTGGCTGCAATTCTTACCCAGACAGATTGCCACGCGATGGCGCCCCGGCGGTTTGAATGACAGCTGTGCATCGGATTCTATGAACTCGAACACCTGGGCGCGTTCCAGGCCGGTTTTCTCCGCCAGCAGCGGCACCGCCGGCGGTGGGACGTAACCCAGGGTTTGTTGTAGTGTCGTTGTCAGAAGCCGCAACTCGATCGTGTCGCCGAATTCGGCCAGCACAGCTCGAACAGCTTCACGCTCAGCATCTCTGGTTCGGTCTCGGACTGCCGAAGCGTCGCCATGCACCGCTCGTACTCCTCGGTATTCAGGAATCCAGGTATTTACGAGTCTATGAGTCTCGAAAACTATACCGGGGCTATGGCGGCGGCGTCAATCGCCGTCGTTGAAATTATCCCCGGAGCAGGTTCGGGAGAAGCAGAATTCGATATCCTGAACCGGCGCTGCGTCGCGCATGCGCAGCAAGATGCTGCTCGTAGATTTGATCACGAACTACGCTGGATGGAGGAAGTGCTGCCTAGGGTCTGCGCAGACGATGGATACCGTAGAGCGCAGCCTCGACGAAGGGGCGGATATCACGAGGGCGTACGGGTCGGGCGCTAAAGTGCAACCGCGTAATGATCGGTCCGACGATCAGGTCGACAGCTGCTTCGAGGTCGAGATCTCCTGGCAGTTCGTGGCGGGCAACTGCACTGCGCAGCACGTCGAGCAACGGCTGGCGCCGAGCGTTGACCATCGGTACGAAGAGCTTCGAGAGTTCGGGATCGTACAGACACTCGGCTGCAAGAATCGGCAGTACACGCGGTAGCGGAGTGGTCTCCAGTATGTGTGCAAAGCTGCGCAGCAGCGTGGTCAGATCGTCGAGTACGTTGCCGGTATCGGGAGCCACCAGCGCCGGCAGCTGCAAGAACGATTCGATGACCAGGGACACCTTCGATGGCCAGCGCCGATAGATTGTCGCCTTGCCTACGCCGGCGACAGCAGCCACCTCTCCCAAGGTGAGTTTTTCGTAGCCGACATCAGCGAGTAGTTTGAGCGTGGCTTCAAGAATCGCCTGGTGCGCATGCGCACTGCGCGGGCGACCACGCGCCGCTACGCGTGTCGAGTTATCGGTACCGATGTCACGACGGGGTTGCCTGGAAACCTGTCGAGAAAGTGGGCTGCTAGTGGCTCTTCTGCGGCTCGTCATGAGGCGCGCACGTTACCACAATAGCCGCCTGTGGATCATCGAGATTCTCCAGGGCAGCGACGAAGCGATGGCTGACCACGCGGCAAATCCGCAGGGCTCGACCCCGAATCAGGGTGCCCGCCAGCTGCTGATGGCGCGGAATTGGCAAGTATTGTTGACGCCGCTTCCCGCAACTGCGTATATTCCGAGCCGAGACGTACCGTTTCGAAATAAAGGCCGTGCTCGAGCTACATCAATGGCAGTGCGCCGGAATATCCGGCCGCGGCATAAGGCAGGTGAACCTTGCATTTCTGGCAGTCTCTTTTTCTTTGTGAGGGTGAGCAGCTCTTCGAGGTGACGCGGTTCTGCGAAGAGCTGGGCTTCGAGGGTGCGCTGATCTCGGATCATCTCGTTCATCCGGAATCCCAGAACTCGACTTATCTGTATTCCGCCGACGGCAAACCGCCGTCGTTCACCGAAGATACGGCCTGGCCGGAGTCCTGGTCCCTCTCTGCAGCGCTTGCGGCACAGAATCCGACACTGCGTTTTTGCACCAATGTTTACATCTTGCCGTTGCGTCATCCGCTCGAAGTCGCCAAGGCGACCTCGAGCGTGGCTTATTTTTGCGGTGGGCGGCTGCTACTGGGTGCCGGCGCCGGCTGGATGAAAGAGGAATTCGATGTGCTCGGCGTCGATTGGGAGTCACGCGGCCGTCGTTATGACGAGTGTATCGAGGTACTACGCAAGCTCTACACGGGTGAGTACGTCGAGCATCACGGCGAATTTTTCGATTTTCCGCGCCTCATGATGAATCCGGTGCCGGCGGCGCCGGTCCCGATTCTGATCGGCGGCATCAGCAAGCCGGCACTGCGCCGGGCAGCTAAGCTCGGCGACGGCTGGATCGGCCCCGGTCAGACGCTGGATGCGGCGCTCGAAACACTGGCCGAGCTTGGACGGCTGCGCGCCGAGTTTGGCACGCTGAATCGGTCTTTCGAAACCATCGTGCCGCTCTATGGCGAGAAGATCACGATCGACGATCTGCGCCGTCTGGAAGACGCGGGGGCGACGGGCACCGTGAGTCTGCCGTTCGCATTCGCGCTCGGTGCGAAGACCAGTCTGGCTGAAAAGCGCGCCTATCTGGAGAACTACGCCGAGAACGTCATGGCAAAACTTGTTGTGTAAACAAGGAGCATCAGCATGAATCTCGATGAACTCAAGGCGGCCTATCCCGATCTCACTTTCGAAGAAGTGGGATCCGACGAATCCTGGGACGAAGATGCCTCCGGATTCTGTTTTGTGATCGAAGCGAATATCCACGCCAAGAGGGGACGCGCCACGGTGATGGTCGATGATCTCCCGCGTGTCGCCTTCACCGGCAATACGGTCGGAATTCGCAAGATGCTGGTGAAGTGGGATCTGAGCCGTTCGCATCTTGCCTATCTGGCATACGAACTCGGCCGGGCGGAGATGGCTATCCGCCACGGCCTACCCTTTCAGCAGGAGTGATTTCCAATGTCCGTGACACCGAAAGAAATCTTTGATGCAGTCTGGAAGCTGCAAAAAAAGAAAGCCTATGACCTGGTGCAGCAGGGCCTGGAGGAGGGGGTCGATCCCGTGGCCATGCTCAAGGAAGGGGTGATCGCCGGACTCCAGGAGGTCGGACGGCGCTTCGGAATCGGTGAGTATTTCCTTGCCGAACTGGTGATGAGCGGCAAAGTGGCCGAACCCTGCATCGAACTCATCAATCCGTATCTGCCGCCGAATGCCGAAGGTGCCCAAGGGCGGGTCGTGATCGGCGCGGTGACGGGCGATCTGCATACCATCGGCTATGGACTGGTGACCACGCAACTGGAACTCAACGGCTTCGAGGTGCATAAACTCGGCATCGATCTGCCAAGCATGCACTTCATCGAGAAAGCCAAGGAACACAAGGCCGATATCATCGGACTGTCGGCGTTCCTGGTGACCACCATCCCCTACTGCAAGGAGGTGGTTGGATACCTGGAGGACATGGGGCTGCGCGACAAGTACAAGGTGATCATCGGCGGTACCGAATGCACGGCGGACAAGGCCGATGCAATGGATGTGGACGGTTGGGCGTTGAATGCCGTGGCCTCCGTGCCGCTGTGCCAGCATATCTGCGGCAAGCCGGTCGATGCGGCGGAACTCGCGCGAGCGCGCACTCACGATCATACCTGGTGGTACAACAGCCGCCGCATCAAAGGAGCCGCGGCATGATACCGAGCATTGAATTCCAGCACCGTGCCTCGCGCGGTCCGGTGACCGCGGTCGATGACTTCGATCTGGAGCTCGCCTTCAAGGTACGGGAGTTGGTCGCCGAATACGAGATCAAGTACGACCCCGAGCAGCTGGTGGTCGATGACCGCACGGCCGATGCGATCTTCGAGGCGGCGGTGCGGCACCTGGCGGAGATTGGCCTTTACTTCCAGAGCACCGGGCGGGTGATCAAGTACGAAGAGCAGGAGATACGTCAGTTTGCGCGCGAGTCGCAGCAGAATCCGGCCTGTGTGAACCTGGGTAAAGGCGCCGAGCGCATGCAGCTGCGCTATCGCCGTGGCAGCGATACTTGGGCGCCCACGAACTACGGTGGACCGGCCGGCGTGGCGGAGATGGAATGGTTCATTCCCTATGTTCAATCGTTCGCCCAGGAACCCTCGGTCAAGGGCTTCGGCATCGTTCCCGGTCTTGCCAGGCTCGGCAATCTCGATCCGAAAGCAGGCCAGCTGTCCGAGGTGACCGTGGCGCTTTGGGAGCAGGAGGCGCTGCGTGAAGCGTTGAAGCGCACCGGGCGGCTCGACATGAATCTTGGACTGCTGTGCACGGCGAGCACGCCCTCCGGGACGATGTCGGTAATGGCTTCGGGTTATCGGGATTCCTTCAACACCCAGATCGGCATCCATATCATGCCGGAGCAAAAGCTCAGCTGGAACCCGTTACTGCTGACGCAGTACTGCGAGCTCACCGGCATCGAGCCCTGGCAAAGCGCCATGTCCTGCATCGGCGGCTTGTGCCGCGATGCAGCCGATGTCGCCGTGGTGATGCTCGCCAATGCACTCGGGCAGCTCTCTTATGCCAAGGCCGGTTCGATGAGTTATTTCCCGAGCCATCTGGATGGTACTTGGGCGACTCGCGCCTCGCATTGGGCCTTCAGTGGCGCGGCTCGTGCGGCCGAGCGGCATCTCGGTCTTGCCATCGGTACATCGATTTCCGGAATCGATAAGGCCTGGCGCACGCCGCTGACGCTGTGGCAGTCGGCAGGCGTCGTGGTCACTTCGGTCGCCAGCGGTCTTTCCTATGCATGGATCGCCGGGCATACCGGACTCGAGGCGCGCCTGATCGGTCAAATGATGAATGGCTGTGCGGGCATGGCGCCGGATCGTGCAAACGAGCTGGCTCAAAAGATCATGCGCAAGGTGGATGAGTTGCTGCCGCAGCAGACCAAGCAGCTACCGTTCTATGAAGCCTACGATGTGAACACGGTGAAGCCGCGTCCCGAGTACGAGAAGGCGATGCTGCAGACCTGCGATGAACTCGCCGCTCTTGGCATGCCCTTCAGGGAATAGCAGGGTGGCCGTCGCTCCGCCTGGGCTGGTGGATCGACGGCAGGAAAATCCACGGCGCCAGACGAGTACCGATAATGGCGGATAAACCCGGCCTGACGGCGATCCTGAGTGAATTGGACACGCTGATTCGTCCCGAGGAGGAGCGGCGGGTATTGGATTTTGCCCGTCAGGTCGAGGATGCCGGCTGGTACGGGATCCACATCATCGATCACATCGTGATGGGTCCCAACTCGGCGCGCAACGGTCTGCCGGAAAATCCACGGGCGTTCCGCTGGGTGGGCAATCAGCATCCAGACCAGCACATGCCGAGCCAGATCGTGATGCTGTCCGCGATTGCGGCGGTGACCTCGCGCATCCGCTTGATGGCGACGGCAACTTTGGCGCCTCTGCGCCCGCCGTTGCTCAATGCCAAGCAGTGGGCCACGTTGGATTTGATCTCCGGCGGCCGGGTGACATTGACGCCGATAGGCGGCTGGCAGGAGGAAGAATACGAGGCCATGGGCGTGCCTTTCGACGAGCGAGGCGATCGCCTGGACGAGCAGCTCGAGATCATGCATCTGGCCTGGCGCGAGACGCCGATCAGCTATTACGGTCGACACTATCGGTTCGAGAACGTTTTCGTGAATCCCAAACCGGTGCAGCCCGGCGGGCCGGAGATCATCATTGGTGGTGATCGCCTCACTGCGCGAGTGATCGCGCGCATCGTCAAATTCGGCAAGGGCTACACCTTGACGAGTGTGCCGGAGCCCGAGGATCTTGCGCGTCTGGCGCAGGCCATGGCGCAGGCCGGACGCAGCATGGCCGATCTTCGGACCAGCGGCCTCATCTTTCCCGTGTTTTCCGATGCCCGGCGACCGGCGGACCTGGCGCGCAGCATCGAGGTCAGTATGCCGGCTCTCGTGGCGACGGGGGTCGATGTTGTCACCGTTAAACCATCCCAGTTCATCGACGATCCGCAGCAGATGCCTCGCTTCCTGAAGGAATGCGAGCGTCTTGTGGCGGCCTTTTATTAAGGCATAAAGATAGAGAGGGGGAATTTTTATATGAATCACATTACAAGGATATACGGCTTTAGAAACGATAGGAGTCGTCGGCTCCAGGCCTGTCTTGCGATCGGTACCGCTCACTGGCTCTTGTTCGCCAGCCCCGTCTCGGCACAGGAACAAAGGTCTGCGGCCGTCACCGGCACGGGAGTGCTCAGTGAGATCATCGTGACGGCGCAGCGCCGCGCGGAGCGTCTCCAAGAGGTGCCGATTGCGATCACGGCGATATCCTCCGAAGTACTCGACAACCACGGCACCGTCGATCTGGCAGGCATTTCGCAGTTGGCGCCCAGCCTGAGCGTCATCGCCTATCCAAACTCCTCGGATACCATCTCCCTCAATATGCGTGGTCAGGGTACCGCTGATGCGGGCCAGATTACCAAGGACGGGGGCGTCGGGCTCTACATCGATGGTTTCTATATCGCGCGTCCCCAGGCAGCACTGTTCGACATCGGCGATCCCGAGCGAGTGGAGGTTCTGCGCGGTCCGCAGGGCACGCTTTACGGACGCAACACCACGGGCGGCGCGATCAACATCATCACTAAGAAACCGACCGGCGAGTGGGGCGGAAGCACCGCGGTCAGTTTCGGCAGCCGCGATAGTGTGCGCGCGCTCGCCGATGTCGATTTGCCGCGATTCGGCGATTTTGCGATCAAGGCTACGGTTCTTTATTCCGACCGCGATGGCTGGGTCAAGAACCGCGGTGCCGCACACGATTACCACGAATTCGGTCAGCTTGCCGGCCGTGTAGCCGTGCGCTGGACGCCTGCGGATTCCTTCACGGTCGATTATGCCTGGGATCGTGGCAAGGTGACCTCGACCCAACCCTATTATCTGAATCCAGATCTCGAAGGTGTGATTCCGGGCTACTTCGCGAGCAAGAATCGTACCTATGCGCCGCTCGACCTGGACGAGAGCGAAGCCATCTTCGTCGATCATCAACTGACGGCAGAATGGGATATTTTGGACTCGCTGACATTCAAGTCGCTCTCTTCGTACCGTGACTTCGACGGCTTTCAATCGGTCAATTTCGATGTTGCACTGTCGAATCCATTCTTCCCGACCACGGTTGCACAGTCTCACAACTATCGAACCCATCAGTTCACCCAGGAATTTCAACTGATCGGAGAAATCGGTGAACGCATCGAGTACACGGGCGGCTTGTACTATTTTCGCGAGAAGGGCCGGCATCGGCAATTACAGGATATCGGCCTATTGCTTCTTGATACCTCTGTGGACGGAGATCGTCTGGTTGCCGCGAAGTCGACCTCGAAAGCGGTCTATTTGCAGGCGACTTGGACGCCGCCTGTGCTCGAGGATCGACTGAAGGTGACCGTGGGTGGGCGTTATACGCGCGATGAGCGTGACGCTACACGGGATCTTCGGATGAACGGCTACCCGGTCGATGTCGGCGTCGCCAACGACCAGAAATTTTCGAACTCCAGTCCGGCGGTCACCCTCGCGATGCAGTGGACGCCGCAGACGATGACCTATGTAAAGATGTCGAAGGGCTACAAGGCCGGCGGCTCGGCTGAGGGCGGTCCGGATTTCACGGCGACCTATGGGCCGGAGAAGGTCACCAGCTATGAACTCGGGCTGAAGTCACAGCTGTTCGATCGTATGCTGACCCTCAATATGGCGGCATTTCGCAACGAATTCGACGATCTCCAGCTGGATTTTGTCGCCGATCCGAGCGATGTCTCGGTCGTTGCGACCAGCAATGCGGGTAAGGCAACGGTCTCAGGATTCGAGCTCGAGGCCGTTTTACAGCCAGTAGCCGATCTTAGCTTCATCGCCTCGTATACCTATCTCGACCCCAAGCTGAAATCCATCCATGCCCCGGCTGGAACCAATTTCGATCCGGCCCTCAATCCTGGTTCCCCGGTGCAGGTCGGAGACGACGTGACCGCGTATTTCGTACTGCCCTTCCTGCCCGAGCAGGCGTTTTCGCTGTCGGCGGACTGGCAATTCCTGCAACTCGGCGCAAAGGCATTCAGTGCGCATGCCTCATACAAGTATCAGGAATCGTTCTTCACGATGGCGGGCGCCGGACCGATCGTGCCCGGTCGTAATTTCTTTCGTAACGACAGTACGCGGCTCCTGGATGCACGGCTCACCCTGACGAGTCCGCTGGCCAGCGGCAAAATGATGGAGTTGTCGCTGTACGGAAAGAATCTGACCGACGATCGCCACAAGGATTTCGTCATCAGCGTGGGTACGGCTATTGACGGATATTTCTCGCAGGCGGCGCCCTATTCGGAGCCGCGCACGATCGGTATCGAAGGCCGATTCAAATTTTGATGCCGGCAAGCCGGCGGCACTCAGAGGAGGGGCGGTCATGTCGCGAGCGGGACAGGGGGCTTCGAGTACAAGGAAGACGAGAGTCATTCAGTTCGGTACGGGGTTCGTCGGGCACTTCGCGCTGCGAGCAATCATCGAGCATCCGGAACTCGAACTGGCTGGCGTCTGGGTGCACGATCCAAGCAAGGTCGGACGCGATGCGGGCGAACTGGCCGGTCTCGACATCGGAACCGGTATCCGCGCCACCGACAGTATCGACGATCTGCTCGGACTGCAGGTGGATTGTCTGTCCTCGGCAGCAGGCGGCGACGGTCGAGAACAATGGATGGCTGAGGTTCACTGCCGTTTTCTGGAAGCGGGCACCAACGTGGTCAGCAGTTCGATCGTCGGAATGGTCGACCCGCTGGCCCACCCTGACAAAGGCTTGGTGAAGCAGCTGGATGAGGCGGCGATCCGCGGCGGGGCATCCTATTTTACCTCCGGGATCGAGCCGGGGTTCATGAGCGATACTTTGCCGCTCACGATCACGGGGATCAGCCAATATTGGCGCTCTATTCGAGTTCAGGAAATTCTCGACTATTCGACCTATCTGCCGAATGAGACCGAGAAAATCATGGGGGATGTACTTGGCTTCGGCCGGCCGATGAGCTATCAACCGATCCTATTCGCACCCGGCCGCCTGACATATGTATGGGGAGGGCCGGTGAGCCTGGTTGCTCGCGGTCTCGGGGTCGTGCTCGATCGGATCGAGGAACGCGTGTGGCGTCATCCGGCCGAGCGGACCTACGAGGTCAAAGGCCTGGGCAGGATCGAAAAAGGTACCGCCGACGCCTTCCGATTCCAGCTGTGCGGCCTCGTCGAAGGACGCGAGGCGATCGTCCTGGAGCACATCACCCGGCTTCGTCCCGATACGGCACCGCAGTGGCCGCAGGGGGAGTATGGTCCGGGCTATTATGTGGATGTCGACGGCGATCCCCGTATGAGATGCCACATGATCTGCGTGGGGCCGGACGACGACCATCATTCCGGCGGAATCCTCGCGACCGGCACGCGTCTGGTCAATGCCATTCCTGCTGTGTGCGCCGCAAAACCCGGCGTGATCTCGGCACTGGACCTGCCGTTGCTCAGCGGACGCGGATTGTATCGGCCGCAATGACTCCGTCCGCTATGAGTGCGCATTCGACGACGTTGCTGGATGGCAAGGTGGCGGTCATCGTCGGCGCCGGCACAGGGCTGAGCCGTGCGAGCGCCCTGCTGATGGCGGAGGCGGGCGCCGATATCGTGCTGGCGGCTCGCCGTGCGGAGGTGCTGCAGACAGTGGCTCGTGATGTCGAAACGCGCGGGCGCCGGGTATTGTGCGTACCGACGGATGTTTCGCAGCCGGAGGAGTGCAGGCGCCTGGCTGACCGCAGCAACGAGGCATTCGGGCGCATCGATATTCTTGTCGTTACGTCCTTCTACATGGGAGAGCCGGCTCCCATCGTTGCCGCCGATTTCGCCGATTGGCGCAAGGTCATGGATGTCAATCTCTTCGGCGCGTTGGCAGTGGTGCGTACGCTCGTGCCGCATCTGCGCGAAAGCGGCAACGGCAGGATCATACTGGTGAATAGTACCCAGGCCTGGAATCCGGAACCCTGCATGGCGGCCTATGCGGCATCGAAGGCGGCGCTGGCGAGCGTGACGCGCTCGCTGGCTGTCGAGCTTGCGCCTATGGGCATCCGGGTCAACGCCATGCATCCCGGCCTGATCATGGCCGACGACGTGAAGGCCTATGTCGCCGGAATGGGCGACGCGCGGGGTCTTTCCTACGAGGAAATGTACAAGGTCATGACTGCCGGGGAGTACCGTCTGGGCTACATACCCGGACCGGAGGAGATTGCGGGGACGGTGCTGTATCTTGCATCGGATCTCAGCAGGCCCGTCACGGGCCAGAGTATCGGCGTCAATTGCGGCGCATGGTTCCACTGATCGGCGGCAAGAACTGATCGACGGCAAGGGGTTCGCGCCAGCCGATCAGCATCTCGATGGGTTTGACCGCCGGCGGTTCAGGGTTCGGCATATGCATTCCGCCGTTCGAGGCAGTCCGCCCCAGGTATCCCAGGAGCCGTCACGACGGGCTATGAACCGAAGCTCCGGTTCTGTTCTCAGACGAGTTATCATTAACGGTTCATCCCGTTGTAATGATTGAATCATGAATGGTTTTCCCCATGGGCAGTCGGTTCCGGATGCCAATGACCCCGGCTTGCTTGCGGATCGGGCGGCCGCTCCGGTCCGGAAACGCCGCCACCCGCGGCCGGCTGCCGCCATACAGATCGATGTCGTCCGTGCCAGGCGCGCCGTGCTGGCCGCAGCGGCACGCCTGTTGGTATTGTCGTGCCTCATCAGCGCGCCGATCCTGCTACTGTGGCTGGATGTCCAGTGGCTGGGCAACGCGGTCGGCGAATTCTCGGTCACCGAGTTCACCCAGCTGACCTTGGTCGCCGTTACGATGCTGCTTTTTTTTCATCTTGCCTGGCGCAGCCGGGAGGATCGTCGGTTTGCAGTACTGGCGGCCGGCTTTTTTGCCTGCATGCTGATCCGCGAGATCGATGCCGTGCTGGATCTGTTGCTGGATGGCCTGTGGCAAGGCTTGGTGACGTTGGTATCGGTCACCAGCTTGACCTACAGCCTGTTCGACTGGCGGGCAACGCTGCGCGGCATGGCGCGCCTTGCCGTTTCACGTGCCGGCGTGATGATGATCGTCGGGCTGGCGATATTGCTGGCGTACTCACGCTTGCTGGGTATGGGGTGGCTATGGCAGGGGTTGCTGGAAGCTGGATATCTGCGGCTGTTCAAGAATGCCATCGAAGAGAGCACCGAACTGCTGGGCTATATCATCATTCTGACCGCCAGTTTGAGTCATGTGACCGGCCGTTTGCGTTACCTTGGCCGCCGCGGACGTGTCCAGCGTCAGGATGCCGGTCTTTCCGCGTAGGTTCGATGAGGCATCAAAGTGCAACCGTTAGCCGCTCCCGGGCATAATCATGCGAATGCTACCGATAGTTCGCCGCGCCGGCGCCTGACTCGATGGTGGCTATGGTTGACTGGAAGCGCCATCGTCGCGGCGCTCCTGATCACCCAGCGTTATTTTGCGGTCCACGACTTCGACTTCTCGCCAGGCGCCCTGCTGTTCCGTGCCGCCATGCTGCTCGGCCACTTCACCGCCCTCACGACCCTGCTGATGCTGCCGGTGCTGCTGTTCCTTCTTTTGATACCAAGGCCGCGCGTGGTTATTCCTTTGGGTGTAGCCGTCCTGACCTCGATCGTGCTCGTGCTGCTGATCGATACGCAGGTCTATCAGCTGTACCGATTCCACATCAACGCCGGCGTATTGAATCTACTGTTCGGTGGAGCGGCACGAGAGACCTTCGTTTTCCCGACAGAGATGTACTTGATCGCCATCCTGATCATGCTCGTGGTGCTCGCGGCCGCGGCCGGCTGCGGCGCGCTTGCCTGGCGGCATGTGTCGATGCGGCCGGTGCAAAGGAATCTCGGGCGTGCGGTCGGTGCCACCGTGCTGGTATCGATGCTCGGGTTTCATGTGGCGCATATGTGGGCGGATGTGAAATCTTATCGCCCCTGGCTCGAGCAGACGGAGGTACTGCCGCTGCGTTATGTGGCGACCGCGAAGAGAGCATTGCGGGCGATTGGCGTCGCAAGTTCGGCGCCATCGCACGAGCAATTCATCGGGAAAACGCGTGGGAGCAATTTGTCGTATCCCCTGCAACCGCTCCAATGCGCCGCGCCGCGGCATACACCCAATATCGTGATCCTGATGATCGATTCCTGGCGCTTCGATGCGATGGATGCCGCAGTGACGCCGAACACTCATGCCTTCGCGCAGCGTGCCGTGCAGTTCACGAGCCATTACAGCGGCGGAAACGCGACCAGGATCGGTGTCTTTTCGTTCTTTTATTCGGTTCCCGGTACCTATTGGCATTCGGCGCTGATCGAACGCCGAAGCCCGGTGCTCATCGACGAACTGCTCGAGCGACACTACGATATCCAGGTTTTTCAAAGTGCGCCCTTGCATAGTCCGGAGTTCGATCGAACCGTTTTCACCCGCCTGTCCAACCCTCGGATGACCTCCGATGGCGCAAATCCGGCCGAGTGGGACCGCGATCTCACGGATGACTTTTTACGCTACCTGGATGCGCGCTCCGCAGACGAGCCGTTTTTCGCCTTCCTGTTTTACGACTCGTCTCATAGTTTCGTGGTGCCGCCGGATCATCCGCAGCCCTTCCAGCCAAGCGCTCCGACGATCAACTATCTCAAGCTTGACAACCAGACGGATGCGGTTCCGCTGCTGAACCTCTATCGTAATTCCGTGCATTATGTCGACAGTCTGATCGGCGAGGTGCTGGATGCCATGAAGGGCCGCGGCCTGCTCGATGACACTATCGTGATCATCACGGGTGATCACGGCCAGGAATTCAACGATAACGGCCGCAACTTCTGGGGACACAACAGCAATTTCAGCAAATATCAGACCAGCGTACCATTCGTCTTCTATGCACCGAACCGGGAGCCCGCCGTCCTCGGACATCAGACCACGCATTTCGATGTGGCGCCCACACTGCTGGGCGAATATCTGGGCTGCAACGAGTCCCGCGAGACGTATAGCGTAGGCCGTTCGCTCTTCGATACGGCAAGCCGGGAGCCGATCGTTTTCAGTGACTATTCGGATTTCGCCATCGCCTCGCAAGGCCGTATTGCGCTTGTCCGCCAGCATGGAATGTCTCTTTACGACGCCGACTACAAGCCGGTCGAGGCGCTCTTCGATGGGCATGCAATACGCGCAGCTCTGGAGCAAAGAGCGCGGTTCTACAAGGCATCGCGCGCCGCGCGACAATGAAGATATGCGCGCATCGTGAGCGCATGCGAGTCCTCGTCCGGCCGAATCGGTGCATTTCCCCGGCGGCCGGGTGATTTCATGAGCAGGTCAGTGGAAATCACTGCCGTATAAGCGCTTTTTCTTCGGAACCACTGTTTATTGCGCCATAGACTGCTGGCATGGAGAGAGAGTAAGGGCATGCATGTCATCGTGCTCGGCGCGGGCGTCATCGGTACGACCAGTGCCTGGTATCTTGCGCGTCGCGGGGCGCGAGTGACGGTGATCGACCGGCAGGCGGAACCGGCGCTCGAGGCGAGTTATGCGAATGCCGGCCAGGTGTCGCCGGGTTATTCGACACCTTGGGCGGCGCCCGGCATCCCGTTCAAGGCGCTTAAATGGCTGTTCCAGCGTCATGCCCCGCTCGTCATCCGCCCGGACCGCTCACTACAGCAACTGCAGTGGCTGCTTGCCATGCTGGCCAATTGCTCGGCGGATCGTTATGCGGTGAACAAGGGGCGAATGTTGCGGCTGGCGGAGTACAGCCGCGACTGCCTGCGGGAACTGCGCGCCGAGATCGATATCCGGTATGAACAGCGTACCGGCGGTACCTTGCAGTTGTTTCGTACCCAGGCGCAGTTCGAGGCGGCGCGCCGTGATATTCGGATACTCGACGAGTATGCCGTCCCCTACGAGTTGCTCGATGGGCAACGGCTGGCAACCGTCGAGCCGGCGCTGGCGCGCGTGCAATCCAGGTTGGCAGGCGGACTGCGTCTGCCGAACGATGAAACCGGCGATTGCCATATGTTCACGCAGGCACTGGCGGCAAGGGCCGCGGCGCTCGGCGTGATATTTCGGTTCGGCCGAGCCGTCGACGCCCTGAGTGTCTGCGGCAATCGGGTGAGCGGCATCCGCATCGGCGATGAGCTGTTGACCGCGGATGCCTATGTCATGGCGCTGGGCAGTTATTCACGGGCGCTGCTGGTGCCGCTGGGCCTGGATATACCCGTGTATCCCGTGAAGGGATATTCGCTGACCGTGCCGATCGTGAAGGAGACCGCCGCGCCGGTCTCGACCGTGCTGGACGAAACCTACAAGGTCGCGGTCACGCGCTTCCGGAATCGCATCCGCATCGGCGGCATCGCCGAACTCGCCGGCTTCGATTTGCGACTGGATCGCCGCCGGCGAGCCACCCTCGAGAAGGTCGTGAGCGATCTGTTCCCGGAGGCTGGAGAACTGTCTCGAGCCGAGTTCTGGGCGGGTTTGCGGCCCATGACGCCCGACGGTACGCCGATCGTCGGCGCCAGTCCGTATCGGAATCTTTTCATCAATACCGGCCATGGGACGCTGGGCTGGACCATGGCCTGCGGATCGGGCCGGCTGATTGCCGACCTCATGACCGGGCGCCGGCCGGAGATTCGCACGGAAGGACTGGGTGTGGCCCGGTACGGTGGTTCGATGGGCCGGCGTCCAGCCTTGATCGATACCCCTTGCCGCGCGTATCGTTCGCCGTGCGTGGCGTGATCGCCTTCAGAGTCGATATTATTTTTCATGACCCAGACGTCCCCGTCCCTGATCTATCGGCGCGATGGCCATATCGCGAGGATTCATTTCAACCGTCCGGAAGCGCTGAACGCGATCGATGCCGCCATGGCGCGCGATTTCAAGGCCGCATGCACGGCGATCAGCACCGATCCCGAGGTGCGCGTGGTGGTGTTGAGCGGCGAAGGCCGTGCCTTCATTGCCGGTGGAGACATCAAGGAATTCCAGGCCGACGCCGCGGGCGTCGCCGCAACGCTGATCGATCCGCTGCATGAAGGCGTATTGCTGCTGTCCGGCCTGCGGGCGCCGGTCATCGCCAGCCTGCGCGGGCCGGTGGCCGGGGCGGGCTTCAGCCTGGCCATGATTTGTGATCTGGCGATTGCCGCCGATGACACGCGCTTCAATCTGGCGTATTGCAATCTCGCCACGACCAGCGACTTAGGCGCGTCATGGACATTGCCGCGGGTGGTGGGGTTGCGCAAGGCGACGGAGATCGCCCTGTTAAGCGGCACGATCGATGCCGCAGAAGCACTGCGCCTCGGACTCGTGAATCGCGTCGTCGCCAAGGAGGAACTGGAAGAACAGACCGAGGCGCTGGCGACACGCTTGGCAAGGCAGGCGCCGATTGCGATGGGTAAGATGAAAAAATTGCTGCGAGAGTCGTTTGCCAATGATCTCGCAACGCAATTGGCCGCTGAGCGACAATCCTTTGCCGAATGCGCGCGCACGGCCGACTTCGCCGAAGCGGTCGATGCCTTTCTCGGCAAGAGAGCAGCCAACTATACGGGGCGATAACCGGATCGAACGGCGCCTATCTTGATGAAAAGACTGGTCTGGGCATTGGTCGCCCTCATCGGTGCATTTGCCGTGGGCGGCCTGGCACTGCATCGGGGCGAGTCGATCAACGCGATATGGATCGTGGTGGCGGCGGCCTGCGTCTACGCCATCGGTTATCGTCTGTATGGTGCCTGGATCGCGACGAAGGTTCTGGTGCTGGACCCGGCGCGCGTCACCCCGGCGGTGCGCCTGAACAATGGCCGTGACTTCGTACCGACGAATCGCTGGGTGGTATTCGGTCACCACTTCGCCGCGATCGCCGGTCCGGGACCGCTGGTCGGCCCGACACTGGCGGCGCAGTTCGGCTATCTGCCCGGTACGCTGTGGATCCTGGTGGGCGCGGTACTGGGCGGCTGCGTTCAGGACATGACCGTGCTGTTCCTTTCCATGCGCCGCAATGGACGCAGCCTCGGGCAGATGGCGCGCGATGAGCTCGGGCCCGTCGGCGGCTATGCCGCCATATTCGGCACGCTGATGATCATGGTCATCCTGATCGCGGTGCTCGGTCTGGTGGTCGTCAACGCGATGAAGCACAGTCCCTGGGGCACTTCCACGGTGTTCGCGACCATTCCGATCGCGATCCTGGTGGGCCTGTACATGCGCAGCATCCGTCCGGGCCGGGTGCTGGAGGCCTCGTTCATCGGCGTCGCGCTGTTGTTGCTGGCCGTGGTCGGCGGCGGCGCCGTGGACGCTCATGAGGGGCTGCGACATTGGTTCGATCTCGACAGCATCACATTGGCATGGTTCGTCATCGGCTACGGCTTCATCGCCGCGGTGCTGCCGGTGTGGCTGCTGCTGGCGCCGCGTGACTATCTGTCGACCTTCCTGAAACTGGGTACGGTGATTCTGCTGGCGATTGCTGTCGTGGCGATGCGCCCTGAAATCAGGATGCCCGCGATCACGCAATTCGTCGATGGTACGGGACCGATCTTCGGCGGAAGTTTGTTTCCGTTCGTGTTCATCACGATCGCCTGCGGCGCGGTCTCCGGCTTTCATTCGCTCGTGGCCAGCGGCACGACACCGAAGCTCATCAGCAGCGAAAGCGATATACACATGATCGGCTATGGCAGCATGATACTGGAGTCGGGCGTGGCCATCATGGCCATGATCGCGGCGACCTTGCTGGAGCCGGGCGTGTTTTTCGCGATCAATAGTTCTCCGGGCATCCTCGGCGCCACCGAGGCCGCGGCGGTGGAAACGATCTCGAGCTGGGGATTTCCGGTCAGCGTGGAACAGATGCGGGATCTCGCGGCGCAAATGGGCGAGTCCACGCTGTTCGCCCGTACGGGCGGGGCGCCGTCGCTGGCCGTCGGCATGGCCAGTATTCTTTCCTCCGCGTTCGGCCAGGGCCTGATGGCCTTGTGGTATCACTTCGCCATCATGTTCGAGGCGGTCTTCATTTTGACGACCCTGGATGCCGGTACGCGCGTCGGGCGTTTCATGTTGCAGGATACGCTGGCGCACCTCTGGCCCAGGCTGGGAGAAACTTCATGGTATCCCTCGGTGTTGATTTCCAGCGGTCTGATGGTCGCGGGATGGGGATACTTTCTGTATATCGGCGTCATCGATCCCAACGGCGGTATCAATATCCTGTGGCCGCTGTTCGGTATCTCCAATCAGCTCCTGGCGGGGATTGCGCTGTGCATCTGCACCGGCATTCTGGTGAAGCAGGGCAAGCTGCGTTACGCATGGATTACGGGTGTGCCGCTGGCCTGGCTGACACTGGTCACCAGCGTGGCGAGCTGGCAAAAGATCGTGTCGGAGGATGTGCGCATCGGCTTTCTGGCGGCCGCCGATCATACAGCAGCGCAGCTGGCCGCCGGGACGCTGTCTGCGGAGCAGGCTGCCGTGGCGCCGCAGTTGATTTTCAATCAGCGCCTCGACGCCGCTCTGACCATCCTACTGACCATGATCCTGTGGGTGGTCATCGCCGATACCGCGCGTGTTTGCGTGCGCGTGGTGAGGGGGTTGCCGGTGTTGCCCAGTTCCGAGACGCCGGCCGCAGCGGCGCTGCAGGCATGAGTGGATGGCCGGCGCGATCGCGAGGTTGGATCATCGCGAGGCGGGGTATGAAAAAGTGCATGGCATGAAAAAAATCATTGGCCGGCTGTGGGAGTTCGTCCGCGAACTCTCCGGCGACGATGCCTATGAGCGTTATCTTGCTTATCACGGCACGGCGCATCCACATGCACCGGCGATGACCCGGCGTGCGTTCTATCTGAGCGAACAGCGCCGGAAATGGAGCGGCGTTCAGCGTTGTTGTTGAAGTCGGTGACGACGGCGATACGGCATTCGGCGGATGCCCGAGTATCATTGCGGCTGTCCGCCGGCGCCCCGAGGCTGCTCTCATGATGCATTTCCGTGCGTGCTATCCGTCCTTCCGGCCGTGCTGGTTCATCGTCGTTTTGCTCGCCCTGGCCGGTGCAACGGGCTGCGAGCGGTCTCAGAACCCTGCCACGCAGGTCACGCCGGCGCCTGCGTCCGCCGTCAATGTCGAGTGGGGCCGCTTCGTCGATGATTTCATCGACGCCTATTTCATCGCCAATCCCAGCTTCGCAGCCGCCCAGGGGCGCCATGAGTTCGATGGCCAGATGCCCGACTGGAGCGCGGCGGGCATCGGGCGCGAGATTGCCCGCCTGGAGCAGGCGAGGACTCGCGCGGCGCAGTTTCAGGCCTCGACCCTGTCTCCCGAGGAGGATTTTCAGCGCGACTATATCGTGAGCGTGATCGATCGGGATCTGTTCTGGCTGCGTGAGGCCCGGCAGCCGTTCAATAATCCCGCGTGGTATTTCGACAATGGACTGGATCCAAGCACTTACGTGGACGTGCCCTATGCTCCG